>JAGBDN010000006.1 GCA_017937485.1 Thermoguttaceae bacterium
ACGTTCATTCTGAGCCAGGATCAAACCCTTCAATTCTTTTTATACTCGACTTGTTTGAATCAAGGATTCAAAGAAGTTTTCGTTCGATCGTGGGCGAACTTCCGGTCAGAGAAGTCCGCAATTAAAAATGAATCGCAATTTATATTGGCTTCAAAGGTTAAAATCTTTCGATTCTAACGGTTCTTTATCTCGTAGAGATAAAGCTCACACTGTATGAACATCTTTACCTGATTGTCAAATATCGTTTACGGGGTAACATCTTAGCATATTCCCGTAATTTGTCAAGAGACTTATTTTTATTTTTTCAACTTCGAAACAGTTGGCGTTTCGTCGTCTCCTTTGCTCTTAACACGCATAAATATACCGCGGATTCCCAAACCGTCAAGCGACTTTTTCTAAAATTTCCAAAATTTCTTTTTCCCAGCCGACTTCTTCGCATATCTCAAATGCTTCAACTCATTTAATTCCAGCGTTTAAACTTCCCTTCAAAATTTTCTTTTTTCTTTATATTTTCACGTTCTTCATCCTTCTTTTCGGTCGTTTTATCGTTTGCCGCGTCTTTCCAGCAGCGAAATTTCACCTTTTTCGTGCTCTTTTTCGCTTTGTTTGAAACGCTTAAAATTCGCGAAACCCCCAAACGCGAGCCGACGCCTCCGTTGGCTCGCGATATTTTTGTCGCGTCGTTTCCTCTAAACAATATTTTAGAAAGACAACTTTGTCATTATTAATATATAGCGCGAAATCGTCCGCCAAAGTTCCGCCTGCGGTCTTCAATCTCAAAGCGTTTCCCGCGACGGTTCGCTAATCGTCCGCAACGCAAGAGTTAGACAAGCCTTCCTTTGCTCCCCGCATTTCCGGTCAAAATTTCCAAAATTCTTCCTCAATATTCGATAATATCCACCTTTCCCAACTTGACAATATTTTTTTTACCATTTTAATAAAGACAATCGATAATACAACGTCGACTATCGATAAAAAGTTATCGACAAAATCGGCCGACGCCGACCTCTCGGTTCTACGGCGCGACGCCGGTTGCTTGCGTCGCGATTTTCCGCGCTCTTGCGCGGCGTCGCCGTCGTTTTGAAGCGATTGTTTGCGCCGTCTCCGATTTCCATCCTCGACGCGTTTAAGTCAAACGTCCAACGCGCCGATTACTCCGACAACGTAAGGGGATTCTAAAAAGAGTCCTTTTTAATATCCCTCAAACTTAACCGCCCGAATCCTGGAAAAAACAACGATGTTAGCCTTTCTTTCTTCGTCGATCGGTAAAAAAGTGATAATGAGCCTCAGCGGCTTGTTCTTGCTTGTTTTCCTCGCGCTGCACGCCGCCATCAACTTGACGGCGCTGTTTTCCGAAACCCTGTACAACCAAGCCTGCGCTTTTATGGGTTCCGGTTTCGTGTTGCCGTTCGTGCCTGTTTTGGCCCTCGGTTTCATTATCCACATCCTTGTGTCGTTGCGCATTGAATTCCAAAACTGGAACTGCCGTCCGAGCGCGATGCGTTATCGCGTCCCGACTCAAACGAAAGCCTCGTCTTGGGCCTCGAAGAATATGCTCGCCCTCGGCGTTATCGTTCTCGGGCTCCTCGCGATCCACTTCTTCCACTTCTGGTCGAAGATGCAACTTCCGGAACTTCTCGGCAAACACGGCGCCGAAAACCCGCGTCAACTGATTATCGACTTGTTCAAAAACCCGGTTTGGTGCGTCCTTTACATCGCTTGGTTCGTCGCGATCTTCTACCACGTTTCGCACGGTTTCTGGAGCGCGTTCCAATCGCTCGGCCTTAACAACTCGAAATGGCTGCCGCGTTTGCAATACCTCGCCAAGATTTACGCCGTCGTTATTTTCTTGGCCTACGCCGCGATCCCGGTTTGCGTTTTGACCGGTTGCTACGGCGACAAGTGGGCGGTCGGTTGCGAAGAAGCTCCGGCCTGCGTCGCGACCGAAGAAGCCGCCGACGTCGAAGAAGCGACCGCCGAAGAAGCGGAAGCGACGACCGACGCCGAAGAAGCGACCGCCGAATAAGACGGCGCGCTCGACGCGGTCGCGTCGCCGTTTAACGCGACGTTTTCCCCTTTCCGAATTCAAACGACGAAGCCGAGTTTCGCTCGCGTTCGTCGTTCGCATACATCGCAATTAAAAAGATAAAGATATGTCCGAAACCAGATTGCAGTCGAAAATCCCGGCCGGTCCCTTGGCCGAAAAATGGACGCGTTTCAAGGCCGAAGCTAAAGTCGTCAGCCCGGCGAACAAACGCAAATTGGAAATCATCGTCGTCGGCACCGGCCTCGGCGGAGCTTCCGCCGCCGCGACGCTCGGCGAATTGGGCTTCAACGTCAAGGTGTTCTGCATCTCCGACAGCCCGCGCCGCGCTCACTCCATCGCCGCGCAAGGCGGTATCAACGCCGCGAAGAACTACCAAAACGACAACGACTCCGTTTATCGTTTGTTCTACGACACGATCAAAGGCGGCGACTTCCGCGCTCGCGAAGCCAACGTTTACCGCTTGGCCGAAGTCAGCTCCGCGATCATCGACAAGTGCGTCGCGCAAGGCGTTCCGTTCGCTCGCGACTACGGCGGGCTCCTCGACAACCGCTCCTTCGGCGGCGCGCAAGTCTCCCGTACTTTCTACGCTCGCGGCCAAACCGGGCAACAACTCCTTCTCGGCGCCTACGCCTCGCTGAACCGCCAAATCGCGGCCGGCACGGTGAAGTCGTACAACCGTCGCGAAATGCTCGACCTCGTCGTCATCGACGGCAAAGCGAAGGGGATCATCGTTCGCAACCTCGAAACCGGCGAAATCGAACGCCACGGCGCGCACGCGGTCGTCCTCGCGACCGGCGGCTACGGCAACGCTTACTTCCTGTCGACGAACGCGATGAACAGCAACGTTTCCGCCGCGATTCAATGCTACAAGAAGGGCGCGTTCTTCGCCAACCCGTGCTACGTCCAAATTCACCCGACGTGCATCCCGGTTCACGGCGACCAACAATCGAAGCTGACCCTGATGTCCGAATCGCTCCGCAACGACGGGCGCATTTGGGTTCCGAAAAAGCTCGAAGACGTCGAAAAACTCCGCAAAAAGCAAATCAAACCGTCGCAAATCGCCGAAGAAGACCGCGACTACTACCTCGAACGTCGCTATCCGGCGTTCGGCAACCTCGTTCCTCGCGACGTCGCTTCGCGCGCCGCTAAAGAACGTTGCGACGCGGGTTTCGGCGTCAACGAAACCGGTCTCGCCGTCTTCCTCGACTTCTCGACCGCGATCGAACGCCTCGGCAAAAAAGTCATCGAAGAACGTTACGGCAACCTTTTCCAAATGTACGAAAAGATTACCGACGTCAACCCGTATGAAGAACCGATGCAAATCTACCCGGCTATCCACTACACGATGGGCGGTATTTGGGTCGACTACGAACTGATGACGACGATCCCGGGTCTGTACGCGATCGGCGAAGCGAACTTCAGCGACCACGGCGGCAACCGCTTGGGCGCCTCGGCCTTGATGCAAGGTCTCGCCGACGGTTACTACGTCCTTCCGTACACGATCGGCCAATACCTCTCGAAGGAAATTCAAACGCCGAAAACCGACGTCAACGCGCCGGAATTCGTCGCCGCCGAAAAAGCCGTCAAAGAAAAGATCGCCAAGCTCTTCAAAATCAAGGGTAAGCAACCGGTCGACGCGCTCCACAAGAAACTCTACAAGATTATGTGGAACAAAGTCGGGATGGCGCGCAACGAAGCCGGCCTGAAAGAAGCCCTCCAAGAAATCGAAGCGCTTCGCAAGGAATTCTGGAACGACGTCCTCGTTCCGGGCACGAACGAAGAGTTCAACCAAGAACTCGAAAAAGCGCTCCGCCTTATCGACTTTATGGAAGTCGGCAAGCTGATCGCGCTCGACGCGCTCAACCGCAAAGAATCCTGCGGCGGCCACTTCCGCGAAGAAAGCCAATCGGAAGGCGGCGAAACCAAACGCGACGACGAAAACTTTATGCACGTCGCCGCTTGGGAATACAAAGGCGAAAAGCAAGACCCGGTTCGCCACGAAGAACCGTTGGTTTACGAAACGGTCAAACTTGCGACGCGCAACTACAAAGACTAACAAACAATCAATTAGGGGCGGCGAGCGGGCGTTCGCGCTTCGCTCTCCGTTTCCCGTTGCCTAATATAAAGACGTAACAATGAAATTCAAACTGCAAATTTGGCGTCAAAAGAACGCGAAAGCCAAGGGGCGTTTCGAAACCTACCGCGTCGACAACATTTCGCCGGATACCTCGTTCCTCGAAATGTTGGACATTTTGAACGACCAACTCATCCGCGAAGGCAAAGAGCCGGTCGCGTTCGACCACGACTGCCGCGAAGGTATCTGCGGCATGTGCTCGCTTTACATCAACGGCCACGCGCACGGCCCGGACGACGGGATCACCACCTGCCAGCTCCATATGCGCAAGTTCAAGGACGGCGACACGATCACGATCGAACCGTGGCGCTCGGTCGGTTTCCCGGTCGTTAAAGACTTGGTCGTCAACCGCAACGCGTTCGACCAAATCCTCCAAGCCGGCGGTTTTATCTCCTGCAACGGTATCGTTCCGGACGCGAACAACCTGCCGATCAGCAAGATCGACGCGGACGAATCGATGGACGCGTCGGCGTGCATCGGTTGCGGCGCCTGCGTCGCGACGTGCAAAAACGGTTCCGCGATGCTCTTCGTCGCCGCCCGCGTTTCCGCCCTCGCGAAGCTCCCGCAAGGGAAAGTCGAAGGCGCCCGCCGCGCGAAAGCGATGGTCGCGAAGATGGACGAACTCGGTTTCGGTTCCTGCACGAACACGCAAGCCTGCGAAGCCGAATGCCCGAAAGGCATTTCGATCGCGCACATCGCCCGCTTGAACCGCGAATTCCTCCTCGCGAAGATCAAAGACTAAGCGTTAAACCGTCTCGAACCGTCGTCGACCGCGCGACTTACGTCGGGTTTGGGCGGCGGTTTTCGACGTGTTAACGAACGACGACGCATCGCGCCGCGACGCGTCGTTTAGGAACGCGACGCTCCGGCGCGGCCGCTCGCAAGAAGCGCGTTCGCTCGGGGCGTTTTTTTACGCGTCGTTTCAAAACAATGTAAACCTTTGTCGTTAAACATTTTAAGAAAAAAGCAAAAATGGATTGGTTAGTTGAAGTTTTGATCGGAAGCAGTTTCGCGCATATGATGGCGGTTCTCGCTTTCGTTATCGCGGCCGGGATGTGGCTCGGACGCTTCAAGATTTGCGGCGTTTCGCTCGGCGCGACGTTCGTTTTGCTCGTCGGGATCGCGGTCAGCCACTTCGGCATGAAGTTCCAAGACAAGCTCTACGAAGAATTTAAGGTCGAAATTCCGGTCGCCGCGCAAGCGGAAACCGCTCCGGCTCCCGCCGAAACCGAAAACGCCGAAGCGGCGACGGAAACGGTCGCCGCCGACGGCGAAACCGCCGAAAACGCGGAAGCGACCGCCGACGCGAAGGAAGAAGCCAAATCGAAAACGCTCACCGTTCGTTTCGACCGCACGAGCAAAGCGAAAGATCGCCAAGCGTATGTGGAAGCGTATCACGGCGACGCCGCGCCGAAGAGCGTGAAGCACTTCTTCGACCCGGACGTTCTTTATTTCGTTCAAGAGTTCGGTTTGATTCTCTTCGTGTACGCGGTCGGTTTGGCGGCGGGCCCGAACTTTTTCTCGGCGTTCGCCAAGGGCGGCCTTAAGTTGAATTTCCTCGCGGTCTGCATCGTCTTCGGCGGCGTCGCGACGGCGGCGGTTATTCACCTCGTTACCGGCATTAACATCGGCACGGTCGTCGGGATTCTCTCCGGCGCGGTTACGAACACCCCGGGGCTTGGCGCGGCGACGACGGTTTACGGCGAACTCGGCGGCGACGGCAGTCTCCTCGCGACGGCTTACGCGACGGCGTATCCGCTCGGCGTCATCGGGATCATCTTCTCGATTATCGCGGTTCGCGTCATTTTCGGCGTCAATATCGACAAAGAAAACGAAAAACTCCGCGCCGAGCAAGCGGCGGCGAAGTCGGAAGCGAAAACGGACGGCGCGAAGAAGGAAGCCGGACATCACCCGCCGGTCATCGAAATTTTTGTCGGTATCTGCTTGGGGATGATCGTCGGGAGTTTCCCGATTTACGTTCCGGGTCTTTCGGTTCCGCTCAAACTCGGTTTGGCGGGCGGCCCGTTGGTCGTCGCGATTCTGATGGGCGCGTTCGGCGAAAAAATCCATTTCCCGACCCGCATTTCCCCGAGCGCGAACGCTCTGATGCGCGAGTTCGGCATCTGTATGTTCTTGGCGTGCGTCGGTTTGAAAGCGGGCGAAACGTTCGTCGACTCGATTATGAACGGCGGTTTGGTTTGGGTCGGTCTCGGCGTCATTATCACCGTTTTGCCGTTGATGATCGTCGGCCCGTTGGCGTATAAAGTCTTTAAAGTCGACTACTTCACGCTGATGGGCGTGATGTCCGGTTCGATGACGGACCCGCCGGCGCTGGCGTACTCGTCGAACGCGGTCGGCAACGACCGTCCGTCGATCGGTTACTCGACGGTTTATCCGTTGACGATGTTCCTGCGCATTATGACGGCGCAACTCCTGATCATCTTCTTCGCCGCCTAACGCGAGCGAAGCGGAGGCGAGAGCCGTTCGCGTCGTTCCTTAACTCGCCGACGAACAAGCGTTTAACGTTTCAAGTCGGCGAGCGCGGAACAAGAAACGAAAAAGCGGAAGCGACGTTTTCGGTCGTTTCCGCTTTTTTTGTCGGTCGCCGTTGAAACCGTCTTTCACGGCTGCTTCCGGCGTTATTCGTCGGCGCAAGCAATTACTTCAAGTCGTTAAAGTTAAAAGTCGGCGTTTTCGTCGAGAAAGCGGAATCTAACGCTTTGTTAAGCGCTACGTTTTTCGCTCCGAGCGGCGTTAATTGTAATTCGCTATTCCGAAACGCCCCCGTCGCCACGCGACGTTGCGGTTCCGGAAGTTGCGACAACCAGTCGATTCCCGCTTGAATGGCGGCGTTTGCCGCTTTATCGTCCTTGGCGTCGTAATATTCGAGTTGCAAACGTGTTGCCGTAATCTCGTCGCGCAACGTCGACGGCGCGAATTTCGCTTCCAACTCGCGCCATCCCTCGACGTCGGTCGGATTATTCGGGTCGGACGGTTTGCGGTTGCCGATCTCGACGAAAAGCCAAGGGCTGTAAGACTTGCCGCCAATTTGAATATCGCTTTTACCGCTCGATTTTATAAAAACGTCGTTGCGCGGGATTTTACGGTCGCCTTGAACGATAGGAAAGAGTTCCGGCGGCGTCGCGTCGAACCATTGTTGCAGCAATTCCATTTCGCCGTCGGGACGCGGTTTAACGACGACGTCGAACGCGACCGTTTCAGCTTGACGAGTTCCGTTTTTGTCTCGATAAACGTTCTTAAAGCTGATCTTGCACAAGACGCCCTCGGGAGCTTGACGCAATTTTTCGCGAAGGTCTTTCCAAAACGGACGATTCCAATCGTCGAGCGGAGCAAGCTCGATAACGCGATCGGTTCGCGTAATTTTTTTGCCGGGAAGAATATCTTGAAATTGGGGGGCAAAATCGATCCAAACGGAGGTTCCCGTTTCGGGAACAATTTCGCCACTTGTTGCGATCGCTTCGCTTGCAACAACGACGGCGTCGTTTTCGGAAGAATAGACCCGCCAGTCGTTAATTATTGTTTCCGAACAATTTTCTTCATTGCAAAGAACATAGATCCTGTCGCCGAAATAAACTTCGTCGGCGGGATAAACGTTAAACGTTCTTCGAACCTCCGGTCGCGCGTCGTCGCAACGCGCTTCAATGCTTGCGACGCGACTCCCCAAGTTGTCGGAAGGCGTTTCGGCGAAAGAGGTTGCGGTTGCCGCTAAAAGGCCGACAACAAAAAGGAAAAAAAGTTTAACGCGCATTTGTTACTTCCTTTCGCTTTTAACGATTTCGCTTTAATTAACAAGTTAAGAAAAATTATTCGGCTTGTTCGGCGCCGTTTTCTCCGCCAAGTCCGGCGACGCGACGTCCTCGTTTTTCCCCGCGTTTGCCTCCTCGCTCGCTTGGTCGCTTTCCCCTTCCTCGGGCTCGATCGCCAAGCGAACGGTTATTTTATCGAACGCCTCGGGACATTCCGCGTCAAACGCTTTAACGACGGTAGCAAAAACTCGTATTTGCCGGGCGGCGGCAGTCTCGAGTTCGCCGCGTCAATATTTAACAAACGGAACGCAAGTGAAATTCCCCCCAAAAAGCGGTTAACTGTTAAACCTTCGGTTACTATACACTATAACACAACGAAACCACGGCGTCAAGTTTTTCTTGAAAATTCCCCCCAAAAAAGCCCTAAAATTTAAACGACGTCGCAAACTGCGCCGTTATAGAACTTGGCGCCCGGCGTCCTGCCGGAAAGACGCGACTCTACGTCGACGACGCGGGAAAGAAATTCGGCGCGACGCGACAGCGCGGCGCAACGCGCCTAATCTAACGTCAGCGCGACACGACGTCGTTAAAGAATGCGACCGTTTGTTGAGCGACGTTTTGAAACGAATAACGTTCGACGCGTTCCCTTGCGACTCGGGCGTTCTCTTGCGCGTAAACATCGTCGTTCCAAAGCGTTGCGACAGCGTCGCCCCAAGGCGCGACTTCGTCCGGCGTCGGAATCGTTCGCGTTGACGGCGTATAACGTGGGGGAACGTCGAGCGTAATTCCCCAGCCTTCGACGACTTCCGGAAGCGCGCCGCGATTCGAACAAACGACCGGGATTCCGTTGAGTCCCGCCTCGACCGCGACGCGCCCAAACGACTCGTTCCAAAGGGACGGCGCCAACAAAATTCGCGTTTGACGGTAAAATTCGCGCAGGTCGTCGACTTGTTGTAGCGCGTAAAGATTCGCAAGGGTTCGCGCTTCCGACGACTTTCGACAACAAGAATTGGGATTTCCGGGAAACGTAGCTCGAGTTCGCGGGGGATTCCGACGAAGAAATAGCGGCCCTTTTCCGGCGACGGGTTGACGAACGTTAAAAAACGGCGCGAATTGTCGGCGACGCGGAACTTCGAATCGTCGATAAGCGGCGGAATAACGTCGGTTGCGACGTCGAGTTTTTGGCGGTAAAACGACTTTGCGAAATCGGACGGAACGACGATACGGTCGAACTCGGCGAAGAGGTCGCGGCGATTGTACGCGAAATTGCAGAGATAAAAGACGTTCGCGGCGCCGAACTTTTTCGCGATTTTGACCGTCTGAAGCGCCGCCCAACAGCCGCCGTAAGTCAAGTAAACGTTCGACTTGCTCGTTTAACATTCGTCAAGCAAAGGTTTAAGAAGGAGTTCGCCGGAAGGTCGCGACAAAGCGCCGCGCGGCAAAACTCGCGACGCGGCGTCGTCCGGTAAAAAGACGATCGCTTCGATTCCGTTGTCGAGGAAGCGAACGAGGCGAAAATCGACGCTTTACCCGGCGAGAACGGCGCGTTTGCGTTCGACGGTCGGCGCGATGTTACGCCGCTTCAACGTCGCGTAAAACGAATTTTCGTCGGCGGTTGCGTCGACAAAAGGAACCGCAAAGGACGCGAACCCGCCAACCTCGGAGCGCGAGTTCGCGAAAAACCTCGCGCGCCAAAATCGTCGCTTCGCTCGCTTGGTCAAGGTAGTCGCAAAAGGACGAAAAAAGCGGCGCGGTTCAACTTTAAACGTTGGAATTTAAAAGGTTCGCGGCGTTTCGTCGCGCGCCGAAATCAAAGAGACGACGGCGACGAACGACGTTAACGTAAATAAGAAAACCGAGCAAGACGACGCAATAAGTCGTTTTATGTTGCGTCTTGCGTTTTCTAAGCACAAAAATTTTCTCGGGCGCTTGCGCCGCTAGATTACCGGCGCGACGCTTCGTTTTTGTCGTCAAAAAGAAAATCGGCGACTTGCGCCAACGTTATCGGCTCCGCGGACGCGGGAGCGGCGCTCTCTTTCATAAAGCTGTTCATACCGTCCATCGGTTGCGTCGTGAAATAAAAATCGCGCAAAGCGGCGGCGCGCCGCGCTTCCGGCGACTCCGGTTTCTCTCGCGTCGCGGCGTCGACGGCGGCGAGGAACGCGTCGATTTTTTGCTCCGCCGTTCCGTTCGAAAACTCCCAAGCGTCGATTGGCGTTCGCCATTCCGCTTCGGAAATACCGAGATTAAAGAGGTTGTTAACTTCGGCGAGTTGAGCGAGCGCGTCCTTTTCCCAAGCGGCTTTCAGTTCTTCGCGATTCTTTTCGGCGACTTCCGGAAGCGCGTCGAAGGCGATTTCTTTGCTCGAACGGGCGCGTTCTACCGCCTTCCCCCAAGCGTTCCGCGTTTTGGCGTCGAGTCTCGGCGAGCGACTTTGGGCCGGGTAAAAAACGAGCTCGCGCCGTCCGGTAATTTCGATCGCCCGCAAAGCGACAAACGGAAAATGCGGCCTGACGAACCGGCTTTTTTTAGGATAGCGTCTCACGATGTCGCGTCGATCGGCCTCGACTGAAGGAGCCGTTTCCGCAATATAAATCGCGGTCAACACAAGGGCGCGCTCTTTTGGCGACAACGCGTCAAACTGCGCGACGCATTCGTCGATTTCAGCTCGCGTCGCAACGCAAGCCTTTGTTTTGAAACGGTAAAAGGGAAGATAACGTTCGAAGGTTAAATCGGTGTAAACGCCCCAATGCTCCATATTGGCGCATTCGAAGCGAAACGGAGCGAGCGTCGCGATCGGATAAACGTTCATTTGCGCCGCTTCCGCTTTGACGACTTCGAGGAGCGAAGGCCCGATCGGCGTTTTGGCGTCGTGTTGGGCGAGGGCCGCCCAAACGCTCGTTCCAACGACGGCGCCGAACGTCAAGAGGCCGACGACGAACGTTCTCGCTTTTAAACGTTCTTTCTTAACCCACGTATTCATAGCAGTTAACCCTTGTGCAACGAGAATAAAAATCGACGCCTAAAACCATAAAAAAATAATCGTCGATTTATCGACGGCTCCGTTGCCTTTGTTTGATATGCGGAACTATAACCAAGGTAGCCGTTCGCGGCGCGCTGGGTTCGAGGCCTAAAAACCAAACGTTCCGGAACCTCCAATAATTATATCGCGTCGCAAGGCGAACGTCAAGAAATTTTAAGGGAATTGGGGCAAAATTACATTCTTGCCGTCGTCGACCGTCCGTAACACGCCGCGCCGCGCGTTTGGTCGAAGTCGTTGCGAAAAGACGAAAAAGCGGAGTCGGCGATATTGGTTCAACTTTAAACGTTGGGATTTTAAAAGTTCGCGGCGCTTACCGTCGGTTAACGCGCCGCAATTCGCTTAACGAACGGTTTAACGCGTTTTGTCCGACGGCTCCTACGGAGGCAAACACTCTTATTTCGCCTAAAGTCAGCGAACGCGCGCTTTGCAAACCGTCGGCGTTGTCTGCCTAGGTGAAAGGCCGAAACTGGCGCGTTGGCGCGCGAACCAAAATTCGCGCAACGCGATCGTATGCAACTCTGGTCGACCGCGAAATATTCCGCGGCGTCGCGGTTGAACCTATCGGAACAAAACGCGCCTAACTCGCTGATTTCTTAACGGATAGCGTCGATCCGGTCGCCGCTCGCCGCCGTCCATTTTCCGTTAAGTAACGAGTTACGACTCGTTCAAAAGATTTAACGCGTTGAAACGGAGGCTTTGCGCGACGTTTGCCAAACGAAAACGCGCCGTTTGTTCGCCGTTTACCGCGAAGCCTCGTCGTTCGTTTCTCCCGCGGCCGTCGGTTCGCTTTCGCCGTTGTTTTCGCCGTCGTCGAGGTCGAGATTAGGCGAAACCGAACGCTCGCCGCCGCCGTTTTCCCCGTTGTCGCCGTCCGCGTCCTTAGCGAGCGAACGGAAAAACTCCATCGTCTCGACGCGTCCCGTCGGTTCGCCCTGCGCTTTAAACTCCGCTTCCATAAAGGTTAAGAAATCCGCGTACTCCGCGAACGGCGACAGAACGCGGTCTTTCTCGGCGTAATCCAACAGGAGAATTATCGACGTCGCGGTTTTCGGAGAGCGTCGACGGTTCAAACGCGCCGGTTCGCTCGCGGCCTCTCCCGACGGCAAGCCCTCCTCTTCCAACGCGAACAAATCGCAATACCCGCGAAACGCCTCGTTTTTTTTTCCTTGTTTGTAAGCCAAGCGCGGCTCGTAAGTTACAACGCATCCCTCGTCGGAATAACCGCCGACGACTTTATAAGCCGCGTAACTCTCCGACGCAACGTCGTAATCGCCAGTCATTTCCGCGGCTTTTGCCTTTATGTACAGCCCGTAGCTCAAAAACATCTCGTTATTCGGAAAATCCCTTCCCGCCGCTTCGCAAGCGCAAGCGCGCAAAAACGCTTCCGCGTAAGCGCCGCGCTCAAAAGCGTTTCGAAAAGCCTCGGAATTTTTGTAGAATTTATTCGATTGCGCGAATCTCCCGGCGACTTGCGTTGCGAAGACGCTGAACGCCCCCAACCCAAAAGCGCAAAACAGTCCGAAGACGTAAGCCGCAATTTTCAACGCCTTACGATTCTTTTTTTCCAACGGCGCAATTGATTTTTCCGCCGTCTCTTCGTCGCTCGGGTCGCCGTTTTTTCTTTTTTTACGCGTCTTAACGACCGCCGCGCCAAGGAAACCGCCGATCGTTCCGGCCGCGCACCATATGGGAAAGATTTCGTCGGCGCGTCGATCGCCGCTCAACATAAGGAGGATTCCGGCCGCCAAACCGATCGCCGCGCCAAGAAACGTCGGAATTAAAAATCGACTATTTTTTTGGCAACGCCGTTCGCTCAGCTCCGCCGCCGCGCCCGCCAACGTCGCAAGCAAAAACAGACCGGCGTTCGGGAAAGCGTAAGGATTACCGGCAAAAAGAATCAACGCATCGCAATTCATCGCGCCACCTCCCGTTAAATAATCCTTTCCGGCGCCGTAAGCGTCGGAGGTTATGGAAGTTACTTAAATTCGATCGACTTCGCCGCTTTAAGAAACGTCGCGTCCAACAGCGGCTAAGTATTGTCGCAACGCCAAGTCAAAGAATAAACGCTAATCAAGGCAATACCGCGAGTTAGTTTACAAAATTTAAAACGCGCAAACGACGAGTTAACTCGCAAAACCAACGTCTCGTTAACGTCAAGAGTCGTTTGCAAATTGACGTCTCGTTAATAACAAACGTTTGTTCGTAAGCCGCGTCTTTATTGGATAAACGTTAACTCGCCAACCGACGTTTTGTAAACGCAAAGTTAGTTCGCGAACCCAATTCTCTCTTTAATTCGTTCGCAAAATCAAAAACCTTTACAAAGCGCCAATAATTTGTAAGTTTATTATACGTCGCCATCGCCGATACCGATTAAAAGAATTATAATCGCAACATTACAAGAAGTCAACCAAAAAGCAATAAAAAAAGCGCAAACTTCGAAAAACTTTCAAAGTTTGCGCTTTAAATTTTTAAGACCCCGTTAGAAGTCTTAAAAAAAACCCGGCGATACCTACTTTCGCGGTTTCACAACTATCATCGGCTCCAAGCGCTTAGCTTCCGTATTCGGGATGGGAACGGGCGTTTCCACTTGGATATGGTCGCCG
>JAGBDN010000040.1 GCA_017937485.1 Thermoguttaceae bacterium
CGCGCCGACGACGGCGAGAGCGGCGGTCGCGTCGACGAAAACGACGGCGCCGACGTTGGCGATCCAAAACGCCTACTTCCCGAAACGGACGCATCGAAAGCTGAACGAAATAACGCTAAACCGTCCGACGCGGTACTTTCGGGGCGGCGTTTTCGAGCGCGTCGGCGAGTTCGAAACGGAACTCGTCGACCTGCGCCTCGCCGCGACGCAAACGTCGGCGTTAACGGTCGAAACTGCCGCGACCGTCGACGACGCGCTCGCCGTCAAGAAGCCGACGACGCTGACGCTTTCGAACTTTTCGGAAACGCTCGCCGTCGTCGTCGATTCGCCGTTCGACCGAATCGCGCCGCTTTACCAGCAACCGGAGGCGGTTTGGCGCGTTATTTCTTGCGCTCTCGAAGTTTGCGACGTCGACGACGCGACGCTTTACCCCGGCGGTTCGGGAACGACCAACTTTCATTTTACAAGACCGACGACCTCTCAAAGCGTCGCGCTCCCGAAACTTGCGTCGGCGCAAGTCGGAACGGCGACGGCGACGAGTTCGTCGGGGAACGTTTACGTCGGTCGCGCGATAACTTGGAGTATGACGGCGAGCTTCGTTTGGCCCGGTTCGCCGTCCGTTATTGAAAGCGCCGAGTCGACCGGAACCGACGACGGAATCGCGTTCGACGTTCGCCGCGAACTCGCCGTCGTCGCGACCGGCTCGACGCGGCTCGGTTTTCCTTACGCGGACTCGTTCGGTTCGTATACGTTGAGCGACGTTCAAATCGACGCGGCGGCGGTCGCGGAGTTGGAAGCGTCGGCGCGAGCGTTTTGGTCGAGCGACGTTTCGCCGACGTTCGCCGAGTACTTTGCCGCTCCGACGCAAGCGTTCGCGAAACTTTCCGGAACGCTTTACCATTATCCCGGCGTTTGGACGAACGACGTTTGGGCGCCGTATCCGGACGACCCGATCGCCGCCGAAGTTCGCGCGCGTCAAGTTTGAATTTTGCAAGTTGGAGAAAATAACCGATGGTCGCGCCGCGTTTTCCGTTTGCGTCGCCGCTCCGTTATCCGGGCGGGAAGACGAAGCTCGCGCCGACGGTCGCGGCGATTTTGGACGCCTCCGGACTCGGCGCGGACGCTTGCTTTGCCGAACCGTTCGCCGGAGGGGCGGGCGTCGCGACCTCGCTTTTGCTCGCCGGGCGCGTCGCCGAAATCGCGTTGAACGACGCCGACGAAGCGGTCGCGGCGTTTTGGTCGGCGGCGCTGAACGAGACGGAGCGTTTCGTCGACGCGATTCGAACGGTTCCGCTCGACCTCGCCGAACGGGCCCGGCAAGCGCGGATTTACGCCGAACGGTCGGAGCGCGGCGCGTTCGAACTCGGGTTCGCGTTCTTTTACCTGAACCGGACAAGCCGGTCGGGAATCGCGACCGCCGGGCCGATCGGCGGCGCCGCGCAAGCCGGAGCGGACAAACTCGACGCCCGCTTCAACCGCGAAACGCTCGTTCGCCGCGTCGTCGCGCTCGCCGAACGCCGGGACGCGATTCGTGTTTCTTGCGCCGACTTCGCGACGTTTCTCCGGAGCTTGCGGAGCGAGACGCCCAACCGGCGGGCTGTCGTTTTCGCCGACCCGCCGTATTGGGCGCAGGGGCCGCGACTTTACCGGCGTTCGTTCGACGCGTCCGAACACGCTCGACTTGCCGACGCGCTTTTGAACGAAGTCGCGGCGCCTTGGCTCTTGACTTACGACGACGCTCCGGAGATTCGCGCGCTTTATCCCGGCGTCGAGGCACGGTCGCTTTCCGCGTCGTATTGCGCCGCCCGGCGAAAGACCGGCGCGGAGATTCTTTTCAGCCGATTTTAGCGTCAACCGATTTCGGCGGCGATTTGCGCGGCTTTTTGGAAGTCGCGTTCGGCGTAAATCTGCGTAACGTCGGCGCGGGCGTGTCCGAGCATAATTTGCGCCGCTTCGAGACCAAACTTCGCCCTGATTTCCGTCGCGTACAGGTGGCGCAATCGATTCGGCGCCCAACGCTCGACTCCGGCGCGCTCCGCTCCTTTCGCGATAATTTTGCAGTAAAGATTTTCGGTGTAAAAATCGTTGTAACGGCGCGTTTTCGAGGCCGCGTCGCGCGACGCTTGCGACGGCGTAAGGGGCGTTTTGCGTCGTTGGCGGCGCTCGAACGCTCGGTCGCGGGCGGCGTCGCGGGGCGAAAAGAGGAACGCGTCCGGATCGTCGGCTTTTTCGACGAGATACGGCGTCAAAATCGCTTGCGCTCGACGTCCGAGCGGGACGCGCTTCTTCGCCGACGCGGCC
>JAGBDN010000041.1 GCA_017937485.1 Thermoguttaceae bacterium
CACCGGTCTCCAAAACCGACGGTTGGGAGTTCGAATCCCCCCTCCCCTGCTTTCTTTTGATGTAAACGCGCTCGTCCTTCGATATTATATATCGTTGCGAGCGCTTTTTTTTTGAAATCGACCCGGTTGTTTTCTCGACCGCTTTGCGATTATCGCGCCGCGAGGGGCCTATGTTTTCCCAATTGATGAAAGAACTTGTTTCGACCAACAACTACAAAAGTTCGCAAGGTCGCGTCGCGCGCCGTTCGACGTTTATTGGTTTGTCGCTCGTTTTTATTTGGGGCGGTTACAGCTTTTTCCAAGCCGGTTACTTTGGCGCGCAAGGCGCCGCGATTTGCGGTTCCATTATCGCGCTTTTGGGCGTTTGGGCTTCGTTCCGCGTGATCAATTTCCCGGCTTTCGCCGACTTCCTCGTTTCCGTCGAAGCGGAAATGTCGAAAGTTTCGTGGCCGTCGAAACGCGATCTTTTCGCGAACACTAAAGTTGTTCTCGTCTTTATGGCCCTGTTTACGGCTTTAATTTTCGTCTACGACCTTATTTTTAAAACGTTTTTTAAACTGTTCGGTTGTTAACGCGTTTAGTAATTTGTCGTTAATCGCGCGATCACCAACAAGCGAATAAGGGAAAAACGAATGAGTTCCGAAGCTGAAAACAACGTCGAGAACCGTGAAAACCAAGCGGCGGAAGAAACGCCAAAACCGGAATGGTATATTCTCAAAGTCCAAGTCAACCGTGAAGACACGGTAAAAAAAGCCTTGGATCGCCGAATTAAATTGTCCGGACTCGACGACTATTTCGAACAAACGCTTGTTCCGACCGAAACGGTCGTCGAAATGAAAAACGGCAAACGCCGGGAAACGAAACGTAAACTTTACCCGGGTTATTTGTTGGCGAAAATGATTTTGAACGACGAAACTTGGTTTCTCGTTCGCGAAACGACCGGCGTCGGCGATTTTACCGGCGCCGGCGGCAAGCCGCTTCCGATGACGCAAAGAGACGTCGATCGTCTTCTTCGCGCCGAAACGGCGGCCGACGAAAAACAACCGAAATTGGAAATTCCGTACCGTATCGGCGATCGCGTTAAGATCAACGACGGTACGTTTAAAGATATTGAGGGGGAGGTAAACAAGATCGACGAATTCGCCGGTCGAGTTACCGTTATTATCTCGATCTTCTCCAGGAGCACGCCCGTCGAGCTCGAATACTGGCAGGTCGAAAAGGTAGAAGTCTGAAACGTCGCGTTGAAAAGAACCGACTCCCTAACAAGTTCTTTTCGTTTGTTTTACGCGCTTCGAACGAACGCGTGAAACAAATAGCGTAGTTAAGACGCAAACAATTCTGAAGGATTAACAATGGCTAAACAATTACAAGCAGTCGTGAAATTCCATGCCGCCGGAGGTAAGGCGACCGCAGCACCCCCTGTCGGTACCGCCCTCGGTAAGTATGGTTTGAACCTCGGTCAGTTTGTTAAAGAATTCAACGACCGCACGAAAGACGCCGAAGGGATGCGCATCCCGGTCGTCGTCAAAGTTTACAACGATCGTTCCTACGAGCTGGAAACGAAAAGCCCGCACTCCGTCGACTTGATCAAAAAAGCCGCCGGTATCGACAAAGGTTCGCAGCGCGTTCCGAAGGAAAAAGTCGGTTCCGTTACCGTCGCGCAACTTGAAGATATTGTCAAAGCGAAGCAAAAAGATTTGAACGCCCGCGAAGTCGCGAACGCCGTTCGCATTCTCGCCGGCACCGCTCGCAGCATGGGCGTCGACGTCGTCGACTGAGCCTAATTTTGCGGTTATTGGAATTTTTTTGTCGTTAAAGGCAAAATTTTTCCTTACGACCGCGCGACAATATTTTAAGCAACAAAAACAACCTAAAAAAAGATTGATATAATAATGGGTAAAGTTTCTAAGCGCATGAAAGCTATGGAAGCGATGCTTCCGGCGACGAAAACCCCGATGCCGTTGGCCGACGCCGTCGAATTGTTGAAAAAATTCAACACGACGAAATTCGATCAATCGGTCGAAATTTCGATGCGTCTCGGCGTCGATCCGAAACAAAACGATCAAATCGTTCGCGGTTCCGTCGTTCTTCCGAACGGTCTTGGCAAAACCCTCCGCGTCCTCGTCTTCGCGAAAAACGCGAAAGCCGACGAAGCGACCGCGGCCGGCGCCGATTTCGTCGGCGGTCCGGAATTGGCCGAAAAAATTAAAGAAGGTTGGTTCGAATTCGACGTCTGCATCGCGACCCCGGATATGATGGGCGTCGTCGGTTCGCTCGGTCGCGTTCTCGGTCCGCGCGGCTTGATGCCGAGCCCGAAAGCCGGCACGGTTACGATGGACGTTGAAAAAACGGTTAAGGAATATAAAGCCGGTAAGGTTGAGTTCCGCAACGACAAGGGCGGCATCGTCCACGGCGTCGTCGGCAAACTTAGCTTTGACGCCGACAAATTGGCGGAAAATATCCAAGCGTTCATTAATTACGTCGTCTCCCTGAAACCGGCCGCGGTTAAGGGCGTCTACGTGAAATCGATCGCTATCTCCGCGACGATGAGCCCGGCCGTTCGCGTTGTCACGCAATGAGCCCGACTCGGTAACTATTCCTTCACCGCCATTTAACGAATACCAATATTATGAGCAAGTTTGTTAAAAATATTATTACCGAAGAATTGAAAAAGCGCTTGGCGGGCGTCGAAAACGCTCTCCTCGTCAATATCGTCGGTATGGAAGTCAACGACAGCAACCGTCTTCGCGCCGCTTTGGCCGAAAAAGACATTCGCGTTATGGTCGTTAAAAACAGCTTGGCCGCCCGCGCTACCGAAGGCACCTCGCTGAATCCCGCTTTCCAAAACTTGACCGGTTCCACCGCCGTTTGCTACGGCGCGACCGACATCGTCGCTCTCGCGAAAGAACTCGTTAAAGTTTCGAAAGATAAGCAATTCGCGAAACTCGCCCTTCTCGGCGGCGTTCTCGACGGCGAAGCGTTCGCCGCGGATAAAGTCGTCGAAATCAGCAAGTGGCCCAACCGCGAAGAACAAATCGCGATCCTCGTCGGCCAAATCGTCGGCGTCGGCTCCAAACTTTCGTCCCAACTCTTGTCCGGCGGCGCGAACCTCGCCAGCCAAATCAAGCAACTTGCGGATAAAGACGAAAACGCCGAAGAAGCGGCCGCCGAGTGAGCAAAATTTAATTTTGAGCGCGTCGCCCCCCTTGACGAAGCGGCGCGTTCTGTTAAATTTATATAAAACGTATACCGACGTCGCTTCGGCGACGATAACCTCGAATATATTTTTTCATTGCGTTTGAATCGACGACCGCGCCCCGCGCGTTTTGGTTTCGCACGGTTCGCCGCGGAAGATTCAGCGCAAACCTCAGAAAGGAAATTGAACAATGTCCGAACAAGTCGAACGCGAATTCGCCGCTGAAATCAAAGAAATGGGCGACAAAATCATGGGTATGACGCTCAAAGAAGCGAAAGAACTCAGCGATTACCTGAAAGACGTCTACGGCGTCGAACCGGCCGCCGGCGGCGCGGTCATGGTCGCTGGTCCGGCTGCGGGCGACGCCGCTCCGGCCGCGGAAGAAAAAACCGAATTCGACGTCGTTCTCGAAGACTTCGGCGCCAACAAGATCAACGTCATCAAAGTCGTCCGCACCGCCACCGGCGCTTCCCTCGGCGACGCGAAATCGATGGTCGAATCCGCTCCGAAAGCGATCAAAACCGGTCTCTCGAAAGACGAAGCCGAAAAGCTCAAGAAAGAACTCGAAGACGCGGGCGCCAAAGTTTCGCTCAAATAGTTCGATTCTTAGCTTAGCGCTATGATTCAAGAGGCCTCGAATTTCGGTTCGAGGCCTTTTTTACGTTCGCGTTAAACGGTTAACGCGACTTTTAGCGTCAAATCTACCGTTCGCTTTTCTTTTGCCGACTCCGGCGCTTCTGCGATAAAATTCTTGACTTCGTTAAATTCTTCGAGTTTTCCTTTGTCTTTTGCCCTAACCGCATATAATAAATACAAGTAGTTTTTCACTTGTGTAAATTATCACGCAAAATTGCAAACGTATGAAGTCGGTCGCCTCGCATTTTGTTTTCAAACAAATTTAACTTAACGAACGTTTATTGTGAATTTGCGCAAACCTTACCGATTTTACCGTTCTGTTTTTTGAAAATTTTAGGGAAAATTTCGACTTTTTTTGACGCGCTAAAAAAATTGCAAAAAACACGAAAATTTATTGACTGCGCATTTATCGTCGTTTTGTTCGGTAAAAAGCGGCATATTTTTCGAAAAAAGCTGTTTTTTTAGGTAAAAAAGGAAAAGAGGGGGACTTGCAGGGTCGTCTTTTATTGATATACTAGTAGTTCGGCGTATCTTAGGCGATAGAATCGCAACCATTCTCTATCCAACCGGGAGGTCAACACTCTTATGGCGGTTACATCAAAACGGAAGTTACAGTTTAAAGAACGACGGCAGTTCGGCAATCACAGCACGACCTATCCGATTCCGGAGTTGACGGTTCTGCAAACTCGCAGCTACGCGAACTTCCTCCAAGCGGACGTTCCGCCTTCCGAACGTAAAGACCAAGGTTTGGAAAGCGTTTTTCGCGAAGCGTTCCCGATCGAAAATTACGAAAAAACGGCGCGTTTGGAATACGTTCATTACGAACTTGAAAAACCGCATTACACGCCGGACGAATGCCGTCGTCTGCGCCTGACCTACGGTCGTCCGTTGCGCGTTCGCCTTCGCCTCGTCGGCGAAAAGGACACGGTTGAAGACGACGTCTACCTTGGCGAACTGCCGATTATGCTCGGCGGCGGCGAATTTATTATTAACGGCGCCGAACGCGTCGTCGTTAGCCAATTGCACCGCAGCCCGGGCGTCGACTTCCTCACCGAAACGGAACTCGACCGCAAGAGCTTCAGCTGCCGTATTATTCCGGAGCGCGGGAGTTGGATCGAATTTCACATTTCGCGCAAAGAAACGGTCAACGTCCGCATCGACCAAAGCAGCAAGCTCCCGGTGATGACGCTTCTGCGAGCGATGGACGAGAAATACGGTTCCGACGTCGACGTTATTCGCGCGTTTTACAACACCTACAAAATCGACGTTGTCGGCGGCGAATCGGTCTCCGAAATCGAAGGGAAAATCGCGGTCGGCGATATTAAATATCCCGCCGATTCCGCTCACCCGGACGAAATCATCGTCGAGTCGGGCCAACAAATCACGAAGAGTAAAGCGGAAGAAATCTGCGCCTCCGGTTTGACGCAAATCGAAGCGATGGACGACCAACGCAACAAGCTCCTCCTCAACTCGCTTGAAGAAGACAAGACGAATTCGCACGAAAACGCGTTGCTCACGATCTTCAAGCGTTTGCGTCCGGGCAACCCGGCCTTGCTGGACAAAGCGCGCGATCTCGTACGCGATAAGTTCTTCGATCCGTCCCGCTATCGCTTGGGTCGCGTCGGTCGTTTCCGAATGAACCGCAAACTCGGTATGAACGTCGACCTCGACGAAACGGTGTTGCGCGCCGAAGACCTCGTCGAAGCGGTCAAGTACCTTAACAAACTTTGGGGCGGCGACCCCGAAGCCGAAGCGGACGACATCGACCACTTGGGGAACCGTCGTCTTCGCACGATCGACGAACTCGCCTGCGAAGAAATTCGCAAAGGCTTCCTGAAGTTGCGTCGCACCGCGCAAGACCGTTTCCGCGACGAAAAATCGCCGCGCGCCATCATCAACCCGAAAAACATTTCGTCGGCGATCGACTACTTCTTTGGTCGCGGCGAATTGTCGCAAGTCGTCGACCAAACGAACCCGTTGTCGATGTTGACGCACGAACGCCGTCTCTCCGCGCTCGGCCCGGGCGGTTTGAACCGCAAACGCGCCGGTTTCGAAGTCCGCGACGTTCACTCCTCGCACTACGGTCGTATCTGCCCGATCGAGACGCCGGAAGGCACCAACATCGGTTTGATTTCGTCCCTGTCGCTCTACGCGGGCGTCGACGAATTCGGCTTCCTGATTTCGCCGTATCGTCGCGTGGTCGACGGAATCGTTACCGATCAAGTCGACTGGCTCCGCGCTTACGAAGAACACGAAAAACGCCTCGTCCCGGCCGACACTAAAATCGAACGCTCCGCCGAACACCCGTTCGGACGCCTCGTTCCGGACCCGATCACCGGTCTCGTCATCGCGCGCCACGGCGGCGACTACGAACAAATCGTTCCGGAAATGGTCGACTACATCGACGTTTCGCCGAACCAAATGATCGGCGTTTCCGCCGGTTTGATTCCGTTCCTCGAACACGACGACGCCAACCGCGCGTTGATGGGTTCGAACATGCAACGCCAAGCGGTTCCGCTCCTCGTCTCCGAGGCGCCGATCGTCGGCACCGGGCTTGAAGAAGCCGCCGCGCTCAACTCGAGCCTCTTGGTTCGCGCTCGCAAAAGCGGGAAAGTTACCTACGTCGACGCGCTCAAAATCGTCATCGACAACGACGACGTTTATATGTTGCGCAAGTTCGCCGGCCTCAACGAACGCACCTGCGAAAACCAACACCCGATCGTTCAACTCGGGCAAGAGGTTCAAGCGGGCGACGTCATCGCCGACGGCGCTTGCACCGACCACGGCGTCCTCGCGCTCGGTCGAAACGTTCTCGTCGCCTTTATGGTTTGGGACGGCTTCAACTACGAAGACGCGATCATTTTGAGCGAAGAACTCGTTCAAAACGACGTTTACACCTCGATTCACATCGAAGAGTACGACGCCGAAATTCGCGACACCAAACTCGGCCGCGAAGAATTCACCCGCGACATTCCGAACGTCGGCGACAAAGCGCTCCGCGACCTCGACGAAAACGGGATCGTCCGCGTCGGCACCTACGTTCGTCGCGGCGACATCCTCGTCGGGAAAATTTCGCCGAAGAGCAAGACCGAGCTTTCGCCGGAAGAAAAACTTCTGCACGCGATTTTCGGTCGCGCCGGCGAAGACGTTAAGAACGAGTCGCTCGAAGTTCCGGCCGGCGTCGAAGGGATCGTTATCGGCGCTTACCACTTCCGCAACCGCGCGTCGCTGAACGAAGAAGAACGTCGACAATTCGACGCCGAGGAAAAACGCCTCGCTTCCGAAGGGAATAAGAAAATCGCCGAGGTCTTCGGCGCGATGATCACCAAAATGGAAATTTTGGTCGACCGCACGATCGTCGCCGACAACGGCGAACCGCTCGTTCAAGAAAAAGACCCGGGCTACATCGCCGACAAAGCGAAGACGTTCTCGTTCCTTCGTATGTGCGCGAAAAACGGAATCGACGTCAACGACCCGATTTGCGCCGAATGCCGCGCCGTTTACAACGACTTCAAACACCGCGTCGAAGAAGCGATCGACGAACGCGACCGCAACCTGAACGCGTTGCGCGCCGGCGACCAACTCAAACGCGGCGTCCTTCAAATGGTCAAAGTTTACATCGCCACGAAACGCGTTATTTCGGTCGGCGACAAAATGGCCGGTCGGCACGGTAACAAAGGGGTTATCGCGAAGATCCTGCCGAAGGAAGACATGCCGTTCCTCGCCGACGGGACGCCGATCCAAATTATGTTGAACCCGCTGGGCGTTCCGTCCCGTATGAACGTCGGGCAAATTTTGGAAACGCACCTCGGTTGGGCCGCGTCGAAACTCGGCTATCGCGCCGTTACGCCGGTTTTCGACGGCGCGACGGAAGAAATCGTCAACGAAGAACTCGAAAAAGCCGGGCTTCCGCGCCACGGTAAAGTTCGACTCTTCGACGGTCGCACCGGCGAACCGTTCGGTCAAGAAACGACGGTCGGTTACATTTATATGTTGAAGCTGCACCACTTGGTCGACGACAAAGTTCACGCGCGCAGCACCGGGCCTTACTCGCTCATTACGCAACAACCGCTCGGCGGTAAAGCGCGTTCCGGCGGTCAACGCTTCGGGGAAATGGAAGTGTGGGCGCTCGAAGCCTACGGCGCGGCGTACACGCTCCAAGAACTCCTCACGGTCAAGAGCGACGACGTCGAAGGGCGCACGAAGATTTACGAAGCGATGGTCAAGGGCGAAAATACCCTCGAAGCCGGAACGCCGGCCAGCTTCGACGTTTTGATCAACGAAATCAAGGGCCTCGCGCTCGATATGGACTTGGTGCCGACCCAAGACCAAGACAAGGGCTTGGGCGTCGTCTTCGCCGACGACAATCAAGACTTCTGACGCGAAGGTCGCCGAATCGCCGAAACGTCGCGAAGTCCCTCGACGACGCGACGTTTCGACGAGACGCGCCAACTTGATTCGGAACGAAATATTCGCCGACGCCCCGCGCTCCAAACGGTCGTTTGTCGAGCCGATAGCGCGTCGGAAATAATATCGAATACAAAAAACAATCTCCACTAATTCGAAACGGAAAGATTGCGATGAACGCCAACGGCGAAACTTACGATCGAATTAACAACTTCTACGCCGTCAAAATCAGCCTCGCGGATCCGAAAAAAATCCGCGAAGATTCGAAGGGCGAAGTTAAGAAACCCGAAACGATCAACTACCGCACCTACCGTCCGGAACGCGACGGTTTGTTCTGCGAAAAGATTTTCGGCCCGGAAAAGGACTGGGAATGCAACTGCGGCAAATATCGCGGGATGAAATACAAGGGCATGACCTGCGACCGTTGCGGCGTTAAAATCACGCACAGCCGCGTCCGCCGCAAGCGTATGGGCCACATCGAGCTGGCCGCGCCGGTCGTCCACATTTGGTTCTTCAAAGCGTCCTCGAGCCGTTTGGCGACGTTGCTCGCGATGAAAGCGTCGAGCTTGGAAAAGGTCGTTTACTTCCAAGACTACGTCGTCGTCGACTCGGGCGAAACGCCGCTCAAAGTCGGTCAACTCCTGAACGAAGAAGAGTACCGAACCGCGCGCGAAGACTACGGCGACGCTTTCCAAGCGGAAATGGGCGCCGAAGCGATTCGCAAGCTCCTGAAACAGCTCGACGTCGTCGAGTTGTCGAAGTCGTTGCGCGCCGAATTGTCGAAAACGAACTCGAAACAACGCAAAAAGGAATTGATCAACCGTTTGAAGTTGGTCGAATCCCTCCGCAACTGCCAACACGAAAACAATCCGGCGTGGATGGTTCTCGACGTGATCCCGGTCATTCCGCCCGACCTGCGTCCGTTGGTCTTGCTCGAATCCGGCACGTTCGCGACGAGCGACCTGAACGACCTGTACCGCCGCATCATCAACCGCAACAACCGGTTGAAGAAACTTGTCGACCTGAACGCGCCGGAAGTCATTATCCGCAACGAAAAGCGGATGTTGCAACAATCGGTCGACGCGCTTTTCGACAATATGCGTTGCAAACGCCCGGTTCTCGGTTCGAGCAACCGTCCGCTGAAATCCTTGACCGATATGATCAAGGGTAAACAAGGCCGTTTCCGCGAAAACCTCCTCGGCAAACGCGTCGACTACTCCGCTCGTAGCGTTATCGTCGTCGGCCCGCATATGCGTCTGCACCAATGCGGTCTTCCGAAGAAAATCGCGCTGGAACTGTACCAACCGTTCATTATCCGCCGCCTGCGCGAACAACGCCACGCCGACACGATCAAGAGCGCGAAGAAAATGCTCGAGCGCCAAGACGTCGAGGTTTGGGATATTTTGGAAGAAGTCATCCAAAACCACCCGGTTTTGCTCAACCGCGCGCCGACGCTCCACCGTATGGGTATCCAAGCGTTCGAGCCGATGCTCATCGAAGGGAACGCCATTAAGCTGCACCCGCTTGTCTGCAAAGGCTTCAACGCGGACTTCGACGGCGACCAAATGGCGGTTCACCTTCCGTTGTCGCTCGAAGCGCAAGTCGAAGCGCACACCCTGATGCTGTCGACGAACAACATTTTCAGCCCGGCCAACGGTCGCCCGATTATCAGTCCGTCGCAAGACATCGTTATGGGTTGCTACTACCTGACGATCGAGCAACCCGGTATGAAGGGCGAAGGAATGACGTTCGCGTCGATCGACGAGTGCCTCTTGGCTTACTCGCTCGGCAAAGTCGCGTTGCACGCCAAAATCCGCGTCCGCATGCCGAAGGGTCGCTTCCTCAAAACCGATCCGTCGATTTGCGAAGGCAAGCTCTTCGAAACGACGCCGGGCCGCATCATCTTCAACCAAATTTTGGACGAAGGGATGCCGTATTACAACGTGCCGGCGCAATCGAAGCAACTCGCCGCCGTCATTAGCGACTGCCACGAACTCCAAGGCCGCCGCGCCACGATCGACCTCCTCGACAAGATGATGCGCCTCGGCTTCGAAGAAAGCACGAAGAGCGGTCTCTCCTTCGCGGCGGACGACTTGATCACCCCGGCGGCGAAGAAGCAAATCCTCGAAAACGGCGACAAAGAAGTTCAAAAGATCCAAGAGCAATACGACTACGGTCAACTCTCGGACGACGAACGCTACAACAAAATCCTCGACGTTTGGTCGCAAGTTCGTACCGAAGTTACGGCGCAAATGATGGAAGCGTTCAAGAACGACGTCCACAAAACCGAGGAAGAAGCGGTCGCGGCGGGCGACGTCAAACGTCGCGTTTTCGGGTACGTTAACCCGGTTTACCTGATGGCGCACTCCGGCGCGCGCGGCGGCGAAGAACAAATTCGCCAGCTCGCCGGGATTCGCGGGCTTATGGCCAAGCCGAACGGTAAAATCATCGAAACGCCGGTTAAGGCGAACTTCCTCGAAGGTTTGAACGTTCTCGAGTACTTCAGCTCGACGCACGGCGCGCGCAAAGGTTTGTCCGACACCGCGCTCAAAACGGCGGACTCCGGCTACCTCACCCGCAAACTCGCCGACGTCGCGCAAAACTGCGTCGTTACGATGCGCGACTGCGGCACGACGCAGGGCGTTATCAAAGGCGTCGTCGACGAAGGCGACAAGAAGATTCCGCTTTCCGAGTCGATCTTGGGGCGCGTTTCCCGCGTCAACATTTCGAACCCGGTTACGGACGAAGTCATCGTTCGCGAAAACGAATTGATCACCGTCGAAATCGCGCGCAAAATCGAAGAACTCGGGATCGAAAAAATCCAAGTTCGCAGCCCGATGACGTGCGAAGCGGAACTCGGCGTTTGCTCGCTCTGCTACGGGATGGACTTGTCGACCTCGAAGCTCGTCGAAGAAGGGATGGCCGTCGGGATCATCGCCGCGCAATCGATCGGCGAGCCGGGCACGCAGCTCACGATGCGGACGTTCCACATCGGCGGCGCGGCGGCCCACAGCGCCGAAGAAAGCGAAATCAAAACGAAGTACGCCGGGTACATCCGCTTCACGAAGATGGAGATCGTCGACAATCCGTCCCTCGGCGGCAAGCTCGTCTTGAGCTGCAAAGCCGACGCCGGGATCGACATCTGCAACAAACGCGGACAATCCCGCGAAACTTACGCCGTTCCGGAAGGCGCGATCCTCGCCGTCGAAGAAGGGCAATACGTCGAAGCCGGTCAAACGCTCGGTTCGATCGACCCGCACAGCAAGCTCCTTATCGCGAAATCGTCCGGGATCGTTCAATTCGGCAACATCGTCGACGGCGACACCGTTCAATCGGTTTACGACCCGGCGACCGGTCAAGAACGCCTTTCCGTCGTCGACCTTAAAGGGGATCGCCATCCGCACATCGACGTTCGTTCGTTCGACGGCGGCAAAGTCCTCGAAGGCTACCACCTCCCGAGTAAAACGCAAATCGAAGTTAAAGACGGCCAAGTCGTCGAACGCGGTACGATTCTTGCGAAGATGCCGCAAAACGCGAGCGGAACGCAGGACATCACCTCCGGTCTTCCGCGCGTTACCGAAATCTTCGAAGCGCGCAAGCCGAAAGACCCGGCCGTTATCGCCGAAATTTCCGGCACGGTCGAAATTTTGGAACAACGTCGCCACGGTAAAAAAGTCATCGTCGTTCGCAGCGCGTCGGAACTCGGCGGCGAACCGATCGAACGTATGCACGAAGTCCCGCAAGGGAAACGCATTCGCGTCTTCACCGGCGACGAAGTTCGCGCGGGTCAACCGTTGACCGACGGTCTGCTCGTTCCGCACGACATTTTGCGCATTTCGGGCGAAGAAGCGGTTCAAGACTACCTCGTTCAGGAAGTCCAAACGCTGTACCGCAGCCAAAAGGTCGGCATTAACGACAAGCACATCGAAGTCATCGTGTCGCAAATGTTGCGCAAGGTGAAAATCGAAGACGGCGGCGACACTCCGCTCTTGGCCGGCGACGTCGTCGACAAGTTCGAATTCTTGCGGCAAAACCGCGAACTCGACGCTTGCGTTAAGATCGAATCGGCCGGCGACGTCGTCGACTTTGAAGCCGGCGAAATCGTTTCCCGCGAAGTCTTCGACGCGAAGAACGCCGAAACCGAAATCGCCGGCGGACGTCCGGCGGTCGGGAAAAAACCGCGTTTGGCGATCGCCTCGACGCAGCTCCTTGGGATTACGAAGGCGGCGGTTCAAAGCTCCAGCTTCCTGTCGGCGGCCTCTTTCCAAGAAACGACGAAGGTTTTGGTCGAAGCCGCGTTGGCTTACAAAGTCGACAAGCTCGTCGGTTTGAAAGAAAACGTTACGCTCGGACGCTTGATTCCGGCGGGCACCGGTTTCCGCAAATACCAAGCGGCGCACTGGAACTATCGTCAAGACGCCGCGCAACGTATGGCCGACGAAGGTTTCGACTTCGAAGATTCCTCCTTCTTCCCGCTCTTGGACGCCGTTTCGAGCGGCGAAGGCGCTCGATCCTTCGAACCGGTCGGCGACGTCGCCGCGCAAGACGCCGCCAACGATGAAAACGCGACGTTCTCGCAATTCGCCGACGACGCGTTCGCCGCTTCCGGCGCCGCGACCGGCGTTTTCGTCGACGAAGAAGAGAGCTTCCCGACGGTCGCCGACGACGCGGCCGGTTTTGAAAACCTTCCCGGTTTCGACGCCGAATCCGACAAAGGCGACGCCGACGACTTCGGGGCCTAATTTCATTTCGGTTTCGCGAGCGCGCCGTTAGTTTCCGCTCTCGGCGCGCTTTCCGAAATTCTTCTTTTGCGCCGTCGAAACGCGATTTCGACGGCGTTTTTCATTTTGCTTCAACGAGCCGATGCCAACCCTCCCCGCCCGCGACGCGTTTCGTTCCGTTTATTTTATCGACCGCTCCTCTCGACGTTGGACGCGACGCGTTCCCGACGGTTCGACGCTCGCCGACGCGTTGCGCGCCGCCGGATTCGCGCTCGACTTCGACTGCGGCGGACGCGGCGTTTGCGGTCGTTGCGCCGTTCCGGTCGCTCTTTTACCCGACGCGTCTTCCTTCCGTCCGCGTCTCGCTTGCCGAACGCTCGTCGACCGCGACGATCTTCTCGTCGACGTTTCCGATCTTCCGACGCTCGAAGAAAAGCGCGCCGAGCGTCTCGCGTCTCCGCTTCCGGAAACGACGCTCGAACCGACGGCGGAAGAGCGCGGCGGCGATTTCGGGTTCGCGGTCGACTTGGGGACGACGACGCTCGTTTGCGCGCTCGTTTCGTTGGCGTCGGGCCGTTCGCTCGTCGTTTCGACGCGGCGTAATCCGCAAATCGCTTGGGGACGCGACGTTCTTTCGCGAATCGGCGCGGCGGTCGGCGATCCGGCGGTCGCGGCGGCTTTGCGGTCGACGGTCGTTCGCGAACTCGGCGCGCTCGCGGCGGAATCGGCGGCGCAACTCGGCGTTTCGACCGTTAAAATCCGGGAAATCGTCGTCGCCGGGAACGCGACCGAGTCGTTCCTCTTCTGCGGTCGCGACGTTTCCCCGTTGGGCGCGGCGCCCTTTTTTATCGCCGACCGAACGTTTCCGGAGTTTGCCGCGTCGACGTTCGCCGATTGGGGCGTCGACTTCGCGCCGACGGCTCGCGTTCGCGTTTTTCCGACCTTTTCGGCGTTCGTCGGCGGAGACGTTCTCGCCGGTTTCGAGCGGTTGCGAACGTTCGATTCGTTCGGCGCGCCCGGTCGAACCGCGCTTTTTCTCGACGTCGGAACGAACGGCGAAGCGATTTTAGCCCGCGACGGTCGTTTCTTCGCGACGTCGACCGCCGCCGGGCCCGCGTTCGAAGGCGCCGAAATAACTTGCGGTTCTCTCGCCGTTCCCGGAGCGATTCGCGCCGTCGATTTTTCCGCCGACGGCGCCGTTTGGCGTCCGCGAACCGTCGGCGACCGTTTTCCGGCTCAAAGCGTTTGCGGTTCCGGGCTCGTCGACGCGTTGGCCGGAGCGCTCGCGACGAACGCCGTCGCGCCGAACGGTCGCTTGCGAAACGCCGACGCTCCGGAAGTCGCCGCGCTTCCCGCCGACTTCCGCCGCCGACTCGCCGACGTCGACGGCGAACGAACGTTCGAAATCGCCCAAGCCGCCCCAAGCGCCAACGTTAACGCGCCGCAAACGCCGCCGTTTGCCGAAATTCCCCAATTTCCGCAAAACGCCGTCGATTTTTCCGCCGTTCGCTTAACGCAGCGCGACGTTCGCCGCCTCCAACTCGCGATCGGCGCGATTCGAGCGGGTTTGCGTCTCCTTTGCGACGCGGCGGAAACGTCGGTCGCGGAACTCGACGCAGTTTATTTGGCGGGCGGCTTCGGCGGCGCGTTGAATCGAACGAACGCTCGACGCGTCGGGCTCCTCCCGCCGGAAATTCCGAACGCTCGAATCGTCGATTGCGGCAATTCTTCCCTTTTCGGCGCGGTCGACGTCTTGACGAAACGCCTCTCTTGGGCTAAAGTAACGGAAACGCTCGACCGCGTCGCGACGCTCGATCTCGCGACCGACCCGCGTTTCGCCGAAACGTTCGCCGAGTCGACGCGCTTTCCGACGTCCGCCGAGTTCCGCGAGTAAAACTCGACGCCCGTTCGCCAATCCTTCCCGCAAATCCCTTCGTTTCCCCCTAAACCCCGCAAATTTGCGCCCGTTAAACAAACGTCAATCCTCCGCCGCAACGCCGACGGCTTGCCGCGACATTTATTAAATAACGACGCGATATGACCAATTTCAACCGAACCCCGTCCGTTTCCGGCAAAAATATCCTCTGTCTCGCCGTCGACCGTTTGAACGCCGACTTTCTCGGCGCTTACGGGAACGCTTGGGTCGAAACGCCCGCGTTCGACGCGCTCGCGGCGGAGTCGGTTCTTTTCGACTCCTTTTTCGCGACGTCGCTCGACCTCGAAACGCTTTATCGAGCCTTTTGGCGGGGCGAATCTCCGGCGCGCGTCGTCGCTTCGCTCGACGACGAAACGACGAACGAAGAGTCGAACGGAGCGCAAACGACCGACGCCGAAGCGGAAGCGACCGCCGACGGTTCGAACGACGCGTTAAACGACGCAAAATCGGTCGACTTTAACGCCGCGCCGCCGTCGATTTTCCGCCTTTTGAAGGAAAAGGGGTATCGAACGTTCGTCGTTTCGGACGACGAGACGGTCGCGCTTCACCCGGCGGTCGAAGACGAGTACTGCGACGGTCGCTTTTTCCTCGGCTCTCCGGACGCGGCGCTCCCGGCGGAAACGCTCGAAGAGACGCAATTTTTCCGCAACTTCGAGGAGTTGGCGCGTTTTCTCGCCAAGTTGGAAGACGACGCAAAACGCGCGGACGGCGGCGACGCGGCGCCTTGGTTTGTTTGGGCGCACTTTTCCGGTTGGAACGAACGTTGGGATTTTCCGCTCGAACTGCGCGAGCGTTTTCAGGAGGACGAGGACGACCCGGCGCCTTACGCGGCGACGCTCGTTCCTTATTGGCCGCTCGAAGAGGGGGCGAAATCGGCGAAACGGGGCGCTCGCGTCGACGAAAACGCCGTCGTCGAAGCCGCTTTAGCCCGCGCCGCCGCGATTCTCGACGCCGAAAGCGACGCGCCGAACGCCGCCGCGCTCCCTGCCGAAGTCGAGATCGAATTCAACGTCGAGTTCAACGACCCGGAAACGCCCGACGCCGATTTCGCCGAAAACGACGACGATTTCGAGTCGACCGCCGACGATTTTGACGAAAACGACGACGAAGCGTTCCTCGACGAAAGCGCCGTCGAACGCCGACTCGCGGCGACCGAGCTTGCCCGTCTTGCCCAACTTGACGCGCCGGAGCGTCGGCAAGCGGTCGTCGAAGCGTATTGCGGCGGCGTCGCGGCGCTCGACGAAACGCTCGAAGGCTTCGTTCAGCTCCTCAAAGAGAGCGGCGTCCTCGCGAAAACGCTCTTGTTGACGACGGCGACGCGCGGTTTTCCGACCGGTTCCCCGTCCGCGCTCGGCGTCGAGCCGACGTCGGGAACCGCCGCCGCGGACGTTTTCGCGCCGACGTCGATTTTCGGCGCGTCGTCCGACGCGATTTCCGCCGACGACGCCGCTTCGCCAACCCTCCCCGTTTCCGCGTCTTCCCCCGACGGCGCGGATCCCGCGAACGCCCCGCTTTACGCGACCGGCGGCGACGGCGAAACTTCCCGATTTTACGCGGAATCGTTCCAACTCCCGCTTGCGATTCGCCTTCCCGACGGCGTCGGCGCGACGGTTCGGCTCCCGGCGCTTTGCGAGCCGCGCGACGTTTTCGCGACCCTCCGCGATTGGCCGGAGTTCGCCGCCGAACTCGCGACGCCCGAATTTTGGAGCTTCGAAGCGATCGAAATTTCGCCGTTCGCCGGAAAATGGAGCGCGGAAACGGAAATCGCCGAAGAACTCGACGCCGACGACGTTCTCGCCGTCGAGAAAGAGCGAACCGCCGACTTCGACGCCGACGCGCCGGACGTTCCCGGCCAAAACCTCCTCCGCCTCCTCGCCAACGAAGACGGCGTCTTGCGCGACCGCGTTTCGGTCGTCGCTCGCGACGCGGAGTCGGAGGAACGGGCCCTCGTCGTCGCCGACTGGATTTTAAAGGAAACGCCCCTCGCGCCCGGCGTCGACGTCGACGATTTTTCCGGAACCGGCGCGTTCGTCGCCGACGCCGCGACCTTAACCGCCGCGTCGAACGCCGTCGGTTCGTCGTCGACTTCCGTCGCCTCGTCCGCCCCCCCGACCGCCGCCCCCCTTGCGTCGCCGCGACTTAGTCGTTTCGAACTTTTCGTTCGCCCGGACGACCGTTACAACGTCAACGACGTCGCGAACCGTTGCGTCGAGATCGTCGAAAAGCTCGCCCCGGCGCTCCGCCCGACCCGCGATTGACCGCTCGTTTCGGAGCGTTTGCCGGTCGTCGGGCGCTCGACCGCTCGTTTCGGAGCGTTTGCCGGTCGTCGGGCGCTCGACCGCTCGTTTCGAAACGTTCGCCGGACGCCGACGGACGCCCTATTGTCGCCGTTCGCCGATTTTGCCGATTCTTTTTCGGCCGCGCGGTTCGCCCATTTTCCCCGTTCAACCCAATTTATCTTCCGTCGCCGACACGGTTCTTCGAGTCGGCGGCGGAGCGTTTCCTTTCGCCCCCGATTTTTCTTTCAACGGAGGTTTTATGCAACGCTATTCTTCTTATCGGCGTCGAAATTTTCGCCTTGCCGCGCTCCTTTTCGCCGCCGCGTCGAGCGGAGCGCTCGGTTTTGCGCTTTCGCCGACGTTCGCCGAACCTGCAAACTCGACGCAAACTTCGCAAAACGCCGAAACTAACGTCGCCGAAGCGCAAAACGCGTCCGACGCCGCGCGATCGGTCGCCCCGTTCGTCTTTTTCGACGCGAAAACGCCGCTCGACGCGCTGACGCCGCAAGGAGTCGAACTCCGCCGCCTCGCGTCGGGCGCCGTCGAAACGTCGAACGGTCTCGCCGACAATTGGCCCGGTTTCCACTTCCTCGGCGCTTGGAATCTCGGCGATTATTCGGCGCTCGAAGCGAAAATTTCGAATCCCGGAACGGAACCGATTCAACTTTATTGCCGTCTCGACTGCGCCGCCGCGAAGTTTCCGGAAGGAACGACGACCGTCGGCGCCAAAATCGCGCCCGGCGAAACGAAAGTTTGGCGAATCGAACTTCCCGCGTCTCTTCATCCGGAAACCCGCGCCCAACTCTTCGCGATGCGCGGCAAGCCGGGCGGAATCAAAACCGACGCTTACTCGGTCGACGCGAAAATCCCGTTCGACAAAAAGGAACTCGTCGCGATTCGTTTCTTCGAGAACCAAAACGGACGCGGCGACCGTTGGACGCTCGAATCGCTCGTCGCCGTCCCGACCCCGCCTGAAAAGCGGGAAGCGTTCCTCGACTGGGCGCCGGAAAAATTCTTCCCGATGATCGACCGTTTCGGACAGTTTAAACACAAGGATTGGCCGGGCAAAACTCGTTCGCTCGACGAACTGCGCGCGCAAATCGCCAAAGAAGACGCCGATCTCGCCGCCAACCAACCGAGCGACCGCAACGAGTTCGGCGGTTGGGAAAGCGGCCCGCAACTCGAAGCGACCGGCTCCTTTAGAACGGAAAAAATCGACGGCGTTTGGTATCTCGTCGACCCGAAAGGCCGCCTCTTTTGGTCGAACGGCGTCGACTGCGTCGCGCATTGGAACGGCGTTACCCCGACGACCGACCGCGAATTTTATTTCGATCCCGACGTTCAGCTCCGACGAAACGGCGGCCCGTTCGACGCGTTTATCAACCGCGACAATAATTCGGTCAACAATTATTACGCCGGGCGCGGCGAATTTTGGTCGTACAATTTCACCGCGTCGAACCTTTATTTGAAATTCGGCGCCGATTGGCAAAAGAAAGCCGACGACTTGGCGCGTCGCCGCCTGCGGAGTTGGGGCCTCAACACGATCGGCAACTGGTCGGCGGACTCGATCAGCCGCGACGGTCGCACCCCTTACGTCGCGACGGTCGGGATCGGTTCGCCCAAAATTGAAGGCAGCTCCGGCTATTGGGGCAAATTCGCCGACCCGTTCCACCCGAAATTTAAGGAGTCGCTGCGCCGCTCGCTCGACGCGCCGTTCGCGAAAGCCGCGTCGGACGACCCGTTCTGCGTCGGTTTCTTCGTCGACAACGAAATCAGCTGGGGCGACGCCGGGTCGTTGGCTCGCGCCGCGCTCGCTTCGCCGTCGACGCAACCGGCAAAAATAGCGTTTATCGATTGGCTTCGCGCTAAATACGGGGCCGACGTCGCCGCGCTGAACGCCGCTTGGGGAACGTCGTTCGCCGATTGGGAAGCGCTCGCCGCCGAACCGTTCGACGCGCCGAAAAAAGAAATCGCCCAAGACGAAACGCAAGACGCCGCCGTCCGCGCCGCCGCCCAAACGGTCGCCGCCGACTGCGACGCGTTCTACTCGGTTCTTTGCGAAAAGTATTTTTCGGAGATTCTCGCGACGCTGCGCGAAAAAGCGCCGAAGAAACTTTACCTCGGCTGCCGCTTCGCTTGGACGAATCCGCTCGCGATCGCCGCCGCGCAAAAATATTGCGACGTCGTTAGTTACAACTTCTACAAAACGGAAGTCGGCTCGTTCCGCCCGGTCGAAGGCGTCGACAAGCCTTGCGTCGTCGGCGAGTTTCACTTCGGCGCGCTCGACCGCGGGCTCTTCCACACCGGTCTCGGCCCGACCGAGTCGCAGGAAGCTCGCGCCGCCGCTTACGAAAATTACGTCCGAAGCGCGCTCCTGAATCCTTGGCTCGTCGGCGTCCACTGGTTCCAATACGGCGACCAAGCGACGACCGGTCGTTTCGACGGCGAAAATTACCAAATCGGCCTCGTCGACATTTGCGACGTTCCTTACGCCGAGACGATCGAAGCGGTTCGCCGCGTCGGGTACGCGATGTACGATATTCGTTCCGAAGCGAAGTCGACCGACGAAACGCAAGCGGAAAATAAGGCGAAGTAGCGTCGTTCGCTAAAATTCGTTTCGTTTTCAACCGACGTTCGATTTTCGTCGAACGCCGTCTCGCGACCGAGCGCGCCCCCGCGGCGCGTTTCGGTTTTTCTTCCTTTCTCTCGTTCCTCGCCTTTTTCGCAATTTTTTTATTTTCGGGGCGAAATTTTTCAAAAATCTTCGCTTTCTCGCGCCAAATCTCGCCGTCGCGGCCTCTAATACGGTAAAGGAAAAGAAAAATCAATCGGACTCGAATCGAGTCTCCCCTCTCGCAAGCTAGAAAGCAAGACGATGAAAACCAACAAGCAAGACGCGAAAAATTCCCAAGCTCAACTCCAAAACCGCGACGCCGCGTCTTCGAACGAACGCCGCCTCTTCGAAGAACTGAAACGCCGCTTCCAAACGAACGACGATTGGATCTTCATTTCCGACTACCACGCCGACTTCTATCAGCTGGCCCTCGACCCGGAAATTTACGGGTACAACGTCGAATGCGAAGTTTGGGTGGGCGGCCCAAACGGCGGAACGCGACTTCCTTGGATCGATATCTACGCCGGCCAAGAGGAGAGCGACGCCGACGCCGACGGCCAAGCGACGAACACGGCGTCCGGCTTCGAAGGCGGAAATCAACCGAGCGGCGCCGCCGAGTCGCTTATCGTCGTCGAAACGAAGGACGGCGCGCCGAAAATCGTCTTCGACCCGGCGGTCGATGAACGTCAGGTCAACGTTTGTTACCCGCAAACCGGGCGGCTCTTCGGCAAAACGGTTCGCGAATGCGCTCGCGCTTGGGCGGAAATCAAGGGTTACTCGGTTCCGCTCGAACGAGTCGTCGTTTGTACCGCCAACCCTTTTGAGGACGACGAAGTCGACGAAACGACGTTCTTCAACGAATTCGTCGCACTGAATCCGGAACTCGCCGTCAAATGGGGGTTCGCGCCGGAAGACCTCTTCGAGCGCCGCGCCGAAGAGGCGCGCCAACGCGAAGAAGCGTCGCGCATCCCTCAAATTACGGGCGTCAACGTTTCCCCCGAGGTTCTCGAACAAATGCGACAAAATATGTCGCCGGAACAGTTCGCGCAAACGTTGGCTTGGATCGAATCGATGAACGCGGCCGCCGCGCAAAACGCCGAAAACCAAGACGAAGCCGCCGAATAACGCCGACGCGAGCTTGCTCTTGGCGACGACGCGACAAACCGGGCAAAATCGGCAAAATAAGCAAGCCTAAAGCGGCGGCGTTCGTCCTTTCCAACGCGGAAGTTCGGGCGCCGTCGTTTTCTTTTTTCTCGCTTCGACGGCGCAAAAAAAAAACGGGGAACGAACCAACGCTCGTTTCCCCGTATAAACGTCGCCCGACGGCGCGACCAAACGGTCGCTCAGTCTTTTCGGTGACGAATCTTGGATCGCATTCGTCGCTTTTTTCTACCGAGCTTACGTCGTCCTTTACCGGTTTTTTTGGTTCCCACGATATTCTCCGTCTTGCTTTGAAAGTTATTGACGTTTGTCTTCCGTCCGACTCAAACGACGCGAAAACGCGGAGTCGAGCTGAAACATTCGAAAAATGGTTTCGCTTCTAAAAAACGAATAGCGTCCTCTAGTATACTCTATTTTTCGACGCTGGAAAGGGGGGCGCGCGTAAATTCTCCGCCAACTTTCCCAAAAAAATTCCAAAAATTCCGATTACGCGCCGCTTACGGTTCGTTTCGTTTTCGTTTTTTTAACGTTTTATATTTATTTTGCGCGCAAGTTGCGAACTTTTGGCGCCTTTATTCAAAAATTCGCCCAATTTTTGAAACTATCGCCGCTCGCCCGCGTCAAAAATAACCGCGTCGGCGCTTTTGTTAACGCTTCGCCGCGTCGGTTGGAAAACACGGTAAAAAAAATTGAAATAGTGAAGTTTTACCGCGCCAAACGCCGATACGCTATTACGGAGTTTATTTTCCGTCGTCGGACGCGCGGCGCCGCCGCCGTCGACGGTTTGATTTAACCACTTGAAACAGGTTTATTTCCACAATGAAAAAAGAAATTTACGCCGACGGCGTCGGCCAAATTCACTTCGCCGGCAATATGGTTCGTTTCGATTTCGTCACCCTTCAACCGGGCGCCGAAGGCGAAGCTCCGAAACCGGAAATGTCGGAACGCGTCATTATGCCGCCGCAAGGTTTCCTCGGCATGTTCAACAGCATGCAACAACTCATCGACAAACTCGTCGCCGCGGGCGTTCTCCAAAAGAACAACAACGCCTGATTTTGACGCGAGCGCCGCGTCCCGCTCTTTGTCGAATTTGACGGAGCGGTCAAGCGGTTAAGTCGAACGAAAAAGCCGAAACGCGTTTTCTCGCGGTTCGGCTTTTTTGCTATTGGCGTTTCGACGCCCCCTTCTCGGCGACGCCCCGTTTTTGCCGTTTCGTCGTTTTCCCTCTCGGCGACGAACGCGACGAAACCGCCTTCTAAGCGTTTCAACTCGCCGCTTCTCGACGACAAACGCTTTCGTTCGCGTCAAGTAAAACGCCGATAAAAGACGGCGCGCGACGAAACCGCGAGCGCGGAAACGGTCGACTTGCCAATAAAAAAACGACGCCGAAACCGCGTTGGGCTCCGACGTCGTTCGTCGCTTTTCAGTTCAAGCGTCCGCCGTCAAATTCAGAAAGAATCGACGCCGAGAAGCGCGTTGAAACGCAATTTTTGTTGCAGGAGGTGGTCTTTCATCGACGCGGAGTCGACCATCGGGCCGCCCATACCGCCGCGTCCGCCTTGCATCGCGGCGTTCATCATACCGCCGGCGCCCATTCCCATCATTCCGGCTTGGTTTTGCGGGCCTTCGGCGATAAATTTGTTCGTGTTTTGAATCTCCGTCAGAACGTCGTTCAACATAACGCGCGCGACGGCGGCCTTATCTTCCGGATCGACCTTCGCTTCTTCGGCGTTCGCTTTTTTGCCGCCCGATTTCTTTTCGACCGTTCCGCCGAGAGCGACGATCAGGCCCGAACCGCCGTCGACGCCTTTGATCGCGGCTTGCACGCTGTCGAAGCCGTATTGAACGCGAGCGACCATCGCTTCCAAGCTCTTTTGGCTTTGTTGACCGCCCATACCGCCGCCCATCGCGCCGCCGCTCATACCGCCGCCGGGGCCGCCCATCGCGCCGCCCATACCGCCGGTCGCGCCGGTCGTCGCCGCCGCGCTCTTGACTTGTTCGCGGAGAAGTTCGGAGTCGATATGCGCCGATTCGCTAACGCAGAAGTCGCGCGCCAACGTCGTCAACGAAGTCGCGAGGGCGACGAAATCCCAGTTTTGAACTTTCGTCAAGTCCATCGCGCCGATCCCGCGAGCGGCGAGCGCGCGCAGTTCGAAGTCGAGTTTGTCGTCGTCGACCATTTTCTTGAAGAGGTCGAGCGTTCCGGTCGGGCCGTCAGGGCCTTCCGGCGTTTTGAAGCTGGTCAAGCCTTCGAGCGCTTTCAGTTGGAACCACTCGCCGATTTCCGGACGCAATTTCTTTTCGGTCGCGTATTTCGGGTCGAGAATCGTCGAGAAGACCTTGCGAACGCCGTTGCGGAGCGTTTCGTCTTCGATTCCGAGCGCCGCGTGCCGCGTCAACCCGACGAGCGCGCCCAAACGAACGTAATCGGGAAATTCTTTATCGCTCGTGCAGAAGTTCGCGAGCGGCTTGATCGCGCCGGAGTACGGCGTTCCCAACGCGTTGCGTTCCGGCGCCGGTTTGACGTCGAGCGTTCCGATCGCCAAGACGGCGTTGTAACGGCAGGCCGGATAGCAGTCTTTCGACGCGGCGTACTTCGTCAACGCGTCGACCGCTTCCTTCAAGAAGGTTTCTTGCGCCGCCCCGTTCAACGAAGCGCCGTCGGCGATCAGTTCTTCGCGGTAGGTATGCAGGCTCGCGCCGTTCGCTTGAACCGTCCAACGAGCGAGATAATATTTCGTCAAAAAGTTCTTGACGGCCGCCGCGTCTCCGCCGCCGATCACGGCGCTTTTTTGACCGGCGAGGGCCTCGTCGACCTTCGCTTCCTTATAACCTTGCGCGGAAACCGCGCCGACGCAAAGGAAAAGGACAAGCGCGCCCGCGACGGCTCGCGCGGCTCCGGCCATTTTGAATAACGAAGAAGTTTTCATTTTATCTCCCAACATATTGGTTTCGCTCGTCGATTCCAAAAACTGCGTTCGACGCCATTATCTCCTATGATAACGTCAAAAAGGGGCGCGTGTCAAGCGTTTTCGCGGCGACTTTTCGAAGATTCCGGTAAAAAAACGTTGAAAAAGCGGAACATTTTGACGGAGCGTTCTTTTCGACGCGGCGCCGCCTTTCGCCATTTCCCCCAGTCGACGCATTTTACCTTTTCGCCGCCGTCCGTCGTTCGCGGTCGACGTTAACGTCGCCGCCGACGCCCCGCCTTTCCGAACGGCGTTTCTCCGGTAAAATAGAAAGGTTCGAGCGTTCCTCGAACGGCGTTAGGCGACCGGTTTTCCCCTTACGCGCCTCTATTAATATCGGCGTTTTGACGCTCGTTCGTCCGCCGCCTTTCGCTTTCCCGCGTCCCGTTTTTCCCTATTTCCCCCAATTCCCCGAAAGTCCCGCCAATGCGCGTTTATCGCCGTCCGACTTATCCCGAAATGTTGAACGAATGCCGCCGCCAACTCGACGCGCCGGACGGTCGCCGCCTCCCGACGCCGCCCCTTCCGCTCTTGATCACCGGCGTTACCGGGGTCGCGGGCTACGGGACGTTGGCTTATTTTCAGTCGCGTTTTCCCGGTCGAGTTTTCGGCGCGGTGCAGGAGACCGACGTCGACTTCCCGGCGCCCGACTTGATTTACGCCGACCTGCGGGACTACGCGGCGCTCGAACGCCTCCTCGACGAAAAGCGAATCGCGGCGATCCTCGACTGCGCCGGGAACTGCGCGCTCAAGGCTTGCCAACTCGACCCGCCGCTCGCTTGGGCGCTGAACGTCGAAATCGTTAGCAACCTTGCGAAGTACGCCGCAAAACGCCGAATCCGGCTCGTTCACCTCTCGGTCGATATGGTCTTCGGCGGGCGGCCCGGCGGCGGGTATCGCGACGACGAGCCGACTTGCCCGGTCAACGTTTACGGTCAAACGATGGTCGCCGGGGAGCGGGAAGTCGCCGATATTTGCCCGAGCGCCGCGACGCTTCGCATCTCGATGCCGATGACGGTCAGTTACAACGGACACGCGGGCGCCATCGACTGGATTGCGTCTCGATTCCGCGTCGACCGCCCGGCGACGCTCTATTACGACGAAGTGCGAACGCCGACTTACGTCGACGAAATGAGCCGCGTTTTTCAGGAGTTTTTGGCGAACGACTTCGCCGGTATCCTCAATTGCGGCGGCAAGCGGCAGGTTTCGCTCAACCAAATGGCGCAGATTATCAACCGAACCGGCGGTTTCGACCCGGAGCTTCTTTTCGGAATGCTGATCGAGGAATCTTGTCCGGTGCCGCCGCGCGTTCGCAACTGCTCCCTCGACTCGTCAAAGTTGGCGGAAGTCCTCGGATACGAACCGTTTACGCCTTGGCCGGGGAATCCGGAGCATATGCCCGACTCCCGCGATTGGCATTTCAAACGCCGCGACGGCGAGCCGGGGTCGATCCCGTATATGAACCGCGTTCTCGGGTTTTCGCCGCGACTTTATCGTTCAAAAGAAGATTATTTGCGCGATTTATTCTAAACGTTCGATTCTAAAATCAAATTTTTATCAAACAAAGCACAATAAACGAAGCATGCAACAAAAACCTTCCTGCTTTTTACGTCGAGGGGAAAAATCGGCGCGTTTCGACGCTTTTTGAAGAAATTTCGACAAAATCGGTCGACTTTACGTAAAAAGCGGGAAGACGCCGCGTTTTTTTAAGGTATAATAACGGATAATCGTCGTCGACGCCGCCGACTTTCGCCCGCTCGACCGCGCTTTCCGCAACTCGGGCGTTCCTCTCGTCGGCGAAGCGGCGACGGTTCCGCGACGACGTCGGCGTTCCGGCCTTACCCGAACGAGTCGCGTTCGTTTGAAAGTTTGAAAAATCGAATATTGCGGAGGGAATTCCGATGTTTTGCTTCCAATGCCAAGAAACGAGCGGCGGCCAAGGCTGTTCCCGCGTCGGCGTTTGCGGAAAAACCGCCGAAGTCGCCGACCTCCAAGACCTCTTGATCGCCGAACTGAAAAAAATCGCGCTGACCCGCCCCGTCGACCGCGAAATCGGGCGTTTTCTCGTTAAGGCGCTCTTCGCGACGATCACGAACGCCGACTTCGACCCGGTTTCGCTCGAAGCGAAGATCGCCGAGGCGCGTTCCCTCGTCGGCGACTGCGGCGACGCGGCGCGAATCGACGTTCCGCTCGGCGTTTTGGCGGAGGAGAACGAAGACGTCCGCTCGCTCAAAGAGCTGATTACTTACGGCGTCAAGGGCGTCGCGGCTTACGCCGAACACGCGGCGGTTCTCGGGTTCGAAGACGACGACATTTACGCGTTCGTCGGCAAAGCGCTCGCGACGGTCGCCGGAGAGCCGAGCGTCGACGAGTTGATCGCCCTCGCGCTCGAATGCGGCTCGGTCGCGGTCAAAACGACGGCGCTCCTCGACCAAGCGAACACGTCGACCTTCGGGACGCCGCAAGGAACGACGGTCGACGTCGGCGTCGGAACGCGCCCCGGGATTTTGGTTTCCGGACACGACCTCCTCGACCTAAAAGAGCTTCTCGAGCAATCCGCGGACGCCGGCGTCGACGTTTACACGCACTCGGAAACGCTCCCGGCGCACGGGTACCCGGAGTTGAAGAAATTCCCGCATTTGCGCGGCAATTACGGCGGCGCTTGGCACGCTCAAGGGAAGGAGTTCGGCCCCTTCAACGGCCCGATCGTCTTGACGACGAACTGCTTGACGCCGCCGCGCGACGAGTACCGCGACCGCCTCTTTACGACCGGCCCGGTCGCTTGGCCCGGCGTCAAACGAATCGGAGAGCGTCCCCAAGGCGGCCAAAAGGACTTTTCGGAGGTTATCGCGTTGGCCAAAACTTGCGCGCCGCCGACCGAACTCGAAACCGGAACCGTCGCGACCGGCTTCGCTCGCGACCAAATTCTCGCCGTCGCGGACAAAGTCGTCGAAGCGGTGAAAGCGGGCAAAATCAAGCGTTTCGTCGTGATGGCCGGCTGCGACGGGCGCGCGCCGTCGCGGAAATATTTTACCGAAGTCGCGCAAAAATTGCCGCAAGACTGCGTTATTTTGACCGCCGGGTGCGCAAAATATCGTTACAACAAACTGAATCTCGGCGATATCGACGGGATTCCGCGCGTCCTCGACGCCGGACAGTGCAACGACTCCTACTCGCTGGCGGTCGTCGCGCTGAAGTTGAAGGAAGTTTTCGGGCTCGCCGACGTCAACGACCTCCCGCTTTCGTTCGATATCGCTTGGTACGAGCAGAAAGCGGTCGCCGTTTTGCTCGCGCTCCTCTCGCTCGGCTTCAAGGGAATTCGGCTCGGCCCGACCCTTCCGGCGTTCGTTTCGCCGGGCGTTTTGAAAGTGTTGGTCGAGAATTTCGACGTCAAACCGACGACGACCGCCGACCCGGACGCCGACGTCGCCGCGATCGTCGCCGGAAAATAACGCTCGCCCGTTGAAAAACGCGCCGAAATTCGATTCGGCGCGCCAACGTAAAACGCAAAAACGCCGCTCCGACGCAACGTCGAAAGCGGCGTTTTTATTGAAACGAAGTTAACGGCGAAACGAAAACGCCGTCAACGCAAGCGGAAGAACGCCGACGCGTCCTCGGCGACCTCGCGGAACCGCCGCGCCGGAATCTCGAACGTTCCCCATTTCGGCGAAATATGCCGCGCTTCGCTCAAAAACGTCTTCGTCGGAACGGCGAAAAACGCGTACTCCGCGCCGCGCCAACGGAACAACCGCTCGGGCGGCGCCGGTTTCTTGTCGCCGACGACCCAATACGCGAAAACAAAGAGCGAACGGTCGCGATACGCCGCGCTTCCGCCGCCGAGTATCTCCTCCCAACGGAGCAAGCCGACCAAATCGTCCCGCGTCGTCCAGTTTTTCCAATATTTCGGCGACGCGCAACCGCCGGGGAAACGACGGCCCTTCACGTCGACGATCCAGTTCGCGCCGTCCGGCCCGGCGACGACGAAGTCGAAGTTTTTCAACGTCTTGCCGTTGTCGAGTTGGAAACGCCGCTCTTGCCGATTCGCCAAATACGGAGCGCGCGCCGACCGCAGAAAACGTTCGAACGCCAGTTCGTACCGATTCAACGCCGCCCTCCTTATTTGCCTAAAACGTCTAAAAACGCCAAACGTCGTCAACGTTCGTTCAGAACGCGCTCGATCGCGTCGATCAACTCGTCCATCGGGAACGGTTTGCGGATGTACGCGTCGACGCCGAGCTTTTCGGCGTATTCTTTGTGCCGATTCCCTTCGTTGGCGGTGATCATAATAATGCGCGTCGGGAAGTCGTCGATTTGCCGGAGCGTTTCCAAGACGAGAAACCCGCTTCGCTTCGGCATCATCATGTCCAAAATCATCAGGTCGGGACGGCGGCGCTCGGCCAACGCCAACCCGGTCGAGCCGTCGCGAGCGACCTCGACTTCGTATCCGAGCGCTTCGAGCGCCAAGCGCGTCGACTCCGAAATCTCCGGGTCGTCGTCGACGATTAAAATTCGTTTTTTATCCTGTTCCGTCGAATTCATCGCGTTAATTTTTCCGAAAAGTCGCCGAATCGACCGTTGCACGGGCGGACGTTCGGCAAAACGCGGCGTTCGAACCGCGTTTATCGCTAAATTCACCAATATTTACCAAAACGAGGCCGCCCCTTCGTTCCCCAAAGAACGCCGGTTCGGTTGACCGACCGTCCGTTCCGCCCGGGGCGACCGCGTTCGACGCTCGCGAGCCGATTAGAAGCGGGAGCGTTCCGGCAATTTTTTGAACTCAAAGGGTTCGCCGCGCAAGATTTTCGCTTCGACAATCTTATCCGGGGCGACGTTCGACTCGGCTTCCGGGTCGATCCGTTCGATTTCGGAGAGAACGTCCATCCCCTCGACGACGCGCCCGAAAACGGTGTGAACGCCGTTCAGGAAGGAGGTCGGGACGAAGGTCAGGAAGAACTGCGAACCGCCGGTGTTCGGGCCGGCGTGCGCCATGCTGATCGAACCGCGGAAGTGTTTGCGGGCGTTCGGGCCGTTGCACTCGCACGGGATGCAGTAACCGGGGCCGCCGGTTCCGTTGCCGTATTGCACGTCGCCGCCTTGCGCCATGAAGAACGGCAAAACGCGGTGGAACGGAACGTCCGAGTATTTCCCTTCCGCGACGAGCGTCAGGAAGTTGCCGACGGCGTTCGGCGCTTCGTTTTTGAAGAGTTCGAGAACGATATCGCCTTTGGTCGTTTTGATCAGGACGCGCGGCAGATTGTCGGCGGCTTCCTTAGCGCGAATTTCTTGTTCTTTCGCCCATTCTTTTTCATATTGGCCGAGCACTTGATAGAGCATCGGCTCGAGGTTCATTTTGCTTTGCGGGTCGATTTTTTCCCAAACGCTCGCGTCTTTTTCGACGGCGAGGTCGCGCCATTTTTTCGCGTCTTCGAGATTCATCGAGCAGAACGCGGCGAAGGCGGCGTACCCGTAGAGCGCGTCGGAGCCTTCCGGAAGCGGGAATTCAAAAACGATTTTCGCGATATTGTACGCCATTTCGTAATTTTCGCGAGCGCCGACGGCCCATTGGAGCATTCCGCAAAGGAACGCGCGCAACTCGGCGTTTTGACCGTCGACCGACTTATAAGCGTCGAGCGCGAGCGGAACGAGGGCCTTTTGCAGCGCGGTCGTCGCGTCGAGCAGCGGTTCGAACTCGGCGGCGATTTGGTCGCGTTCTTCCGGCGTCGCGGTTTGATACGCGTCTTTCAAGGCGCGAAGTTTCTTAAGGTTGTCCTTATACTTCGTCATTTCGACGGAGAATTTTTCATATTGCGGACCGTCGGTCCGATCGGCGACCGCGGCGGCTTGCGGAGCGGCGGCGGGAGCGGCTTCTTGAGCGAACGCGGCGCCGACGCCGAAGGTCGCCGTCGCGAAAAGAGCGGCAAAAAGGAGTTTTTTCATTTTGTATCGATTTCTTCAATTAAACGGTTTATTCGGTCGATCGAACGCAAAAACGCCGACCGTTCGGACGCTCGTCGCGATTCTTTTCGTCGAGAAACGCGGGCGTCCCCTTTTAAACGTCGCTAAAGATAGTATAAAGAAAACGTCGAGGAAAAACAAGTCGCTTTTCTTCCCTTTCCCCCTTAAAACCGAAAAAACAGGAAAAAGCCGTGAAAAAAACGCCGTCCCGCAAGAGCCGACGCGAAAATTGGGAAAACTTTACCGACGGTAACGACGACGTTACGATCGCTCCGTACCTCTCGAGCGCCGAAGTCTGCCGCCGTTTCGCTCCGTCGAAGAAGAAAAAGGGCGCCGCCGTCGACGATTCCGACGATTTTTTCGACGCGACCGACCTGATGAACAAGGGCGCGGACGATTATCGCCGCCAACGTCGCGCCGCGAAAGCGCAAAAAGGGCGCGGTCGCCGCGTCGCCGACGCCGATTTGAACGTCGATATTAATAAGGAAGGAAAAAAAAGCGAAAAAATTTCGTCCGACGGCGGCGCTTCGAGCAAAACCGGCAAGTTCGACAAAAACCGCAAAAACGTTCGTCCGAACGCGTCGACGGCGCCGGTCGAGACGCCGGAACCGCGCAAGCGTTCGAAGCGGAATAAGAACGTCGGGAGCGAACCGGGCGACCGCGGCGACTCGGTCGGCTTGCGCGTCGTCGGCGGGCTCTTCCGCGGAACGAAGCTCGAATACGGCGGCGACCGTCGCGTTCGTCCGATGAAAGAGCGGGTTCGCGAGGCGATCTTCAACCTCCTCGGACAAGACGTTCGCGGGAAGCACGTCGTCGACCTCTTCGGCGGCACCGGCGCGCTGACGTTCGAAGCGATCAGTCGCGGCGCGGTCTCGGCGACGACGATCGAAATTCACTTCCCGACGGCTCGAATCGCTCGGCGCAACATCGACATTCTTGAGGAGAAAATCCCCGGAACCGCCGCGAAAATCGAGTTGACGACGACCGACACGTACTTCTGGGGCCGCAAACTCGCCGCGACCGACCCGAACGCTCCGGCGCCGACGTCGGCGATCGAGTCCCTTTCGCAGGCGACGCTTCCGAAAGACGTTCCTTGGCTCGTCTTTTGCTCGCCGCCGTACGACTTCTTCGTCGACCGCGAAGGGGAGACGCTCGAGCTGCTGCAAACGCTCCGCGAACGGGCGCCGGAAGGCTCGATCTTTGTCGTCGAGTCGGACGACCGGTTCGATTTCGACCTCCTCGAAGTCGAGATTCCGCCGAAAAAACGCCGTTCGTACCCGCCGGCCGAAGTCGGTATCTTCCGCGTTTGATTCGACGCCGACGAAAGCGCCGAACCGTCTTCGACGTTGGAAACGAAACCGCGACGGTCGCCCTCGCCGTCGCGGCTCGAATCGTTTTGTTCTCTTCTCTCCAACGAGACAAAAACGGAAAAATTGTCGCGACCGTAAAAAACCCGCCGGGTCAAGAAAAAAATCCGCTCGCCGAGGGGGAAAAATTCGAAAACACCCGTTTTACGGATCGCGAATTTTTGTTATACTCGCTTCTAAACGCGTCGTCGCGCCGCGCCGCTCTAAGCGCGCCGACGGCCCGACGCTCGCCAACTTCCGTTCGTCGCCCCCGTCCGAAGCGCTTCGGTCGCGTCGAGAACGCGACGACGAGCCGAAATTTTTCAATCGACAATCAAAAACAACAACGACAATCAAGGATTGAAGCTCGCAATGAAAAAGACGAAGGGATTTCTCGCCGCCGCGTCGACGCTTTCCGTCGCGCTTACTCTCGCGCTCGTCGCCGACGACGCTTTCGCGCAAGCCGGCCCGCTCGGAGCCGTCCGCGCTCGCGCCGCCGCTCGCAACGCCGCCCGAACCGGCGCGGTCGCGACCGAAATGGAAACGGTCGCTCCGGCGCAAACGACCGCCGCTCCGGCTCCCGCCGCCTCCGCTCGCCCGACCGCCGCGGCGAAAAAGTCGGACGGAAGCGAATTTGTTATCCCGGCGAACGCGACCGCGGAACAACTCCTCGCGCAAGCGGATCGTCTCCTCTCGAACGAAACGGTTTTCGAAACGGAGGAAGAATACGTCGCTTGGGTCGACAAAATGCTCGCGACGAACGCCAAAATCGCCGACCGCGTTCTGTCGATGAAAACGACCGACGAAACGTTCCTCAAAGCGGTTTCGCTTAAAGGCCAAGTCCTGTGCTATCAAGCGTCGGTCGACGTCGCCGTTTTGCCGAAATTGAAGGCGTACTCCGACGCGCTCCAAAAGAACAAACGCGTTCAAAGCCTCGAAGAAGGGCGCGACGCGGCGCTGGCGTTCTCCGGCGTTTACCTCCAAGCGAAAGTCGCCGACGTCGTCGAACGCGGCGGAACCGCTCAAGAACTGAAAGCGGCGATGAAGGAAGTCGAAGCGTTCGTCGCCGCGAACCCGACCGCCGCCGATATGACGGCCGACCTCGTCGTTCCGGTCGCGATTTTGGCCGCGACGCTCGAAGACCCGACCCTGCCGAACGCCGTTTGGGCGCCGATTCTTAAAAACCTGAAAGCCGCCGGCGACGCCGATTCGCTCCGCGCGCTCGAAGGGCTCGAAGGCGCGATTCGCTTCTCCGAACTCGAAGGCAAAACCTTCGAATGGTTCGGTCGAACCGCCGACGGCAAAGCGTTCGACCCGGCCTCGATTAAGGGCAAAGTCGTTCTCGTCGACTTCTGGGCGTCTTGGAACGAATCTTGCGCCGACGTGCAAGAACAACTCGCGAAACTTTACAAAGCCTACAACAAGAGCGGTTTCGAAGTCGTCGGGTACAACCTCGACGGCGACGCGAAGGCGATGCAAGCGTATTTGGCGAAAACGCCCCTCGCTTGGCCGATACTGACCGACTTGCAAGCGATCGCGGCGAAAGAAAAATCGCTCGCTCGTTATTACGGGATCGACGAAGTCCCGACGCTGATTCTGATCGGCGGCGACGGCAAAGTCGCGGCGGTCGACGTCGACCTCGAAACGCTCCTCGCGACGTTGAAAGTCGTCTTCCCGGACGTCGAAGCGCCGACGCTCGGAACCGCCGCCGCGACCGCCGCTCAACCGAGCGCCGCCGCGACCGGAGCCGCCCGTCAAACCGCTCCCGCCGCGAC
>JAGBDN010000042.1 GCA_017937485.1 Thermoguttaceae bacterium
CGGCGAACCGGCGAACCGGCGAACCGGCGAAACGGCGAACCGGCGAACCGGCGAACCGGCGAAACGGAGAAACGGCGAAACGGAGAAACGGCGAACCATCGAACCATCGAACCGTCGAAACGTCGAAACGTCGAAACGGAGAACCATCGAACCGTCGAACCGTCGAAACGGAGAAACGGAGAACCATCGAACCGTCGAACCGTCGAACCGTCGAACCGTCGAACCGTCGAACCGTCGAACCGTCGAAACGGAGAAACGGAGAAACGGAGAAACGGAGAACCATCGAGCCAGCGAAACGGAGAAACGGAGAAACGGAGAAACAATATTCCCCGCGTTTCCCACCGCCCCTATTTTAACGTCAAACGCCCAAACAACGCGCAAAAAAACCGGAATCCGACGCGACGCCGAATCCCGATTCTTTTCGTCGATATTTTGCGCCGTCAAAAGCGCAGTTGGCGCCGCGCTTCAAACGACGCGACCGCGACGCTCACCGATAAATTCAAGCTCCGAATTTGCGGTCGAATCGGAATGCGCAAGCCGCGCTCCGGTTTCGTCTCCCAAAAAGAGTCCGGCAAACCGCGCGACTCCGGCCCAAACACCAAAACGTCGCCGCGCCGATACTCGACGGCGTCGTAATCGCGGGCCGCTTTTTTGGTAAAATAGTAAAAGTCGGCTTCCGAAACGTCGGCGTTTTTCGTCTCCGCCATCCGACGCAACAGCGCGTTCCAATCGTCGACCGCCTCCCAATCGAGTTCCGGCCAATAATCGAGCCCGGCGCGCTTCAGTTTGCGGTCGTCGATCTGAAATCCCAACGGTCGCACGAGCCAAAGTTTCGCGCCGACCCCGACGCAAGTGCGTCCGACCGCGCCGACGTTCGCCGCGATCTCCGGTTGATACAACACGATATGAATCGGCGCCGCCTCGCGCCGCGTCTCGTTTACTTTCGCCGTTTCGTTCATTTTACGCGTCTCCCCCGACTCGCCCGTTTTACCGTTTTACCGTTTTACCGTTTTACCGTTTTACCGTTTTAACGTTTTAACGTTTTAACGTTTTAACGTCTTAACGTCTTAACGTCTTAACGTCTTCGCTATTGTCTCGCGTTAAACGCCGAAACGCGACGCGTCCGACGACGCGCCGCGTTTCCAACGTTTCGCAAAGAACGCGCCCGCTTAACGTCGCGCTCTCTTAGCTCGACGGCCCGTCAAGGACGCCGCCGCCCGCCGTCGACTCAACCGCGACGACGCTTCTTCCCGGAAAAGACCGAACGGTCTTCTTCCTCCGCTTTCGCGAGTCGCTGTTGTTCTTGCGCTTTTTCGACGATTTCGTCCCACCAAGCGCGGAACTTGCTCTTCGGCGCTTCGACCGGTTTCGTCGAAATTCGACGGCCTTTGGCGTCGCGGCGGACGGCGTACTTCTCGTAAGTTCGCCCCGTCGCGGCGTAAGCCTTGCGGCGTTCGCGCTTCGACTCGACGCCGGCGACCGCCGCCGTTCCCGTCGCCGCCTCGACGACCGGCGCGGTCTCGGGATTCAGCTCCAAGTCGGCTTTCGGCAACATTTTGCGTTCCAGCAAGCCCCAAAGGCTCGAGACGATGAAGTAAATACAAAGCCCGCTCGGCACCTTGAAGAACATGAAGCCCATAAAGATCATCATAAAGTTCATCATACGGCGCATCATTCGCTGCTGTTGCGCTTGCTCGTCGTCGCCGATCACCGGCGGCATCAAAATCTTCTGTTGGATCAGGAAGAGCGCGATCGTAATCACCGGCAAAATATTCAGGTACGGGCCCAGGCAGAACATCGCCCCGAACCCTTGGCCCGGCATATTAAAACCGCCCCAACCGATCGAATTCCAAACGCCGCTCCAGTCGAACGCCATATCCGGCGCCGCGAGGTTCGAACACCAACGCACGCCGCGCGAGAAAAGCGGAGCGCCGTACAGGTTCACGTCGAGCGAAAGCGCTTTGTACAACCCGATAAAGATCGGCATTTGGATGAAAATCGGAAGACAGCCGCTCAACGGATTCACGCCGTGTCGCTTGAAGAGGGCTTGTTGCGCCGTCATCATTTCTTGCGGCTTGTCCTTGTATTTTTCGCGCATCGCCGTCAGTTCCGGCTGCAACTTTTGCATCTTCAACGAGCTGGCGACCTGTTTGCGGCTCAACGGGAAGAGGCACAAACGCACCAAAATCGTCAACATCACGATCGCGATCCCGTAATTGAAGACGAGATAGTCGTGGAAGAAGTGCAGAATCCAAAGGAGCGGAATCGACACGAACCAGAACCACCCGTAAACGAGCGTTTCGCTCAAGTCGTAAGCCGCCAACACGTCCGGACGCTTCGGCCCGGCGAAAATTTCAAACGTGTGCGCGACCGAGTCTCCGGCGGTTCCGCGCGGCGCAAGGTTCAACTCCGCGCTCCGCAAACGGAACGAAACGTCGGCGAAATTCGGACGGTTCTTCGTTCGCGTCCCGACGCGAATCGGCGCGTAAGCGAAACGGTTCGCCGCCGCGTCGCCGCTCGGAATCGCCGAACATTGGAAATATTGCCCGTCGACGCCGAGGAAGTCGAGGTCGGTTTCGTCGCCGCGACGCGCTTTGTCTTCGGCGACGTCCCAGCACTTGATCACGTCGAATTTTTTGCCGTCGTTCTCCGAAACGACCAAGTCGCGCAAACCGTACGCGCCCCAACCGGGCCCGGTTTTGCGACCGGCCGAGAACCAAGCGCCTTCCAACGCCAAGCCGGTCGGGCCGTCGAGCAAATACGAAACGCTGCGCGGCTTCGCGTCGACGTTGCGAATCTCGACCGAAAGGGTCAAGTGATAGCCGCGTCCGTCGGTCGCCTTGCGCTTGTCGGCGGAAACGCCTTCCTCCGGTTCCAACGCGTATTTTTTGACGATTTGCAAGCGGCGTTCGAGCAAATTTTGACGGAAAACGACCGCGTTTTCGCTCGATTCTTCCGGAACGAACTCCCAGTACCCGTCGCGCATCTCGACGCCGGGCAACTCGTTCGCGAGCGCGGTCGGTCGCGGCGCGTTCGCCGTCGACGCTTCAAGATTCGGCGCCCAGTCGGCCAAGCGTTCGCCGTCGACCGTCGCAAGCGTCGTCAAAAAGGAGGCCGGATCGTCGTTCGCTTTGCGGTTCGCTTCGTCGAGCGTCAAGAGTTCCAACGCGCCTCGGTCGTCGCGAACGGCGCCTTGCAAGCCCGCAAGATTGACGTAATCCGCGTAATCGTTCACCAAACCGCTCGGACGAATCACCGAAAGGGGCGCCGCTCGCAACGCGACTTCGACCGTTTCCTTCGTCAAACCGTCGACGGCGAACGTCGGCGCGGCGTCCGTTTTTTCGGTCGCTTCGCCGGTTTCCGTCGACGCGACTTCGGCGCTCTCCGCGTTTTCCGTCTTCGGCTCTTCCGACGCGGCGACGTCCGCCGGTTCGCTCGACGCGCTTTCGGCGAAGAACGGAACCGTCGTCAAGGAACGCAGCGCCGCCGCGGCTTCCGCTTTCAACGCGCGGTACGCCTCGTTTTTCGCCAATTCTTCGCCGCGATAAATTTCCAACGCGACCTTGTCGCCCGGCTTCGTCGCCAACAACGCGTCGCGCAACGCCTCGAACGAGTCGACCGCGACCGATTCCGCGCCTTCGCAGACGACGCCGACGATTCGGTCGCCGACCTTCAAGCCGGCGTTCGCCGCGGGCGTCCCGACGCCGACGACTTGCGCCTCGACGCCCGGCAAACCCAAGCGCGCTTCCAAGTCGACGAGCGTTTCGTCGGCGACGATTTGCCCCAAATAACCGGTCGAATCGGTATTGTCGACGTATTGCGCTTCGTTCAATTCGACGCGAGCCAACGCGGCGCCGCGATTCGAAAAGGTCGCCAACATCCGATACGGACTTTTCGGATCCAACGACCCGAGCGTGTAAAATTCCGGCGCGACGCCCTCTCGCTCCGCTTTTTCGGCGGCGGCGACGAACTCGGTCGGAAGCGCGCTTTTCGCTTCGTCGGTCAACGTCGGCGCAGGCCCGGTCGTCGGCGCGGAACGGTCGATTTGCATCGGCTCTTGCGGCGGCTTCGCGGTGAAAACTTGGAACGTCCAGACGATCAAAAAGATCATCATTAAGGTGAAGAAAAAGTTCGATTTCGGCGGCTCTTGGCGTTCGACGCCTTTGCGAAGAGATTTCGGAACCGGAGGCGGTTGAAGAGGACGGAGTTTCGGAGTTGTCATTATTAATTAATAGGGGGTTGTTAAACGTCGATCGGCGCCTCTATCGACGTCGCGTCGGAGGGGCGCCGTTGTTTCTCAAACGGTTGCGCGCGACGCCGAAAACGCGCCGCGACTCGGTCAACTATCTATTATTTTAGCGCCCTTCTTTAATCCGTTGCGCTAAAAATTTGTCGAGTTCGGGAATTTTTTCAATTTTTCTTTGCGTCGCTTCCACGTCGTACTGTAGACGGCGGTACTCGATTTTATTATCGGCGCCGTTGTCTTCATAATGAACGATAACGTAGCAGGAAAGCGGGTTATGATCGCGCGGCTGACCGACCGAGCCGACGTTCACCAAGAGCTTGCGACCGTCCAACGGGAAAACGCCTTCTTCAAGCTCCGCCGCCGCAAAATACGAGTACTTGCCGTCGCCCTCGTCGACGAAAACGCCCGGCACGTGCGTGTGGCCTTGGAAACAGTATTGCGGCGTCAACGCAAAAAGTTTCGACATTTTGTCTTCGTCGCAGACGTCGTCGCTAAAAACGTATTCGTTGAGCGGATTGCGCGGCGACCCGTGAACAAAGAGGAATTTGTCTTTTTTATAGACGCGCGGAATTTCGCCGAGAAAGTCCCAACGATCCATCGCTCGCGGCGACGTCGAACGTTCGAGTTGGTCGCGCGTCCAAAAGACGGCCGCTTCGGCGATGTGATTGAACCCCTCCGGGTCGAAGAGCGTCGCTTGGTCGTGGTTCCCCAAGAGGCAAACTTCGACCTTGCCCTCTTTGCGCAACTTCATCATTAAGTCGACGCATTCCAACGGATTCGGGCCGTAGCCGACCAAGTCGCCCAAGCAAACGATTTTATCGACGCCGCGCGCCTCGACGTCCGCTAAAACGGTCTTGAAAGCTTCAAGATTGCTGTGTATATCGCTAATGACGGCCAGTTTCATCGCGCCCTCTCCTTATTTTTTGCGTTTCTCCGGACGCGTCGTCCGCGTGGAACGCCGGTCGCCCAATATAATATTCTCTATTATCGCGACGAATCGCAAGACGTCGAGCCCCCCGCCCTCGAATCGACGACGTTTTTTTCGCGTTCCCGTCGTCGGTCGCCGCTAAAATTCAATAAAGCGATACTCGATTTCATTATCGGCGCCGTTTTCGTCGTAACGGACGATAACGTAACAGGCGCCGCTTTCGTCGCGCGGTTCGCCGACCGAGCCGACGTTCACCATCATTTTGCGCTCGTCCAACGGGAAAACGCTCCCCCGCTCTTTGAGTTCCGCCGCCGAAACGTATCGATAAGAACCGTCTTGTTCGGCGACAAAAACGCCCGGAACGTGCGTGTGGCCTAAAAAGCAGTAGCGCGGCGTCAACGCGAAGAGCTTCTCCATTTGGGCGACGTCGTCCGCGGCGGCGGCGTAAACGGGTTCGTCGCGCGGCCCGTTCGGCGAGCCGTGAACGAAAAGGAACCCGCCTTTTTTATACGCGCGGAACGCTTCGCTAAAAAAATCCCAACGAGCCGTCGCCTTTTCCGGCAACTCCGCTTCGAGACGTTCGCGCGACCAAAAAACGGCCTCGTCGCGGTCGCCCAACCCGAATTGCGCTAAATCTAAGCGGTCGCTGTTCCCCAACACGCACGCTTCGAGTTTTCCCCGCTCGCGCAGTTCGACCGTCCGCTCGACGCATTCGACCGGATTGGCGCCCCCGCCGCCGATCAAGTCGCCCAAGCAGACGATTTTGTCGACGCCGTTCGCCTCGGCGTCGGCCAAAGCCGCGTCGTAGGCTTCGAGACGCCCGTGCACGTCGCTCATAACGGCAAGTTTCATCGCTCTTTCCCCTTCCTTTCTTTTACGTTTTCGTCGGACGCGCTCGACGGCGCCGCGCCGCCCAAGAAAACGACGAGCGATCGCCGCCGTTTCCGCCGTCGACCGTTCGCCGTTTTCCCCAACTCCGCTATTTTAACGTCGCGCTTCGCCGTTTACGCTTTTTTCGCCGTTTCGTCTTTCTCCGCTTCCGCGACGCGAACCGGTTTAAAGTAAGACGCGCCCAACGGCGGAATCAAAACCTCGATCGCCCAAGGCCGCCCGTCGCACGGCGAGTCGACGACCGGACGGAGCCCGTTCCCGACGCCGCTTCCGCCGTAAAACGGCGAGTCGCTGCAGAAAATTTCTTGATAGTCGACGCGCTCCGGAACGCCGATCAACGTGCGACGCGGCACCGGCGTGAAGTTCGCCGCGACCAAGATATGATCTTGCCAATTTTCCGCCTTGCGCATAAAGACGAAAAGGCTCTCCTCCCAACGCCCGCAGCTAATCCACTCGAAGCCGCGCCCGTCGAAGTCGAGTTCGTGCAACGCTTTTTCCTCGCGGTAGAGGCGGTTCAAGTCGGTAATGCAACGTTGCAGGCCGCCGTGCGTGTCGTCGTATTGCAAGAGGTTCCAGTCGAGCCCGGCGTCGAAGTTCCACTCCTTCCACTGTCCGATTTCCGCGCCCATAAAGAGGAGTTTTTTCCCCGGGTGCGCCCACATATAACTGTACAACAATCGAGCCAACGCGAACTTTTGCCAAAGATCGCCCGGCGCGTTCCCGATCACCGTTCCCTTGCCGTGAACGACTTCGTCGTGCGAAATCGGCAAGACAAAGTTTTCCGAAAAGGCGTACATCAAGCTGAACGTCATTTGGTCGTGGTGGTACTTGCGGTAGATCGGGTCTTCCTTGCAGTACCGGAGCGTGTCGTTCATCCACCCCATATTCCACTTCATCGAGAAGCCCAAGCCGCCGTCGCAGACCGGTTTGCAGACGCCCGGCCAAGCGGTCGACTCTTCCGCGATCGTCAGGACGCCGGGGAAACGCCCGTGCGCTTCGACGTTCATCTCTTGCAGGAACGCGATCGCTTCGAGGTTTTCGCGCCCGCCCTTCTCGTTCGGAATCCAATCGCCTTCTTGACGACTATAGTCGAGATAAAGCATCGAGGCGACCGCGTCGACCCGCAAGCCGTCGATATGGTACTTGTCGAGCCAAAAGAGCGCGTTCGAAACGAGGTAATTGCGGACTTCGTTGCGTCCGTAATTGAAGATGAGGGTTCCCCAGTCGCGGTGCTCGCCCTGCCGCGGGTCTTCGTGTTCGTAGAGCGCTTGCCCGTCGAAGCGGCGCAGACCGTGCGCGTCTTTCGGGAAGTGCGCCGGCACCCAGTCGACGATGACGCCGATTCCGTTTTGGTGGCACTTGTCGACCAAATACATAAAGTCTTCGGGGCGACCGTAACGGCTCGTAACGGCGTACATCCCGATCACTTGGTACCCCCAGCTCGCGGTCAGCGGGTGTTCCGAGACCGGCAGGAATTCGACGTGCGTGTATCCGAGTTTTTTGACGTAATCGACGAGTTGGTCGGCCAGCTCGCGGTACGTCGGCAAGCGTTCCGGGTCGGAATCGGAGCGAATCCAGCTTCCCAAGTGAACTTCGTAGACCGACATAGGCTTGCGGAGCCAAGCGACGTCGTTTTGCGCGCGCTCGGTCATCCAAGCGCCGTCTTTCCATTCGTATTTGCTCAAATCGGCGACGACCGACGCGGTGCGCGGCGGGACTTCGGCGTAAAAACCGTAAGGGTCGGCGCGCTCCGTAACGCGACCGTCGCTCTCGACGCGGTACTTGTAGATCGCGCCTTCGCGGACGCCCGGGACGAACGTTTCCCAAAGCCCGGACGGATAATGTTTCACCATCGGGTTTTTGTAACCGTCCCAATCGTTAAAGTCGCCGACGACCGCCACCCGCGACGCGTTCGGGGCCCAAACGAGGAAGTTGACGCCCTCGACGCCGTTCACCGTTCGGAAATGCGCGCCCAACTTCTCGTAACTTTGCCAATGCTTCCCTTCGCCGAGGAGATAGAAGTCGTAGTCGGAAAGAATCGTCGAGAACGTGATTTCCGGCGGCGATTTCGGGTCGAACGTCGCGGGGTCGACGCTCTTTTCCTCGACGCGGGCGCTCTCGGCGTTCGGATTCGCGCTCGACGACGCGGCGCGTTCGACGGCGTCCGGAATCGCCGCGTCGACGTTTGTTTCTTTCTTCGCGTTCATCCGCAGCTTTTTCTTCGCCATCGCAAACCTTTCCTCTCTATTTACGTTTGTCAATCGAAGAGCTTTTCGGCGGCTCGACGCGTCGTCGACGCGCCCCTCCGCTTTCAGTATAAACTATATTTCCAACGTTTAAAGACGTCCGCCGCCCTCGACGTTAAAAATTGTAAAAATTTCGCGCGCTCGTTCGATTTATCTTGCCGTCCTTTCTTTAGTATACCCCGACGAAGCGAAAATCTCAACGAAAATTGCGAAAAAAAACGCCAATCCGATAAAAAATTCCCTCGCGCTCGCCGAAAAACGCCGCCGCGGTAAAATAGCGAAAGGAGTCGGTTTCCGTCGCGTTCCAAAGAAAACGTCGAGTCAAGACGCGCAAAATACATAAAACAGAAAAATAATAACGAATAAAAGGAAGCACAATTAGAAACCGGCGTTTTTCTCTGTGGTCGCGTCGCGTTCGGGGCTTGATTTTTATGGAAAAATAGGAATAATAACTAAAAGAACAAAGAAAAGCCGACCGGGCCGTTTCGTCCGCGCCGCTTTCGCACGACCATCCGATTTTTGGAGAACTTTTATGAAACGCATTTTCTTCGCTCTTATGTTCGCGGCCGCGGCTGTTTCGTCCGTCTCCGCTCAAGACAAAAACCGCGAATTCCGCGGCGGCGACTTCCGTATGGGTATCGATTGGCCGGAACCGAAAGTCGTTACGCCGGGCGAAACCCCGAAAGACGCTCCGTCGGACGCGATCGTTCTCTTCGACGGCGCTCAAGAAACGTTCGACGCGAAATGGTCCGGCGGCAAATGGGACGTCGTCAACGGCGAACTCGTCTGCAAACCGGGTTCCGGCTCGATCACGACGAAAGACAAGTTCGGCAGCTGCCAACTTCACATCGAATTCGCCTGCCCGCCGGTCGACAATCCGAACGCCAAGGGCCAAGGTCGCGGCAACAGCGGTATTTTCCTGATGAACCACTACGAGCTGCAAGTTCTCGACTCGTATGAAAACCCGACCTACTTCGAAGGTCAATGCGGCGCGATTTACAAGCAATTCCCGCCGTATGTCAACCCGGTCAAAAAACCGACCGAATGGCAAACCTACGACGTCATCTTCACGCGCCCGATTCTCCGCGTTGAAAAAGACGCCAACGGGAACGACTACGTCGCCGAAGTCATCCGCCCGGCTTACATCACCGCGATCCTGAACGGTTGCGTCGTCCAAAACCACTGGGAAATCAAGGGCGACACGTTCTTCCATCGCACGCCGCAATACCAACCGCACGGCGACCGCGAACCGATCCAACTCCAAGACCACAGCAACACGACGAAGTTCCGCAACATTTGGATTCGCGAAATCCCGGACTCGAACGTCGTTCCGGTTCAAAACCATATGAACTACTACAACTAACGATTATCGTTTGATAAAACGTTAGTTTGAAGAACGCTCTCGGCTTTTCGGTCGAGGGCGTTTTTTACGCCGTTTGCGCAAACTTCCCATTCTTCGCCGTTTCGTTCTTTCGCGTCGCCGCCGCAAACGCCGCGTTTCTCCCCGTCTACTTAACCGGAACGACGCGTTCTAAAAAAAAGTCGAAAAATCAAAAAAATTTGATTTTCACTTAATTTTTTTTCGCGTCGACCGCAAGCCGGACTAACTTTCCCTATTTTAACGTTAAAACAGGCGCTTTAGGCAAAAAACGCGTTAAAATTTGCGATTTTCTTGAGCGTCTTTAGGAAATCTCGCAAAAAAATCGAAAAAAAGTCGGGATTTTTTTCAAGGTTCCGGTCGCGCGGACGATAACGATATTAACGAAGGAGCAAAAATTAAAAAATTTGCGGTTTACACTTGTCAAAAATTTTATTATTGTATGCCCAATCGTTGAAAAATCTTGCCTCGCCTCGAGCGGCGCAAGGAAACCGCGCTTCCCGTTTCGGAGCGCCCAACCGGGCTCGCGCCCCTTTTCTTATCGGAAAACTAGTCGTTTATACGGACAGGGACAATCCAATGAATCGACGTTTTAACCTCAAACGCCTCCTCGCTTGCGCGTTGATCGGCGCCGCGCTGACAGGATGTCAGCCGCAGCAGCCGCGTTATATCGGCGCGCGCGGGGACGCCCAAAGCCAATACCTCGACGAGCAGACGCGAATCGAATATCCGAACGAATGCGTTCCGTCGCTCGACGACGTAACGAACGCGCTCGAGCCGCTGACGCTCGACAATCCCGATCCGAAAGAAGAGTGGCTCCTCACGCTCGACGAAGTGCGCCAAATGGCGTTGGAAAACAGCAAGGTGTTGCGCCAACTTAGCGGCGTCAACTTCTCGGCGTCCGGCGTCAACGGCACGCCGACGCTTCTCCTTTCCTCGCCGAACGCCGCGATGACCGTTTGGGATCCGGCGATCGTCGAATCGAACCCGACCGCGGGCGTTCAAGCGGCCCTTTCGGCGTTCGACGCGATTTGGACGACGAACGTCTCTTGGCAAAAAGCGGACGTCGCCCGCAACTACGTCAACTCCTATCAAGCGAGCGTCGGGACGCGCACCGATACGGGCACGTTCCAGTCGACGTTGTCGAAAACGGTCGCGACGGGCGGAAACGTTTACGCGAGCGCCGGTTCCGGGTACGATTGGAGCGACGCGACCAGCCGTCTTTGGGGTTCGAACTGGACGACTTACGTCGAAGCCGGGTTCACGCAACCGCTCTTCCGCGGCGCGGGCGTCGAATTCAACCGCATCGCCGGCCCGAACGCTTCGATGGGGAACGCCAACGGCGTCGTTTTGGCGCGCATCAATATGGATATGGCGCTCGTCGACTTCGAAATGGGCGTCCGCACCCTGCTCCAAGACGTCGAAGAAACCTACTGGAACCTTTATTACGCTTACCGCAACCTGCACGCGGCGGGCGCCGGGTACGAAGCCGCGCTTCAATCTTGGCGAACCGTCAACGCGCAAAAAGAAGTCGGCCACCCGGAAGGGACGGCGAAAAACGAAGCGCAAGCGGAAGAAAACTACCAAACGTTCAAAATCTCGGTTCAAGAAGCGCAAAGCAACCTGTACAAAAACGAACAACTGTTGCGCTTTATGATCGGCGTTTCGCCGTCCGACGGTCGCCTGATCAAACCGGTCGACGAGCCGACGGTCGCTCGCGTTCGTTACGATTGGGAAGAAGTCAAAGCCGAAGGTTTGGCGCGCGCTCCGGAACTCCGCAAGCAAAAGTGGATGGTTAAAAAACGCGAACTCGAACTGATCGCGCAACGCAACTACCTGAAACCGCAAGTCGACTTGGAAGGATTGTACCGCTTCCACGGCCTTGGGCACGACCTGATCGACTCGTCGAACAACCGCAACAACGCGTTCGGCAGCTTGACTTCCGGCGAATATCAAAACTGGGGTCTCGGGATTAAATCGTCGATCGCGATCGGTTTCCGTCGCGAAATGGCCGCCGTCCGCAACGCCGAACTCGCGTTGGCTCGCGAACGCGCCGTCCTGCAAGAGCAAGAGCTGGAACTCGTTCACAACCTGAGCGACCTTTACCGCGACCTCGACCGCACGCACAAGCTGATCGAAACGTACCTCGACAAACTGCGAGCGTCGCGCAAGCAAGTCGCCGCCGTCAACGCGTCCTTCCTGATGGGCAAGACGTCGCTGTACGAAGTCCTGCAAGCGCAACAAGAATTGGCGACGACCGAAACGCAATATTACCGCACGGTTATCGATTACAACCTCGCGATCGTCAACCTGAACTTCCGCAAGGGTTCGCTCCTCGAATACAACGGCGTTACCCTTTCCGAAGGCCCTTGGGCGAACAAAGCCTACTTCGACGCTTGGCGTCGAGCCCGCCAACGCGACGCGGCCCGTTACGTCAACTACCGTTTCACCGCTCCGCAAGTCGTCAGTCGCGGCCCGTACCCGCAAATCCAAGGCACCGACCCGACGGTCGTCCGACCGCCGCAAGCGCAACCGGCGCCTTACGTCGAAGGCGCGCCCGCCGCACCGGACGCGGTCGAAACGCAAAACTCGGTTCTTCCGCAATACGAGTATTCGGCTCCGGCCGCTTACGACCCGCGTTTGAACCAACTCCCGCCGATTTTCCAATCGACGAACTGACGCGAAAGCGCGAACCGTCGGAAGCGCGACCTAACCGCCGCCCTTCCGACGCGCCCCCGCCGACGAAGCGAGCCCAAGCGCTCCTTCCGACGCGACCTAACCCGGCGTCGATCGCCGCTTGAAACCGACGTTAAAGCGACGTCGCCCCCAAATTGTCCCAAAAAGAAAAGAGGAAGCCGACGAGGTTTCCTCTTTTTTTTGCGTTTCTTGCGTTTTCCTCTTCGAACGCCGCGACCGTTTGCCGCCCGGTTTCCGCGTCGAAATCGCTCGACAAGCGCCGTCGGTTCCGCCGCCTTAATCGATTCGAAATTTCTTCCTTTCTCGCCCCGTCGCGGTCGCTTTCCTCCAAAAGAAAAAAACGGGAAACGCCGACGTCGACGTTTCCCGTTCTTCCGTTTCCAATTCAACGCTTGCCGCGTTTCCCTATTTTGCGCAATTTGTCAAACGACGGTCAATTCGTCGCGAACGTCGGTTCGATTGGCTCGAACTCGCCGCCTTTCCCGTCTTCGGCGACGGTCGCCGCGCCTTTCAACGTCGCCGCGTCGGTCGACGCCGGAACGAAGCGGACGGCCCCGTCGAACGCCGCCGCGAGCGCGCCCCCTTCGTTAAAGCGCGCGACGCTAAAATTCTCCGACTCGACGTCGCGACGCTTCCTTATTTTTCCGCCGACGCTTTCGCCTCCTTATTGGACCCGTTCGAACTCGCCGACGTTCTCGCCCCCGGCGACGGTCGCCGCTCCTTTCAACGTCGTCGCGTCGGCCGACGCCGGAACGAAGCGGACGGCCAGGTCGAACGTCGCCGCGAGCGCGCCCCCTTCGCCGCTCTTCCGGCCTTTATGTTCGTTCGCCAATTCCGCCGCGAGCGTTTCGAGCGTCAATTCTTGCGTCGGATCCATCCAGCAAACCGGCGTTTTTCGCTCGACGACGCAAAGCGTTTTCGCCAAACCGTCGGCAAAATCTTCCCATTTCCTCCATTTTCCCACCCCTGGAAACGCCGTTTCGTTCCCGACGACGACCGAATACGTCGTTTCGGCGATCGGCGCCCCGTTCGGAAGCGCGGCGACGCGGCTCGGGCAAGCGAACGGCGAAACCGGCAAGGAGTGAAACCGCGAATTCCACTCGCTATCCCAAGGTTCGTCGAGCCGAATTTCTCGATAAAGCGGCGAGCTTTCGAGATACGGCAAAATCAAAACGCGCCAAGAATGGAGCGGCCGCCCCGCTTCGTCGACCGTATACGCCGGAGGCAAAACGCCGTTCGCGTAGCAATAAGTCTGCATCGCGACCGCGATATTTTTGAGGTTGACCGCGCAAACCGTCCGCCGCCAAGCCTCGCGCCCCCCTTGAATCGCCGCCCAAAGCGCCGCGACCGCCAGCCCCGCCAAAAGAACGCCGAGAACGCCCCAAACGTTAAAACCGTTAAAAACGCCGACCGTCCGCGCTCGTTCGCTTTGCCGCTTCCCGCGCGGCGCCCCCGGAGTTTCCGACGTTTCGTTCGAAACCGCCCCTTCCAATCGCTCCAACGTTTCCGCCTCTCCCGTTCCCGAGGCGACCGAAGCGCCGCCGTCGAACCGGAGCGCGTTTTCTTCCAACCGTTCGTTCATCTCATTTCCTCCGTCGTTAAAAACGGCAAACTTGACGCCGTCGTCCCAACCGACGTTTTCCGCCGTCTCGCCGTTCCCTCCGCCGCTTGCCCCCAATATTCAAAACGCCTAAAACCCTTAAAACGTCAAACCGCCGATTTTGCGCGACTCGCCGCCTCCGCCGTCAAAACTCCGGCGTCTCTTCGCCCCCCGCCGCAGTCGCCCAAGCGTTCAGCGTCGCCGCGTCGGTCGTCGACGGAAGGAAACGGACGCAACCGTCGAAAAAAGCAACGTTAAATCCCGCCGAACAACTGCTTCCAACTTCCGCCGCGAGCGTTTCGGGCGTTAATTCTCGCGTCGGCTCCATCCAGCAAACCGGCGTCTTCCGCTCGACGACGCAAAGCGTCTTCGAAAGACCGTCGGCAAAATCTTCCCATTTTCGCTCTTTTCCCGCGCCCGGGAACGCCGTTTCGTCCCCGACGACGACCGAATACGTCGTTTCGGCGACCGGCGCTCCGTCCGCCCCCGTCGCGGCGCCGAAACTCGGGCAAACGAAAACGCCGGGCGCTCGGGAATGAAATCGCGCGTTCCACTCGCTATCCCAAGGCTCGTCGAGCCGGATTTGTTCGTAAAGCGCCGCCGCTTCTTCTCCGAGATACGGCAAAATCAAAACGCGCCAAGAATGAAGCGGGCGCCCTTCCGCGTCGACGGTATACGCCGGAGGCAAAACCTCGTTCAAGCTGCCGTATATTTGAACGCCCAACGCGACCTTTTCCAAGTTGTTCGCGCAGATCGTCCGCCGTCCTCGTTCGCTTTCGAGGAGAACCCGCCGTCCCCAGTCGCTCGCGAGCAAAGCCCGTCGCGCCGTTTCGACTCCGATAAAACGGAACCCGAGCGCGACGACAATAAAGAGAACGCAACAAACGCCCCCGACGACCGCGCAACCGCTCCGCTTCTTCTTTGGCGGCGTCAAGTCCGCGTCCTCCGACGCCGGTTCCGCCCCCGACGTCGGCGAAACGTCGAATCCGAGCGCGTCGGCGAGAGCCGGAACGTCCGCCGCCGACTTCCAAGTTTCGCCGTCGTTCGAAACTTGCGTCGACGCTCCGATTTCGCCCCGCCGCGCCGCGTCGATTAAGTCGGCCAACGTCGACGGTTCGCTCGTCGCCCCTTGCGCGTTTTGCCAAAACCAGTTCTTCATCTCATTTCCCTTAATCGTTAAACTCCCAATTAGCGCCGCCGACGCGAACGTTCCATTTCGCTCTTCCCGCTCGTCGTTAAAATCGTTAAAATCAAACGCCTCAAACGCGACATTCCGTCGCTTATCGTTTCTTTTTATCGCGCCGACGTTTGCAAGTCAAGTCGCGCCGCCGATTTCCGCCGGAGTTTTCCCAAAAAAAAAGCGGAAAACGTCGTTAAAACCAACGTTTTCCGCAATCTCGCCGCGCTCTTCAAATTTTATCGCGTTCCTCTGTTCTTCGTCGTTTCGCTATTCTTCTTTCGTCGCGCCGTTCGACAGCTCGCCGTCGGCGCGTTCGTTCTCGCCCTTATTTATATAAGCCCCGCGACCGCCAAAAGCGCCCCCCCCCCAATTTCTCCCCAAA
>JAGBDN010000043.1 GCA_017937485.1 Thermoguttaceae bacterium
ACGACGATTTCTCTCGCCGCTCTTAATTCCGTTCCTTACGGGCCTTACGTTACGTCGGAGCAAGCCGCGCTCATCGCGTTACGTTCGAACGCGACCCTCGCCGACGAAACGCTCGCCGACTTCGGCGTTCTCTGGGACGAAGCCGACGTCGAAACGTCCCTCGCGGAAACGGCGACCAACGGCGAAACGTTAAGCGGCGTCGCCGAATCGTTAGCCTTCGAATCGCTCGACTTAGGAGAAATCGAACAAGAACCGGGCGACGCGTCCGTCATGAGCGGCGGAAGCGGTCAAAGCGGTTCGAGCGGCGGCGGAGATATTACGGTAACGACGTCCGGCGGAACCGCCGTAGCTTCCGGCGCCTTGGCGTTTGCCTCCGACTTGGCGATTTCTGAGGACGACGAGGAAATCGTTTTCTATTTTTACGGCTCGGCGAACACGACGATTTCGGTAAGCGTTAGCGGCGTCGATTCGAGCGACTACTCGTTGAGCGCAACGTCTATCCAATTGAACGAGCAAGGTTTCGGTTGGTTCACGTTCCAAAGCGTGTCGGACGACGCGTACGAAGGAGACGAGATCGCGACGATTACGCTAAGCGCGACTGGCGACGTTACCCTTTCGCAGAGCGTGTTTACGGCGGCGATCGTCGACTCGCCGGAGTTTATTTCGCCCGCCGACGCAACCGCCGGAAATTCGGCTGTTGTAAACGAAGACGTTTTTCACGGCGAGTTTCTCAACACGTCGAACATTGCGTTAAATTCTAACGTCGTACTTTTTAGTCCGACGATTCTTAACGCGCATTCCGTTTGTTACTCTTGGACGGTCAACGGAACCGGCGCCGGCGCGTTGCACCTTAACGAATCGACGGGCGTCGTAACGTATAACGCTGAAGGTATGAACGAAATGTACGGGAACGTTATCGTCGATTTAACAGTATCTTACGACGGTAACTCTAATATTAGCGACACGATTGCTTTATACTTTACATGGGGCGACGTCAGTTCGGCGAAAAGTATTATCGCTCAATGGCATTCGGAGGCGTTGCAAAATGAAGACGCGTGGAAGACTTTGATGAACCAATGCGAAAGTTTTGCGAATTATTTTGAGACTTATCTCAATGGAAAACTTAGGCAATATCCGAACGTCGGATATTGCGTGAACAGCGCGGTAGGGTTAACGTTTAGCGTAAAACTGTTCAATCCGTTGACGAAAAAACACGCGGCCATTCGGGTGGTTTATCGAAATGGCGACGAATTGTTTTATGATAACGGCAGTTGGGGAGGAATTTTTCTTTTAAGCGAAATCCCGAATTATGCAACCCCGGATTTTTAATGATTTAGGAATTAGCAGCAAAAGACGAGATAGGTGAAACGATGGAATTGACGCTGTTGGGCGGCGCTCCGGAAGTGCATTTGAACGCGTTGGTATTGGTCGCTGGAATCGCGGGAGGCGTTTGGACAACGCGTTTTGCAGAGCGAGAAGGCTTGGGGAAACTCGGCCTTCTTTTGGCCGTTGGGTTGGGCGCGTTGAGCGGGTTTTTACTTGCGCTCGACGATCCGGGCCGCGGGCAGAATTTTTATTATCAATCGAACGTGTTTCGGATCGACGTCGAATTCGCGTTGTTCCGAACGGCGATCGGCGCCGTCGCCGCTGCGTTGGGAGGAATTTGGGCGCGCTCGCGGTTCGCGTCTCGGCGACTTGCGGCGGCAAACGCGGAGTCGGACCAAGCGGAAGAACGCGAAACGTCGGTAGAAAATGCGACAAAATAGGAGGAAACGATGGGGTTTATATTTTTGGACGCGATCGCTTTCGGGGCGGCGTTTGTCGTCGTCGCGTTAGGAACGATCGTCGCGCGTCGCGGAACATCGAAGAAAACGCCGTCGCTGAAAACGGCCTTATGGATCGGCGTTTGGCTTGGCGTCGCGCTTTTGTTGGAAGACAACGCGTTTGAGCCGCAAGGAAATCCGCATTTCACGCGGATACTCTTGGCGTGCGTCGGCGCCGTGTTGGGACGTTGGACGGCGGGGTTTGCGACTAAATCTTGGTCTAGTTCGGCGGAAGCGACAAAATGACGCGAATCCTGTTCGCCTCTTGGCATTGGTATCTAGACCAATCGAACGGGGCGTCGATCACGACGCGGGAAACGCTTCTCGCGTTGGCGCGGCGCGGTTGGGACGTCAAAACGTTCTGCGGCGCCGCGACCGATTTCTTTACCTCGCCAAGCGTCGACGATATCTTGACTTCCAGCGGCGTCGCCGTTAAAAAACGTTTCGACGGCGGCGTCGGCGAGGGCGCGTTTCGAGCCGTTTCTTACCGCGATTCCGGCGTCGAGTCGGTCGTCGTCGCGCCGCGTTCCGGGTTGGGCGTCGGAGTCGGAACGGTTCCGTCGCGACCGGCGGGAGCGGCGTTTTTACAACTCTTCGCCGAAACGCTGCGCCGTCTATCGCCCGACGTCGTCTTGACTTACGGCGGCTATTGGCTCGGCGGCGACATGCTGAAACTCGCGAAAAAAAGCGGCGCGAAAACGGTCGCTTGGCTTCATAATCTCGCCTATCGCGACGCCGGGTACTTCCGCGACGTCGACTCGACGCTCGTCCCGTCCGAGTTCGCCGCCGACGTTTACCGCAAACGGTTGGGACTCGACCCGGTCGCCGTTCCGCCGCTAATCGATTGGCGCAAAGTCCGCCCGGAGAACGCCGAAGAGGACGAGGACGACGCGCGAAAATTCGTTCTTTTCGTCAACCCGAGCGTCGGCAAGGGCGCGCCGCTTTTCGCGAAAATCGTCGAGGAAACGAACAAAATTCGGCCCGAGATTCCGTTTTTGGTCGTCGAAGGGAGCGCCGCTTCGAGCGCGTTGGCCCGTTGCGATTGGGAGCGCCGAGACGGTTGGAACCTGTTCCGCGCCGCGAACACGTCGACGCCGCGCGAGTTTTACCGAGTCGCGAAACTTGCGCTGATTCCGTCCTTTTTCGAAGAGTCGTTCGGTCGCGTCGCGGCGGAAGCGTTGGGCGCCGGGGTTCCGGTCGTCGCGTCGAATCGGGGCGCGCTCCCGGAGACGGTCGGGGACGCCGGAATTTTGCTCGATATTCCGGAGCGGTTGACGCCGACGTCGCAAGAGAAGCCGACCGCCGCCGACGCCGCGCCTTGGGTCGACGCGATTATTTCGCTTTGGGACGGCGACGAACGCCGGAAAGCGTTGCGCGAAAACGGCTTGCAACGAGCGAAACGTTGGACGGAAGAACGCGTCGTCGAACTTTACGAGGCCGCGTTGCGTTAACGCTCGGTTCTTGCGACTTCTTGCGGCGCGTTCTCTTTAAACCTTGCCGTCGCTCGGTTTAGCGTCGACTTTTCAACGTCGAACTCGAACGAACGGCGGGCGGAGCCGGAATCTTTACGCCGTCCGCAACAATTTTAGAACGCCGTCTTCTTTTTGCGTTCGGACGCCGCGCCTCTCTTTTCGACGTTATATTGAAGCGACGCCGCCTCCGTCTCGACGGTCGAACGGTTGCGCGGCGCCGTCGAAAAGCCGGAGTCGCCGTTATGAAGCCGTCCCCCCGCCCCGTCGCTCTCGCCGCCCTGATTCTCGCGTCGGCGTTTGGAATCGCCGCTTTTTCTCGCGTCGCGTCAAACCGCGCTCGTTCGACGCCCGCGTCCGCTCCGGAAACGTTTTCCGACGCGACGTCGCCGAACGCTTCGCCGATTCCGCCGCGAACGCCCGACGCCGAGTCGTCCCAAACGCCGCCGACGACGAACGCTCCGCCGGAAACGTTTCCAACGTCGACGCTTCCGGAAAAAACGCCTTCCGACGCGCCGACGACGAACGCTCCGTCGACGGAAACGACTCAAAACCCGGCGCTTGCAACGTCGCGACCGTCCGCCGCCGTTCCGGTTCGCACCGCCGTCGCGACGACCGCCGACGTCGAAACGAAACGCTCGTTTCGCGGTTTCACCGAAGTCGACCCGGTCGAAATCGTTCCCCGCGTTCGCGGTTTTCTCGAATCGATCGAGTTCCAACCGGGCGCGCTCGTCGAAGAGGGCGACGTTCTTTTTCGCGTCGAGTCGTTCGATTATCAAAACGAAGTCGACGCGGCGAAAGCGGAACTCGCGGCGGCGACCGCTCGGGAAGCTCGCGCGAAAGCGACGCATCGACGCAACTTACAGCTGCGCAAAGACAAGTCGGTCGCCGGAGTCGTTACCGAAGAAACGCTCGAAGAAAGCCAAACCGCTTGGCGCGCCGCGAACGCCGAAACCGCGAAAGCTCGCGCAAGGCTCGCCGCCGCCGAAAAGCAACTTGAACGAACGGTCGTTCGGGCGCCCTGTCGCGGGCAAATCAGCCGTCCGTTTTATCCGGTCGGAACGTTTCTCGACGGTTCGGCGCTCGACCCGCCGGTCTTGGCGCGCCTCGTCGCGATGGATCCGATGCTCGTCTACTTTTACGCGACCGACCGGGAGTTTCTCGAATTTCAGCGGAAACGCCGCGACGCGCTTAAAGATCGCCTCGGCAAGCGTTACGACGAGAAAAACTACGCGAACGTCGCGCTTCGCGAAGCGTTAAAAGCGGAAAACTTGCCCGATTATATCGACTTTGAAGTCAGTTTCCCGGGCCTCGACGAAAAGGGCGTTTATTCGCGACGCGGCGTCGTTAATTATGTCGACGTCCAAATCGACCGTTCGACCGGCGTCGTCGCGTTGCGGGGCGAGATTCCGAACCCGGATTACTCGATTTATCCCGGCGTCGTTTGCGAAGTCGCGTTGACCGACGAGCCGGTGAAAAACGCGACGTTAATCGACGTCAAAGCGGTTTGCAACGACCTCAATTCGCAATTCGTTTGGGTCGTCGACGAAAACGACGTTCCGCGCCGCCGGACGGTCGAACTCGGTCGCAAAACGCAAAACGGCTCGCAAGTCGTCGCGACGTCGGGAGTTAAGCCGGGCGAGCGTTACGTCGTCGACGGCGTTCTCAATCTGCGCCCCGGTTTGCGTGTCGTCGAAGCGGCGCCGCGAAAACGTCTCGACGACGCCCCTTTCGCCCCGGACGAACGAGAAACCGCCGTCGCGTCGACGCCCGCCTCCTCCGCCCCGCCGCCTCCCCCCAAAAGCGAAACCGTCCGCGCCGCCAAACCGCTCGCCCCCGTTTCCGTCGACGATTCCAACGCTCCCCCCAAACCGGAAAACGCAACCCCCGTCGACGCGCCCCGACGCAGGAACGCCGACGATTCCAACGAAAAACCAAAATTACCCCCAAACGCAACCCCCGTCGACGCGCCCCGACGCTCGAACGCCGACGATTCCGCCAAAAAACCAAAATTACCCCCAAACGCAACCCCCGTCGACGCGCCCCGACGCAGGAACGCCGACGGTTCCGACGAAAAACCCCAATTACCCCCAAACGCAACCCCCGTCGACGCGTCTTCCAACGCCAATTACGCCGCCCGCGCCGTCCCCTCCGCTCTCGCGCCTCTCCGCGACGCGACCAAATCGCCGACGCCGCCTCCTTCGCGTCGCCCCGTTTCCGCGATCGACCGATAAAATCGGAAAGCGCCGTCCGTCCCGCTTGAAATTCGGCGCGTTCCGGGTTATAATGGAGAGCGAAACGTTCTCGACGGTCGAAAAGCCGTCGAAACGTCGCGTCTTCTGCCCGAAATCGGACGACTTTGCCGATTCCGTCGGCTTTGCGGCTTGCGTTCCTCGTTTTTGAGCGGGCGAACGTCAAGCGCCGAACGGTCGACCGAGCGAAACGCGGCGTCTTCCCGTCCCTGCGCTCCCCCTTATATTAATTAATAATGACGACGCCTTACTTTTTCGACGCGGAACTTCGACGCTCTATCGAAAGCCTCCTTCTCCCGGACGTTCGCCTCCCCGGTCAATACATCGGCGGCGAAGTCGGTCAAATCGTCAAACCCGCCGACTCGGTGAAAGCGCGGATGTGCTTTTGTTTTCCGGACGTTTATTCGATCGGAATGTCGAACGTCGCGCTGTCGGTTCTTTACGACGTCGTCAACGGTCGCGCCGATCTTGCTTGCGAACGCGCCTTTTGCCCCGGTCTCGATATGGAGGCGATCCTCCGAAACGCGAACCTCCCGATTTACTCGCTCGAAACGTTCACGCCGCTCGCCGCGTTCGACCTCCTCGGCTTCACGCTCCAATACGAGCTTTGTTACACGAACGCGTTGACAATGCTCGACCTCGCCGGGGTTCCGCTTCGCCGCGTCGAACGTTCGCTCGAAGCGCCGCTGATCGTCGCCGGAGGCCCCGCCGCCGCGTCGCCGGAGGTTATGTCCGATTTTATCGACGTTTTCTTGATCGGCGACGGCGAAGAAACGCTCCCGGCGCTCCTCGAACGTTGGGCCGAACTGCGCGCGCAACTCGGCGTCAAACGGGCCTTCGACGCGAAAAACGGCGCCGTCCGCCGCGACGCGTCCTCGTATTTGGCCGCCGGCGGCGACCCGGTCGCGACCTCGAAAGCGCTCCGTCGCGACGCGCTTCTTCAAATCGCCCGCGAGTTCCCGAACGCTTACGTTCCGGAGTTTTACGACGTTTCGTTCGACGAAACCGGTCGAGCGCGGCGCCCCCGCCCGAACGCCGACGGCGTCCCGGAATACATCGACGCGGCGGTCGTTCGCGACCTGAACGCTTTCCCGCCGCCGAAACGTCCGCTCCTCGCGCTCGTCGAAAGCGTCCAAGACCGCGTTTCGCTCGAGATTATGCGCGGCTGCCCGCAAAAATGCCGTTTTTGCCAAAGCACCCAACTCAAACGCCCGCTCCGTTACCGCTCCGTCGAGCAGATTACCGAGTCGATTCTCGCCGCCTGCGCCTCGACCGGGGTCGACGAAGCGACGCTCCTTTCGCTCTCGTCGAGCGAATATCCGAAATTTGAAGAGGCGCTCCAACGGATTCGCGAAGCGGTTTGCCCGCGCGGCATTTCGCTTTCCGTCCCGAGCCTCCGCGTCAATCACCAGCTAAGCTCCGTCGTTCAAGGACTTACGACCGAGCGCTCGTCGAGTTTGACGGTCGCCCCGGAAGCCGCTCGCGACGAAATGCGCCGCCGCATCGCCAAACGCGTTACGAACGACGACCTCTTCGCCGGTTGCCGCGCGGCGTTCGAAAACAATTTTTCGCGCGTCAAAATGTATTTTATGTGCGGTTTTCCGTATGAAACGGAAGAAGACCTTACCGGGATCGTCGCGCTCTCGAACGACGTTTGCCGACTCGGGAAAGAGGTTCGCGGGAAGTTCGCGCAAGTCGTCGCGAACGTTTCGAACTTCGTTCCGAAACCGCACACGCCGCTCCAATGGGCCGCGATGCAAACTCGCCCTTACTTCGAGGAAGCGCACCGATCGCTCCGTCAAACGCGGCGCGAACGCTCGGTCGATTTGAAGTATCACGACCTGAACACGAGCCTCCTCGAAGGCCTAATGACGCGGGGCGACCGCCGGGTCGGACGCGTCGTCGAAGCCGCTTGGCGCGCCGGGGCCCGACTCGACGCTTGGCGCGAACACTTCAAGCCGGAGCTTTGGGACGCCGCCGTCGCCGAATGCGGAATCGACCGCGAAAAGATCGCGCACACGGCGTACTCGCTCGACGCGGAGCTGCCTTGGGATCATATTCGCTTCTACAACGACAAAGAGAAGCTCAAAAAAGAGTTCGCGCTCGTCGACCAAGCGAAGTTCAACGAAAAAGACTGACCGCCGACGCCCGCAAACTCTGCGCCGCTTTCGCAATTCAACGCCGTTTCGCCGTTCGCTCGAACCGCCTCGGCGTTAAACTCGACGCGGTTTGCCTCGCCGTTCCATTTTGCGACGGCGTTCCGGGCCAAGCGGCGTCCGATTTTTTACCGCGCGTCGTTCCTTGCGAACGTCGGCGACGCGTTCCGTCGTTCGCCCAAGAAGAGGCGCCCGTTCAACCGTTATTTTTGTTTTATTTCCTCCGTTTTTCGCAAAGGACGCAACCAATGCCGACGCCCCAATCTTCGCAATTCACCCGACGCGGCTTCTTCGGCGCCTCGCTCGGAACCGCTTTAACGGCGTCGACCGTCGCCTCGACCGCGTTCGCCGACGCCGCCCCCGCCGCTCCGCCCGCCTTCCCGGAAACGAGCTTCGCGTTGACCGGCGCCGACGTGAAAATTTACTCGAAAGCGATCGCCGAACCGGTTCGCGTCCTGCAAATTTCCGACGCGCACCTCTTCCTCGACGACGAGCGCGGCGCCGATTACCGCGATTACTCGAAGCGAATGGCGGCGGCGTACAACAAAACGAAACACTTCAAAACCGGCGCCGACACGAACCCGATCGACGAGCTGAAAAAAATTCTCGCCGACGTTAGCCCGGAAAAATACGACGCGGTCGTCCTCACCGGCGATATCGTCAGCTTCCCGTCGGCGGCGGGCGTTGATTTCCTCCTCGAAAACCTCGGCGCGACCGGCGTTCCTTATTATTACGTCGCCGGGAATCACGACTGGCACTTCGAAGGGCTTCCCGGTTCCTCCGCCGACCTGCGCGCCGAGTGGACGTCGAAAATCCTCGCGCCGCTCTACCCGAAGGACGCCGACCCGCTCGCCTACTCCGTCGACGTCAAGGGCGTTAAACTCCTCCTCGTCGACGACTCGACTTACGAGATTTTGCCCGAACAACTCGATTTCGTTCGACGCGAACTCGCCGCCGGGCTCCCGACCGCGCTCTTTATGCACATTCCGCTTTACGCGCCGGGTCGCGGCGTCGGTTACGGCGTCGCTCACCCGAAATGGGGGGCGGCGACCGACGGCGGTTGGAAGATCGAACGCCGCGAACGTTGGCGAGAAGCCGGTCATACCGAAACGACGTTCGCCTTCCGTCGCGACGTTTTGACCGCGCCGAACCTCGTCGGCGTCTTTACCGGACACGTTCACGTTTCGTCGCTCGACGTTTGCGAAGGCAAAGCGAACCTGACCGCCCGCGCCGCCGTCGACGGTTCGACGACGAAAATCGAGTTTCTTCCGCTCGACTAACGCCGCCGACGCCGAAAACGACGCGCCGAGTAACGAATAAAACGATTCTAACGGCAAAGAAACGCTCCTCCGCGAATTTTTTCGAAAAAACGAGCGTTTCCGGGAAACTTTTCCTAGCGAAAGAACCGTTTTAACGTTAAAATAGTATCGGGTAAACCGCTTCCGCCGCTCGACGAACGTTTCGTCGAAGCGCGGCGTTAAAATCGGCAAAACTCGCGCGACCGGCGAGCGTTTTGGAAAATTTCGCGTTATTTGACGCGAAGTCCTTCAAAAACGACGGGAATCGGGTTATACTGAAGAAGCGTTTTTTCCTCGGCGGCGTTTCGCAAAATCGCCCCTCGCCCATTTTCGGCGACGGAAACGAACGGACAACGAAGTCGAAATCGCAACTTTTAGCGTCAAGATAAATAAGAGCGACAGAACGCAGGTTCTTTCGGTTAAAGGAGACGTTGCCTCATGAACTTGGTCGGAAAAATTTTTGTAGGGATTATTGCGTTGATGAGCGTCGTTTGTCTCACGCTCAGCGTCGTTTCTTACGCGTCCCACCACAACTGGAAAGAGCGTTCGGCGCAACTTGACGAACAAATCAAGAAGCTCGAAGGCGAAAAGACCGCGATGGCGGCGGAAAAGACCGCGCTCGAAAACGCCAAAGCCGACGCCGTCAAAAATTACGAGCAAATCGTTAAAGCGTTGGATTCGAAAGTCGCCGCGATGACCGCCGAAAACCAAACGCTTAAAGCGACCAACGAACAACTTGAAGCCGACCTCCAAGCGCGCGTCGACGCGATCGCGACCAGCGGTCAAACGATCAACACGCTGAATCAACAAATCGCCCTCACGACGCAAGACCTCGCGACCGCGCAACAACTTCGCGCTTCGTATCTCCGCGACCTCGCGCAAACGATGGCGAACCTCCACAACCTCGCCGGTATCTTGGGGAACGTTCAAGAACAAAACGTCGATCTGACGAAAGCGCACGACGACGTTCTCGCCGTTCTGCAACAACACGGTCTCAACCCGGATCCGAGCCTTTACGGCGAATTGCCGAAAGTCGCCGTTCGCGGAACGATCGAAGTCGTTCAAGAAGGCCCGAGCGGTTTGATCTCGGTTTCGATCGGTTCCGACGACGGTCTCGCTAAGGGCAACCAACTTCACGTTCGTCGCGGCGACGTTTACCTCGGCAAAGTCGAAGTCGTTACCGTCGAACCGAACCGCGCTATCTGCCAGGTCTTGGGCGAATATCGTCAAGGTACGATGCTCGAAGGCGACGAAGTTTATTCGCAAGAAACCAACTGAGGTCGAACGCGATGAAAGCTAAAAAAGAAAAACCCGCGAAAGCGCCAAAAGTTAAGAAAGAGAAGAAGCGCAAGGGGCAAGTCGCCGACGCCTCGTTCGACGGCGACTCTTTCGCCGCTCCGGTCGCCAAGGCCAAGAAGGCGAAAGTTCCGGCGCGCAAGGTTCCGGCCGACGTTTACACGTTGGTTCTCCTCCTTTCGTTCCTCTTCTTCACCGCCGCTTGCGTGATGATGTACCTGGACTTGGGTTCGTACAAATAACGCCGCAAGTTCCCTAAATCGTCGACGCGCCGTTTTACGGCCGCCGACGATTTGCGTTTTCCCCTCCGTCGCTCCGAGAGCCGCCAATTTGCGTCGACGCTCGGAGCGCGGCGTTCCTTCCCCCCTTTCACGCAACGTTTTCGAAAGGCGTCGTCGATGTCCTCCAAAACGACAATCCTTAACGCGATCAAAAACGCCCTCGCCGACGTCGACCGTTCGGCGTTTCCCGCGCCGGAGCTTCCCGAAATTTGGCCGATTCAAAACGCGTCGCCGTCCGAATTGGCCGCGTCGTTCGCCGAAAATCTCGCCGCGGTCGCCGGAGAAGCGGTTCTTTGCGCCGACGAAAACGCGGCGTTGGAAGCGGTCGGTCGCGTTTTGTCGGAACTCGCCGCGAACCCGCCCGCGAACGTTCCGTCCGGCGCGCCGCTCGAACTCGGCGTTTTCTCGAATCCGGAACTCGCGCCGTTCGCCGAAAAGCTCGTCGCCGCCAACTCGAATTGGAAAACGGTTTACGCGCCGGAAAATCCCGCCGACGCCGACCCGAAAGAGCGTCAAACGCTCGCCGCCGGGCTAGTTTCTCCGCTCCTTTTGCTCGCGGACACGGGAACCGCCGCCGTCGAAGCGCGCGCCGCGTTCGACCGTTTCCTTTGCTACCTCGTTCCGGTTTGCCTCGTCGTCGCTCGTCGAAGCCAACTTCGCGAACATCTTCCCGCGGCGTTCCCGGAAATTGAAGCGAAAATGCGCAATCCGGAACAGCGCGGCGAAATCGCGTTGATCACCGGCCCGAGCCGCACCGCCGACATTGAAAAAATTCTCGTTCTCGGCGTTCACGGCCCGCGTCGGCTTATCGTTTTCATTATCGAAGACTAACCGCCGCGCCGCCGTCGAAAACGCTGAAAGATTCCCGTTCTCGACGTCCCCGACCCGCGTCGGTTTATCGTTTTCGTTATTGAAGACTAACCGCCGCGTCGCCGTCGAAAACGTTGAAAGATTCTCGTTCTCGGCCTCCCCGGCCCGCGTCGGCTTATCGTTTTCGGTATTGAAGACTAACCGCCGCGTCGCCACCGACGTTCGCCGTTCCCGCGTCGACGTTCGTTTAGTCGTTCCGTTCGCCGTTTTCCTCCTTTTATTAATAACGCCGCGCCTCCGATGAAGATCGCCGAACTTGAATTCCGCAAAGCCGTTTTGTCCGATTTCCAAGAAAACGCCTACGTCGTTTCGCTCGCCGGGCGGAGCGATTGCGTCGTCGTCGACCCCGGCGCGGAACCGGCGCCGCTGATCGAAAAGTTGCGCAAAAACAATTTGAATCCGGTCGCGCTCCTCGTTACGCACGGGCATTGGGATCACGTCGGCGGAATTTCCGAGCTCCGCGCGATTTGGCCGGACGCGAAAATTTACGTCGGCGCGGGCGAGCGTTACAAACTGACCGACCCGCGCGGCAATCTCTCGGCGCACTTCGGCTTGCCCTTAACGACTTGCGACGCCGACGTTTCCCTCGCGGACGGCGAAACCTTCGAAGCGGCGGGAATCCCGTTTAAAACGGTCGAGATTCCCGGACACGCGCGCGGCCACGTCGTTTACGTTCTCGAAACGGACGAAGCCCCGATCGTTTTCTGCGGCGACGTTATCTTCGCCGGCAGCATCGGGCGCAGCGATTTCCCGGACGGCGATTACGACGCGTTGATCGCCGGAATCCGCGACAAAATTCTAACGCTTCCGAGCGACGCGGTTCTTTGCCCCGGACACGGCCCCGAAACGTCGGTCGGCGTCGAACGAGCGACCAATCCCTTCTTGGAAGGTTGCGTTTGATCGAACGTCGGCGTCTCCGCGCCGGTCGCGAGCGGAACCCCTTTTCGCCCTTTCTTCCCCGCGACGTTCGCGACGCGCCGCCCAACGCTCGTTTTCCGTCGCTTATGTCGTTCGCCAACGCCTTTTTGCCTCGCCTGTCGCCCGACGCCCGTTCCGAAACCGCGCGCCCGTTGCGCAAAACGTTCCTCCTTTGGACGTCGGCGTTGACGGCGGCGGCGATTTTAGCGTCGACGTTCGTTTCGTTTTTCTTCGAAACGCGTTCGGCCAAGCGCGAGGCCGCGCAAACGATTCGCGCTAAAATTCTCGAAGCTCAAACGCAAGCGGAACGAGCCCGCGAAAATCTCGCGACGATCGAGCTTTACGAACGCCGCGCCTCCGTCTGCCGCGCCCGTTCCGCCGCCGAAATTTTGCGGCTCGACGACGCTCCGATCGACGAAAAACGCCTTGCGGAACTCGCGCGTTTCTTAAATCTCGACGAAATCGACGTCGTCGACGAAAACGGTATTTGCGTCGCTTCTTGGCCGCCGGCGACGCGCGGGTTCGACTATTCGCAAAAACCGGAAACCGCCGATTTTCTCCGCGTTCTCGACGATCCGACGCTCGAAATTTCGCAACCGCTCCGCCCGAGCGCGACCGACGCCGAGCAAATGTTCCAATATTCCGCCGTCGCTCGCCGCGACGCGCCCGGTTTCGTCGAAGTCGGGCTCCTTTCCGCTCGAGCGGAGCAAGCGCGCGCCCTCGCCAACTTAGCGCGGTTCATCGGCTCCTTCCGACTCGGCAAAAACGGTCGTCTCTTCGTCTTCCAAAACGGCGTTCTTCTCCGCGACGAAACGCCGGGCGACGGCGACGCTCAAACGCCCGACGCCGATTTCCTCGCCGCCGACGTCGACGCTTTCCCGCTCGACGCGATCTTCGACGCCAAAGTCGACGGCGCGAGTTGTTTCGCGTTGGCCCGAAAAAGCGACGACTGCGTTTTCGTCGGCGCGCTCCCGAAAAGCGAAATTTTCGCGCAACGACGTTCGACGCTCGTTTTGATTTTTGTCGCAAACGCGCTCCTTTTCTTCGGTCTTTTTTCGGTCGTTTCGCTTCTAACGCGGCGCTTGGTCGTCGACGGCGTCCTCGCGATCAACCGTTCCTTAGCGAAAATCGTCGACGGCGATCTCGGCGAACGCGTCGACGTCGCGACGACCCGCGAATTTCTCGAACTCTCGAACGGACTCAACGCGACGGTCGACGCCCTCCAAGGCGCGATCGACGAAGTGAAACGCCGCGTCGACAAAGAACTCGAACTCGCCCGACGCATCCAAACGGCGGCGCTCCCGTCCGTCTTTCCCCCCTTCCCGGAACGGCGCGAGTTCGATATTTACGCCGAAAACCGCCCGATGGCGAGCGTCGGCGGCGATATGTTCGACTACTTCTTCGTCGACGAAAACCGCCTCTTCTTTTACGTCGCCGACGTTTCCGGACACGGCGTCCCGGCCGCGCTCTTTATGATGAAGACTACCGCGTTAGTCAAGAATCTCGCGCTCTCCGGGCTCCCGCTCCCGCAAGTCGTCGCGCAAACGAACCGCTACCTCGCCGAAAACAACGACGCGACCTTCGTTACCGCCTTCTTTTGCCTCGTCGACGTCGCGACCGGGCGGCTCGAGTACGTCGACGCCGGACACAATCCGCCCTTCCTCCGCGAACCGAACGGACGATTCCGCGAAATCGCGCCGCAAATCTGCCTCCTTCTCGGAGTCGTCGACGACGCCGAGTTCGAAAGCGCGACGCTCGACCTCGCTCCCGGCGCCGCCCTCGTCCTCTTCACCGACGGCGTTACCGAAGCGGCGTCCGCGACGTCGTCCGAACAATTCGGCGTCGAACGCGCCCTCGCCGCCGCCGAAAAAGCCGCCGCGACGCCCGACGCCTCCGCCGCGAAAATCGTCGACGCCCTCTTCGCCGCCGTCGAAAACTTCGCCGCCGACGCCGAACGCTCCGACGACGTTACCGCCCTCGCCTTCCGTTACGACGGGCCCAAAAGTTAAAGAAGACTAACGCTTGAACCGCGTCTTTTCCGGGAGAAGTCGGCGAAAAGAACGCGCCGCCCCCTTCCCAACGCGCTCGAATCTGTTAAAATAAGCGATAATAGAGAGAGTCGGAGCAAGCCGATTTTTCCGTTCGAACCGACCGACGCGTCGCCGCGTTCCCCGTTCGAACCGGTCGCCGGCCCCGACGCGAAAACGCCGACGACGTTTTCCTTCCCGAACGTCCCCGCGACGCTCGCAAGAAAACGTCGAAAGCCTCCGTTTCGCGTCGACGACCGCGCTTCGTCTCGACGGATTCTTTTTTTAAACCACGAGAAAGGGAGAGCGCTAAGATGCAATTTTCTCACGAAGTTGAACACATGACCTGCGTTGCCAAGGGCGCGAATCACGGTCCGGCTCCGATTCCGGAAGAAGGTCGTTGGGTTCAAGCGAAACAAATTTCCGACATTTCCGGTTTCACCCACGGGATCGGTTGGTGCGCGCCGCAACAAGGTTGCTGCAAACTGTCGCTCAACGTTAAAGAAGGGATCATCGAAGAAGCCCTCGTCGAAACGCTCGGTTGCTCCGGCATGACGCACTCCGCCGCGATGGCGTCCGAAATCCTCATCGGCAAAACGATCCTCGAAGCGCTCAACACCGACCTCGTCTGCGACGCGATCAACACCGCGATGCGCGAACTCTTCCTCCAAATCGTCTACGGTCGCACCCAAAGCGCGTTCTCCGAAGACGGTCTCCCGGTCGGCGCCGGTCTCGAAGACCTCGGCAAAGGCCTCCGTTCGCAAGTCGGCACGATGTTCGCGACCAACAAAAAGGGCCCGCGTTACCTCGAAATGGCCGAAGGTTACGTCCTCAAAATCGCTCTCGACGCCGACAACGAAATCATCGGTTACCAATTCGTCAACCTCGGCAAGATGATGGAAGCGATCAAGAAGGGCGTCGATCCGAAAGAAGCGTTCGAAAAGAACATCGGCGCTTACGGTCGCTTCGCCGACGCCGTCAAAACGATCGACCCGCGCAACGAATAATTCGTCCGCCGTTCGCTTTTCTCCCTTTTTCCGTCCTTTTCGGTCGACTCCGAAGCGTTTCGCTTCGTCCCGGTCCCGAAAGTTCGAGCGTTCGACGCGACGCGTTTCGACCGCTTCCGACGACGGAAATCGGCGTTTAAAATCAAAATCAAATAGCTTAATATATTAAGGTGCAATAACATGGCTACGTTTGAAAGTTACGAACGTCGGATCGCCCAAATCAAACCGGTTTTGGAACAATACGGTTTCGCCGATCTCGACGCCGCGCGCGAATTCAACCTCTCGAAGGGCGTCGACGCCGAACAAATCGTCCGCTCGATCCAACCGATCGCCTTTGAAAACGCCGTTTGGGCTTACACCCTCGGCGCCGCGATCGCGTTGAAAGAAGGTTGCGAAAAGGCCGCGGACGCCGCCGAAAAGATCGGCGTCGGTCTCCAAGCGTTCTGCATTCCGGGCAGCGTCGCCGACCAACGTCAAGTCGGTCTCGGCCACGGCAACCTCGCCGCGATGCTCCTCCGCGACTCGACGAAGTGCTTCTGCTTCCTCGCCGGTCACGAATCGTTCGCCGCCGCCGAAGGCGCGATCGGCATCGCCCGCAACGCCGACAAAGTCCGCCAAACCCCGCTGAAGGTCATCCTCAACGGTCTCGGCAAAGACGCCGCGCAAATCATCAGCCGCATCAACGGCTTCACCTACGTCCAAACGAAATACGACTACATGACCGGCGAACTGACCGTCGTCCGCGAAAAGGCGTACTCGAACGGCGAACGCGCTAAAGTCCGTTGCTTCGGTTCCGACGACGTTTCGGAAGGCGTCGCGATCATGCGTCTCGAAGACGTCGACGTCTCGATCACCGGCAACTCGACGAACCCGACCCGCTTCCAACACCCGGTCGCCGGCACCTACAAGAAATGGGCCGTCGACAACGGCAAGAAATACTTCTCCGTCGCGTCCGGCGGCGGCACCGGCCGCACGCTCCACCCGGACAATATGGCGGCGGGCCCGGCGTCCTACGGTATGACGGACACGATGGGCCGTATGCACAGCGACGCGCAATTCGCGGGTTCCTCCTCGGTTCCGGCGCACGTCGAAATGATGGGCCTCATCGGGATGGGGAACAACCCGATGGTCGGCGCGACCGTCGCGGTCGCCGTCGCGGTCGAAGAATCGTTCAAAAAGTAATTTTGCTTTTCGAACCGATTCCCGCGTTACCTCGTTCTTAACGTTACGCAAAACGGTCTAACGCGGAACGACGCAAAAAACGGCGCCGACGATAACGCATCGTCGGCGCCGTTTTTGTTTCTTTTTACTTCCGTCCGAAGGTTGCGCCCCTTTTTTACTTTCCGCGAGCGTTCGTCTTTTCGGTTCGCGTCAAACCTCTTTTTTCGTCAATTCGCCCAACATACAGGCGGCCAACGGAACGAAAATAAAGAACGGCGCCCAAACTCCGATCGAAGAAGACCCTAATTTTTCGCCGAAATACGCCGCGACGAACTGCGCCGCCATATAAGCGCCGGCCAATCCGCAACCGCGCCCAAGCGCCGAAAAAATGTTTTGCTCGGAGCGCAACAAAATAAACGGCGCCCCTAAACAAAGCGGAAGCAAGTCGGCCAACGGTCGCAAAACTCGCGAGTGCGCGCGAATCGTCAGCTCGACGGCGTCGCGAGCGAACGTCGGGTCGCTCGCCGCGGCGACCAAAGCCGACGTCGAATCGTAAGAGCGCCAACTATCGCCCGCCGCGAGGCATTTTGCGTCGATCGACGTCGCGACAAACGCCTGCCCCGGCTTCACCCAATCGGCGCCGCCGGGCGTGTACACCACCGTCCGTCCGGTCGTTTCTTCCACCCAAGACGGGCCGGCGCTCGCCTCGTCGGCAAGTTCCGCGTCGCTCAAAAGCCAACCGGCGGGCCGTTCCCCTTCCGCTTCAAGGTAAACGGCGCTTTTCGCGACAAGTCGATTTCCGTACTGATTCAAATTACGCCCGAGCAAGATTCGCGGCTCGCGCACGATTCCCTCCGAACGAACGAGCGCTTCCCCGTCGACGGTAATTCCCGACCAACCGTCGAACGCGCTCACGACGTCGATCACGTCCGAACGTTCGACGAACTCCTTCGGCGAAAGGTTGAGTTCCGCCAATCGACGCGGCAAAAACGCCTCGCGAACCGTCGTGAACGCCAGCGAAACGCCCAACGCCCCGAGCAAAATCGGCAAAATAATTCGTCCCGGAGAAACGCCGGTCGCCAAAAGCGCGATAATTTCGTTTTGACGCGCCATCATCGCAAGCGCGGCCACCGCCGCCAAAAGCGTCAAAAACGGAAAAATCATATCGATTACGGCAAAGGAGTTGATAAAATAATACTCCGCGACCGCCGTTATCAAACGAAAAAGCGACGCTTCGGCTTTCCAAAATTCGTCGAATTTTGTAAAAACGTCAAAAACGACGTACAGACCGACCAAAGTAACGCAAGTTAAAAAGAAAATTAAAAAAAACTTTCTAAAAATGTAAACGTCGACTATTTTCATCGCTTGATTCCGTTTTTTATCGTCGCCGTTTAATCGCGTGAAAATCCAACGTTCGCCGTCGACGCGACGAAAGCGCGAAAAAATAGCGCAAGTTTAACGGCGGTTGCGTCGCTATTTTTTCAACGAACGCGGCGCTTTTAAATTGAAGAGACCAAAAATATCGTCTTGGCTCAACCCCATCGAGTAGTTGAGTCCTTTAGCGTCCGACAAAATCGCTTCCGAAAGGAGGCGTTTTTCTTGCAAAATACGGTCGATTTTTTCCTCGATCGTCGCGACCGAAACGAACCGCGTAACGGTAACCGGCCCCGCCGCGCCAATGCGGTGCGCGCGGTTGATCGCTTGATCTTCAACCGCCGGGTTCCACCAACGGTCGAAAAGGAAAACGTATTCGGCGAACTGCAAGTTCAGACCAACGCTACCGGCGCCGTAACTCATCAAAATCACGTGGCAATTAGGGTCGTTGCGAAATTTATCGATGACCGCGTCGCGATCTTTCGTCGGCGTGCGCCCGCTGTACTCGACCGGCCCGAACCGCGCCAGCTTCGGTCGCAACCGCTCGAGCGTCGCGACCCATTGACTAAAGACGATCGCCTTGCGTCCGCTCGCCGCGACCTCTTCCAAGTCGGCGACCAGTCGGTCGAGCTTCGCGCTTTCGCCGGTCGCCGGGTCGAAATTGCAAATTTGCTTCAAGCGAATAATCAACTCGAACGCGTGGCTTAACGTAACGGAATCCCCCATTTCGTTCAGCCGAATTTCCCCCTCCTCCTGCGCCATTCGGTACGATTCGTACTGCTCCGGCGTCAGGTCGACGTGCGCGTCGCGAATCAGTTTCGGCGGCAAATCGGTCAACACTTTATCTTTAGTGCGACGCAAAATATATTCGCCGACCGTTTTTGAAATTTCGCTCGGTTTTAGCCCCGATTTCAAGTATCCCGGCGAGAGGAACTCGAAAATCCCGACGAGGTCTTCCGCCGAGTTTTCGACCGGCGTCCCGGTCAGCGCCCAGTTGCGCCGACGCGGAATCGCCCGCGCCGCCTCGGAAGTTACGTTCGCCTTATTTTTAATCCGTTGCGACTCGTCCAAAACGACCAAATCGAAGACGACGCGCGGGTCTTCCCCCTCCGGAGCGTAAAACTCGCGGTCGCGGTTCAGCAACTCGTAATTCGCGATGCGGAGCGGAGCGTTCGGAAGCCGCCAAAGCCATTTGCGACGGTCGCTCTTTCCCTCGATCACTTGGACGGGAATCTCCGGCGCCCAAAATTCGAACTCGCGTTTCCAGTTCGTTACCAGCGGTTTCGGGCAAACGAGCAGGACGCGTCGACACTCGCCGCTGCGGAAAAGGAGGCGAATCGTCGTGATCGCCTGCATCGTCTTTCCGAGCCCCATTTCGTCGGCCAGCACCGCGAAGTGCGAGCCGTAAAGGAATGCGACGCCTTGCTTTTGGTACCCGAACGGCTCGAACGGCATCTCGAGTAAACGTCGCCCAAGCCAAGTTTCCAGCGGCGGTTGCAAGATATATCCGAGCCGGTCTTCCATCTTGACGACGTCGTTCGGAACGCGAATCCGCGTCGGGTTTTCCGGCGATTCAAAAAACTCCGGAACGCCCGGTTTCTCCGGTCGCGCCGACTTTTCCGCCGCGCCGACGCCGTCCGACTCGCCGTCGTTCGCCCCGTCTAACTCTTTCTCCTTTTTCGCGCCGTTCAACTCCTTTTCAAGCGCGTCGGCGTCCGGTTCGTCTTGCGGAAAGAAGTAAAAACTTTCGACGTTTCGCTCGACGTTCGCGGCGTTTCGGCGGGAATCGACCGGAATCGCGAAAACGCGAACGTCGCCGGGCCGCGCGCCGAGACGGAGCGACTTCGTCTCAATTTCGAGCCGCCGCCCGTTTTCGTCGAGAAGCCGACGCGGACAAAGAACGCTCAACGTTTTCGGCGTCGCGACTCGACGGTTCCAACTCCGAACGGGAATCGAAAACCGAACGTCGTCCGCCGCCGCGTCCGGCGTTCCTTGCGCGTTCTCTCGGCGTTCCGGTTCGTTCGCTCCGCTCGTTTCGCTCGTCAAAATCGCTCGCCTTTCTCTATTTTAACGCGTTTTTCTCGTCGACGCGCCCTAAATTTTACGCGACCGCCCCATTCGACGCGCTCGACCGTCGCTCCGCGTTTTCCCCGTTTCGCCCGTCAACCCGATTTTTGCGCCTCTTCGATCGCCAAGCGAATCCGCTCGAACGGCTCGACGCTGTCGATCGACTTAAAAAAGAGATCGAGGCGCGCCGAAATTTCGTCGACTCCGATCGCTCGACCGTCCGGGCCGACGAAATCGGTCGGGAGAGCCAGCCGATTGCGCCCCTTCGCGACCGTTCGCCAAGCGGAATAATCGACGCCCGGCGTCGGCGGCGTTCGCTCGAACGCGTCGTAAAAGAAGGAACGTCGCCGAAAGTTAGCCTCGTCTTCGCTATTTTCTTCCGGCGCCCAATTTTCGTCGTCGATTCGACGGCGCGACGCTTCCGGCGCCTCGCCGCCGTTTCGCCCCGTTTTCTTTTCCCAAACCGCGTATTTTTCCTCGTCGCCCGGCGCGACGCAAACGTCGGAGCGTCGAAAAACCATCGCGAGCGGCGCTTTCAAAGCGTTTCCGGCGGTTAAAATATTCGGATTATTCGTCAAAATCGCCGCAAGTTCCGTTTTCGTTCGCCCGACCAACGCTTGCGCGATCTGCTCGCCGCAGAGGAACCCCTCTAAAGTGGCGCCGTACAAGATTTCTTGCGCGCGATTCGGTCGCACCGGCGCGGTGCAGTGAAACTCGGTCGGACGTCCGACGAGATTCAAAACCAAAAAACCGCCGATGACGCCGCGCGCCGGGTCGCCCAGCGCCGTCAAAAACCCCAGATGCGTCGGTCGTTTCTTTTCTTCCGGTCGCGTCATTTTTTCCAAACCGCCCGTTTTATTTATATTGTCGTCGACGATAATCAATCGCGTTAAACGCCGCCGTTTTGCTCGACGTCGGGCGTTTCGAACTCGCGCGACGTCGGCGGCGCAAACGCCTTAAAACGGCCCTTTTTATTTTATACGTTTAACCGCTTTTCGGCAAGGGCCCCCGACGCGATTCAAGTAAAATCGCCGTCCGGCGGCGAACGTTTTTCCGTCGGCGAGATTTCGCGCGCTCGGTTTTGTTTTGCGCAAAAACGTTCGTCGTTTCCGGAATAGAATCGTTTATACGCGTTTTTTTCTCGGGCGCGAAGTCCAAATTTCTCTTTTTTCGCTAAAAAAACGATATTTTTAAGGAAAATCGGGAAGAAGGAAGGTATAATAGAGGTAAAGTCGGGAGGCCTCCCCCGCCGCCGACGCGCAACGCACCATTCCACGAGGAAAGTCTCAATGTCCAACGAACCGAAGTACGAATTGGTCAACTCGATCGACGTCAACGCCGGCACGATCACGCAACACGCCGACCGCCAATCGGAATTTACCGCGCTCGTTCGCCAACTCCTCGTCGCTCAAAATCGCCAAAACGAACTTTTGCAGGAAGTCGTCGATTGTTTAAGCGCCGGGCAACGCCAACGCGCCGCCGAACTTGCGCAATGGAAAGACGCCAATCCCGGTTTGGCGAAGTCCTGCCGCGTCGCCGCCGACTGCCTCGGTAAAATTCAAAACGAATTTATTTCTTCGCTCACTTTTGAAATTAACGATAATTTCGAAAATTTGCAAGACAGCGAATTTTTGATGCACGAATTTTTCGACAAATACGGCCCGCGAATCGCGCACCTCAACGCGTTGGTGCAGACCCTTTCCGTTCTCGGTTCCGCTCCGACTCGCTGAATCGACTCGCGTCGACGTTGCGACGCGGCGGCGTCGTTATATATTAATAAACGTTTTTGCGAATCGTTATCGCGGCGTCGAGACGGCGTTTCGGCGCGCGTTTTTCCGTTCGTTTTTATCCGTTCGAAATTGGAGTTTTCACGATGCGTTCCCTTTTTGAAGCGTTCTCTTCGACGCGTCGCCGATCGTTCGCCGTCGGCGCGTTCGCCCTCCTCGCTTTCGCCGCGCCCGTCGCGTTTTCGTCGACGTTCGCCGCCGAACCGGTCGTTTCCGCCGAAAAAGTCGACGACGGTTCCCTCCGCGTTTACGTCGACGGCGAACTCTTCGCCGGATACGTTCCGGACGCGCAAGGAACGCCGATCGTTTGGCCGTTGCGAACGCCGAGCGGCGCCCTCGCGACCCGCGGTTGGCCGATGATCGACGAAATCGACGTCGACGCTCAAACCGACGCCGCGATGAAAGCGATTTACCAAAACGCTCAAATCGGCGAACGCGGCGGCGCGAAAGACCACCCGCACCACCGTTCCCTTTGGTTCAATCACGGCGCGGTCAAAGGCGGCGATTTTTGGGCGCTGACCGACTCGAAAATCCGTCAAACGGAAGTCGTTTCCTTTGATTGCGACGGCAAAACGGCGGTTCTCGTTACGAAAAACCGTTGGTTTAACGCCAAACTTAACCGCGACGTTTGCGAAGACCTCCGAACGCTCCGTTTCGGCGTTCTTCCGAGCGCGCAAGTCGGCGGCAAAAACGTTCGTTACGTCGATTTTTCGATCCGAATTACCGCGCTCGAAGACGGCGTTCTCTTCGGCGACACCAAAGAAGGCTCGTTCGGCGTTCGCTTGCCGTCTCCGACCGCGTTGACGGCGAAAAAGTCGAATCCGAAATGGGGCGGTCGCATTCTCGACGACGCCGGGCGCAAAGACGGCGAAACTTGGGGCCGCCGTTCCGCTTGGGTCGATTATTCCGGCCCCGCCGCGCGTTTCCTCAAAGGCGACGAATTGACCCGCGAACTCGCTCGCGGCGACAAAGCGACCGATTTCCCGCTGACGACGATCGGCGTCGCCGTCCTCAACGGCCCCGAAAGTTGGGCGTTCCCGTCTTGGCGTCACGTCCGCGACTACGGTCTCTTCGCGACGAACCCCTTCGGCCAACGCGACTTCGAGCCGAAAAATAAAGCCGCCGACGGTTCGAAAACGTTGAATCGCGGCGAAACGCTCCGATTTGAATACCGCGTTCTGCTGCACGACGGCGACCTGACCGCCGCCGACCTCGACGCCGCTTTTAAGGTTTACGAGCAAAACATCAACCCCTAAACCGTTGGCAAAGTCGTCGGTTTTAACGGTCGCGACGCCGCCGCGACCGTCCCGCTTGTTTTTTAACGCCGCGTCCGACGCCGACGCGGCGCGTCCTTCGTCGTCCCGTCCGTCCCGTCCGCGTTCCCTTTCCTTTCTTGATTCCGCCCAGACGCCTTTCGCCGATTTGCTCGACGCCCGCAATGCCACGTTTGTTTGAAACACGTTGTCCAAACTGTTTAGCCGTCTTTTCCTTGGACGTCGCGCTCCTTGGGCGCCGCGGACGTTGCGCCCGTTGCGGTTCGACCTTCGCTCTTAAAGAGTTAACCGTCGACGATTCCCTCATCGCCGCGACTTCTGATTCGAGCGCGTCCGCTTCGACCGGTTCTTACGTCTCGTCAAAATCGGCGTCCGCGTCTTCGAACGCCGACGCGGCCTCGTTCGCTCCGGACGCCCCCTTCGACGCGGCGCTTTCGGACGATTCGCTCGTCGCGCCCCGCGCTTCCGACGGCGACGCAAGCGCCTCGCGCGCCGCCTCGCCGTTCGGTCTCGACGCCGACGAATCGGACGCGCTCCCGGACGACCTCGACGAAACCGGCGGCGCCGACGCGCTCCCCGCCGAGTTCGCCGACGCGAAATTTCCCCCGCCTCCGCCGGGCGTTTGGCGCGCCGGCGAACGGCTCGTCGGCGGCGCTTACCAAGTGCTTCCGCTCGCTCCCGACAAACTTTACGCCGAGGGCGGCGTCGGCGTCGTTCAGCGCGTTCGACACGTCGAATGGGGCGTCGACCTTGTCGTCAAGAGTCCGAAACCGTCGGTCGTCGCGACGGAAGCGGGCAAAGAGAGTTTCGAACAAGAATGCCGCACTTGGATCGGCTTGGGGCTCCATCCGAACATTGTTTCTTGTTATTTCGTTCGCCGCATCGCCGGGATACCTCGCCTTTTCGCGGAGCTTGCGCCGGACGGAACGCTCCGCGACTGGATCGCCGACGGTCGTCTTTACGCCGGAACGAGAAGCGAAGCGTTGGCGCGCGTTCTCGACGTCGCGATTCAATTCGCTTGGGGGCTCGAACACGCGCACCGTCTCGGGCTCCTTCACCTCGACGTCAAACCGAGCAACGTAATGACGGTCGGTTCGACGATCAAAGTAACCGACTTCGGTCTTTCGAAGGTCGCCGCGCAATCTTCGGACGGCGCTCTTGTCGCCGCGTTTTGCGACGGAATGACTCCCTCTTACTGTTCGCCGGAGCAATACGAAGCGTTCCAAATTTACCGCCAAAAACGCGGTTCGTCTCGCGGAGGCGGCGACGCGCCTTCAAGCGACGCCGCGTCGCCGGCCATTACGCGCCAATCGGATATTTGGTCTTGGGCGATCTCCGTTTTGGCGATGTTTCACGGTCGTTCTCCCTGCAAAATGGGCGGTCAAACCGCGGCGGAAGTTTTCGAAGCGTTCCTCGCGGCTCCGCGAAGCGCGGCGCGCCCGGCGCCTCCGCCTCGTTGCGTCGAGTTGTTGCGCCGCTGTTTCCGCAAAAACCCGGCCGAGCGTCCGGAGTCGATGCAAGCGGTCGCCGACGAACTCGTTTCGATTTACGAAGAGGAGTTCGCCGAAAAGTATCCGCGCCGCCAACCTCGCGACGCCGCGTCGACCGCCGAAAGTTTCTCGAACCGCGCGATTTCGCTTCTCGAACTCGGTCGAACCGACGAAGCGTTCGACCTGTTGCGCAAAGCGGTCGCCGCCAACCCGCTCAATCCGCAGATCGTTTTCAACCAAACGCTCGCCCGTTGGCGCGTCGGCGCGACGACCGACTTGCAAGCGGTCGAACGGCTCGACGAACTTGTTAAAAACCGCCCGAACGACGCGTCGGCGTCTTACGCGCTCGGACTCCTGCACGTCGAGCGTTGCAACCTCCGTTCCGCCGTCGACGCGTTCGAGCGAGCCGCCGAACTCGCCCCCGACCGCGACGACGTCCGCCGCGCCCTCGAACGCGCTCGAAAGCGCCTCCCCAACGACGCCCAATGTTTGCGCCGCGTTCTTCTTCGCAAAAAAGACGCGAAAACCACCCCGCGTCTTTACGCCGCCGTCGACGGTTCCCGCCTCCTCGTTCCGTCCGGCGACGAAAACTTCCTCGTTTTGAGCGCCAAAACCGGCGAGCCGCAAGCGACCTTCGTCAAAACGGCGCGCGAAACCGCTTCCGTCGTCGACGCCGCGAGTCCCGTCGCCGTTAGCGACGACTATCGTTGGAACCTGTTTCGCCCCGAATCCGGCGTTCGCTCGATCGTTCCGGCGGCCGGAACGCGTTCCTCCGTTCGCGAACTCCGTTTCGAACCGGTCGCGTCTTGGGGTTCCCTCGAACCGCAAACGCGCGAAATCCGCGTCGCGACGCCCGCCGAAACGCCCAACGGCGAACCGTCGTCCGACGAAAAGACGTCCGACGCGCCGAAAATCGCTTTGACGTTCGCCCGCGACGCCAACGACGTCGTTATTTACGAAACCGCGTCGCAACAAGAGTTGCGTCGACTTCCCGGCGACGGTCAAACGTTGACGGCGTTCGCCGTTTCCGCCGACGGACGTTGGGTCGCGACCGGCGGCGACGACGCCCGAATCCGCGTTTGGGACGTCGAGCGCGGACGGCAGATCCGCACCTTCCGCGGTCTTTCCGGCGCCGTCGAAGCGCTTTGGTTCGACCCGCGTCTCCGCTTCGTCGCGTCGCTCGTTAAAGGAACGATTTTCCAATATTGGCGCGTCGGGCTCCTCTGCGGAAACGCCGAAAAACTCCGGGCGCCGCGTCTCCTTTGCCTCGTCGACTCCTCGGAGGAACTCGGCGAACGCCAAGCGCGCCTCGACGCGACGGTCGCGGCCGCGCGCAAAGCCGGTTCTCGGGGCGACGTCGCCAAAATCGTCGCCGCGTACCGCGACGCCCGCAAGATCGACGGTTGGGAAACGGTTCGTTCGACGTTCGAAAACCTCCTCGAACGCCGCGCTCGCCGAGTTCGCCTCGACGACGTCGCGCAAACGCTCCGCCTCGACGCGCACGAAGGGCCGCTTTCCGCTCTCGCGACGTCTTGGAACGGTTCGTTCGCCGTTTCCGCCGGGAAAGATTGCGCGATACGCCTTTGGGGACGTCCGGTCGACGCCGCCGAAACCGCCGTCGGCGCGTCCGCTCGTCTCGATTCGCCGAGCGCTTGGAAGAATCTGCTCGAACTCGAAGGACACGTCGACTGGATTCGCGCGCTCGCGTTGTCGCCGAACGATCGTTACCTCGCGTCCGGAGGTTGGGATCAAGTCGTTTATCTTTGGGATCTTGCGTCGGGCCGCCGTTTGCGTTCTTTGCCGGAACGGGTGAAAGGAGTTTCGCAACTTGAATTCGCGCCGGACGGTCGAACGCTCGCGACGGCGACGGAGTTCGGCGCCGTTACGCTTTGGGACGCGGCGACGAACGAAGCGGTTTTCCGCGTCCAAGTCGGTTCCGGAACGGCGCGTTCGTTCCGTTTTAGCCGCGACGGTCGTTATTTCGCGACGGCTTGCGACGACGGCGCGGTTCGGATTTGGACGGGACGTCGCGAGACGCCGTTACGCGAAATCTCCGATTTCCCGGCGTCGATCGCGGCGGTCGATCTTTCCTGCGACGCGCGCCTCTTGGCGGCCGGTTGCGACAACGGCAAAATTTACGTCGTCGATCTAACGGACGCGACCGGCAAAACGCGACGCGTTCTTCCGGGCCACCTCGGCGGCGTTCGCGGCGTTCGTTTTTTCGCGGATTCCGATTGGCTTATTTCGAACGGAAAAGACGGCGCGGCGCGGGTTTGGAACCTACTCGACGATTCGGAGGCGCAAACGCTTTCGAGCGGCGCGTCGTCGATTGCGTCGACGGCGCTCGACTTTGTCGGTTTGAGTTTTTTCATCGGCGAAGAGAGCGGCGCGCTGAAGCGCTGGCGTTTCCGTTGGGATTACGACTGGCCGGGCCCGGCGAAGTCGCCGTCGGAGATCGAGCGAACGGTCGCCGCGTTGGCCGCGTATTACGCGATCGGCGAACCTCTTGTCGCGCAGGGCGTTCCGTCGTCGGCGTATTACGGCAAAAACGCGACGCGAGTCGTTCGCGGTTTCGGCGAAGCGCCGCCTCTCGACGCGAAAATCCTTCAAAAGATCCAAGCGGAACTCGCGTACCGCGGCTTCACCGCCGTCCCGAAAGAGACGATTCAAAAAATCGCGACCGCGCTTTGGGAACGCAAAACGATTATCAACGATTGACGACGTTTTCGATAAATTCCGCCCGCCAAATTTCCGCGCCTCCGTCTAACGCCGCGTTTTGTACGCCCGGTTTCAAACCGTTTAACGCCGTTTTTTATTAATCCGCGCCGCCGTTCGTCTTTAATTTCCTCGCCGACGTCGGCCTCCGCTTTCGACGCGACGAAATTTAACGTCCGTCCTCCCGGCGGCGCGTTCCGCAACGCCAAACGCCCTTCGACTCCGCGAACGTCAACCGTTCCCGAAGTCGAAGGGCGTTTCTTATATATATCCGCTTTCTCAAAATCAACGACGCAAGGTCGGATAAATACTTGCCGAACCGCCGGATCGTTTCGCTAATTCCCGCCTTTTTGCATTGCCAGTTGAAACGGCGGCGCGTCGCGCGGTTCGTTACGCCGACCGCCGCCGGAAACGCCCGCCGACCGCGTCGAGCCGAGCGACGATTTTTTTACCGTACCGCGTTTCGAAGACTTCGCGTCGAATTTTCGGAAAACACGTAAACAACGTCGCAAAGTAAACGACGATACAAATCGCGATCGCCACGCATTGCCAAAGCATATGTTCGCTAATCGTTAGGCATCCCCAACCGACCGCGCCCATAACCAACGCCGAAACCGTCGCCGGCGCGACGTTTTTGAGCATATCCAACAAGCAAAATTTGTACAGCCAACAAACGAAAAAGACCGCGCTAGCCAACAACTGAATGCGAATCAGCGCGCGCGCCGTATATAACGTTTCAAATCCGAAATTGATCGTCGCTAACATCGTCGGCGCAATAAAAATTAAATGCAATAGTTGAACGCAAAGCGAAATCTTAGGATTGCCCTTACTCCTAAAAACTTCGCTCGAAAAATGCGAAAACAAAATTAAAAAAGCGCTCGTCAGCCCCCATAATCCAATAAACTCACTCGCCTCCAACCACTGATCGCCCAATAAAACGCGCGTTACAAAATCGCTAAAAAGATAAACGCCAATCCCCATCGGAACGACCAAAACCGCGGTCGTCCGCTGAAAAAGGTTATAAGTATTTTTAAACTCTTGCTCGTCATTTTGCCAACGAGAAAGCGCCGCAAATAAAACCGGAGTTACCGCGCCCGTAATAATCGCCATAAACGAGCCGACCGTTACGATCGAAGTTCGATACAGCCCGAGATAGTAATCGTTTAAATACGTTCCAACGATAAAAATATCGACGTATCCGGTCAACCAAATCGAAATACTTTCTAAAAGCGTCCACATACTAAACGCGAACATTTCTTTCAGTTGTCGGAAACAATAGTAAAACGCCGGTTTCCACTCCGATTTTATCGTCAAAAACGCGGCGGTAAAGGTTTGCCCAACCATCGTTCCAATAAGGAGAGCCCAATAGTTGCGCAACCAAACCGCCAACGGTATCGTAACGAAAACCGGTATCAACGCGCCGATAATCCGAGCGTAAAAAAGCGTTTTAAAGTCGAACGCTCGGCGGTATCGCGCCATTTGAATACTCGAGAACGCCGCGACGATTATCAAGAGCGACGCGACGCTCAACGAATTCCCAAGTTCCGGACTCCCCACCGCCTTGGCGATATCGTGTCGAAACAGAAAAATGCCGAAGCAAATGAGAAGCGAAACGCCAAAGTTTGTCCAAAACGCGACGTTCGTGCTTTGGTCGAGTTCCTTTTTATCCTTGTATTCGTGTTGAATCAAATACTTTTGGAACCCGGCGTCGGTAAAAATCTCCGCGAAACTAATCACCATCGTAATCGTCGCGACGACGCCGAACGCCTCCGGCGCCAAAAGCCGCGCCAAAACCATTGCAACCAACGGCGCGATTAGTTTCGTCGCAAGTTCCGTAACGCTCGACCACTTCGTCGCTCGCGCGATTTTCTTGTTCAATTCGTTCGATTTTGGCGTTTCGTTCTCGTTCTGCATTATCGTTTTATCCGCATCGGCGTTATTTTTTATTTTCGGCGTCAAGCATATCCGCAATACCGCTTAACAACAACTCGCGATGCGCTTCGCACTTGACATAATTTTGCATTCCGAGAAGCGCCTTGACAGTAAAACGTCGCTTCCTTGCGCGACGCGCACAACGTCCGCCGGTCAACTTATTCAACGCGCGGAAGAAAAAAGTAAAACGCGTCGCCGAAACGCGAGCGAGGTAAGCGTCGCCAACCTTTTTCGCCAACTCGGCGTATTTCGCTTCGACAACGCCGGCGGCGGTAATTTCGCGACTCCGCGTTTGGAAGCCATCAAGAATTTCTTTCGCTTGCGCTCCTTGCGCTAATCTTACTTTATTACCGTCTTTAGCCAACGGAATATACGAAACGTTAAAGTCGGCGTCGAGCGCGACCAAGAGCCCGGTTCCCCAAAACTCGTTGTCGCAACGGTCGAAAAGGAAGTTGCCCTGACCGTAAACGATCGTGCCGTCGCAATATTTTTCTTCGCAACCGACGCAGTGGCTGTGTTGGCAAACGACCAAATTCGCGCCTTTTTCGACCAGTTTGCGGCAAACTTTGCGAAGATTCGGCGACGGATAACGGTAATGTTCTTTACCGCCGTGATACAAAACAACGACAAAATCGCAACGCGCCTTCAACGCCGCGACGTGATCCAACGACTCCAACGGGTCAAACGGATTCGCGCCCGGCGTTTTCTCGGTTACGATCGAAAACTCGTGTTCGGCGCAGGCGTAGAGTCCGATTTTCTTGCCGGCAAACTCGAAAACGTAGGGCTCAGCGGCCTCTCGCGGCGCGTCGCCGACGCCGAAAAACGCGATTCCGTTTTCTTTCAAGAGTCGGCGCGTCGAATCGAGCGCTTGGACGCCGTGGTCGAGAATGTGGTTGTTCGCGAGCGTCAGGATATCGGCGCCGATCGCCTTATACCCCTGAATCGTCGAGGTCGGCGCGATCAAATTCGGCCCGCACTTCGCGATCGGCGACTCGACGTCGGCCAACGGCGTTTCTAGGTTGAAAATCCGATAGTCGGCGTCGGCGAGAATTTTACGTAACTCGGTTCCGACAAGGGTTTCCGCGTCGCCGGCGGCGAAGAGTTCCGCGTTGGATTGCGTCGGCACGAGGTCGGCGCCAATGATGATTTTAGACATCGCGCTTCCTTTCAACACGTTTTTTCCGGTAGTTGAATCCAGCTACCGAACGTGTAATCCCATTCCTCGGGTTCAAAAGGCACCATCCCGGCAAAGTGGGAAAACGTCAACTCGCCAAAATAAACTTTGCCGTCGACTTCGTAAAAATCGACGCGCACCTGCGGAATTCCCTTTGACAACGTCGCCGCCAAACGCTTCATCTCTTCCAGATTTTCCGGCTTCTCCGGCAACGTTTTGGCGTTCGGGTGCCCTTGCCGAAAAGGCAAATGGTTATAATCCGGATCAAAGAAGTCGAATTTAACTTCTTCCCCCGCTTTTTGACGTTCTGTCGCGACAAAAAGAGCCTTTACGGCGCCGTCGAAACAAAAGAATTTGTAATCGCGCAACTCGGCCGTTTTGGAATCCTCCATATAAGCTTCGGCGATAATACGCGGTTTAACGTTTTTATAGGGCCATTCTCGCGTATGATAATAGAAGTTTTGCTTCAAACTTGCATTAATCTTGGCCTTTGCCGCCTCTTTGTCCAATTTATTTTTATCGCGGCAAATCACCAAACCGCCGCTATCGTGCGTGCATTTGAGAACAAATCGATCGGGCAACGCGTCAAAGTCAATTTCGTCGAAATTATCCCAAACGCCGAGCGTTGGAATAATATAATCCTCGCCAATACGCTCCGCAACGTACTCTTTTACCGCGTGTTTGTCGACCATCGTCGTATAAATCGGCTTGCGATCGTACAACTTCAACCATTGTAGCTTTTCGCTAAACGTTTGCGGATTTTCGAGGTTTAGCTTTTTCCCCATCCGCTCGTAAAATCTCAATTTTAAATACTTACAATCCGACGTTTTATTTAAATAACCGCGCGAAGCCAATACGGCGATACGAAAACGCGGGTCGATAATAAATTTTACGATTTTTTTCAACATACGCGACGTCCTTTCAAACTCATTCCGCAGACGTTAACGGTTATCGTCTTTTTCTTGTAATATACCAAACGGCAAACGCAATCAAACCCACGCCGTATAATAAATTTTTTAATACCAAGAAGGAATGGTTTCTCGCAAACCCAACCACAACGTTCAACCCGGCCACGGATATAAAAAATTTCAACGGCGCAGTTGTAGCTAACAACGTGTTAGACGCAAATTGCAAGAGTTTCCCAATAAAGGCGCCTATGACGAACATATAAAACAATCCGCCGTAATATCCGCCGTTGACGAAGGCTTCGCCCAACATTGAAAACCCGGTTCCCCAGTTAATTCCTAGATAGTCCTGCGAAAACCAACCGGAGAGCGCCACTTGTTTCAATCCAAACAACGAAAGAGCGCGCGCCGACACGACGCCTAAAATCGACGTCAAATAAGTGTTGCCATACGGATAAATTCCCTCGCCGCGATTTAAGAAATAAGTAATAATCCCCATCGAGCCGCCCATTTCGTAAATCGCGCCGACTATCGGCGAACGCTCGCCCCAAAACGCTTCCTCGATCGCTTCGCCGGTAATAACAAACCCGGTGTTACGCGCGGCGGTAACCACGCTCAATAAGTGAACGCCGACCAATCCGATCGCCAAATAAATAGCGTATTTTCGCCACGAAATTTTATTATAAACCCCGTGCAACCAAATGAGAATCACAAGCGAGTAAATCCAGCCGCCGCGGTCGCCCGACAAAATTCCCAACGTCGAGTATGCTCCAAAAATTCCGTAAACAATTCTTTGCGCGCGTTTCGAGTATCGACTTCCGATCAAATACGCGACCATCGCGGGAAAAAACAGGAACATTACAATTTGTAAATACCCGCCCTGAGTAGCGTTTTCCCCATAGTAAAGCGCGGAATAACCGTGAGCGCGCGCGATCACGACTTCCCGGCATTTTGAATACAGCGCTATCGGCGTTAACAAAAACACAATCGCGCCGCCGATTTTACGCATCGCGATATATGCGGCTTCTATTTTTTCTTCGCTCGGCGCCGCAAGCGACATTTTCTCAATCAGCGCCGCGTTATTGCGCGCAAAGAAAAGGGCGCCAAAATGAAACGCCAACATCCCTAAGCAAACGTACCACTCCGTCGCGACTAAATCTTGCGTCGTCGGCGTATACCCGGAAACGAAAAACAATGGGCCCGAACCAATTTCGCGTTCTTGATGGATATTCAACGCCCACATTAACGGCTGACCATAATTAAAAAGCACAAAAAACAAAAAGAAAATTGTGTACGGCGAAAACCACTTAGAATCCATTTTTAACTTCCAAGTCGTAACGCCGTATACGAAAATAAGATACCCCGCCCAATGAACCAGAGCCGGCAAGCGTTCCATAAAGAAATAGCACGCCGTCATATACGCCAATAGGCAGATCGTCAAGAAAAAAGTAAGGTGAATTTTTGCAAAGTTGGTCATCATCTGGCGCTCGCCGTACTAATAAATTCGCTCCACATTTGGACGATTTTTTTCACGTCTAACTTTTCTCGTATGTTGATCGCGTTTTGCGTCATCCTTTCCGCTTCGTCGGGACGGTCGAGGACGTCGATCAACGCGTTTTTCAAAGCGACGCGATCTCCAACCGGCGTCAGTCGTCCGTTGACGCCGTCTTCAATAAACATTCGCGCGCCGCCAACCGGACAATCGGTCGCGATCGTTGGAAGACCAATAGCCAACGCTTCCAACATCGAGTTCGAAATACCTTCGTAATCGGACGAAATGACAAAAGCGGCGGATTTTGTCATTTCATCGTGAATGTTTCGCGAAAAACCGCGCAATACGATTCGCTCGCCCAATCCCTTAGCGTCGATATATCCTTGTAACTCCGCGCGCAAAGGCCCGTCGCCAAAAATATCCAAAAAGCACTCGCGCCCAGTCGCCAAGACGTCGCCGACCGCGTCGATCATCATTTTCAAATTCTTTTGCGGATTCAAACGACATGCGGTAATCAACCGTCGATTGACCGGATCTGGCGTTCGCAAAGGCAGACCGTCGGTAATTGGGTTCGGAATGATCGCAGTAGGAATAGACTTTTTTATATGCGGCGTAAAATACTCAGCCGCTTCATTTGTTTGGAAAACCAACCCTTGCGTTCGATTATAAACACGATCACGCAGTTTCCGCATCCACTTTTGCCGCGGTATATTACGCGGATCGTTTCGTTCGCTGACAATTAACGGAAACGGCAGGTTGCGGCACGCTAAAATCGTATGAATATTAACGTCGGCTAAAAACGAAACGACGACGTTCGGTTGAAATTCAACGAGCGATCGCCGAATCGCGCCTATCCGTTCGAGCGGTCGTAGGACTTTGATTTTATTTTTACAAACGATCGGACAAATTTCGACCTCGGGCGCCAACGCGTAATCTTGTCGCGTCCCATAAATCGTGATAATACGCACCTTGTCGCCGCGCGCCGCCCACTCGTTCGACAAAGCCGCGATAACACGCTCGGCGCCGCCGTTGCCCATCACGCCGATTGTAAACGCTATTCGCCTCATACCCTCCCCCATATTTTAAACTTTTACGCTCGCCGTAAATCGTTCGTCGTTTTTGTCGCAACGTTAACCGTTCTTACGCACGCGACGTATAATTTCGTGCTTAACGTAAACGTAAAGCGGCAAGAACACAAACGCGTAATGCCAAGGCTTCGCTTTCATTTGTCGGTATCCGTGCCAGCGAATTTTCATTTCGTTTTTTACGGTTTTAAACGAACGTTTTTTCTGCGTATTAGCCTGTTGATAAAAATACCTCATCAGCGGTTCTTGCATATTATAACCGTGGAAACCGGCGCCCGCCATTCGCATAAAGAGTTCGTAATCCTGCGCTCGTCCTAACGCATACGACTTGCGACTATACCCCTCGACGGCGAAAATAGCGTCGCGCCGAAACATAATCGACGGATGGAGATACGGCGACCCCTTCACAAACTGGCGCAACGTCGGTTTTTCCGGTTTGCGCATTGTTCTCAAATCGTTCTCGCCGTCGAAGACGATCGCATTCGTTCCGACGAACGCGTATTCCTCGTGTTCTCGCAAGAACGCGACTTGCTTTTCAAACCGATTTTCGAACGCCCAGTCGTCGTCGTCCATTCGCGCGATAAATTCTCCCTTACTCTCGTAAAGGCATCGGTTAAGCGATGTTCCCAAGCCGAGATTTTTCTCGTTATGCAAAACGACGACGCGCGGATCCATCTCCTTATACCGATTCAACAATTCCAACGTGCCGTCGGTCGACGCGTCGTCGCAAATAATCAGTTCGAAGTCGTCAAGCGTTTGATTTAGCATACTCTCGACGGAACGCGCCAAGTGCTTTTCCCCGTTGCAAACGCTCATAAGAACGGAAATTAAAGGCATTTTATTCACCACACACATTTTTTTAAGCTCCGCCCCGTTAATTAAACGACGAGCAAAACGCCGTTCGACGACGTTATTTTTTAATTTTCGCCCAAAGTTGCATAACGCGCGTCCAACGATATTTCAACGCCCAACGCATCGCTTTCGCTTTAAATCCGGCAAAACGACTTTTTAACACCGCCTCGCGATAAATCGGATTGGTCAAATTTTTTCTAACGTCCGCCGCGACGACGCGATACGGTTCTTTGCGATAAAATTGCGAAACGGCGACCAAAAAGAGTTCGTGCGTTGTTTTGCGATACAATTGCGCCTCAAAATCGCGCTCGGCAAGATCAAGCCGCGACGCAAAATGCCGATGCATCAACTCCGGACCATTCCAAGGAAAAGCGCGTTTATTCTTCGTCATCGACGCGGGATTCTGACGATAATAATACCCGCAATACGGAAGCGTCACAAGCGACGCGGCGCGATAAACGCAAGGAACAACGCACGCGGAATCTTCGCCAATTTTAATCTTTTCGTCGACCGACTCTTGCGCCGGACAATACAACTCGGCGCGATACGCCTTCGCCCAAACGCTCGGTGCAAAGTAACGAGCGTCTACGCTCTGCAGTAGAAACGGAAAAAACTCGGCGGCAATTTCGGATTGCGAATAAAATCCCTTGCGGTAGGGCAACTCGCGCTCGACTTCGCGATCTTCGTAAGCGCGCACTGAACCGCTCATAACCATATCCGGCGCATCGTGTTCCGCTATCGCGGCGGCAAACTTTTCGACGTAGTCTTCTTTCACCCAATCGTCGCCGTCGACGCAAAGAACGTACTCTCCGGAAACCGCTTTTGCGCCGGCTCGACGCGCCGAAACCAAGCCGCCGTTTTCTTTATGAATTACCTTAACGCGACGATCTTTCGCGGCGTATTCGTCGCAAATTTGCGGACAGGAGTCAGGCGAGCCGTCGTCGACAAGAATGATCTCGATATTTGGGTACGTTTGGTTTAGCAAACTCTCGACACACTGTCGCAGATATGTCTCAACCTTATAGACAGGAACGATAATACTAAACAAATAATCGCGCATACTCTCGTTTTCCTCTCCTATTTTTAGCCGCATACCCGAACGCACTCTTAGCCAACGCCCGATTTCCTCTTCGCCTAATCGCCTTACGCCTATCGTCGCCCCAAAACGACAAGCCTTCATTAAAACGCGACGCGCAAAAATTAAACGTTCTCAACGTTCGCATTTTTACGACAAACCGGCTTCGTTTCGATATAACGTCGTCATTTGCTCGACAACCGGTTCTAAAGCGAAAGATTGCGCCTTCTCAACGGAGCGCTCTCCGAACTTTTGCGCGTTTTCGCCGCCGCGCAGAAGCGCCGCGATCGCGTTTCGACACTCGTCGACGCTATGAGGCGCGAACAACGTTCCGCAGTTCTCGTCGATCAAGTCGACCGCGCCGCGAATCCGAGAAACCGCGCACGGAAGCCCGGTCGCCATCGCCTCCATAACCGAAACCGGCAACCCTTCGCGAAACGACGGGAAAACGAACGCGTCCGCCGTCGCGTACAACTCCGCGACGTCGGTTCGAAATCCCAACAGTTTCACACGATCGCCCAACCCCAGCGACGCGGCGAGATTCTGCAAATAATCTTGCAAACCGCCGCGACCGGCGATCGCGTAATAAACGTTTTCGTTATTTTCCAGCTTCGCCAACGCTCGGATAATCGTTTCGTGATTCTTATTCGCGTTTAATTCGCCGACCGAAAGGAGAAGCGTCGCGTCTTCCGGAACGCCGAGTTCGCGCCGTTTCGCCGCTTTGTCGACCATCGCGTTTCCGAATTTCGTCAAATCGACGCCGACGCCCGGAACGTAAACGACCTTTTTCGCCTTCATTTTGCGCTGCGCTAAGGCGTAGTCTTCCCGATTGATCGTAATCAAAACGTCGGTCCAACGCGAACAAATTTTTTCAATCGGATAAAAAAGAAGCCAATTTTTCAGCGGCGCGCCCCGATAAAAATGGAAGCCGTGCGCAGTATAAAAAACCTTTGTCCCGCGCTTCCGCGCCCCGCGACACGCCAACCGCGCGCACATCGCCGCGACCGGCGTATGACAGTGAACAATATCGTAGCAATTTTCGGCGACCAGTTTGCGCAAGGCTTTGACCGCGGCAAGATTACCGCGATTCAACGGCGATCGCGACGTCGAAATCGAGTGAACGCGGCACCCTAATTCGCGATAAAAATCCGGAACTTTTGTCGCATTTTCGTTACATGCGACGTCGACGGTATGCCCGGCCTCGACCAACTCCGCAATGAATTGCTTAAAGAAGTTCATTGTGCTGCCGATCGTTGTTACATATAAAATTTTCATAAAACCGCCGCTCAAACCGTAACATTGTTCGCTTTACTAAGCGTTCGAAATCGCGTCGAACTCCACGCAATAATTTAAGACTATCAGTCGAGTTTCATTACGCGCAATTCGTTATACTTCATCATATAGACGCCGTCTTCGTACCCGCCGATCGCGGGCGCGTTCGTTTGCCCGTTCAAATTGTTCTTGATCAACGCCATATGGTCGCACCCACATTCGTAAGCGTGCGGATAACCTCCGCCGAAACGCGGGTTCACCTCCGAAATGTAATATTCGCCGCCGACGTCGAACACATCGATATCGATTTGCCCGCGGAACCCGCTTTCGTCGACAAATTTTTGAATTAGCGCGAAGAGTTTATCGTCTTTAAACGAAACGGCCTTGTCGGTTTCTCCGGCGCGCATAACCAGCTTTTTCTTGGTGAAAATCGAAACGACTTCGCCGCTAATCATATCGATGTACACGTCGGCGCCAATCTCTTGACCGTCCAAAAATTCTTGAATCATCAATCCGTCGCCGCGCGCGAATAACAAATCAAGCGTTTCCTTGTCGCTCACTTTAGAAATAGCGACGCTAGCGCTCCCGCGCACCGGCTTGACGAAAACCGGAAAAGTCGCGGCGCCCGCTTCGAGATCGGCGTAAAACGCGTCTTTGTCGACGTAAGACTTCGCGCAACGATACTCGCGCTCCGAAAGCCAACAATACGTCGCCCACTTGTCAAGCGTTCGTTCGCAAAGCTCGTAATCGGAACCAATTACCGTCGTTCCAACCGCCTCAAACTTCGCGCGATTTTGCGCAAGTAGCGACAATTCCGGGTCGATGAGCGAAAGAACGCCGTCGATCTTCTCTTTTTGACAAATATCGAGAATCACGTCGATATACCCTGGTTCGGTCATACGCGGTACAATGTAATATTTATCGGCGTCGTAAATCGCGGGCGCGACGGGGCTACAGTCGGTCGCGACAACCGTTCCATTCGCCCCGACGGCCTTTTTAAAATACTGCGCGATTTTATTTCTCGTACCCGCGCTCAAGATCAAGATATTCATATCGCGTCCCTCAAATCGTCAAAAAACAACGGCGCGCCGCCGGCGTGCAGAAACAGGTATCTTTTAATCGCAAATCTTATATTTCGCGACATATTCTTTCATTCCCCAAAAGGTCTTGCCGGTATACGTCGTATTCAAGGGAATTCCGTCGTCGAGAAACGCGCTACGAACAACGTCGACAATAGCGACGTTTCTTTTCCATATCCGCCGCAAATATAGGAGCAGTCAAACGCTCGCCGCGGAACGAAACAAAATCGAGATACTCCTCGACGCTTTCCGGGCCAAACGTCTCGGTCAACCGACTGTCAAACGTTTCACAACCTCTTCCGACAACGCAACATAACAAGATATTTTAAATCTTGCGACAAAGTTGGCTAGACGCGGCGGCGCTTCAAAAATTCCGAATCGTACGACGCGTTCGCCGGTAAAAATTCCCTATTTAACGCTTTCCTAACCTTGCTCCCGTCGAAACGCAACAGAGCCAGACCTTCTCGTTTAAAGCAATATCGACGCCTCCCTTTTTATCGGTCGCGGTCGTCCAAAGAAGAGGGAAATTCAACGCGACGTCAACGACGCATAACGCTCAAACGATCGGTAATGTAAACGACGCGGCGAAGTCGGCGCGCGACTATCCAATTTCACGCGCTTTCCGGACGCCCGCCTCCCGTTACTCGAAGCAACTTCTCACGATTTCAATCACGCGGTCTTGTTCCTCCGGCGACATTTTGTTATCGCTCGGGAGGCACAGGCCGCGATGGAAAATATCCGCGCCGACGTCGACGCCGCGACCGGCGATGTAAGCGTTCGTCCGTCCGCGCCCGTCTCCCTCGCGAGTAACGAACGGCGACATGCGGAACTTCGGCTGCATATGCATCGGCTTCCAAATCGGGCGCCCCTCCGCGTTGTATTTCGCCAACGTTTCGAGGATTTCCGTCGGGCACGACTTACCCGGCTCGGAAACGTAACACGCTTCGGAGTCGCTCCGAACCTGTTTGCACGTCGCGTCTTCGTCGATCAAGAGGCACGAAAGCCAGTAATTCGGCTCCATTACGTCCGCGTCGAACGGATTCATCGAGACCGGAAGCCCTTCAAAGCCCGTCTTGTAACGTTCGTAAATCGCCTTCTTTTGCGCGATATGTTCTTCCAAATACGGAATTTGCCCGCGAACGACGCCGGCGATCACGTTGCTCATTCGGTAATTGTAACCGATTTCCTCGTGTTGGTACCAAGGCGCGTTTTCCCGACTTTGCGTCGACCATTTGCGCGCTTTGTTCGCCGCCTCTTGGTCGTCGGTCAGGAGCATGCCGCCGGAGGAGCCGGTGATAATTTTGTTGCCGTTGAACGAAATCGCGTTGTAAGCGCCGAACGTCCCGGTTTGTCGCCCTTTATACGTCGCGCCGAGCGATTCGGCGGCGTCTTCGATAATCGTCGCCCCGTGTTTGCGCGCGATTTCGCAAATTTCGTCGAACTTCGCCGGGACGCCGTAAAGGTTCGCGACGACGACCGCCTTCGCGTTCGGATAAAGCTCGAACGCTTTTTCGAGCGCGACCGGGTCCATATTCCACGTTTCGTATTCGGAATCGATAAAGACCGGCTCGCCCTTCTCGTACAGAATCGGATTCACCGACGCGGCGAAGGTAACGTCGGTGCAGAAAACGACGTCGCCGTGCTTAATTCCCGCCAACTTAACGGCCAAGTGGAGCGCCGACGTGCCGCACGATAAGCCGACCGCGCAACGACAACCGACTTTTTCGGCGATCGCCTTTTCCGCCGCGTCGATATTGACGCCGACCGTCGACATCCAGTTCGTGTCGTACGCTTCTTTCATATAGCGCAGTTCGTCGCCGTGCATCGTCGGCGTGGACAACCAGACTTTTTTCTCAAACTTTTCCAACTTTGTTTCCTTCGAGAAAAACAACGAAAGTTTGTCGTTGCAACCGTTTCAAACGTCGAAATCGCCGTCGCCGTCCCGAACAATCGCTAGTGCAATCGACACAATCGGCACAATCGTTTAAAACGAAGAGCCTTCAACACAAACACGGCGGAACAACGCGTTATTTGCATTTTACAGCGTTCCCTTTTTTTGTCAATGGGAAACCGCCGGCGACGCGGACTTTCTATCGCGGTCGTTAATCAACGCGTCGCGGCGGCGAAAATCGTCGTCAACCGTTCCTCCGTAAATTCGGCGAGCGGGCGAACCGAAATCGGCGCTGGACTCGTCCGCTTAACCTTGGTTGTTTCCGTCGTTTTTTCCCCCATTTCCAACGCGACGCTTTGTTCGTCGCCGATTTCAGCGTTTTTCTCGTCGCGCCAAACGCCGAGCGTCCGCTCGAGCCAAACGACGTCGAGCCAGCGGCCGAATTTCCAACCGGAATTCTCAAACGTCGCGAATTCTCGATATCCGGCGCGACGATGAAATTCGACGCTCGCTTTGTTTTCCGCGACGACAACCGCGTAAAGCGAACGAAATCCTTGCGCCTCCAATATCTCGATCAACGCCGAATACAACGCCTCGCCAATCCCGCGACGCCGCCAAGCCCGGTCGACGTAAACCGCCGTCTCCGCAACCCAAGAATACGCAGCTCGCTCGAACGCGCGATGCGCCAACGCGTACCCGACGATTCGCTCCGCGACGCCGCTCTTTCCCTTTTCGCTCTTCTCAACTCCGCCGCTTCCGCCGTTCGTCGGCGACGCCGATCTCACCGGAGTCTCCTCGTTCTTTTCAATCGTCTCCAACGAGCTAAGCGACGCCCCTTCTTCGTCGCCGGACGCGGCGGGAGGAAGCTCTTTCGCCTTTCTCGCGTCGCCGGACGCCGACGCAAAAAAACGTCCTCCGTCTCCAAACGTACTCGCGCCTTCCTCCTCGACGACGCAAACCAAAAACGGATAAACGCCCTCGACCTCCGCGATTCGTCGCTCCATCTCCGCGACGCTCGGCGCCTCGTACTCGAACGAAACGGTCGTATTCTCGACGTAATACGCGTAAATCGCCTGCAACGCCGCCGCGTCCGCCCGCGTCGCCAAACGAATTTTCATTCGAAACGGACGTTCCGCCGCGCCCGCCTCCGCCGACGCGACCGCTTTCTCTATTTTTCCCATATTATTCTTATTCCCGCGTCGATTTTCATTTGCGACGCGCGGGCCGGTCGCGCCGTTCCCGTCGTCAAACTCCGCTCAAACTTCCTCGCTTAACGACCGTCGCGCCGTCCGCGACGTTGTAAAATCGGCGTTTTTCCGCAAAAAATCAAGGAAAATTCGTCGACGGCTCTTCCCAAACGCGGAAAAAACTGTTAAAATTACCGTTGGCGCCGATTACAGAGATTCGGCAAATTTTCACGTTTACGAGTCTGGGAACGGATATGAGCGATTTAACCAAAAGCAAAGCGGCGAACGCGCTCGTTTGGGCGGCGTTTTTCGCGTTTTGGCTCCATTCGCTCCACTGTTGTCGAACGCACCGGGCGACCGAGCGTTGCGCTTTTGATTTATGTTGTCTCGCCGACCATAACGGCCCGACAATATCCGGCGGCGACGTTTTTCATCGCCGCCAACGCCGTCCGATCTCCAGCGCTCGCGTTTTTTGCCGTTCCTCCCTTTTTTTGACGCCGCCGCGTTTCGAGTCGAGTTTCGCCGAAACGCCGTCGTTCGACCGCAACCTTCCCGTTCATAAGTCGCGTTGCGCCGTCGCTTGGTCGCCGCTCCGCCTCCCGACCGAAAAGGAAATTTTCGGCGATTTCGGCGCGTCTTCCGTCCCAGCGTTCGCCGATTCTTCGTCGAACGACGTTCGTTCGCTCCCCAACGTCGCGTTGTTAAACCGTTTAATCGAAGCGTTTTCGACGCCGCTTTATCTCCGTTTGCGCAAAATTCTCAATTGACCGTCGACTCCGCTTTGAAAACGATTAAAAACGCAACGATAAACTAAAATCAAAGAACCCACAAATTTAGGACGCTAAAATGACCGAACAAAAACTCAACGACGATCAACCGAAAGCCCCGTCTCCCTTCATCGCCGTCGGCGCGCTCGCGCTTCTTCTCGTCGGAGGCGTCGCCGCCTTCTTCGTTCTCGGCGGCAAAGTCCCGGCCGGCCCGGCGCACGGCGAACCCGGACACGTCCACGGCCCCGGTTGCGCGCACGACCACGGCGAAGCCGGACACGTTCACGGCCCCGACTGCGACCACGCGCACGGCGAAGAAGGACACGTTCACGACGAAAACTGCGAACACGAACACGGCGAACCGGGCCACGTTCACGACGAAAACTGCGATCACGCGCACGGCGAAGAAGGACACGTTCACGACGAAAACTGCGATCACGAACACGAAGCGGAAGCCGGGAGCCCCGCCGCGGAAGTCGGCGCGTAATTGCCTATCTTATTCAGCGTCAACGTTTGCACGTCGTTTTAACGGAGATAAAGCGCGTTATGAAAACCACGAAACCGCGTCGCGATTCCCGGCGTTTGCCCGGCGTTTTCGCGACTTTGCTCGCCGTCGCCGCGCTCGTCGCGTTCGCCGGTTGCCCCCGACCGCAAAGCGCGCCCGACGCCGCCGGACACGTTCACGGCCCCGACTGCGATCACGACCACGCCGCGGAAAACCCGCCCCACGGCGCCCCCGGGCACGTCCACGTCGAGGGCGAGAACCCGCCCCACGGAGCCCCGGGACACGTTCACACGGAAGCCGAAAACCCGCCCCACGGCGCTCCCGGGCACGTCCACGTCGAAGGCGAAAACCCGCCCCACGGAGCCCCCGGGCACGTTCACACGGAAGCCGAAAACGCCGACCGTCTCGCGCTTTCCGAACTCGCGTTAGCCAACATCGGAATCGCCGCCGGAGACGCCGGAACGCTCGTTTTGCAACCTTCCGAATACCGCAAATCGTTCTCTTTCCCGGGTTACGTTCGCTACAAACCGGGACGTTCGCTCGTCGGCGTTCCGTCTCCGGCGACGGGAATCGTTACGAAAATCTACGTCGAAGAAGGCGCCGCGCTTTGCCCGGGCCAACCGCTTTTCGAACTGCGCCTCGTCGGCGAAGAGCTTGCCGCCGCTCAACTTGAGTTGACCGCGCTCTTGCGCAAGCGCGACCGTCTCGCGAGCGAAGAAAAGCGCCTCGCCGACCTCGACGCCGGAATCGCGCCGCGCGAACAACGGGAAATCGCGCTCGAAAAAGCGGAAAACGAAGCCGCGATCGCGACGCAAAAAGACGCGCTCCGCTTCTTCGGGCTCCCCGAGGCGACGATCGAGGAAGTCGTCGTCGCGAAGCGAACCCTTGTAACGTCGCTGACCGTCTGCGTCCCGACGTTCTCCGACGACGCCTCGTCGTTCGACCCGGCGTCGACCGCTCGTTTCGAGCCGCCGACGCACGAACACTTCGCGGAAAATCCGCATTTTCACCAGTTAGAGAAGACGCTCGTCGAAAAGGGCGAGTCGGTCGAAATCGGTTCGCCCCTTTGCGTCGTCTCCGATTTGCGCGAACTTTGGATCGAGGGGCGCGCGTTCGAATCGGACGAACCGCTCGTCAACGCCGCGCTGGCCGAAGGCCGTCCCGTCTCCGCGATCTTCGTCGGCGCGTCCGGAACCGACGCTCCGCGCGAAACGGTCGGGCCGCTCGCCTTCCGTTCGGTCGCGAACCAACTCGACGCAAACTCCCGCGCTTTCGCTTGTTACGTCGAGCTGAAAAACTACTTGCTCGACGCGGCGCCGCACAACTGCGCGACGTACGACGCCGGGTCGCATACGCATCCTCACCCGAACCCGGAAACCGGCGTTCCGCATTCGCACCCGCATCCGGAAGCCGACGAGGAACACGCTCATTCTCACTCGAAAAACGACGCGACGTCGACCTCTGAAACCGCCGTCGCCGCAACCGACGCAACCGCCGAATCTGCCGAATCTGCCGCAACTTGCGACGACGCCGCGCCTCGTTTAAACTGGCGTTTCAAACCGGGTCAACGTTGCGAACTCGCCGTCGAAACGGAAACGTTGCAAAACGTTTTCGTCGTTCCGGTCGACGCGACCGCGCAAGAAGCGAGCGAAACGTTCCTCTTCGAATACGACGGAACCTCCGACGGCAAGCGGATTTGGCGCAAACGACCGGTTCGCGTTTTGCACCAAACGGCCTCCGAAGTCGTCGTCGCGAACGACGGTTCGATTAAGCCCGGCGCGAAAATCGCCAACCGCGGCGCTTACCAACTTTACGTCGCGCTGACGAACGGCGGCGGCAAGTTGCAAGCGGCTTGCGACTGCGGCCAACACTAACCGACGAAAACGAAGAAGGAGAAACGACTTATGTTGAATCGAATCATTCGTTTTTCGCTCGGCAATCGCTTCCTAATTATCGTCGGAGCGTTACTTCTTGTCGCCGCCGGATTTTACCGCGCCGCTCATATGCCGATCGACGTTCTTCCGGACTTAAACCGCCCCCGCGTTACGATTATGACCGAATGCCCGGGAATGGCGCCGGAGGAAGTCGAAACGCTCGTTACGCTTCCGCTCGAAACGGCGCTCGTCGGCACGACCGGGATCGAGGCGCTCCGTTCGTCGTCGACCGTCGGTCTTTCGACGATCGTCGCCGAATTTGATTGGAGTTCCGACCTCTATCTCGCGCGCCAAATCGTTTTCGAGCGGACGCAACGCGTCGCGGACGAGCTGCCCGAAGGCGTTTTTCCGCGCATGACGCCGGTCGCGTCGGTAATGGGACAAGTCTTAACGCTCGCGATTTACGCCGAAGAAGGCAAGACGTCGCCGATGGACTTGCGCACCCTCGCCGACTGGGACGTCCGACGCAAAATCCTTGCGCAAAAAGGCGTTAGCGAAGTTTACTCGATGGGCGGCGAACGGCGCCAATATCAAGTCGCGTTGCGTCCGGACGACCTGCTCCGCTTCGGTTTGACGGTCGACGACGTCGAAGCCGCGCTCCGCAAGAGCAATCGCAACGTTACCGGCGGCTTCTTGACGCAACAGGGCCCGAAACAGTTCTTAGTGCGGTCTTTAGGTCGTATTAAATCGCTCGACGACTTGCGAACGCTCGTCGTCGACCCGTCGACGGAACCGCCGATTTTGCTACCTCAAGTCGCCGACGTCAAACTCGGCCCGTCCGTTCCGATCGGCGATTCCTCCGCCGCGATCCGCCTCCCCGACGGTTCCCTTTACGAAGGCGACGCCGTCGTGTTGACGGTCGAAAAGCAGCCGAGCCAAGACGCTCGCGAACTAACGCAAAACGTTCTCGACGAAATGGTTAAGATGGAGGCGAAACTCCGCCAAAGTTACCCCGACCTGCGCGTCGTCCCGGTTTACCAACAGCGGACGTTCGTCGAGTTGGCGGTGAAGAACGTTCTCGACGCCCTGCGCGACGGCGCGTTTTTGGTCGCGATCGTCGTTTTCCTCTTTCTAACCTCTTGGCGCACAACGTTTGTAACGCTAATCACCATCCCGACAACCCTTGCGACAGCGTGTCTCGTTTTCGCGGCGTTCGGAATGACGATTAACGCGATGACGCTCGGCGGGCTGGCCGTCGCTATCGGCGAACTGGTCGACGACGCCATCGTCGACGTCGAAAACATTCACCGCAGGCTCGGCGAAAACGCGCTTTTGGACGCGCCGCGCCGAACGCTAACCGTCGTATTTGAAGCGAGTTCGGAAATCCGCAACTCCATCGTCAACGGCACCGCGATCACCGTTCTCGTCTTCTTCCCGCTCTTCTTTTTGAACGGAATCGAAGGCAAGCTCTTCGCGCCGCTCGGCCTCGCTTACATCATGTCGCTAACGTCGTCCCTTTTCGTTTCGCTGACGCTGACGCCGGCGCTGTCGCACGTCCTTTTCCCGGCGATTTTTCGTCGTCGCAAAGGCCGTTCCGGCAAGGCGTTAAAGACGACCGTTAAGCGCGAAAAGAAGCCGAGTTTCGTTCTGCGAACGGCGCAATATTTCGCGAGTTCCGCGATTCGTTGCGGGCTCGATTTCCCCTTGGCGACGATTTTCTGCGCGGTCGCGCTCGGCGTCGGCGGGGTTTACGTCTTTACGTCGCTCGACCGCGACTTTATGCCGCCGTTTAACGAGGGCGCGATTCAGGTCAACCTCGACCTAACGCCGGGCGTCTCGCTCGAAACGTCGTCGGAAGTCGCGGAAAAACTCGCTTTACGTCTCGCGGAAATCGACGGCGTTTCCGCCGTCGTCCGCAAAACGGGCCGAAGCGAAATGGACGAACACGCCGTTCCGGTCAACACGTCGGAGTTCATTTGCTCGATCGACCAAAGCGTCAACCGCGATTTTAACGAAATCGTCGACGAAGTACGCGGCGTCATTCATTCGGAAAACGTCCCGGGAACGATCGCGTCCTACGACCAGCCGTTGCAACACTTAATCAACCACTTGCGCAGCGGAACCCGCGCTAAAATCGCGATCAAAGTTACCGGCGACGAGCTGTCGATTTTGAAAGAACGCGTCGCCGCGATTCAAGAGCTGATCGCCGACGTCGACGATATCGGCGCCCTGCGAATCGAGCCGATTCAAGCCGACTTGCCGCAGGTGCAAATTCGCCTTAAACGCGACGCGTTGGCGCGTTACGGCTTAACGCCGGAGGACGTCGACCAAACGGTCGAAATCGCGATGAACGGTTCCGTCGCGACGACGGTTCTCGAAGGCGAACGCCCGGTCGAACTTCTAACTCGCCTCGGCGAAGACGTTCGAGAAAATATCGACGCGTTGCGCCGCCTGCCGATTCGACTTCCGGAAAAGACGAAGCGTTTCGTTCCGGCCGCGAATCCGGAATCGGCGATCGCCGCCGCGGTCGCGGGCGACGAAGAAAACGCGCCGGAAGCCTCGATTAATTACACCGCGTCGCAACCCGGCGTGATTCCGCTCTCGGAGGTCGCCGAAATCGACGCGCAAGCGTTCGGCCCGGGTCAAATCAACCGCGAAAACGCTCGGCGACAAGTTGTCATTCAGTCGAATCCGCGCTATCGCGGCGCCGTCGAAGTCAAGGAAGATATTGAGAAACGCCTTGCGACACGTTGGAGCGAACTAACCGCCGACGGCGTCGACGTCCGCGTCTCGGGCCTTTTCGAAAGCGAGCAAAGCGCGTCGCGCACGTTGACCGCCCTCTCCGTTTTCTCCGGCCTCTGCGTCTTCCTGATTTTGTACCGCATGTTCCGTTCGGCGAACCTCGCGCTGCAAGTGATGGCGATCGTTCCGCTTGCGTTGGTCGGGGCGGTCGGCGCGCTTTGGCTGACCGGGCAGTCGCGGACGATTCCGGGCCTGATCGGGATGATTTCGCTTTGCGGCGTCGCGTCGCGCAACGGTATCCTCTTGTTGGAACGTTACTTGCATCTCGTTCAATACGAGGGCGAAACGCTGAGCAAGTCAATGATTTTGCGCGCCGGTCGCGAACGCGTCGCGCCGGTTTTGATGACGGCGTTGACGTCGGCTATCGGGCTCCTTCCCCTCGCGGCGGCGCCTAACCTCCCGGGACGCGAGATTTTATATCCGATCGCGACGGTGATGATCGGCGGCTTGTTGACCTCGACGGCGCTGGAATTTTTCGTCCGTCCGGCGCTCTTTTGGCGTTTCGGCTTGAAATCGGCGCGACGCGTTATCGCCGAAGCGCAAGCTCATGACGCCCGAGACCGCGTCGACGAGCGCGACGCAAAAGCCGATTTTTAAACGGCTTCGAGCATTCGCGAAGAACGACGAAACAACGCGGCGTTTGCGAAAATTTCCGCGAACGCCGCGTCCGACTTTCCCCGGAAACCGGTCGCAATCGTTTCAACCGAACAAACGCAACCTTAATTATTTAAGACGTTATATTCCAATGAAACTTCCAATTCCCTCCCGAATCGCCCTTTTAACGCCGACGCTTGCGCTCGCGTTCGCCCCCGTCGCTTGGTCGCAAAACGCGCCGTCTCCCGCCAACGCTTCCTCGTTCCCCGTCGCGCCGGTTAACGCGAACGCGACGCCCGGTTTTGACGAAAAAGCCGCCGCCGAAGCGTTCGACTTCGGGCGAACGACCATCGCCGCGTTGCAAGAATTTGCGTTGCGCCGGCATCCCGCGCTTCAACTCGTCGACGACTTAACCGACGCGGAGCGCGGCGTTTACGTTCAAGCCGGACTCGCGCCCAATCCAACGCTGAAATACGGCGGCGAAGAAATCGGCGCCGACGGTTCCGCCGGTAAACACGGAATCGCCGTCGAACAAGAATTTGGCGGAGCCGCGCGACGTCGCTTAGCGCAAGAAGCGAGCCGCAAGGCGACCGTCGCGCTCGATTGGAAACGTCAAGTTGTCGCGACCAAAGTCCGAAACGACGTTCGCGCCGCGGCTTACCGCCTCTTGATCGCGCAAAAACGGGTCGAATTTCGCCAACAAATCGCGTCGGTTTCTCAAGCGGCGGAAGACCAGGCGCGCAACCTCATCGCGGCGGGTTCCCTTTCGCAGCTCAACTTCATTCAACTGCAGAACCAAACGCGCGAAGCCAACTTGGCGACCGTCAAAGCGAAAAACGCTAAAACCGCCGCGCAAAAGGCTTTGCTCGCCGTTCTCGGCGCGCCGAACGGCTCGATCGAAGCGATTCTCGACGATCCGGAAGAACTCGGCGGCGAACCGCTCGACGAAAACGCGACGCTCGACGATATTCTCGAACGGAGCCCGGAGATCGAACGTTTGAAAGCGCAAATCGTTCAACGGCAAGCGGTTCTAAATTACGAACGCGCGCCGAAACGCGAATTTTCGGTCGAAGGCGGCGTCTCTTACGCGTTCGGCGATTCGACGACGTTGGCGAGCGCGGGCGTCGGCGTTCCGCTCCGAATCAACGACCGCAACCAAGGCAATATTCAACGCGCGACCGCCGAATATTTCGCCGCGCAACGCGAACTCGAGCGAACGCAACTCAAACTCCGCGCGGAGTTTGCGGAAACGTTCGCCGTTTACAAAAGCGCCCGCGAAGAAGCGCGAACGTACCGCGAAGAGATTATGCCGAGTTTGGAAAATTTCTTTGAAATGAGCCAACAGGCGTTCCTTTCCGGCGAAATCGACTTCCTCGAAATTTCGCAAGCGCGCGTCGTTTACATCGAGTCGTCCGTTAATTACTTGGAAGCGCTCGAACGTCTTGCGGAATCGATCGTTAAGCTCGAAGGCGCGCTCCTCGAACGCAGTCTCGACGACTAAACGACGCCAAGTCGTTTGATTTTAACGTCAAGACGTCGTTTTTAACGCCGACGTTTCGTCGACGTCGAGTCGCCCGACTTTGCGCGACGCGACGCCAACGTTCCTTTCCCCTTTTTAACGCCTTTAACAGCAAGGATTATTCCGATGTCGTTCCGAAATTTTTCGTTTGCGACGCGTCTTAGCGCTCTTTACGGCGCCGCGCTTCTTCTCGTCGGTTCCGCGTTCGGAGCCGACGCCCAAAACAACGCTAAAGCCGACGAAAACGGCGGTTATTACGTCTTTTCCTACTTCGTCGGCAACGGCGAAGACGGGCTTCATTACGCCGTCAGTCGCGACGGCTACCAATGGACCGCGCTTAACGGGGGCAAATCGGTTTTCGCGTCGCCCCTCGGCAAAAACGTCAAACTGATGCGCGACCCGAGCGTATGTCAAGGCGCGGACGGCGTTTATCGTCTCGCTTGGACCGTCTCTTGGGACGGCAAGTCGATCGGCGTCGCGTCGAGCCGCGACCTGATCGAATGGACCGACGTTAAAGTCGTTCCGACGATGACGCACGAGCCGACCGCGCGCAACTCTTGGGCGCCGGAAGTTTTCTACGACAAGAAGTCGCAAGAATTTTACATCGTTTGGTCGACGACGATTCCGGGTCGTTTCTCGCCGGAAAACGAAGGAACGAGCGAAGACCGCCTCGACCACCGCGCCTATTACATTACGACGAAAGACTTCCAAACGTTCTCGCCGACAAAACTCTATTTCGACCCGGGACACAACGTCATCGACGGTTACCTCGCGGAGCAAGACGGCGAATATTTCCTCTTCTATAAAGACGAAACGCTCCGTCCGGAAGCGAAAAAGACGATTCTCGTCGCGAAGGGCAAGTCGCCGGTCGGGCCGTTCGAGAATCCGAAGACGATTTCGGCGCAAAATTGGGTCGAGGGCCCGAGCGCGCTTCGCGTCGACGGCGCTTGGCTCGTTTTTTACGACTGCTACCGCGACGGCAAATACGGCGCCGTCCGCTCCGTCGACGGCGAAAATTGGGAAGACGTCGGCGACAAAGTGCAATTCCCGAAAGGAACGCGGCACGGCACGGCGTTTGAAGTCGACCGCGAAACGTTCGAACGCCTCGTCGAAAAATACGGCGACAAGTAAAGCGTTTGCAACTGTTTAAGCGTCTCCGCTTAACGTTTTAAACGGCGACGATCGGAGTTTTCGACGCTCCGGTCGCCGCCGTTTTTGATTTTCTTTTAACCGGGCCTTTTTTCAAACGCAACGCCAAAAGACGCTCCCGACTCGTTTTTCAAACGCGGCGAAAAAAAGACGCTCGCCGACCTTCGAAAGTCGACGAGCGTTTTTTATCGGGCGTTCTTTGTCTTAAAACGCAACCCCGGCGATTAAAGCGTTTAGTCGCGCGGCTCTTTCGTTTTGCCGGTCAAGATATACGAACCGACGCGGTCTTTCTCGACGCTTTCTCGCGGAACGCCAAGTTCGCGGGCCAAAATGTCGAGAACGCGCGGGCCGCAGAAGCCGCCTTGGCAACGTCCGCAACCGGGGCGGCAACGGCGTTTCACTCCGTCGAGCGTTCGCGCGCCGACCGGACGGCGGATCGCTTCGACGATTTCTCCCTCGGTGATCTGTTCGCAACGGCAAATCACCCGACCGAAACGCGGATCGCGGCGGGTCAGCTCCGCTTTTTCCGCGTCCGAAAGTTCGACGAAACGAATTTCCGAACGGTTCGGGTTAAATTCCGGATTTTCCGTCAGTTCGAGCCCGCACTCGGCGAGCAATTCGACGGCGAAACGAGCGATCGCGGGCGCCGACGTCAACCCCGGCGACTTAATCCCGGCCAAGTTGACCAAACCGGCGACGTCCGGGTCGCGCTCGATAATGAAGTCTTTCCCGTCCGGCAACGCGCGAATCCCGGCGAAGTTGCGAATCGAATCGCGGAAGTCGATTTTGTCGCAGAGGAGCGCCGACGCTTCGCGAACGAAGCCGAGTCCGCCGCGCGACGTCGCCGTATCGTCTTTTTCGCCGCCGTCTTGAGCGTCCGGGCCGACGAGCAAATTCCCGTGAACGGTCGGCGACACGAGGACGCCTTTCCCGAGTTTCGACGGGCACATAAAGATCGTCCGCGTCGTCAGCTCGCCCTGCCGACGGTCGAGAATATAATATTCGCCCTTGCGCGGTCGGACTTCGAAGCGTTTGCGCCCGATCAGTTGTTGCACCGCGTCCGAGTAAAGCCCCGCCGCGTTGACGATAAAGCGGGCGTCGAGCGTCGTTCCGTCGGCGAAGGTCAAGCGGAAAAAGCCGCCCGGCTTGCCCAAAGCGCCGTCTTCGACGCTTCCCAGCGGCGCGCCGTCTTTGTCGAATTTTTCGATTTTAACAACTTCGGCGTTCAAACGGAGTTCGCCGCCGTTGATCACGCCGCTTTCGGCCAGCGCGGTCGTCATCTCGTAAGCGCCGACAATCCCGCCGGTCGGAGCGAGCAACGCGCCGCGAATCGAGTCGTTCAAATTCGGTTCCAAGCGGCGAACCGTTTCCGCGTCGACGATTTCGAGCCCTTCGACGCCGTTTTTCGTTCCGTTTTCGAATAATTGGCGCAACGTCGCGAGGTCTTCGTCGCAAATCGCGGCGATCAGCGAGCCGTTTTGCTTAAACGGAACGGAAAGTTGGCGGCAAAGTTCCGGGTAAAGGCGATTCCCCTCGACGTTGAAGCGCGCGAGCATCGTTCCGGCGGGCGGGTCGTATCCGGCGTGAACGATCGCCGAGTTCGCGCGAGACGCCCCGAGCGCGACGTCGTTTTCCTTCTCGACCAAAACGGTCTTCAATTGGTATTTGCCCAACTCACGAAAGAGCGCGGAACCGACGATTCCCGCTCCAATAATAGCCGCGTCGTACATTTTCGTCATTTGCGTCGCGTCGCGCTTTTGTCGCGCCTAAATCAAGAAGAAAAAAAACCGCGCTCACTCGTTTTCGACCGTTCGAAAACGCGCGGTTCGCCCTTTATTAATATACAGTATAATCGGAAACGCCGGACGCGCAAGACGGGCCCTCAAAAGAAAGCGCGTCGTCGACGTTCTTTGCCGCTTGCCTCGGAGTCAACGACGCGACGCAAGTCGTTTCCCTCGCTCGCCGTTATTTTTCTCGTCGCCTCTTTTCGCCGGAGAATTTATTCCGCCAACTCGACGTTTGTCGCGTTCGGCGCGTCGTCGGCGAAAACCCGAATGCTCCGCGGGGTCATATAAAAACGTCCGCCCGGCGCGAGCTGCAGTTCGTCTCGCTCCGAGTGCGTCGTTTCGGCGGTCAGCGTTTCGCCGGCGTCGGTTACCATTTCGACCCGCGCGAAATTCCCGGCGGAGTGAATCCGAGTTACCGTCGCCGGAATCGAAAGCCGACCTTCGCGACGCTGTTGCGATATTTCGAAATCGTGCGGACGAATGAAAATCGTCGCGGCGGTTCTCGCTTCGCAAGCGCGGCACTTCTCGAAATTTTTTCCTTCAAACTCCATTTCCGGCGCGGAACCTTCGCAATCGCCGATTTGAACGCGCCCCTGCGCCAAGCGACCGCGGAACTGATTGACTTGTCCGAGAAAGTTCATCACAAACGGCGTTTGCGGCGAATGGAACACTTCGTCCGGCGTCCCGAATTGTTCGATTTTGCCGCGATTCATCACCGCGACCCGGTCGGCGAGTTCCAACGCTTCGTCTTGGTCGTGCGTTACGAAAACGCTCGTCAAATGAATTTCGTCGTGCAAACGTCGCAACCAAGCGCGCAATTCGACCCGCACTTTCGCGTCGAGCGCGCCGAACGGCT
>JAGBDN010000044.1 GCA_017937485.1 Thermoguttaceae bacterium
ACGACGATTTCTCTCGCCGCTCTTAATTCCGTTCCTTACGGGCCTTACGTTACGTCGGAGCAAGCCGCGCTCATCGCGTTACGTTCGAACGCGACCCTCGCCGACGAAACGCTCGCCGACTTCGGCGTTCTCTGGGACGAAACCGACGAAACCAGCGAAACGACGCTCGCGGAAACGGCGACCGACGGCGAAACGTTAAACGTCGTCGCCGAAGCGTTAACCTTCGAACCGCTCGACTTAGGAGAAATCGAACAAGAACCGGGCGACGCGTCCGTCATGAGTGGGCAGACCGCTACAAGCGGCGGTGAAATTCAAGTAACTTTTTCCGGCGGAATGGACAACTCTTTTTCCGGGGGATTAAGTTTTGGAACCAATAAGGTTCTTTACGAAAATGAAAGCTTCAATATGTATTTTCACGGGCCTGCCAATACGTCGGTTACGGTTAATGGAAGCGGCTCGCTAACCCCCTCAACTTGGACCGCCTCCTTAGCGAATACTGCTTCTCAGAGTTACACGTTTACTTCCGGAATCCCTGCGGTTTACGAAGGGTTGCGCACTTTTTCGTTTTCCTTTACCGCCTCTGATAACGCCTATACGTTAAAACCTAGCGGCGTTACGGTTGCGGTTCTTGACGCGCCGGAATTTATTACCGGAGGCGCGGGAGAGGGCGAAGATCGTAAAACGGTAAACAACGATTCATACACTTTAGGTTTCTGCGTATCGGAAAAAGTAAATAACGCAACCGTTTATACCCCTCGGATTCACAGGGCGGCTGGGGTAAAGTTCGAAGGAACCACATCGCTGCCGGCGCCTTTTTTCATCGACCCCTCGACTGGCACGATTACTTATGATAGAAACGCGCAAACGGACGGACAACGGTTTGGAACCAAGAATATTGTAATTACGGCGAAATATCAAGGGGCGGAAGAGTTGCACGATAAGATGACCCTCACGCTTAAATGGGCGGACGTTGCGCAAGCCAAACAAAGCCTTGAGGTAAAATGGCGCGAGTGCGTTAATTTGCTCGTAAATACGACGGATATAACGTGCCACAACGTTAATGTAATGCTGCGAAATGCGTTTGAGCAACTTGAAAGAGACGACAGAAATATCGATTACGCTATTGATTCGATAACTGAAGAGCAGGTTAGTTCCTCTTGTTGTCTGGGGGTTGCGCCGCATTCCGCAATCAAGATTACCTTTGTCGACGGAACGGTGTTGCGATATGATCGCGGTTCGGTCTTTTGACGCGCGCAACGCGATGAAATTGGAATCGGAACAGAAAGAAGAGAAAATGGGTTATCGATATTGGAATACTTTTTTTGGTCGCAAGACAACGTTAATTTTGGTTGGACTTTGGGCGTTTGGCGCGTTGGCGTTGCCCGTAAATTATCTTAAGGCGCAAGACAAAGCGTCTGAAAATATTGCGCAAGCGACGAAACAAGTTGCGGAAACGCGGGATTTGGCCGTCGCTTGGATTGACAGGGCGAGAGGGACGGCGGAAGCATACGATATCCGCGAAGATTCTTTTGAAACAATCGAAGCCATCGCTTGCTTTATCGCCGAAGCTAAGGCAAAGTTTGACGCGGTAAACTCCGCGGTAAACTCGATAAAAATCGTTTCGTTGCCCGCAACCGAAAAAGGGGGAACGGCGCGCCAAGCGGTGCGCGCGCTCTATTGCGATGGAAGCGTTAAGTATTATGACGCGGACGCGTTAGATGGAACGACCGCGCCGAAAAGCGAGCCGGACGCCGCGAGCGTCGAAGCGGCTCCGGAACACGTCGTCGGATTGGACGCTTTTTACGCCAAGTATGCCAAACGATTTGAGGAGAAGTTACGCGCGCAAGCTATTGAGCGATGCGTGGCGAAGGGGGGAGACCCGTCTGGAACAGGGTTTCTATTCGCGTTTGAATCTTTGAAGCCAAGCGTTATTCGGCCTACGAAAGCGGAGAACGAGAGGGAAATACTCAAATCTGCGTGCGGTCAATACGCCTACGCCGCGCGAGAATACAAATATGACGCCGAAACAACGGCGATGTTTATGGCGGCGCGGATTAACCACGAACGCGTTCAGATAACAAAGCGTATGTCCCCGACCGCTTTTACCGAAATAAAATCGGTGAAAATTGTTCCTTTTTGCGTTGTCGAACCGGTTGAAAACGAGAAATTCGTCCGAGCGTCGATTTTTTACGCGGTGCGAGTCGTATATTCGGACGATGTTGTTAAGTATTATGAAAATGGGACTTATGGAAAAGACGCAAACGGTCTTTACGACGTTCTTGACGACTTGAAAAAAATCCCTGGATATACGCCGGTCGTTGCGAACGAGGAGAAGTTGCCGGAGTTTGAACTTACGCTAGACGGCTTTAATAAATTGGAACCCAAAAATAAAAGCGTGCCGCTAGAAATCGCGGAACCTATGAAATGACGCGAGTTCTGTTCGCTTCTTGGCATTGGTATCTCGACCAATCGAACGGGGCGTCGATTACGACGCGGGAAACGCTGCTCGCGTTGGCGCGGCGCGGTTGGGACGTGAAAACGTTCTGCGGCGCCGCGACCGACTTCTTTACTCCGCCAAGCGTCGACGAAATCTTGACTTCGAGCGGCGTCGCCGTCAAAAAACGCTTCGACGGCGGCGTCGGCGAGGGCGCGTTTCGAGCCGTTTCTTACCGCGATTCCAGCGTCGAGTCGGTCGTCGTCGCGCCGCGTTCC
>JAGBDN010000045.1 GCA_017937485.1 Thermoguttaceae bacterium
CCGCGAAACAAGCCGCGTCGACGACGAAACCCCGTTTTTTAAGTTTCGCTCTTTCCCTCAATTCCCCCAAACTCCGCGAAACAAGCCGCGTCGACGACGAAACCCCGTTTTTTAAGTTCCGCTCTTCCCCTCAATTCCCCCAAACTCCGCGAAACAAGCCGCGTCGACGACGAAACCCCGTTTTTTAAGTTTCGCTCTTTCCCCCAATTCCCCCAAACTCCGCGAAACAAGCCGCGTCGACGACGAAACCCCGTTTTTTAAGTTCCGCTCTTTCCCCCAATCCCCCAAACTCCGCGAAACAAGTCGCGTCGACGACGAAACCCCGTTTTTTAACGTTGGCGACGTCGGCTATTTTCCCCGTTTTATCCAATCCGCCGAAAATCCGCGCGCCGCCGCCGCGACGTTCTCCGTCGGAAACGAAAATTTTTCCAAAAAACGTCGAGAGCGCGTTCGGAGCCGTTGACGTCGACGTTAAACGCCGTATAATAAGAAAAGAAGCGGACGGCGTTCTTTTGGGCGTCCTCCCCGTTTGCCTGCGGTCGACGTTTAACGTCGATTTTGAAGGCGGCCGAGTGGCGGAATGGCAGACGCTGGGGATTTAAAATCCCTTGCCCTTGACGGGCGTGCGGGTTCGAGTCCCGCCTTGGCTATTTTAACCTCTAGAGCCCCGAACGTTTTTCGTTCGGGGCTTTTTTTGTCGCCGATTCGTCGTCTTAGCCGATTCGTCGTCTTAGCCGATTCGTCGTCTTAGCCGTTTTAGTCGTCTTAGCCGTTTTAGTCGTCTTAGCCGTTCCAACCATTCTAACCATTTCAGCCATTCTAACCGTTTTAGCCGTTTAGTCGTTTTTGGCCGGAGCGGTCGTCCTCTTAAAGCTCTTCCAACGCGCCCGTTTTCTCTCGTTTCGCGCCTCGGCCACCCCGCCAACCGACAAATTCAACACAATCGCTACAGCCGTCTCAAAATCAAAAAAAAAAAAATAAAATTGGATTTTTTTTGGAATTTTCTTGCTTTTTCCTCTCGGCAAAGTTAAAATGAAATCTAAGAACGCGACGCGTCGTCGCGTTCCTCGTTTTTTTTCTTTCTCTTCCGACGTCCGCCGCGACGAAGTTTCCGCCGACGACGCCGTTTTTATCCCTTTCCCGTTAAGGAGTCTGCAATGCGAAATTCCGCGTCGATTTCCCGTTCTCGTTTCGCGCTCGTCGCGCTTTTAGCCGCTTTTGTTTGCGTTTCGACCGTCGGTTGCAACGCGGCGCTCCGTCGCGCCGAATGCGCCGGCGTTTTCGTCCAATGCAAAGATTTCGTCGCCGTCGCCGCTCAAAAGTCGGAACAGTTGGGCCCCGAAGCGGCGTCTCCAGAGGGTCTCGCCAAGGGCGCGGCGATTTACGCCGAACTCCGCGACTGCGTTCGCACGATCGACGCGAGCAAATGCCCGCCGGAATTTAAAAAGGCGTTCGACGACTTCGCCGCTTATACCGCTCGGTTGGGCGACGTCGGCGAGGAAATCGTCGCCGCGTATGAAAAAGCGACGGCGGGCGACGCGGAGGCCGCGGAAACCGCCAAAACGAAAGCGCAAGAATTTATAAGCCTCGGCCAAGAACTCGACGCGCGCCTGAAAACGTTGCAAGAAGCCGCGAAGAAAGGCAAATAATCCCGTTCGTTTTCAATTTTCGTCGCGGCGCCGTCCGCCTTTCGAGCGCTCGACGTTCGCCGCTCCGTTCTCATTCCCTTACTTTAAGGAGTTTACGATGCGAAATTTTGCGTCCGTTTCTCGTTCCCGTTTCGCGCTCGTCGCGCTTTTGGCCGCTTTCGTTTGCGTTGCGACCGTCGGTTGCGGCGCCGTCGTCGAACGCGCCAAAGATCGCGCCGCCGTCGAAAAAGTCCAAAGTCAATGGGTCGTTTACGTCAACCGCTTCGCCGACAAAGCGGAAGCGATGCAAGCCGCCAACCCGAGCGATCCTTTGCAAGTTTTCCGCGACTCCGAAAAAATTTACGTCGAATGTCGCGACAGCGCGCGTCTGCTCGACGTAAGCGCCTGCCCGGTAGACTATCAAACCGCGTACCACGAAACGCTCGCTTCCCTCGACGCGATTTGCGATTACCTCGGTAAGATCACGTCGGGCGAACTCGCGCTCGATCCGTCGCTCGAACCGGAATTTCGCCGCTTGTCGAACGTTTTTACGAGCCTTATGGCTCGTCAAGACGAGGTTGCGGCGCGTTATTGCGGTCAATAAGCCCGTCCGTTCGCGTTTTTCCTCCGATTTTCGCGTCGAGCGCGCCCCTTTCGCCGCTCGACGCGAAATTATCGCTCGTTTTTCTATCTTCCTAAGGAACCGCAACTATGTTAAACATTACGCTTTTTGCCCAAAACAACGCTCCCGTCGGTCTTATCGCGCTGATCGCGGGAATCGTCGGCGGCGTTTGCGCGATCGTCGCCGGTTTCGGGATCGCGAAACTTATCCTGAAAAACCGCGCGCTCGGCAAGACGCACGACGCTCTCGGCCGCTTGACCGCGACGCTTTTCAAGCAAATCGAGTCCTTCGAAGCGACAATTCCCCCGAACGCGCCGGTCGCGAAAATTTACGCCGGATACGCGTCGATTTTCGCCAAATACCTCGAAGCGCTTCGTTCGGTCGACGCGAGCGCCTGCCCGCCCGACTACCGTTCCGGCGTTAAGGCTTGCGTCGATAACGTCGCCCAAACGCTCGCCTTCCTTCAAAAAGAAGCGATCGCTCCGACGCAAACGTCGGCGATCTTCGCGACGGCGTCGAACCCGCGCGACGTCGTTCAGAACCGCCTCGCCGACTTGGGAACTTACGCGACCAAATTGGACAAAATCGTTTATCGTTACATCAATCTGAAATAGCGTTCTTCGCGCTTTTTTCGCCGCTCGACGTTCGCCGCGTCGAGCGTTTTTTCTTCCGTCTTCCGTTTTTTCCGGTTTTAACGCCCGCTTATCCGCTCTTTCGCGAAAAATTTCCGGCTAAATTCCAAATTTTTTGCCAATTTTCTCCCGCGCTCGCCTCTATACCGATAAAGGAAGTAAAAATTATCGTTTTTCTCGCGCGCCGCCCCGACGGCGACGCCGAAAACCTATTTCAGCGACAACGCCTAAATTAACGCGCAAAGGAGTTAGCCATGCCTATCGACCGTCTTTCCATCGCCGGCCCGGACGAAGCGGTTCGTCCGCAAGAACTCGCGGAGTTGAGCGACCGTTATCCGTTCGTCGAATGGTCGATTTTATACGGTCATCCGATCGAGCCGCTCCGCCGTTTCCCGACGGTCGCTTGGATTCGCGAACTGACCGAAATTTCCGCCGAGCGCGCCCGAACGACCGGTTCGCCGTTGCGCCTTTCGCTCCACCTTTGCGGCGCCGCCGTCGCGTCGTTAATCCGCGACGAGCGAGACGGTTTGACGGAGATACTTCCGTTAATCCCGAGTTTTCAACGGATCCAGTTGAACGTCGACTATCGTAAAGTCGCCGCTTCCTTGCCGACGCTTCCTCGCGTTCTTTGCAAGTTGCGTCCGGCGCCGCAGTTTATCGTTCAGTTGAACGGCAAAGCGATCAACGAGGAAGTCGGCGAAACGCTCCGCGCGAACGGTCTCGACGTCGCGTTCCTTTACGACGAATCCGGAGGTCAAGGGATAACGCCCGAAAGTTGGCGGGCGCCGAAAGGCGATTACTGCGGTTACGCGGGCGGGCTGAGCTTAGCCAACATTGAAGCGCAAATTCCGCTTATCCGGGAAGCCGCCGGTTCGGCCCGAGTTTACCTCGACTTAGAAGCCGGAGCCCGCGACGCGCAAGACCGTTTCGATATGGACGCGGTCAAGCTCCTTTTAGAAACCGTCGCGCCGCATATCGACGCGTAATCCGCCGAACCGCCGTCGACGCCCTTCTTACTCCGCTAACCTCATATCGATTCGATTTCTTTAGCTCCCGCGTTTGCGCTCGCCAAGGTTCGCGAAGCGCGAGAAACCGAGCGAACGCAAACGCGGAACGCCCGCCGCTAACGCTTGCGACTTAAAACGATACGGAATCCGCGTTGGACTTCCGGCGTCGTCGGTTTTACGTCGGTCGTCTCGGCGTCTTCGTCGTTCCAAGACAAACGCCGCTCCGCCACATTGCCGAGCCTATCGCAAATTCCCCAAGAATTCGCCGCGCCGACGTCGGTTTCGTTGTCGCCGCTCTCGATTTCGTTCAAGGGCGCGTCCCAGGAAAACGATTGAGGCGTTCCGGCTCGACACGCGTATTCCCATTCCGCTTCGGTAGGAAGCCGGAATTCGAACCCGTCCGGCGCCGCGCCCAAAGCGTTCAACTTATCGACAAACGCCAGGCAATCCGCCCGGTTAACCTCCGCCAAGTCGCGCGACGCAACCTCGTTTACAACGCCGTCAACCGCGCGCCACATTTCTTGCGTTATCGGAGTTTCTATGAACCAGAAACCTTCTATCGTCCTTGTCGCCTCTTGCGTCGGATACAAAGCGTCGCCGCAAGCCCAATGCGACCTAGCGCCGGACTTTCGTTGTTTTCCTCGTCGATTTTTCCTTTTATGAGTCTCGCTCTCCGTTCCGCTTATTCGCTCTTCCGTCGCAAACGTTCCCGGCGGACAGTACCGGAACGCAAACTCCTCGCCGTTAATAATCAGCTCTCGTCGCGTTCCCGGCGCCGGTTCTTCTTCCGAATCAAACATCTCCAAAGTTTTAAGGCGGTTCGCCGCTTCTTCTTCCAAGCGTCGCGCTTCTTCCAAGCGTCGCGCTTCCTCCAAACGTCGCGCTTCTTCCAAACGTCGCGCTTCTTCCAAACGTCGCGCTTCTTCCAAACGTTGCGCTTCTTCTTTCAAACGTTGTAATTCTTCCTCCAAACGTCGCGCTTCTTCCAAGCGTCGCGTTTCTTCCATGCGTCGCGCTTCTTCCAAATGTCGCGCTTCTTCGATTTTGTTCGCGTCGTCGAAGTCGTCCGCCATACAATAACACATCCCGAACGCAAAGCCTTCGTCCTCGACCAAGCGCGCTAAACTTAACCCTTCGAACAGATTCTCCTGCAGACGAGCCGTTTCCTCCGCGTTTTTTGTCGTCGCGGCCCCGCCGCCCGGTTTATTCCGCTCGTCCGAATCGTCAGAGTCGTCCGAATTGTCAGGGTCGTCGGAGCCAACAGGCGATTTAAGCCAAGTCGCCCAAACGACGAGTCCCAGCGCCGTCGCCGCCAACACGAACGCGACAAGCCGTCGTTTATTTTTGCCGTCGGCCCCTTCCTTTTCGACGAACGTCTCCAACCACCGGCGGTTCGACGCGGAATCGACCAACGCCAACGATTCCTTCATCGTCGCGATCGCCTTTTGGCGCTCGCCGCGCTCAAACAATTTCAGCGCCGCGTCCGCCAATTCGTTCGCTTCGGTCTGCGCCCATTCCGTCAGCCGATTCTTTTCCTCGACGTAACCCCCTCGCCGAACGCTCGACTCGCTCGCTTCCGCCGTCAGTTCCAACGCTTTCTCGATTTTCGCCTTCGCCTTTTTCCACGCCGCGACCCGCGCCGAATTCTCTCCGTCGCCCGTCGCGCTTGCCAGCCCCGCTTTCAAACGACCGCGAATGTCGCCGGCCTCGGTCTAAAGCGCGTCCGCCTCGTTCCACGTCGTCAGCGCGACCCCGTCGACCGGCAAACCGTCCGCGAAAATCCAGCGCGTCGTCTCCGCGAGCAAGCGACACGTCGGCTCCTGCGCTTTTTGGTTGTCGGCGCCCAATTCCGGGCGCGCCTTCAAAATCGCTTCCGAACGTTCCACCGTTATTTTATACGCGTAATCGAACCACTCCGTCAACGAAATTTCGCCCGCCTCGTTCGCGCCGAACCGCAACCCTTCGATCAACGCCGTCGTAAAAAGTCCGCCGTCGCTCGTTTCCAGCGCTCTCTGGCCCTCGCGACACGCCGAAATTTGCGCGAATCCGTAATTTCCCGTTTCAAACAGATTCGCCGCCCCCGTCGAGCGGTCGACAAGCCCTCGGCCTCGATAGCGCGCGCCTTCTAAGAGTTCAAACGCGTCGCGGCAGCAGTCGGAGAGGAAAATTTTACGCTCCGCCCGACACGTTTCCAACTTGTCGAGAAGTTCTTTACGGTCGACAAACGTCGAAAGCGCCGACTGATCCGCGTCGCAAGCGCAAAGATACGACCGTTTTTTCGAGTCGTCGTTCGAATCGACGCCGAGCGTGACGCCGTGTCCGCAAAAAACGACGACGAGGAGGTCGTCTTTCGAGAGCTTTTCGACCAACTCGTCGACTTTGCGCCGAATATTCGCCGCCGTCGGAACGGTTCGGTCGTTCGGGTCGAACGCGTCGCCCCTTTGAAAAGTCATCAAATAAACGTTTTCCGTTTGGAATCCGGCGTATTTAACGAACGCTTCGGCGAGATTTTTCGCGTCCTTAACGCAACTGTGCAAAGCGTATTTATCGGCCGGACGTTCGCTCGCGTCTTTCGGGACTTCTTCGTTGGCTTTCTTGGTCGGCAGACACGGAAAATAATCGACGCCGATAATCAACGCGCGCCGATTTTCCTTCGCAACCGCTTTCGTTCCCCAAGCGGACGTTTGATTCGACGTTTTGCCGACGGCTCCGCTCGCGGCGATTAAGGTCGCGACGATAAAAACGCTTGCCGCCGCTAAAATTTGCGCCGTTCTACACATTTTTCCACCGAATTACCGAATTGCCAAGCTAACGCTCCGTTGTTTGCCCGTCGATTTTCGAATCGCCGCGCGCTTTTCGAAAATCAAAAACGAAAACATTCGTCAAAACTTCCCGCTATTTAAGAAAAACGAACCGCCAAGCGTCGGTCGTCAAGGCGCGTTCAAGGAAAATCGTCGCCACCGCTCGACATTTTGCGCGCGCTTTGTTTTGATTTTCGCTTTTTTATCCATTTTTCCCAATCGCCGACGACGCGCCGCCGCGCTTTCACAAGAAATTTAACCGGACTACAAAGTTTGCTCTTTTTATTTTGGCATAAAATTTTTAAAAATTCAAGTCCCGCGCCATTCTTTGCGTCAAATTTCACCAAAATTTTCTCCGTACTCGCCTCAACGTCGCCGTTTCGCTAAAAACAATAAACGGCGCCGCGCGTCGCCCTTTGACTTTTTCGCCGTTCGCTAATTTTCCTTTTTTTCGCTTAACGAACGATTTACCCGACGCTTAGAAAATCGCCCTCTCGCCGCTTTATCGTTTCGCGCGAATTTAATTTCTTCGTTCCTTGCCTTCCGACAAATTGAAGCCCGTCGTTCCCAGCCCGCCCAACCGACCGTTTTTTCCGCGTCCGGTCGACTTCCGCGCGTTTTTAACGGAAAAGTTATCGTTTTACCCAACGAACGTCCTTAGTTTGAGCGGCGGAAACTTAGCCGCCTAAAAGCCCGACGAAGGCGACGGTCGCGGCGTTCGGAAGCGTCGACCCGCGATATGATCGCCGCCCTCGCCGCCGAAACGACGGTCGGTCGCCTCTAATCGCCTTTTTCCGACGCCGCCCCGACCTCGCGTTTCGACGCAATTGTTAACCCGTTAGTTCGAGCGCCCGGCAAACTTAGCCGCCGCCAACGTTAAAACGGTCGTCCGACGTTTCCCGCAAGCGACGTCGAACGACCGTTTTTCCTTATTGGCTCTTTGTCGCGCCGTTCAATCCTATTCGATTTTACCGGCCGCCGAACTTTTTTGCGTCGCGTTCGTCGACGTTCCGCCGCGTCCCGCAAGCGTTTTGATAAGAAATTTCCTCGGCGCAACCGGTTTTCGCGGAGCGCTTCGCTAATTTGCAAACGTCTCGAATTGGGGCAAAAGTTCGCCGAACGTTCGCCGTCATTTATTCTCGGCGTTCGCCATAACCTTGCACGCCGCTTCCAAAAGCATACAGCCCGTAACGTGCGCGTTCAGCGTCGACGGTTCGTCCGTCGGACAAGGTTGTCGCCAACGTCCGCCGTAGAGCTTCGTTTCGGGATTCACGCCCCGACGAACCAGCGTCGTCGCGCTGCGCAAAAGATAATCGGCAAACTCTTGGCGCGCGGCGTCGTCCAGTTCGGGCAGGACGATCAGATTGGCCAGATAGCGGAAGAAAATGCCGTGAAAAAGCGCGCCGTCGCCGCTTGGAGCGTCGGAAAGAACGCCTCGATTTCTCCGGCTCATCGGCCCGGTCGTATAACGCGCCGTCAGGACGGCGTCGTCCAAGAACGAAGGATCTTTGGTCAGACGGAAGAGTTCGACCGCCGCGCCAATGAACGTGCCCTGATTGTAACTCAGACTAAAACGTCCGATTTCACCGCGCCGATTCATATTGTCGTAGACGGCGCCCGTCTTCGAATCCCAAAGATATTTTCGTTCCCAGCGATAAATTTTCAACGCTTCGTCGAGATACTCGTCCGCCGACTTGTTTTTGGCGTTCGAAGCGTCGACGGACGCAAACTGCGCCAAGCGAGCGGCCAAGATAGCGGCCGGCCCGTTGGAACACGCGTTTTTCGATTTGGCGACGTCGGTTTTCCACGTAACGCCGCCGTGCCAGGGCGCTTCGTCCTCCGGCCCCCACTGCGTCCAAATCCAGTCGGCGCACAATTGCCGCGCTTTGTTCAAATAACGCGTCTCGCCCGTCGCTTCGTAAATCCGAACGAGCGCCAACGCGTGCCACTCCATATCGTCGACGAAAGCGTTCCACCACAGGTCGCCTTTTCGCCGCCCCTGTCGCGCGTTAAAATTGAATCGCGGCGTCCCTTGGAACCAAAGGTCGTACATCCGATAATATTTCTCGTCCTTCGTGCGCGCATAGGCGTCGGTGATCGCGTCGATAGCGTGGGCTTGCGGCCAATAATTGTTCGTTTCCATATCGGCCTGCCGACTTTTTTTGTTGAAAAAGTAACGCTCGGGCTGTTCCTTAAAACTGGCGCCCCAAAAATTATCGATAAGAGCCTGAGCCATATCGTCGGCCCAATGTTGCGCCTCTTGCAAAGAAAGAGGTTCGTCGTCCTGCGCGACGCAAACGGGAAGCAAGGAAAGACAAATCGCGAAAGTCGACCATAGTCTTAACATTTTACGGTTCCTATTAGATGAAAAATTCTAACTTCAACGCGAGACAATATCGTCCCGGCGAGATTCAAGGCCGGCAGCGTATCCGGTCAATCCTCGGAGAGAGCCCGACAGCGTTCTTGGCGTTCGGAGGTTTACGCGACGCTTCGCATCGGGCAAGCCTCGGAAAAGGCGACGACTACGTTACTAGCGTTCGGCTGTACGCGACGCTTCACATTGGACAATCTGCGGAGAAAGCGACGACCGCGTTGCTGTCGTTCGGCTTACGCGACGCTCGCCTCGGCTTTTCCTTGGAGAAGCAACGACTACGTTCCTAACGGGAACCCCAAGGTATAGAAAAAAAGCCGGTTAAGTTTCCTTAACCGGCTTCGTATATCATAGTAAAGATTTCACACAGTGTTAACCAATTATCGCGATCCCTCGTAAAACGATTGGTTGCCCAACCGAGTTTCTAATATCCTTAGAAAGGAGGTGATCCAGCCGCAGGTTCCCCTACGGCTACCTTGTTACGACTTAGTCCCAATCGCAAAGTTCGTCTTCGGCGCTTAGCTCCAATAAAGGTTGCTTCGGCGACTTCGGACGCCCCCTGCTTTCGTGGCTTGACGGGCGGTGTGTACAAGGCTCAGGAACACATTCACCGCGGTATGCTGACCCGCGATTAATAGCGATTCCGGCTTAATGTAGTAGAGTTGAAGACTACAATCAGAACTGAGGATCCTTTTTGGTGATTTGCTAAACCTCGCGGTCTCGCTTCCCTTTGTGGAATCCATTGTAGGACGTGTGCAGCCCTAGGCGTAAGGGCCATGAGGACTTGACGTCGTCCCCGCCTTCCTCCGCATTAACTTAGGCAGTCTCGTTAGAGTACCCGACCGAATCGCTGGCAACTAACGACAGGGGTTTCGCTCGTTAAGGGACTTAACCCGACGTCTCACGACACGAGCTGACGACAGC
>JAGBDN010000001.1 GCA_017937485.1 Thermoguttaceae bacterium
GGACGCGGCGGACAAGGCGGCCCGGGGTTGGGCGGACGCGGCGGTCAAGGCGGCCCGGGGTTGGGCGGACGCGGCGGTCAAGGCGGGGCGAACGGCGGAGGGCGGGGCGGTCAAAACGCGCCGGTCGTCGAAGCCCCCAAGATGCGCTCGACCCTTTCCGAAACGGAGCGCGCCGACGTCGAAGCGTTGCGTTTGCAAATGGTTAAGGACGGAATCGCGTTTTTGAAGAAGACGCAAATGGCGAACGGTTCTTTCTCCGCGTCGCCGCGCGCCGGAGTCGGCCCGACGATCGTCGTCGCGACGGCGTTGTTGCGATGCGGCGTCGCGCTCGACGAACCGGTTCTCGCAAAGGCGCTGGCGTTCCTTGAAGGCGCGATTCAAGAAGACGGCGGGATTTACTCGTCCGGCGGACACGTCGCGGCTTACGAGTCCTGCCTCGGGCTCGTTTGCTTCGACTTGGCGAACAAAGCGGCGGGGGACGGGCGGTACGACGCCGTCGTCGCGAACGCGGAAAAATACGTTCGCGGAACGCAATACAACGAAGCGAGCGGCGTTTCGCAAGACGAGGAATATTTCGGCGGCGTCGGGTACGGCGCGGGAAGCGGAACGCGACCCGACCTTTCGAACACGCAGTTTTTCGTCGAAGCGTTGCGGGAAATCGGCGCCGACGAGGACGACCCGGCGATTCAAGACGCGCTCGTCTTTGTGTCGCGCTGTCAAAACTTGGAGTCGGAGGACAATCCGGTCGGCGGTTCGACCGCGAAAACGAACGACGGCGGCTTTATTTACACGTTCGTCTCCGAACAAGAAAACCCGGCGGGACAAGAGGTTAACGGCGGGTTGCGCAGTTACGGCAGCATGACTTACGCCGGACTCAAGAGCCTGATTTACGCCGGGCTGACCGCCGACGACCCGCGCGTTCAAGCGGCGACGAACTGGATTCGCGACAACTACACGATGAAGCAAAATCCGGGGCTCGGCAAGCGCGGGCTTTATTATTACTATCACACGGCGTCGAAATGCCTTAATACGTTGGGAATGACGACGTTCGAGGACAAAAACGGGGTCGAACACGATTGGCGGCGCGAACTGATCGAGACGCTGGCGCTCGCGCAAAACGTCGACGGTTCTTGGGCGAATACCGACCGTATGTGGATGGAGACCGACGCGAACCTCGTTACCGGGTACGTTTTGACGGTTTTGACGTATTGCGCGGCGGAGTAAGCGGGAATATAACGCGGTTTACGTCGAACGAAACCGCGTTGAAAACGATTTTTGAGCGATAATAGAAAAATCAAATGAGCGATAGTATAAGTAAAACTAATGACGGCGTCGACGCGGCGCCGGACGTTGCGGCGGAAATCGCGGTGAAAACGACCGCGTTGACGAAGAAATATCGGCGCGGCGACGGCGAGTTCGCGGCGCTTTCGAACGTTGATTTGACGATTAAGCGCGGCGAATTTGTCGCGATTATGGGCGCAAGCGGTTCCGGGAAAAGCACTTTGCTTCATTTGATCGCCGGATTAACGCGTCCGACGTCGGGAAGCGTCGAAGTGGAAGGAAAGCGGATTTTCGACTGCGGCGACCGCGAGTTGACGATATTCCGACGTCGGCGACTCGGCGTCGTATTTCAAAGTTACAACCTGATACCGCATTTGACGGCGGAGGAGAATATTCTTTTCCCGTTGCGCGCGGACGGTCGCGACGTCGCGCCGACGTTGGCGAAAATGCGCGAACTTTGGGCGGAACTCGAAATTTTGCAACAGTTGCGTCAGTATCCCGATTCGTTGAGCGGCGGTCAACAACAGCGCGTCGCGTTGGCCCGGGGGCTCTGCGCCGACCCGGCGGTTCTCTTAGCCGACGAGCCGACCGGAAATCTCGACTGGACGAGCGGCCAAAACGTTTGCCGCGTCTTGAACAAGCTCAACCGCGAGGAAGGGCGGACGATCGCGCTGGTAACGCACGAGCCGGCGGTCGCCGTTTGGGCGCGACGCGTTGTCGTGTTGCGCGACGGCGCGGTCGCGGCCGATATGCCGACAAGCGAATTTTCGGACGCCTCGGCGCTGGCTTCGCGTTATCAAGAAATCGTTCGACGCAAATCGACGAACGTTTAACCCGCGAAAAGAAAGGAGTTGAAACGATGAAGTTCGTTTTGTCGACGACGGTTTCGCGGATGCGGCGGCAAAAAGCGCGACTCGCTTTCGTCGCGTTGGCGATCGCCGCGTCGTCGTGTTTGATCGTTTGGACGATCGGCGGCTTTCAAGCGCTTTTCATCGACGCGACGACCGAAGAGGCCGATTATTTAGGGACTTGCGACGTCAAAATCGCGGCGAAAGAGGACGGCGCTTCAACGCGTCGCGGCGGCGGGAGTTTCGCCGGGCCGTTGAAGATAACGCGTCCGGCGCCCGATACGAAGAGCGAGGAGGCGGCGCAAGCGAAGGCCAAGGAAGAGGTTGAAAAGAAAGACGTTAAGGAAAAATCCCGAGGTAAAAGAGGCGGACGGCGCGGCGGTCGCGGCGCGGGCGTCGGCGACGCGATTTCGCCGGAATTGATTGCGAAAATCCGCGCCGATAAAGGGGTTGCGTTTGCCGTCGAGTTGGCGCCGTTAAAAGCGTTCGTTTACGCGCCCGGGACGGAGCGGTCGATTTTGGAAGACCCGGACGCCGTCGACGAAAAAGACCGCCCGACGCCGAAACGGTCGCTGGAAACGCTTGCGGTCGAAGAAGATAACGCGTCGGCTCCGGGCGTTGACGCGGAGTTGCGCCGCCGCGCTTACGCGTCGTATCGAGCGGTAATGGGGACGCCGTCCGGGAGCGGTTCGACGTTTTTCGCGACCGACGCGCAAGCGCCGCCGTTCGAACTCCTTGAAGGAAAATGGTTTGCGTCGCCGGAATCGACCGCTCGCGAAGCGGTGTTGACCGAAAAGGGCGCGGAAAAGTTGAACGCGAAACCGGGCGACGCTATCTTCTTGATTTGTCCGAAGTTAGGAACCGAGTTTCAACTGGAAGTCGTCGGCGTCGTCGCGGATCCGAATTTCGATTCGCTTTACGTTTCGGCGGCGCTCGGACGCGAAATCGCCGGGACGGAAACGCTTGCGACGTCGGCGCTTATGTTGAAGTTGCGAACGTCGGTCGACGATTTTCGCAAGGAGTGGAGCGAGAAAATCGCGGCGCGACTTCCGAATTTCGAGCTCTTAACGGAGCCGGAAATTATCGAGCGAAAAGCGGCGCAATTTAAGCAAAATCAGTCGTTTAAGTATCAAGCGGCGAGCGGAACGCTCTTGGCGGCGCTCGCGTCGATTTTCATCGTGTTTACGGCGTTAAATTCGAGCGTCGCGGCGCAGCGTCGGCTGATCGCGTTTTATCGAACGGCGGGCCTGACGCGGGGACAGGTCGCGCTTTCTATCTTATTGGAAGCGTTGGTGTTAGCGATTCCCGGTTGGCTCGGCGGCGTCGCGACCGGCTGGGCGTTGGTTCTCGTTTGCTCCGGAAAAGCGACCGGCGTCAACTGGGAGACGGTCGGCGTTTCGTTCGGTTGCGCGGTCGTCGGGGCGGTTTTAGCGGCGCTTTGGCCGATGTTGCAAAGCGCGCAAACCAAGCCGTTAGAAGCGCTCGGCGTTTCGGAAAAAGCGTTTTTCTCGCCGGCGACGCAACGTCGACAAACGCGACGTTTCTTCGTTTTGACGTTTCTCGGCTTGGCGCTAATCGGCGTCGACGTTTACCTCGTCCAGTTCGCGACCGGCGCGACGACGGAGCGGGCGGCGTTGCATTCGGGGCTGGGCGTTTTGGCCCTTGCGCTCGGCGTCGTTTTGCTGATTCCGGCGTCGATTCGCGTTGCGGAAGTTGTTTTATTACCGTTGTTAGCGAAGTTGTTTCGGTTCGATTATCGCTTGATTCGGACGGAGCTTTCGGGGAACGCTAGCCGCGTCGTCGCGGTTTCGGTCGCGTTGAGCGTCGGGGGCGGGCTCTTCGTTTCGACGCAAATTTGGGGGTATTCGATGCTTGAGCCGTTCCTGCCGGGGCGCGGCGCGCCGAACTGCTTCGCGGCGTTTTTACCGAACGGTCTGCGACCGGAGCTCGTTTCGCAACTCGCCGATTCGCTTTGCGTTAAGCGCGACTCGTTACTCGAAGTCGCGGTCGAGCAAGCGGCGTTCGAGGAAAGTTCGATTCCGCCGCAAAGCGTTCGGAAGAGCGCGTTTGCGAACGTCGTTTTCTTCGGCGTCGACGTCGAACGGGCGTTTCTCGGGAACGGCGACGGAGCGCCGCTCGTCGGTTTTCGCTTTTTGCAGGGCGACCCGAAAAAGGCGTTCGACGCGATGAAAAGCGGGCGCGGCGTCGTTGTAACCGATTCGCTTTCCATCGATTACGAACTCGATTTAGGCGACGAATTGCGCGTCGTTCACCCTCGCGACCCGAGCAAGACGCTTGCTTATCCGATCGTCGGCGTCGTTTATTACCCGGGCTGGCATTGGCTTTCGAAGACCGGGGGCGTTCGGCGCAATTTCGGGCGTTCCGGCGGAATCGCGTTCGCGTCGGAGCGGATAATTCGCGACGACTATCAACTCGAACGGCCCGGTTACTTTTGGTTTAACGAAAGCGACGGAGCGACTTACGACGAAATCGAAACGGCGTGCGACGCGTTGGCGTTGAAGTCGTTGCGACTCGACGAAATGGACGGAGCGTTTGCGGAAAAAACGTTGAAACCGGGAAAAGCGGGGAAAAACGACCCGGCGTCGCGAACCGCTTACGTCAAGCTATCGACTCGCGACTCGCTGACGCGTTCGATCTCTAAACGCGCCGATTCGGTGATTTGGGGATTGAGCAAGACGCCGATTACGACGCTGATTATCGCGTCGATAGCGGTCGTCGGCGCGGTCGCGAACTCGGTTCGGTCGCGGCGTTGGCAATTTGGAACAATGCGAGCGGCGGGGCTGACGCGCGGGGCGCTGATTCGGGCGATTTTGGTCGAGGCGATTTTGATCGCGCTGGTCGCGTCGGCGACGAGTTTCCTGTTCGGCTTTTTGGCGGCGCAGGGGGCGTTGAAGTTGGGCGCGAGTATGTTCGGAACGTCGAATCCGCCGTTAATTTTGCCGTTGAAAGAGTTGGCGTTCGGTTTCGCGCTGACGCTCGCGCTTTGCTTGACGGCGGCGCTTTGGCCGGCGATCCAAGCGGGACGGGCGGAACCGCTCGAACTCCTCCGAAGCGGACGGGCGCTCGATTGATTTTCAGCGTTTATTTCTTATTCGACGCGCTTGCGAAAACGAGAGCGCGTCGGGTAAGAAAGATTGAAAAAATAGAGCGCGCGTCGTCTTTTATATTGCGCAAAAATTTTCTCCGCGTATACTATATATATCCGTTTATTTTTGTCTTATACGATATTTTATCGATAACGCGGCGAGAGATGGAATGTTGGAAATAAAGAAAATTTTATTGGGAATTTGCGTTCTCTTGGTCGTCGGTCTCGTCGGTTGCCGAGACGAGCGAGGAACGCCGAATCGCGCCGAAGACGCGGTAACGTCGGGCGAAAGGAAAGCGGGCGCGTCCGTCGCGCACAGTATAGAGCGGAACGAAAAACGTTCGCCGAATATCGTTTCCGGTCTGGGCTCGATCGACCCGAAAACGTGTCGCGCGTTCTTGGTCGGCGTCGACGAATACGAGACCTTGCCTCCGCTCGAATACGCGAGTTCGGACGTTAGAAAAATTCGCGACGCTTTATTGGAAATTGGGTTGGACGCCAAGAATATCCGATTGTTTGTCAGCGACGGACGCGTCCGCGAGCGCCCGAGTCGCGAACGGATTTTACAAGCGTTTGACGAAATGTTAAGCGAAACCGACGGCGAAGCGACCGTTCTCGTCGCGCTTTCCGGACACGGATTTGAGACGACAAGCGGCGCCGCGGCGTTTTGTCCGGAGGACGTCGTTGTTAAAAATGTCGTTGTTAAAAATAAGGAAGACGGAACGCCGGTTGTAACGCCGGTTGTAACGGAGAAAACGGCGATTTTAATGAGCGACGTCGTAGAGCGTTTGCGAAACGACGACGCGCGATTTAAAATGTTGGTCGTCGACGCGTGCCGAGAACCGGCGTCGACGGCGCGCGCGTTCGGCGGGCGGCCAAGGTCGTTTTCGAAGTTCGACGCTTCCGGCTTGGCGTTTTTGCAAAGTTGCGGTTCGAAAGAACTTAGTTGGGAACATCCGGAAGTCGGCGGCGTCTTTACTCACTTTTTTTGCGAAGGTTTGCGCGGCGCCGCGGCGCGCGACAACGGCGGCGTTACGTTTTTGGACGCATGCGGGTACGCTTCGCGAGAAACGCAACGTTTTGTCGCCGACCGCCGCGCCGCCGAGCAAACGCCGTTTTTCACGTTTTCCGGCGTCGTCGATTTTTGGCTGAAAAAGCCTACGAAGGCGACGACGGGAACGACGACGGAGGCGACGCCGAGCGATTCGGTCGCGTTGGCGTCGAAACAAACGTTTAAAAACGATTCGGTCGTTAACGAACTTCCCGAGGAGTATCTCGACGCGAACGGTACGGTTTTTAAGTTAATTCAGGCCGGTTCCTTTATGATGGGAAACGCCGGATTATCGCCCGAGGAAATTCACGAAAAGTTTCCGAAAGGACATTTAGAATGGATTGAAGGCGCGACGCCGCATAAGGTAACGCTAACGCAACCGTTTTATATGGCCAAGTACGAAACGTCGGTCGCCGAGTTTAAACGGTTTGTCGACGCGACCGGTTACGTTACGTCGGCGGAGAAGGAGGGCGAGTCGTGGGGGCTATCGGAAAACGGCGCGTTTGGCCCCGCCGTCGGCGCGTATTGGCGCGAGCCCAAATTTCCGCAAGATTCGACGCATCCGGTCGTTCATATTTCTTGGGAGGACGCGGCGGCTTATATCGATTGGCTGAATGAAAACGCCGAGTATTCGGCGGAACTCGGTTGCAAACCGCTCTATCGTTTGCCGACCGAAGCGGAATGGGAGTACGCCTGTCGCGCCGGAACTCAAACGGAGTTCTTTTGGGGAACGAACAAGCCGACGGACGGAAACGGATATCTAAACGGCGCCGACGCGTCGGGAACGCCGAACGACGGAACTTGGAGCGGTATTTTGGGCGATTCTTGGCTCTTTAACGACGGATACGTCGCGACGGCTCCGGTTGGAAGTTTCAAGCCGAACCCTTTGGGACTGCACGATATGGCTGGAAACGTTCGCGAGTGGTGTTTGGATTGGTTCGTTAGTCCGTACGATTCGGAAGTGCAAACGGATCCGACGGGTCCGGCGCTCGGTTTGTTGCGCGTTCTTCGCGGCGGGTCTTGGTGTCTTCCTCCCGTAAACGCTCGGTCGAGCGATAGATGGGGCTCGGCCCCCTACCATCGAAGCTCCGATTTCGGTTTTCGCGTCGTCGTCGATCTTCGCTTGAAAACGTTGGAAACCGAAGCGATCGCGACGGCGCAACTTCACGAGGAATACGCCGACGCGAACGGCGAAACGTTTAAATTGATTAAGCCCGACGTTTTTACGATGGGAAACGCCGGATTATCGTCCGAGGAAATTAACGAAAAGTATCCGGGTTCGCACGTCGGATGGCTTAACGAAGCAATGCGGCACAACGTGGTGTTGACGAAACCTTTTTATATGGCGAAGTATGAGACGACGGTCGCGGCGTTTGAAAAGTTTGTCGACGCGACCGGGTACGTAACGACGGCGGAGAAATCGGGGTCTTCTTGGGGATTGCGGGAAGACGGCGGGTTTGGGCCCGTCGACGGCGCGAATTGGCGCAAGCCTACGATACCGCAAGATTCGACGCATCCGGTCGTTCATATTTCTTGGGAGGACGCGGCGGCTTATATCGATTGGCTGAACGAAAACGCCGAGTATTCGGCGGAACTCGGTTGCAAACCGCTCTATCGCTTGCCGACCGAAGCGGAGTGGGAGTACGCCTGTCGCGCCGGAACGCGAACGGAGTTCTTTTGGGGAACGAACGAACCAAAAGACGGAGAAGGGTATTTGAACGCGGTCGACGAGTCGGGCGCGCCGAACGCCGGACTGGCCAAAGATATTTGGCCGTTTAACGACGGATACGTCGGGCTTGCTCCGGTCGGGAGTTTTAAGCCGAACGCGTTCGGCTTGTACGATATGGCCGGGAACGCGATGGAATGGTGTTCCGACCGGTTTGCGCCGTATGGCTCGGCGCCGCAAACGAATCCAACGGGGCCGACGGACGGCGAGGGGCGCGTCGCGCGCGGCGGCGCTTGGAATCTTGGGCCCGTTAGCTGTCGGTCGAACGATAGAAAATACTTTAGCTCGAATAATAGCTCCGTCGACCGGGGTTTTCGAGTCGTCGTCGAATTGGAACGTTAGGTTTAAGCGCGGCGAAAAGAAGACGACGTAAAAAGCGCGGCGAGGAGCGGTTTCGCTTCTCGCCGCGCTTTCTTTTTTAAAGGAAGTCGACGCGGCGTCGGGGGGGGGAGAGGGGAGAATTTACGCCGCGTCGACGGGGAGCGACGCTTAAAAACGCGTCGCTATGTTCCCGTTAGGCTTGCGGTTGCGTTTCGCTTTGGTTTGCCGTTTCGTCGGCGGGCGACGTTTCCGCTTCGCTTGCGTTTTCCGATTGCGTCGGTTGCGCGTCGAGCGCTTCCGGAGCGCCGATTTTGCCCAAAATTTCCGGGAACTCGACGCCGCCGATTTCCTTCATCACTTCCAGCATCGGCGGGAGCGTCTTCGCCATATTGCGGAGCCAGTTCGACGTCGCCGTTTCGCCCGGAACGCCGTTCGAGCCGGAACCGGCGCCGTCCCAAACGACCACTTTGTCGAATTTGATCGACGAAATCGCCTGCGCCGACGCGGCGATCAGTTCGTCGAAGTGGTCGAGCATCAGCATTTGGAACGCTTCGCGAGCGCCGCCGCACGCCTCGACGATCGCTTTGAGACCTTCGCCCTTTTTCTTCAAAATCTCGTATTGACCGCGCGCTTCCGCTTCCAGTTTCGCGTAAATCGCCGCGGCTTCCCCTTCCGCTTCGATTCGTTTTTGTTCGGCGAGCGCTTCCGCTTCGACGACGATTCGCGCTTTTTCCGCTTTCGCCGGCGCTTCCAATTCGGCCCGACGCTCCGCTTCGACGCGCTCGGCCAACGCCGCCGCCGCGACCGCTTGCGCTTTGTGTTCCGCTTCCAAAACGGACGCGTCCGCTTGACGCTTGCGAGTTTCCCCGCGCTCGAACGCTTCCGCTTCCTTGACTTGCAGCTCCGCTTCGGAGTTCGCGACGACCGCCTTCGCAAGGTTTTCGCCCTCGATCGCCGCCGCGTCCGCGTTCGCCAACTTGACGCGCATATCGCGTTCGGCCGCCTTGACTTCCGCTTCCTTCTCGAACGCCGCCGACTGTTCGCCGACGACCTTCACGCGGTCGAGTTCCGCCAAGCGAACCGCTTGTTCTTGCTCGATTTGCGCCGTTTTAACCGTTTGTTCCCGCTCCGCTTCGCGAGTCCCGACGACGCGTTCTTTTTGCGCGTTCGCGACTTGAATCGCCTTGTCTTTTTCGGCTTCCGCGACCCGGATTTCCCCCATTCGCTCGTTGTCGGCGACGTCGCCGCGCGCCTTTTGAATCGCTTCCGACGCGGCCTTTTGCCCGATCGCTTCGATGTAGCCCGATTCGTCGGTAATGTCGGTAACGTTGACGTTGATCAGGATAAGGCCGAGTTTGCTAAGTTCCGGCTCGAGCGACGTTTGAATATTGGTGAGGAACGCTTCGCGGTCGCGGTTGATTTCGTCGATACGCATCGACGCGATCACTTGGCGCAACTGACCGAAAATAACGTCTTCCGCTTGCTTGGCGATCGCTTCGCGCTGCATGCCGAGGAGACGAATCGCCGCGTTTTGCATCAGTTCCTGCGTCGTGCCGATGGCGATCGAGAAGACGCTCGGGACGTTGACGCGGATGTTTTCCATCGAGAGCGCGCCGCGGAGCGGAATCTCGATTTGCATCGGTTCCAAGCTCAAATAGGCGTAGTCTTGCAGGAGCGGAACGATGAACTTCGCGCCGCCGTGAATGCACTTCGCCGACGAGTTGCCGCCGGAGCGTCCGAAGATGACCATAATCCGGTTGCTCGGGCAGCGTTTGTAACGCGCGCTAAACAGAATGAGCAGGCCGAAAAAGATCGCCGCGCACAAAACGGCGGCGACGCCGATAATGGAGGCGACTTTAGCGGAAGCGAAAAGCGAAACGAGCGTCATAGGAAACTCCTCGAAAAGATGGAAAGCGAACAACGCGATCTTTTGGGCGCGGTAAACCTTACGTTTTTGTAATACTTTGCGTAATTTATCTAGATTATAATATAGGAGCGTTGCGGCGGCAACTCTTTTCGTTAAATTTTCTTGATATTTAGAGGGAAATTTCTTGTCGAACGCGCTTTTGTTTGATACAATTAGGATAAACGGCGCGCGACGCGGCGGAGTACGGTTCAACGGAAGGAAAAAGTTCGATGACGAACGTTTATTGGTTTTGCGCGATTTTAGGGTCGACGTTGGTTTTGTTGCAATTTTGCGCGATGTTGTTCGGGTTCGGCGGAGGCGATTTGGACGCCGACGGGGTTCCGGATTCCTTGGATCTCGACGTCGAAACCGACGGCGGCGCGGACTCGGACGGCGACGCGTCGGGCGTTCCGTTTTTGAAAGCGTTGTCGATTCGAACGGCGACGGCGGGCGTCGCGTTTTTCGGGCTTGGCGGCTTGGCGGGCGACGCGGCGAATTTAGGTTCCGTCGCGACGGCGGGACTGGCGGCGTTTCTCGGCGTCGCGGCGATTTACGGCGTCTATTTCTTGTTGCGAACGCTTTCGCGGTTTGGCGAAGACGGTTCGATTCGCGAGGCGACGGCGGTCGGCGCGACCGGAACGGTTTATTTGCGGATTCCGGCGAAGCGCGCCGGACGGGGCAAGGTTATTGTGGCGCAACAGGGGCGTTCGATGGAATACGCCGCCGAAACGGACGACGAAAACGAGTTGGCGACCGGAACGCCGATCGTCGTCGTCAAATTGATCGCGGCGTCGACGGCGCTGGTCGCTCGACGTTAAAAAAGAGAGAAAGAACGCGCGTCGCGTCGTCGAGAGAAACTTTGAGGAAAAGACGGAGAAAAACAATAAAATTTCGAGAATAACGGCGTTTTTGGCGCGGCGAGAAGGGCGGGGGCTTGAATTTTTCGCCGCGTTTGGGTATGATGACGACGCGTAAGTTTTGAACGGTGAAACGCGCGATTCTTTCCTTGAAAACGGAACGAAAAAATGACGGATTATTCCGAAAACGATAAAAACGACGCCGAACGTTGCGACGGTTGCGAAAAGCAGGGCGTCTTGAAAGATTACGCGGTCGTGTTGGCGGCGGCGATTATTATTTTGGGCGGAATACACGCGTCGCGGAGCATTTTGGGGCCGATCTTTTTAGCGGCGTTTTTCTCCGCGATGTTGGTTTCTCCGTTGCGTTGGCTCCGTTCGAAGGGGTTTTCGCAAGCCTTTTCCTTGTGCGCGGTGATTATTTTCGTTTTGGCGGTCGGGCTCGGCACGATGACCGTCGTCGGCGCGCAGTTGGCGCAGTTTGCGAAAGATATTCCGACGTACCGCGATCTTTTTAACGAAGAGTTGAAGAGTTATAACCTGAACGTCGGCGACTTCGTTCCTTTCCTCAAAGAGGAAGAAACGCCGGACGAACAAAACGAAGCGACCGACGAAAACGCCGCCGAACTCGCGTTGGAACGGCGCGTTCGCGACGAAGTCGACCGCGCCGTCAAAAACGTTCGAATGCGCGAAGCGGCGGAAAAAGCGAACGCTCCCGGCGTCGCGCCCGGCTTTTCCGGCGAAACGACGAAGTTTTTGAAAGAAACGGCGAATCCGGCGAACGTCGCGTTTGGCGACGGCGCCCGAGTAACGCCGGTCGCGTATTGGACGCAAGACGACGACGGCGCGAACGAACAAACCGGATTAACGCCGACGATGGAAGAAAATTCCGGCGTCTTGACCGCGGTCGACGCTCCGGAAGGCTTGACGCCGCAAGCGCCGAAGTCGGGATTGATTGAAACGACGCTCGGCGAAACGGAAGACGCGGAAATCGCCGAAACGGACGTCGCGCTCGAAGAACTCGAACCGTTGGTCGCGGCGGAGGAAAGCGAAGAAGAGCGCGAACCGCTCGCGTCGGTTCCGCAAGTCAGCGTCGTCGACGCCGGGTCGAACGAGCTGTTTCGCTTCTTGGCCGGCTTGGCGAGCGAACTGAGTTATTTCGCAAGCAACGGCTTCATTATAACGTTGCTGATTATTTTTATGCTTTGCGAAACGACCTCGACGCCGAAAAAATTGGCCGCCGCGCTTGGCAAGCAAGGCTTTGTGAACGAGCATATCCAAAAGGTGGTCGCCGATATTCGCAACTATATGGTGATTAAGACGTGGATGAGCTTGGGCGTCGGAACGAGCGTAACGCTGTTGCTCGTCGTGTCGGACGTTCAATACCCGTTGCTTTGGGGCTTCGTCGCGTTTTTGCTGAACTATATTCCGAACATCGGCTCCGTCGTCGCCGCGATTCCGCCGATCGTCTTGGCGACGGTCGAACACGGGCTCGTCGTCGGCGCGGTCGACGCGGTCTTTTTTGTGGCCATCAACTGCGTTATCGGGTACGCGATCGAGCCGCGCCTTCTCGGCAACGGGCTCGACTTGTCGCCGTTGATCGTTTTGATCGCGTTGATTCTGTTCGGTTGGCTCTTGGGCCCGATCGGGATGTTCCTGTCGCCGCCGTTGGCCGTCATTATGAAGATTATTTTCCAATCGTTCCCGGAAACGCGCTGGATCGCCGTGTTGATGGCGAACCGCCCGCCGAAAGAAGGCCCCGCGGACGACGAAGCCGTCGAAGCGAACGCGTGAACGGCGCCTAAAAAAACGAGCGCTTAAAGCGTCGCCTAAAATCGACGGCGGCGTTTTAGCGCGGCGGAAACGTAAAAAAGCGTCGAACGCGAACGTTCGACGCTTTGACGTTGGGAAATTCGGACGCGAAACGTCGCGACGGCGCTTTACCAAGCGGGTTTGTCGGCGCTCAGAAAATCGTCGACCGTTTCGATTTGGTTCGACTTGTTTTTACCGGAGCGGCAGCCGACCGACGCGGCGAACGTCGCCGAAAATAAAACGAGTAAAACGAGCGCGAGAACGCGACGTTGGCGGCGATTTTTAAAAATATTGCGCATAAAACGTTCCTTACGGCGCTGGTTGCGTTCGGCGATTCGCGGCGCGTTCCGTCGTCGCCGCGTTTGGCGGGAATCATACCGAATTTTTGCGTTGTTAGGAATATCGGTTTTTTAGCGTTAAATCTTAACGATTCGACTTAATTTTTGTCGATAATTGGTCGACTTACCCCTCGCGTCGCCGGTCGACGGAACGCGAAACGATAATTTAGGAGTTTTAAATAAAATGAGTAAAATCGAGCAAGCGTTTGAACTGGCGAAGGAACGATACGCGGAACTCGGCGTCGACGTCGACGCGGCGATGGAAAACGTTTCGAAGGTGAAAATTTCGCTCCACTGCTGGCAAGGGGACGACGTCGCCGGTTTCGAATCGACGGCGGGCTTGACCGGCGGCGGGATTCTCGCGACCGGCAACTATCCGGGCAAAGCGCGCACTCCGGACGAACTCCGCGCCGACGCCGAAAAAGCGTTTTCGTTGATTCCGGGCAAACACCGCTTCAACCTGCACGCGATTTACCTTGAAAACGGCGGCAAAAAAGTCGATCGCGACGAAATCGAGCCGGCGCACTTCCAAGGCTGGATCGATTGGGCGAAAGCGAACGGCCTCGGCCTCGACTTCAACCCGACGTTCTTCTCGCACGAGAAGGCCGCCGACGGCTTGACGCTGTCGCACCCGGATAAAGGAATCCGCGATTTCTGGATCGAACACGACAAACGCTGCCGAACGATCGCCTCCGCGATGGGCGCCGCGCAAGGTTCGCCTTGCGTCGTCAACCACTGGACGCCGGACGGTTTGAAAGACTTCCCGGCCGACCGCCTCGCGCCGCGTCGCCGCTTGGCCGAATCTTACGACGAAATTTTCTCCGTCCAACACCCGCGCGAAACGATCCGCGACGGCGTCGAATGCAAACTTTTCGGGATCGGCGCCGAAAGCTACACCGTCGGAAGCCACGAATTTTGTATGGGTTACGCGATGAAGAATAATCTTCTCGTTACGCTCGACGCGGGCCACTTCCACCCGACCGAAACGATTTCGGACAAACTGTCGTCGCTCGCGCTCTTTGTCGACGAAATCCTCCTGCACGTCAGCCGCGGCGTCCGTTGGGACAGCGACCACGTCGTCGTTTGGAACGACGAAATGAAGGCGATCGCGGAAGAACTCGTCCGTTGCGACCTCTTGAGCAAGACTTACGTCGCGCTCGACTACTTCGACGCGACGATCAACCGCGTCGCCGCTTGGACGATCGGGACGCGCTCGGCGTTGAAAGCGTTGCTGGCGGCGTTCCTCGACCCGATTTCGACGCTGAAAAAAGCGGAACTGGACGGGAATTATACGAAGCGTCTCGCCTTGATGGAAGAAGCGCGCACCCTTCCGTTCTCCGCCGTTTGGGATTACTACTGCGAAAAGAACGGCGTTCCGGTCGGCGAAAAATGGCTCGCGGAAGTCGAAGCGTACGAAGCCGCCGTTCAAAGCAAGCGCGTTTGAGCGTCCGCGTTGGATTGAATCGAAACGAGTTTGAATAAAACGCTTTGCGAACGACGTCGAGTTTTTCTCGGCGTCGTTTTTTTATTGGCGAATCGTTGGGAAAGCGTTATTTCGCCGCCGCGACGACCGCGTCGACGAGTTTCGCTAACGTCGACTCTTCCGCGACCGCCGCCGGTTCGACGCCGACGGAGCGGAGCGCGTCCGCCGTCAACGGACTAAGCGCGACCCAGCGCGTTTGCGTTATCGCGGCGCCGAAGAGGCGCGCCAACGCTTTCGCCGTCGCGGAGCTGGCGACCGTTCCGAAGTCGATTCGGTTGGAGCGGAGCGCGTCGAGAATCGCGGCGTCCGGCGTTTCGACGTCGACGGAGCGGTACGCGACGACCTCGCGAACGGTCGCGCCGAGCTTCGCCGCTTCTTTCGACAGAACGTCGCGACCTCGGCTCGCGCGAACGGAGAGGAGGCGTTTGCCGTCGAGCGACGTTTCCGCGTCGCGGAGCGCGTCGACGAGCCCTTCCGCGTTGTATTCTTTCGTCGGGACTAGGTCGACCGAAACGCCGAAGTCGTCGAGCGCGGCGGCGGTGCCGGGCCCGACGGCGGCGACCGAAGTTTGCGCGTCGGCGAAAAAGCGAGCGCGACGTTCGGCGGCGATTCGTTCGAGGAAAAAGCGGACGCCGTTCGCGCTGGAAAAGAGAACCCAATCGAAGTCGCGTCGTTCGACGCTTTGGAGCGCGGCGTCGACGGCGTCCCAAGTTTCCGGCGGCAGAATCGCGATCGACGGTTGAACGAGAACGGCGGCGCCGCGTTCTTCGAGGAGCGAACGCAGTTCGGCGGCTTGTTCGCGCGGACGGGTAACGAGAACGGTTTTGCCGGAGAGTTCGAGCGTCATTGCGGCCTTTCGTTGAAAATTGCGTCGAAACGGGAAGCGAGAACGTTTTTATTGTACGCGGCGAAAGTTTTTCGGCAAGGGCGGCGCGTCGTTTGGAATGAAGAAAAGGCGAAAAGTCGCGCAAGGAGCGAAAAGGACGGCGAAATTTTCTTGGCAAGTAAAAACGGGCGCGCAATTTTGAACGAAATCCTCCTCGCGTCGTTTGAGCGAACGATATTAAAGAACGAAGCGGCGACGGCGGTCGCGGCGTTTAGTATTTTGAATTTCGTCGACTAACGGAGGCGGCAATGATTCGTTCTTTTATCGTCGCGTCGGGCGTCGCCGCGATCGCGTTCGGCGTTCAATGTTTCTTTTTTCAAGCGCTCGTCGTCGAGACCGACGCGCGGAAAACGGTCGCGATCGCCGACTTTTTGCCTTATTCGATGATCTGCACCGGATTGGTGGTCTATCTTTACGGGGCGCAACTTCGGAAATAAGGAGGAAAAGCGCTTCGTCGCGGCGGCGTTCGATAAAAATTGCTCTTGACGCGCGGCGTTTTTTTTGGCAAACTCGACCTGTTTTCCGGGTTTTGGCGATTATGACGCCGCCGGAACGGCGCTTGTCGGCGTCGTTAAGGACAGAAAAGAACAACCGTTGTTGGAAGGCGCCGACGACGGTTTGGGAAAAGGAGTTTGATATGTCGAAACGAACGATTTTGTTGGGCGCCGCGCTCGGGTTCTGTTTTGCGCTGACCGGTTGCGGAGGTTCTTCGCCCGACGACGCCGCGCAAGATTCGAACGTTCCGGCGGCGACCGAGTCCGACGCGAACGGCGGCGATGAGGAAACGGCGCCGTTGAACGTCGAGGACGCGGAAAGTCCCGAGGGCGTCGTCGACGCGTTTTTCCGTTCCTTCTTCAAAGGGGACGACGACGGCGCGTTCGCGCTGTTGACTTCGAAAGCGCAAGAGGCGACCCGCGAACAGTTTTCCGCTCAAGCCAGCGATACGATCAAGTGGAAGGCGACGAAAAAAGCCGCGCTCGACGACGGACGCGTTTGCGTTTACGTCGACGTCGAAGATTACACCGAAACCGGCGAAATTCAAGTCGAGGAATTGACGTTCGTACTTTCCGACGCGGACGGCGCTTGGCGCGTCGCCGGGTTCAGCGTCGACGAACTGACGATCAACTTTGAAGAACGGCAAATTAACGCCGTCGCGCAAGAAGAGGACGCGTTTTCGGGCGACGAAGCGGTGAAGGTGGGGCAAACGAGCGACGCCGTCGTTCGCTAAACCGACTCGAAAACGACCGAACGCGCTTTTGAACGCGATTTAAAAGAAGCGCGTTGGAAGGCGTTTGACGCCGAGAACGGTTCCGACGATTCAATAAAAAACGCCGAAGCGTATCGCCGCTTCGGCGTTTTTTATTGGCGACGACGTTCGTCGCGAGTCGGAAACCGACGAGCGCGGCGTTCGCGGAACGCGTCGAAAACGGGAACGCGCGAACTAAAACGAACCGCGTTCAAGACGAACGACGCAAAAAAGGAACGTTTCGACGTCGTTAAGCGCGTTTTAACGCCGCGCGGTAAAACGTCGGAAAACAAGTCGCCGTAGGAAGCGCGCCGATTGCGACGCGCTTTCGTTGGAAGATCGAAATCGGATTAACGCCGACGTTCGATCAGTCCCACCACCATTGGCCTTCCGGAATCGACGAGGCGACCGCGTCGCGCTTGGCTTCGACTTCGCCTTTGTCGTCGTATTTCAGGTTTTCTTCGTCGAGCGCGGTCGCCGGGCGAACGACGACGCCGCCGCCGGTCGGGTACGAAACGAGCGTCGCGCTGCGACGAACGGCGTTGGTCGCGGTTTGGGCGAATTGAATCGCGTTCAAACGTTCGGTTTTGAATTGCGCTTCGTCGCCGAGGAAGTCCATATCCCAACCGGTCTTCGCGTAGGCGCCTTCTTTTTGGAGGTACGCCGCGACGATCGACATATCGATCATATTGCGGAGGTTCGCGTAAACCGGAACGGCGTCGGCGATGCGGTCGAATTTCGCGGTGAAGCTCTTCGCGTAGGCTTTCGTCGCCGGGTTGCCGCCGTTTTTATTCGCGCTGCGGTTCCCGTTTTCGTCGACCAATTCGTTTTCGCCGACGAGGTTGACGCCGTTGCCGACGAGTTGCATCGCGGTTCCGTCTTCGGTCATAACGACGCAGTCGTAATCCGGTTGGAAGTACCAACGAACGAGAGCGTTGCTAGCGCGACCGCGCGGGTTCGAGCGTTCGGCGTAGGTCGTCAATTTGACCGGCGCTTCTTCGAGGCCGATGCCGATCAGCTTCATACGGTAGTCGGCGGCGACGAGGGTCGCGGCGAAGTTCGTTTTCGGCGAAACGCCCCAAACTTGGACGTTTTGAAGGCCGAGCGCGTCCGCCATTCCGAGCGCGTAATCGACGATTTGACCGTCGTCCGAGAGGTTCGGATGCGGCGTGTTTTTCAGGTACGCTTGCATATTGCGGAGACCTTCGGCGGTCGGGTCGATCGAGCAACCGACGAGTTTGTTCCCTTTGCCGTCGGCCGGGAACGCGCGAAGAGCGACGACGAGGTCTTCGAGTTTCAGCGTCGGGCGGCCGCTGCGAGCGCCGACGGTCGCGCCTTCGGCTCCGACGGTCCAACCTTCGGCCGGGCCCGCGACGACGATTTCGCCCGATTCCGGATAAACGTAAACGTTTTCAATACGAGTCAGACCGGCGAGATTCGCCATATCGGCGGTAACGACGCCGCCGTTTTCTTTGATCGCCGCTTCGAGGCGAGTCAACGAAACTTTGCGCGACTTGCTGACGGCTTTCATTTCGCTCGGAACGCCGTAAAGCGCGGCTTGGCGCATCGCGGCGAGCGTTCCGTCGTCGAGGATAACGCGTTCGAGAACGCCGTCCGGGCGAACGACGACGCCGGAACCGTCGCCGCCTCCGCCGTTGTTGTCGTTATCGTTATCGTTGTCGTTATCGTTGTCGTTGTTGTTATTGTCGTTATCGTTGTCGTCGTCGTCGTCGGCGAAGGCGACGGGCGCGTCGACAAAGTAAGGAGTCGACGCGGGAACGGCGACGAAAACCGCCAACGCCAAAAGGGCGCTCCATCGAAGGAAGGAACTGATCCGACTCATAAAAATCTCCTAAAAATTCGATTAGGTTGGACGGTGGAAATCCGAACGGCGACGGACGGCGGAGCGTTGGGAAGAACGCGGAACCGAACGGCGCGGCGTCGGGGCGGAGCGTCGCTTTCGTCGACGGCGCGAGCGAAACGACTCTTGGCGACGCAAACTTCGCCGCTATCTTCTCAATGATAATTTCGACCGCCTCTTTAAGCAAGCGATAACTTCGTAAAATCGCCTATTTTCTCAAAATTTTTTTCGTTCGACGGCTTTGCGCGCCGGTTTTAACGGTCGTCGCGATTGTTGAAGTCGGTTAAACGGGGGGAAGTTTAAGGGGACGAGGCGGCGAAGAATTGAAGAGGGGACGCGTCGCGGAAATTTGCCCAAGTTGTCTATCTTTTTTATTCGAAAAATGTAAAAGATAAAAGCGACAAAAAAACAGATTGATTCTTAGAAGTTTTAAACTTGAGGTGAAGTTCTCGAAGCGGTTCGTCGAAAAATAAGATATGCGTTTTTTGCGCGTCGTCGAGAGGAAACGATTGATTTTAAAGTTCGTCGAGCTTTGCGCGCGTGAAAACATTAATATAAATATTGTCAAAAAAACGATGGAATCGTTCTTATGAAGAAGAAACTGTTGGAGTTTCCCCTCGCGTGTTGCGCCGCGTTCGGCGTTTGTTGGTCGACCGGCGAAGCGTTGACGTCGGCCTCTTGCGCCGCGGAGACGCCGTTTTTAACGCGGGCCGGCGTCGCTTTCGCTCAATCGGACGTTTTGGCGACGGTTCTCGACGCGATTAACTCCGGCGCGGACGGCGCGGCTGCGACCGACGTTGAAATCGCGGCGACGCAGTTTAACGGCGGGCCGTTGCAGCAAGCGGCGAAAAGAACGTTTGGGATAACGCGCGGGTTGGCCAACGGATTTAAATCGACCGAGCAAATCGAACGCGAACTTGCCGAAAAGCGAGACGCGCGGGCGAACGAACGTCGCTCGGCGCGACATAACGCGGCTCCGGCCGACGTTTCGACGCAAAACGTCGCGCCGACGCCGGTTCCGGCTCCGGCGAAGACCGAAACGACGGTCGCGCAAGAAGCCGTCGAAGCTCCGGAAACTCCGGAAACGTCGCAAGAAGCGGAAGCGAAAGCGCGCGAAGCGGCGGAAAGGGCGGCGCGCGAAGCGGCGGCCGAACAAGCGGAAGAGCGTTCCGCGGAAGAAAAAACGCGCGCTTTGACCGGCGACCAAGAGAACGCGCCGGACGCTCGCGTCGATTTGCCGGAAGTCGACGCGTCGGCGCACGCGCCGACCGAAGAATCGAAATCGACCGCGACCGAAGCTCCGGCGACGGCGGCGACCGGTTCGACGCTCGGCTTCGCGGACGCGCAAAAAGCGACGCAAGAAATGACGAACGATATGCTTTCGACGTTGACGTCGCGCGGCGGCATGTCGCTTTACGACCGTTGGCGCGCTTACGACGCCGGAGTGCGTCGCCAAACGTCGGCGCTCGAGTCGGGAAGCGAATTGAACGGCCGTTGTCGTTTGCGTTGGTATGAAAAACTTTACGCCGACCCGGCGCGTTCGGCGGGCGAAGTCGAGTTTTTCTCTCGCGCTTGGGGCGGGTTCTTCTCCGGCTCGACGGCGGACGTCGTCTCCGGCGTTCGTTTGGCGCGCGCCAAAATGGACGTCGCGTTGCGCAACGACCAGCCGACGAAACCGGCTCCGTCGACGCCGCAAGAGGCGATCGAAGTCTTGAAAACGGCTCTCGTCGAAACGGCGGCCCTGCACGCTCGCGCGCTCGCGCCGATGAGCAAAGACGACGTCGCGGCGGTTTCGCGGGAAGCGCATTCGATCTTTTGCGCGCAAGCTCAAAGCGGACACACCGTTCCGAGTCGCGGTCGCGCGAAATATTTGATCGACGCGATGCAAAAAATGAACAAAAGCGCGCTTTACGACGCCGCCGAAACCGCGCTTTCGACGCTCGACGAAAAAACGCTCGAACTCTTGGCGCAAGTCGATTTTGGGACGCTTGAAAAAGTGCGCGTCGACGGGCAAGAAATGGGACGCGTTTCGACCGAAGCCGGCGATATTCTTTTCGGCGATAAAAATTCGACCGTTTGGAACCTCGACCAATATTCGACCGTTTGTTGCGTCGTCGATTTGGGCGGTCGCGACGAATACCGCGAAGGCGTTTGCAACGTCAACCGTCCGGTTTTGATCGTTTTGGATCTCGGCGCGGACGACGACAATTACGTCGGGCAAAACCCGGGTATTCAAGGCGGCGCGATTCTCGGCGTCTCCGTTTGGTACGACGGCGGCGGAAACGACCGCTACCTCGCGAAAGACGTCGCGCAAGGGAGTTGCGTCGGCGGCGTCGGGATTCTCGTCGACGAAAGCGGCGACGACCGCTACCTCGGTTTCCTCCGGGCGCAAGGTCAAGCGCTTTGCGGGCTCGGGCTCCATATCGACCGCGCCGGAAACGACGATTATCGCGCCGCGTTGTGGGCGCAAGGCGTCGGCGCTCCCGGCGGGTTCGGCGCGATTCTCGACAAAGACGGGAACGACCACTATTACGTCGGCGGCTATTATTACGACTCTTATCCGGAACACCCGGGCTACGACGGTTGGGGCCAAGGGATCGGCGCCGGGATTCGACGCGTCGCTTGCGGCGGAATCGGACTTTGCCTCGACTGCGGCGGGGACGACGCTTACGAGTTCGATTACTTCGGACACGGCGGCGGTTACTGGATGGGCGTCGGCGTCGCTCGCGACTTCGCCGGGAACGACGTCCGTTACGCCGCCACGTCGACGCGTTACGACGGTTCGCGTCGCGACCAAGCGCGTTGGCAACGCTTCGGCTGCGGGTTCGGTTGCCACTACGCCGTCGGTTATCTCTTTGACGACCTTGGCGACGACGCGTACAACGGCACGATTATGGGGCTCGGAATGGGTTGGGACCTCGGCGCCGGTTTCCTCGTCGATTTCCTCGGCGACGACGCGTTCGAAGCGACCGGCGGTTTGACGCAAGGCGCGGGCGGCGAAGGGAGCGTCGGCGTTTTGATGAATTATCGCGGTTCCGACATTTACCGCGGCAACAACCAAGGCTACGCTTCGTCGCATTTAACGTATCACTCGCCGAGCGATTGCGGCGCGAACTACAGTTTCGTCGTCGATCACGGCGGGAACGACCAATACGGCAGTCGCGCCGCGAACAACGCCGTTACGACGCGCGGTATGACGACCGGTTTCATTATCGACCGTCCGGCGCCGGACGAGCCGCAACCTCAAACGAACGCGCAGGGCCAAGCTCAACCGCAAGCGGGCGCGCGTCCGTCGACGGCGCAAGGTTTCCAAAGCGCGCCCGGTGCGATTCGCACGATGGCGGCGCCGCCTCCGACGGTCGAACCGGTGTATAACTTCGACAACGGCGGCGGAATCCAAGGCGGAATGGGGCGCGGTTGGCGTCTCTTCGGCGGCGGAATGTAATCCGTTGAAATTTTGAAAGCGAGAAAAGGGCGAGCGTCTGAACGGCGTTCGTCCTTTTTTCGCGGGACGTTCGGGGAGTCGAGGGAGGCGAGGGAGGCGAAGGGGCGAAATGGAAGCGCGCGGGGAAACGGCGTCGACCGGCTTTTGGAAGCGGGAAGTCGTCGAAGGTTGCGTCGACGTCGCGGACTTGGTTTCGCCGTCGAAGTTGGCGGATTTCGTCATTAATCCTTACGTCGGCTGTCCGCACGCTTGCCGATACTGTTACGCTCGCTTCACGACGCGCTTTCGTCCGGAGCGACCGGAGCTTTGGGGCGATTTCGTCGACGTCAAACGCTGTTCGAAACCGCTCGGCGCGAAGCGGCTGACCGGCAAAACCGTCTTTATGTCGTCGGTTACCGACGCGTACAACCCGGCGGAGCGGAAATACGGCGCGACCCGGCGGATTCTCGAAGAATTGGCGCCGATCGACTGTTTTCTCTCGGTTACGACGAAGTCGAACCTAATTTTGCGCGACCTCGACCTCCTGAAAGCGCGAGCCGAGCGCGGTTTAGCGAGCGTTTCCATTTCGCTCAATACGTTGGACGACGCGTTCCGTTCCGAAATGGACGCCGCGTCGAGCGTTGCGGAACGGCTCGAAACGTTGCGCGTTTTGTCGGAGGCCGGCGTCCCGACGGTTCTTTTTATGTCGCCGATATTCCCGTTCGTTACCGATTTCCGAGCGTTGGTCGAGGCGGCGCGACCGTTCGTCGGCGAGGTTTGGTTCGAGAATTTGAAGTTGCGTCGCGGGTACAAAGAGGATATTTTGTCGTATATCCGCGCTCGTTTCCCGCAATTTTACGCCGAGTATCTGAAAATTTACCGGCGCGGCGACGTCGGCTATTGGTCGGCGTTGAAGGAGGAAATCGCCGACTACTGCGAGCGAACCGGCGTTCCGAACCGGATTTTCTTTCATTATTAATAAGGGCGCGAAAAAAGCGGCGCGACGTTTTTTTAGAAAAGTCGCGTTTTGAGGGGTTGGGGCCCCTTAAAACGAACGGAAAAACGGGTAAAATTAAGGGTTGGTTCGCGCGTTGGTCGAAGGCGGCTCTTTCGCCGTCGAAACGAGCGTTTTTTCGAGTTTTAGCGAAAAACGCAAGCGTTGGAAACGCGTCGCGAACGATTCAAATTACCCAGATTACCCGTTCGGCGGTCGAGTAACCGCGACCGAGGCGGGGCGACGCCGAGAAGGAGAACGTCCGATGTCGATGAAATGGTCGAAAACGCTGATTCCGACGATGAAGGAAACGCCGAACGGAGCGGAGATTCCGAGTCATATTTTGATGCTCCGCGCCGGGATGATTTCGCAAGTGATGGCGGGCGCCTACGCGTTCCTGCCCCTCGGGTGGCGCGCGCTCCACAAGGCGACGAACATCGTTCGCGAAGAAATGAACCGAACCGGCGCTTCCGAGCTGTTTATGTCGGCGCTCTGCCCGCAATCGCTTTACGAACAAACGAACCGCGTCGAAGCGTTTGGCAACGTCCTCATTAAAACGACGCTGACCCGCGGCGGCGCGAAAACGCCGGTCGTCTTCTGCCCGACGCACGAAGAGGAAATCACGAGCATCGTTTCGCAATACGTCTCGAGCTATCGTCAGCTCCCGATGACGCTTTACCAAATCCAAACGAAGTTCCGCAACGAAGAGCGTCCGAAGTTCGGCCTTCTGCGCACGAGCGAATTCTTGATGAAGGACGCGTACAGCTTCCACACGAATATTGAGTCGCTGAACGAAACGTACCAAGATATGTACGACGCTTACTGCCGCGTTTTCGAACGTTGCGGCCTCCCGTATTTGCCGGTCGAAGCGGAGTCCGGCCCGATCGGCGGCGACGCGTCGCACGAGTTTATGATTCCGTCCCCGAACGGCGAAGACGACGTCGTGTACTGCCCGACCTGCCGTTACGCGGCGAACGTCGAAAAAGCGGAAATCGGCGAAACGGTTTACGTCCGTCCGGAAGACGCGGTGTTGAAGGAAGTCGCGGAGCTGGACACCCCCGGCGCGCACACGATCGACCAAGTTTGCGCGTTCTTGAAGGCGAAACCGAAGCGCGTCGTTAAAACGTTGATTTACAACGTCGACGGCGCGGCGGTCGCGGTCTTGGTTCGCGGCGATTGCGACGTCAACGAAAACAAACTCCGCCGCGTTCTCGGCGCCGAAAAGGTCGAGTTGGCCGACGACGCGACGATCGAGCGCGTTACCGGCGCTCCGGTCGGTTTCGCGGGCCCGGTCGGCTTGAAAGAAAAGATCAAGATCGTCGCCGACCCGACGATTAAAGAGTTGGTCAACGTCATTGTCGGCGCGAACAAAGCCGAGAAACACTTGGTCAACGTCAACCTCGACCGCGACTTTACGGTCGACGTTTACGGCGACGTTCGCAACGCGCTCCCGGGCGACGCTTGCCCGCGTTGCGGCGCTCCGATGACGATGCAAAACGCGATCGAAGTCGGCCACGTCTTTAAACTTGGGACGAAATACACCGAAGCGCTGAACGCGAAATTCCTCGACGACTCCTTGGCGCAACAAACGATTATTATGGGCTGCTACGGGATCGGCGTCAGCCGCGTCGTCGCCGGTTTGGTCGAAACGAGTTGGGACGACGCCGGGATCGTTTGGCCGGTCGCGCTCGCGCCTTACGAAGTCTGCGTTTGCCCGATCAAGGCGACGGACGAAGCGAGTATGGCCGCCGCGGAAAAGATCGCCGCGGAACTCGAAGCGCAAGGCGTCGACGTCATCGTCGACGACCGCGACCAACGCCCGGGCGTCAAGTTCAAGGACGCCGACCTGATCGGTTTCCCGGTGCGCGTTACGATCGGCAAAAGCCTGCAAGACGGTCAAGTCGAAGTCAAATGGCGTTGGGAAAAGGACGCGACGCTCGTCTCGGTCGAGGAAGTCGCCGCGAAACTCGCCGCCGACTTGGCCGAAGAACGCAAAACCGGCGCCCGCTTCGCCGAAGCGAAAAAAGCTCGCGACGCGCAAAAGTCCGCGAAGTAAGACAGATAAAATAAGCGTTTAAGCGTTCGACGGTTAACTGCCTGAACGCTTGAATTTCGTCAAAATAAAAAAAAGAGGCGCTCGTCGCGTCGACGGCGGTTAAGTCGACGCGGCGCCCTCGAACCGCTCGAAATAAATCAAACGAAAATAACGATGTTCACGACAAACGAAATTCGCGAAAAGTACTTAACGTTCTTTGAATCCAAAGGTTGCGTCCGCCGTCCGAGCGACGTTCTCGTTCCGCGTTGGGACCCGTCGGTTCTCTTCACGCCGGCCGGGATGAACCAATTCAAAGACCACTTCCTCGGGCGTTGCAAGCTCGACTACACCCGCGCCACGACCTGCCAAAAGTGCCTCCGCACCGGCGACATCGACAACGTCGGCCGCACCGCGTTCCACCACACGTTCTTCGAAATGCTCGGGAACTTCAGCTTCGGCGACTACTTCAAGCGCGAAGCGATCCACTGGGCTTGGGAGTTCCTGACCGACAAAAAATGGCTCGGCATCGACCCGGCGATGCTCTCCGCCACGGTCTATAAAGACGACCATGAAGCCGCGAAAATTTGGCTCGAAGAGATCAAACTTCCGGCCGAAAAACTGCAATATCTCGACGAAGACGAAAACTTCTGGCCGGCGTCCGCCCCGAGCGAAGGCCCGGACGGCGTTTGCGGCCCCTGCTCCGAAATTTACCACAAAACGCCGCAGGGCGAAGTCGAAATTTGGAACCTCGTCTTCACGCAATTTAACCGCGTCGGGAATCCGCCGAACAACCTGCGTCCGCTTCCGAGCAAAAACATCGACACCGGAATGGGCCTCGAACGCGTTACGTCCGTTCTGCAAGGCGTCGAAACGAACTTCCACATCGATTCGCTTCGACCGTTGGTCGACGCGGCGGCGGAAGTTTGCTCGCAAAAATACGACGATCAAGATTTGACGAACGAAAACGGTCGCCGTCTGCGTCGCATCGCCGACCATATCCGCGCCTGCTCGTTCGCGATTCACGAAAACGTCTATCCGGGCCCGAAAGAAGAAAAATACGTCATCCGCCGTCTCCTTCGCCGCGCGGTTCTCGACGGCGTTCAAATGGGAATGAAGAAGCCGTTCCTCTTCCATCTCGTTCCGGTCGTCGCCGACCTGATGAAGGTTCCGTATCCGGAACTTTCCGAAACGATCGAGCGCGTCCAAGGCGTCGTCGCGTCGGAAGAAGAACACTTTATGGCGAACATCGACGGCGGTTTGCGTCGTTTGGATTCCGTCTTCAAAACGATGGAAGACGAAAAGCGCGCCGAAGTTCAAGGCTCCGAAGCGTTCGAAATGTACCAAACTTACGGCTTCCCGCCGGAACTCTTCGAAACGCTCGCCGGCGAACGCAAATACGGCTTCGACTGGGCCGGTTTCGAAAAAGAAATGGAACGCCACGGCGAACTTTCCGGGAGCGCGGAAAAGAACCTCCTCTTCAAGCGCGACCCGCTCGAAGGGATTAAGAAAGCGAACAACCCGCCGGAATTCGTCGGTTACGAAACGCTCGAAACGGAAGCGAAAGTTCTCGCGATCCTCGACGGCGAAACGCTCGTCGAGCAAGCGACCGCCGAAGCCGACGGCAAAGCGCTCCGCGTCGTCCTCGACAAAACGCCGTTTTACGGCGAAAAGGGCGGCCAAGTCGGCGACTCGGGCGAAATTACGACCGCGAACGGCGCGCGCTTCGTCGTCGACACGACCGTTTACGACGGCGAATTCCTCGTTTGCGTCGGCAAACTGACCGCCGGAACGCTCGAAGCGGGCCAAGTTGCGACCGCCGCCGTCGACAAGAAACGCCGCGCCGCGATTTCTCGCGCTCACACGGCGACGCACCTCCTGCACGCCGCGCTCCGCGCTCGCCTCGGAAGCCACGCCGAACAACAAGGTTCGAAAGTCGACGCCGACGTTCTGCGCTTTGACTTCACGAACCATAAGGCGCTCGACCGCGAAACGCTCGTTCAAATCGAACGCGACGTCAACGAAGCGATTTTGGAAGCGCACCCGGTTTCCTGCGAAGAAACGCCGCTCGAAGACGCTCGCAAACTCGGCGCGATGATGCTCTTCGGCGAAAAGTACCCGGACATCGTTCGCGTCGTTAAGATGGGGCCGTCGTTGGAGTTCTGCGGCGGAACGCACCTGAAAAACGCGGCGCAAGTCGGTTACTGCAAGATCGTCGCCGAAGAAAGCGTCGGGGCCGGAACGCGCCGCATCGTCGCCGTTACCGGGGCCGAAGCGATCGCGAAAATCGCGCAAGCGGACGCGATCGAAACGACGTTGGCCGGGACGTTGCGCGTTCCGGCGAGCGAAATCGTCGGTCGCGTCGAAGAACTTCTCGCGACGACGAAAAAACTCCGCAAAGAACTCGAAGCCGCGTCGAAGAAGGACGCCGTTTCGGTCGACGAACTGATTGCGAAAGCGGAAGAAGTCGCCGGAACGAAGTTTGTAACGCTCGTCGCGACCGACGCCGACGCGAACGGTCTGCGCGACGCGATCGACCAAATCCGCCGCAAGACGGAAAACGCCGCGATTTTCTTCGCGAACGTCGATTCGAAGGGCGGCAAAGTCTCGCTGATCGCCGCCGCGACGCGCAACTTGGTCGAGCGCAAATTCAGCGCCGTCGAGTGGATTAAAGCGGTCGCGTCGCACGTCCAAGGGGGCGGCGGCGGTCGTCCGGATATGGCGCAAGCGGGCGGCAAGAAACCGGAAGGCGTTCCGGCCGCGCTCGAAGCCGCGAAGGCGTTCCTCGCCGAAAAACTCGGTTGATAAGCCTCGCCGACAAAGCGGTTAGGCGTCGCCGTTTAACCGCTTGAAAACAAAAAACGCCGAGCGTTTCGACTCGGCGTTTTTTATTTCTTGCGGTTGCCTTTAAGAATTGACGTTAAAGACGTTAAGCGTCGAGCGCGAAAATCTCCCAAGCGTCGCGGTCGGCGAACCGTCGAGCGTAACCGCGCGTCCCGACCGCTCCGTGAAAGCGTCCGAGAAAATCGGCGACGTCGATTTTAAGTCCGCCGTCGACAAAGGTTTGCGTTGCCGAATCGAAGTAAAGCGCGGCGGCGCTCGCGACCGAACCGCTTGCGAGCGTCGACGTCAATTGAAAACGAACGACGTTAAATTCCGGCGGCGCAAGAACTTCCCAACGCCCGCTCGTTCGGTTCCAAAACGCGGCGAGTCGGTCGCCGACGCGATACGGCGCGTAAAACGCAAGCGGCAAGTCGTCTTGCGTCAACGTTTTATCGACGTTCAATCGTTCGAGAAACGACGGGTCGTAAACGCGTTGGCGAACCGATTCGCTCGAATCGGCGGTTCGACGTAAATTTTCGCGCGGCGTCGGTTGGGCGGATCCGACCGCGATTTCGGAAAACGGCGTGTAAACCGGCGCGGCTTCGAAACTAATCGTCGGTTCGTAAAGCGTTGCGTCGTCGCGAGTAAAGGCGAGAAACTCGGGCGCTTTCGTCGCTTGAAAAACGCGAATTTCCAAACGTCGCGGCTCCGAAATTCGGAACGACGCCCCGTCTTGCTCGAACGCCCAAGAACCGTTCGCGTCGACGCGCCGAAACGGAACGCCGCGCGACGTAAAACTTGAAGTCGCGCTTTCTAAGGAGATCGTCGACATAATAAACCTCCGAGGCTTAAAAACAAACAAAATAAACAATCGAACGCGTTAACCAGTTATTCGGAAACAGTTTGCGATTGAACGAAAAGCGAGGCGTGGTCGGCGGAGCGATAAAGCGGCGCCCCGGCGGCGTCGACGAGGGGTTCCCAAGTTCCGGTCGATTCGCGGTAAAAGTCGTTCCAGCCGTAGGTTCCGCCCGCTTCGATCCGTTTTTCGCGGAAGAGAAAGCGGATTTGCCAAGTGTACGCGACGGCGCCCGCGTCGATTTCGCCGTTGAAAATTTTGTTCGCTTCCGCGCCTTCGAAGAGGAGCGTTCCGGCGGCGTAACCGAGAAACGGGTTGGCGTTGACCGTTCCTTGCGTCGCGCTAATCTTTTCCCAAGGCGGGTTTACGACGTTCGACCAAACAAGCTGATGCTCGATCGTCGGGACGCGTTTGACGAGTTGCAGATCGTCGGGAACCGGCGCCGTCGCGTCGAAACGCCAACGCCAACCGCGCGTCGAGATCGGAATCGACTCGCCGCAAGCGACCATTTTATAAGAGAGGCTGGTTCCGGAATCGACGCGCGGCGAATTGTCGCGGTCGACGGAAGTCGTTTCAGCGCGGTAAGATACGGTCGCTTTGGCGAAGGAGCCGTATTCGCCGAGCGTCGACGCGGGGCGAGCGATTTTTGAGACGTCGAGCGAACTCGGTTCGAACGGCTCGAACGCGATTTGACTGACGTAAACCCCGGGTTTGCCGGGATAGGCGAGGCGCGACGTCGGCCCGAAAATTGGCGCTTCGGACGACGGCGGAACGAGCGATTCGTCTTCTTCGTCGGACGGCGTCAACGATTCGCAGGCGTAAAGCCGGTCGCCGAGAAAGTAACGGGCGAACGCGTCGCGCTGTTCCCAAGGGACGATAAACGTTCGAGTTGCGGAAAAGGAGTCGAGCGAGTATTTTTCTTGCGGCGAGCCCGGAAGCTCTTGAATTTGAATCGCCATCGTAAAACTTTCGCGTTGGTAAATAACGGTTTTTCAAGCGGTTAGTTGGAAATGAGACGCGTCGAAACGTTAATTTTGCGCCGGTCGCGTCCAAGTCGCGTCGACGCCTTGCCGCTTTCGCGCGACCAAAACGCCCCAATCGGAAAGAGCGTCCGGACGTCGGTAACTTTCCGTTTCGTAACGGGTTCCGTCGCGCAAAACGACGACGTCGCGCGGCGCGGCGGGCGTTTCGAGTCGAATCCAAAAAACGATTTCGTCGACGAGCGTCGACGCCGGGAAGACGTCCGAATTTTGACTCGACGTTTTACGACTCCGAACGACCGCCGGCGCATCGGTCGCGAGCGTCTCGAAACCGCCGGAACGAAGCGGGCGAAGCAGGTCGACGCCGTCGGACGCGTCGGGGAAGAGCTGTTCGCAAAAAGATTGACAGGAAACGAGTTGCGTTGTTCGCGAAACCGACGTTTTCGCGACCGTCCATATTTGCGAATCGGCGTCGCGAATCTTGTCGCCGCGTCGAATCGAAAGCGTTCGCTCGTCGAGCGGCAAACGCCAAACGGCGGTAAGACGCGGCGGTAAATCGCCGGCGCCGTTAGCGTTGGAGAATTGGCGCGAAAACGCCGCCGCGCGGTCGATTTCGAACGAGGTGAGAGTTCCGTCGCGATTTTGCTGAACGACGACGCGTTCGTCGAAGTCGCCGATTTTATAAAACTTGTCGATAAACGACATAACGTCTCCGTTGTTGAAAAAAGAAAAGGGCGGCGTTCGCGCCGAGTTGAAAGCGAAGAAAGTTTCAATATCCGGCGCGAACGCGAAGCGAGAAAAGTCGCGACGGTTCAATCGACGACGGCGAACGAACGCAACTCAAACGACGATAAAGCGTTAAGTTGCTTGTCGCACCAGTCGACCGTTTGTCGCAAACTCTCTTGATATTCCGTCCAAGAGACGACGGCGCCGTCGATTTTATACGTCGGTTTCGGCTCGCGCGCCAGTTCGGCGAGCGTCGCCAGCGTTTGACGCTTGATTTGCAAAACGGCGCCGACGTCGAGCGAATTGTCCATATCGGCCTTTCTAAGCGCCGCCGAAAAGAAGAAAAAACTTCGCGGCGGCGACGTTAAGGAAAAAATTGGCGAACTAACGTTCGTTCGCGTCGAGAGTTAGAGAACGCCGTTTCATCCGACGCATTTGACGACGCAACGCGGATTCAAGACCGCCGGGGTTCCGCGTTCGCTCGCCTTGAAGCGCGCGACGACGTCTTGGCTGAAGTCGGCTTCGCTCCCCGCCGACGACACGGAAACGGTGATCGGCCAGTTTTCCATATACGCGAACGCTTTTTTAAAGTCGCCGTAAAACCAGTAATCGTCGAGCGTTCCGGCGTCGGCGGACGCGTTGGCTTTCGCGAGTTGGCGGCGCGCGATTCGGCTCGAAACGACCGAAATCTTTTCGAACGGATTCGGAATCGAACGGAGCGTTCCGTCGGCGCAACTCAAATTCGCGCCGCGCAGCAACGCGTTGGCGATTCGACGTTTAGCGGGCGACACGAGCGCGACGTTCGCTTCCGAAAGAATCGGTTCGCCGGTGTTCGGATCGAGCGCGCTCGCCAGCAAGTTTTCGGCGGCGTCGACGTTTTCAAGGGAATCTAACGCGTTGCCGGAGAGCATATTAACCCAAGGAGCGGAAGCGGTCGACGCGGCGTAATAGGTCGAATACGCGGTTCCGTTCCATTGGTAAAGATTGGAGACGCCGAGAATCATATCGGCGACGCGTTTTTCCTTGTTGAGCGCGAGCGTTTCGCCGACTTCGCTCGCCCGATTCAAAACGACGTGCGTCCGGTCGAAGAAAACGGCTTCGCGCGTAACCGGAACAATGAGACCGCGTTTCGTCGTTTCCGGGGTCTCGATGTAATCTTCGCCGAAACCGACGTTCGGGTAAGCGGCGCCCGGTTCGATTTCGACCGCGGCGTCGGCGATCGACGCGAAACCGGGAATTTTTTCGCCGTTAAGACGCGTCGGAATCGTCGTGATAAGTTTCGATAAACAAAAGACTTCCGATTGGTAGGATTCGAGAATGCGGCTGTAAATCAGTTGCCCGGCGATCGACGCGAACGCGGACACGTCGACGCCTTGAAACGATTCGGCGAGCGAGCCGACGTTCGGGTTGAGTTCGCGCACCCATTCGGAACCGTTCGGGACGAGCGCTTCCGCCAAGTCGCGGAGACTAAAATCGTCGGCGCGAAGTTCTTGCTTCGCAAGCGCTTCCGAGAGATGCTCGACGGTTTTTTGCGCGCCGTCGAGTTCGTAACGTCGTTTCAATTCGCGGTATTTAATGTTTGCCATTGGGGGCCTTTCCGATGTTGGACGGTGAGAGGTAAAACGGAAAAACGAAAGGTAAAAGGGGATAGGGACGCCGAGGTCGGCGACCGTAACTAACGAAATAGGTTAACGTTTAATAGCCGCCGCGAAATTTTCGAGCGACTCGGCGTCGTTGAGTTCGGCGCGAGATTTGGAAACGATCGGTTCGAACTTCGATTCGCTCGACGACGCGTCGCGACGGTCGGCGGCGAGTTTAATCGCTTCGCGAACGATCGTAAGTTGGCCGTCGATAAGACGTTGCGCGGAAGCGACGTCGCGAGACTCCAACGCGATTTCGAGAAACGACGTCGCGCCGAGCGCCAAGCGAACGGCGGGGTCGGGTTCGTCGGCGAGTTTCTCCAAAAGGAAACGCGCGATTTCGAAGCGTTGCGTCGCGGCGTCGCGTTCGCTTTCGAGCGTTTGAAGACGAGCGGCGAAAGTCGCGCCGTTCGGCGCGGAAGCGTCGACGTCGGAGACGTTAACCGGCGCGATCGTTTGGGTTGCGCGCTCCGATTCGAAAAGCCCGGACGTCGTCGCCGGGTCCGCGACAAGGTCGACGCTGCGAACGCGAACGATTTTGTCGACGACTTGCGCGCCGTTTTCGAGTCGAACGACCGCTTCGACGTTGTGCGAAAAACCGAAATTTTCCGGCGCTTTTTCCGCGTCCCAAAGCATTTGCTCGGCGAGCGGATGTTTCGGATTGAAATGGAAGTCGCCGTAAAGTCCGTTTTCTTGAAGCGTTACGTTCTTAATCGAACCGACGCGGTCTTGATACTTGCGCGACTCGTTCGGCGAACCGTCCGGGTGATTGACGTTGACCTTGGCGTTTTCGTAAAGCGGCGCCGCGTCGCGAAGCGTTTCGAGCGGGTAAACTCTGTTGTTGCGACTTTTAACGCCTAAAATCTTGACGCCGGAAACGACGCCGTTTTCTTTGTCGATTTTGCGTTGCGGCGACGAAAAATCGAAAAATTCCAACACGTTTTCGTTGTTCATAACGCGCTTTCAATGTTGAGGTTAATAGGAGGGCAAAGGAAAAACGACGGTTAGTCGTCGCGTTTTTCGCTTTGCGCAAGTTCTTGACGTAATTGACGTTGCAACGCGCGTTCGCGGTTGGGGTCGAGCCCGTAACGCATCGCCGCCGTTTGCGGGGAAATGACGCCGGCGTTCATCAAAATTTCGTCGGCTTGCGCTTCGCTGAGGCGGTCGCGCACCGCGAGCGACGGCGGAATCGCTTGAATCGAGACGCGGCGCCCGACGTCGTCCGGAAGCGCGCCGCGGAGAACGGCGTCCTCGACGACCCGCCAAACGATCTTCATATCTTCTTTAATGAGTTCGTGTTGCATTCTCTCGAAGTTGCGAACGGCCGGCCCTTCCGCGACGCTCGTCGAGGAGTAATTGGCGTTCGACGCGTCGGAACTCAACATAAATTCCGGAATCGTCAGCCGCGCGGCGATCGCTCGTAGTTCCGCTTGCAAAATCTGGACGTAACGCGTCGCGTCGATTCCGGCGATCGGAAATTCGTAGTCGACGCCGGCGGTCGCGTCGACGATCGTGCCCGGTCGAAAACGCTCGCGCGGCGGCAAGTCGTCGGCGGATTGGTTCTTATCGCGGACGAAACGGCGAATCGTTTCCTGCGATCCGTTGGCGTGTTTGCGAATCAGCGCGATCGACGATTGAATCTCGGCGACGACGCTCATATTGCGGAGGAGTTTTTCGGCGCGTCGGAGATTGTCCCGCACCGGATAAAGCAAGGGAACGCCGCGACTTACGGTTGAGTCGACGTTCGCTTTGCGGTGCTGGATTTTCGCCGCGTCGACAAAAACGTCGTCGATCCAATAACCGAGAATTTTCTCGGCGTCGCGTTTGTCCGAGACGATTCCGCAACGCGTCGAGCGAGCGTTATGTCCTTGCGGCGTCTTGACTTGCTCCGGTTCGACGAAACGAACGACCGTCTTGCCGGCGTCGTCGCGGAAAAAGCGGAGAAAGACTTCGCCGTCGCGGTCGTAGCGGCGCAAAATCTCTTGTTGACGCTTGAACCAGTCGTTCGCGACGATGAAATCGACGACGATATCTTGCGTTTTTTGCGCGAGTTCCGCGTCTTGGGCGTCGCGCGCCGTCGCTTGGTATTTGTGCCCGAAACCGACGACGTAATTAACGCGGTTCTCTAAAGCGTTGATGGCAAACGGGTTGTTTAAGCAAAGTTCGCGAGAAATCCGGCGCGCGGCGGCGTTGAAAATCTCCGTGTCGGTCGATTCGTTCAGCGAATACGATAACGCGCCGAAAGTAAACGGGTTAGGATCGTCGTATTCGAAACGCGATTCCAGCGTCGAAACGACGGCGTCGGCGGATAAAACGCCGTTGAAGGACAAAGGGCGAGACATTGTAACTCCTGAAACGTTAACGTTTAATAAAAGTCGATTCGGTTCGCGCCGAAGTCGCCGCGGCTAAAGATTTCCGCGACGGCGTTTTCCGTTAGCGCCGTTAAGACGCGCAGCGCCATTTCGAGCGCGTCCGGGCCGTCGTCGTGCGCTCCGCAAGGGAACGCTTGAAGCTGTTCGATCAGCAGCTCGTTTGACGGGTTGTCGCGAAGAAAACGGAGTTTGCGTTTGGAGAGCGGCGAACCGAGGCGGCGAATCCTAACGTTTTTATTGAGACGGTTTTCGATGGGGAAAAGCGTCGCGTCGGGGACGCCGCGTTCGCGAAACGAGCGTTCCAGTTCGTCGCGAAGAAGCTCCTGAAATTGGTTCGTCTCGACCGCGAAAACGTCCGGACGGTAGCGGTTCCAAATTTCAAACGCTTCGTCGACGAGTTCCGACGTCGGAAAACGACCGAGCGTCGCGTCGATAAAAATCGTTCCGTCGGAGGCGAGCGCGGCGACGACGAACGCGGAATAGTCGCCGACTGAAGCGTCGCGACCTTTGCTTGGGTCGAGCGCAAGCGCCGTCGCGACAACGTCTTGCGGAAACGCGTCCGCCCAAACGTCTTCGAAGTATTCGTCCGGAAATTCGTTGTATTCGGTCGCGACCGGCGAGTTTTGCTTTTCGCGCAAAAAGACTTTTTCGCCGCTTTCGATTCGCATTTTCATTAAGTCGAGAAGCGACTCGTTTTCGGGCCAAAGAACCTCGGCGCCGGCGTTCATTTCGTCGAAATGGGCGCGGTAAAACTCGTCGGCGCGGCGGTTTGCGTCGACGTCGGACGAAAGATAAATCGCTTTCCATTCGTTCCAAAGTTCGACCGCGTCCGGGAAACGCAAAATCGCCGGGAAACTTTTGCCGACCCAAGCCGGGTTCGAGAGGAGTTCCCAACCGATCGCCTCCGGGTGAAGCGCGGTCGCTAAGTTGACGACGTTAGTCTTGACGTCGCCGGCTTTTAGGAGCGCGCCGAAGAACCAGCGTCGAGAGCGTTCGCGACGCGTTTTCGAAACGATGTGATCGTCGTTTTGCAAGTCGTCGCCGATAATCAGCGTCGGACGGCGTTCGCGTTCGCGGCGTCCGCGCAATTTTTGACCGGTTCCGTAACACTCGAGCGCGACGCCGGAGCTGAACGCGACGCGATTCGAGCGCGTTGACCAGCGCAATTTTTGCGGTTCAAGGTAATATTCCCGAATACGCGGGTTGTCTTCAAGTTCTTTAATAATGTTGTTTAGGTGATTTTGCGCTTGCGAGCGAACGTCGGAAACGAGCCAAATATACGACTCGCGACCTTCGAGCGCTTCGCGCAGCGGATAGGCCAAGGCTCCGAGCGTCGATTTGGCGGCGCCGCGCGGCGCCAAGAAGTTCAACTTGAATCCGCGGCGCGCGGCGTTCGCTTCGACCGTTTCCGCGAACCAACGGTGCGCTTTCGAAACGGGAAGCGTAAAATAATGCGGCAAAAAGAATTGCGACCATTCGACAAGGTTGCGGAAACGTTGCGGCGAGACGTCGTTTTCGGACGTCGAGCGCAACGTTTGGCGAGCGAGTCGGGCGAGGCGGCGCGTTTGCATCGGCGGAAACTTTCGAACGACGGGGCGTTTTAAGTATTGGAAAACGAAACGGTTAACTTAGCGAGTCGAGGAGCGCGTCCAGTTTGGCTTCTAGCTTTTGGCGTTCGCTTTCGTCGTCAAATTCGGCGGCGATCGTCGCGCGGAGGCGGGCGAAAAGCGTCTTGATTTCCTCGACGGAAATCGCGTCGGCTTTAATCCGTCCGTACCGATCCGGGCGGAGACGCTCGAGCGACCAAGTCGCGGCGCGCCAGTTTTTCGCGTCGAGGGCGGCGGTTTTAACTTGCTTTAAGAAAAAGACTTCCGCTTGCTCTTGCGCTTGTTTGAAATCGCGTTGGAAATCGGCGTCGTCGGTTAGCGCGTCGAGGATTTCTTGCGGTTCCCGTTTGAAGTAGCGCGCCGCCGTGTCGAGCGACGCGCCGAGCGCGACGACCGCGAGAAATCCGTTCTTGTCGGTCGCCGAAAGGGCTTTTTTTTTCGTTTTTCTTTTTGTCGTCGTCATAACTTTTGCGGCGTAAACGCCGTTTTAAAGAGTTTAACGTTTATTGTCGATTGCGTCCGAGGTATTCGAACGAAACGACGGCGCGTCCTAAGGAGCCGGTTCGGCGCGACCCTTCGAGCTTGCCGCGACCAAATTTCGACAACGAAACGGCGCGCCAACAAGCCGAACGTTTGCAGTGGTTTATAATCGACGGATGACTCGACGTAATGCTAAAACGCAGCGAACGGTCGCGATAAAGGTCGCCGAGCGTTTCGACGAACGCCGTTCCGATTCCTAATCCTTGATAATCCGGGAGAACGACAAGGCGCGTTACCCGGCGTCGCCCGACCGCGCCGAAAATCGGAAGCGTCGCGCAAAAGGCGACCGGCGTTTCGTCCCAAAACGCTAAGTAACACTGCGCCGAGGGATGCAGCGAGCCGCTCAAATAGTGATGCTTCGCAAAACGGGGCCAGTCTTTTTTATCGCCGCGCACGATTTCGAGCTTAACGCGGGGGCGCCGAAGACGCCTCCTTGTCAGTTTTCCGGTCGCCATATCGAGAACCCAATCGGGCTCGAGCCAATCGACGACGTCGTAATGGCAGGAGAGCGCGACGAAACGCTTTTGAACAAAGTTTTTGCGGATTCCGTCGGCGATCGCGGCGGAGGCGGTTTTCGCGACCGTTCGGTCGACGACGCTCGTAAACTCGTCGAAAACAACGAGTTCCGACGGCGAGTCGAGGAGCGCGCGAGCGAGTTCGCAACGGAATTTTTCGCCGTTGCTCAACGTCGCGAACGGTTGCGCCCAACTCGGCGGCGACCCGAAACCGACCGTCGTCAGCATTCGGACGATCTCTTTTATCGGTCGGTCGCCGAAATTATCGATCGTCGCCTTGTCGGTCGCCCAATCGGCGCCGCGGAAGATTTCGGACGCGTAAATCGTTTCCGCGACGGAACTTTTGCCGCTTCCGGAGGGCCCGACGATTAGCCCGATTCGCCAACCTTCGTCGAGACTCGGCGGCGTTTCGAACGTAATATTTTTTTCCGTTTTGGCTTCGATCGGCGCGTCGAACATACCGGCGATCGCGCGAACTCGGAACGAATCGTAAACCGGCGACGCGAGACGAAGCGTTTGCGTTTGAGGAGATTTTTCCAACGTAATTTTCCTTTCGAACGAAAAAAAACGGAATAAAAACAACTCGTTAAAGGTTGACGACGCGGCATTTGCGACCGGAGCGCGTCAGCTCTTCGAAACACTCGCGCTGCTCCTCTTCGTCTTCGCATTCGACGATAATTTGGAACAGGTTCGGAATCGCGATTTCTTTTTCATTTTTCAGCGACTTGGCGTCGTTGTTAAACGGGATATTAAACTCTTCTCCGATAAAGCGTTCGAGCGTTTCGTTCGTCGCTTCGAAGTCTTCGAGGAGGCGCGAAACCGCTTCGTCGTCGCGTTCGGCCATCGCGCCGATCGGATCGTGAACGAGCAGCAACTCCTTGGCTTCTCGTTCGTTAAGGTCGACGATAAGAACCGGGACTTCGACGTCGGGGGAAACGTCGGCGCGGAGATGCCCGTCGATAAGGGCGAGGGCGCCGTCCTCCGTTTCGCGAGCGACGAGCGCGTCGGCGTAACCGATCGTTTGCAAAACGTTTTTCATTAAGTCGCGCTGTCGCTTGGGATGGAGACGCCAATTGTCGGCGCAAGGGATAAGTTGGGACGCTTTGACGAAACGTAATTCTTTGACGCGATTGCGCATCGAAAACTCCTTTGGAAGGGAAACAAGGGGAAGCGGCGACGGACGGAGCGAGCGAAACGTTATTCGGCGAACGTTTCTTCAAGTTTGTCGAGACGTTCGCTAACTTGACGTAAACGAAGGTCTTGCGAAGCGATTTGTTTTTCGGCGTCGTAAACTTTTTCGAACGCGCGCCCGGTCGCGGCGGCGATCGCGTCGATTTTTTGAGCGCCTTGCGCGGTTTGTTCCGCGATGGCCGCGAGTTTCGAGTGAACCGAGAAGAACCAAGGGGTTAGCGTCGAAACGAGGCCGAGCGCCAAACCGGTCGAAGCGTTCCATTCCATCGGCGATTCCTTTCTTTAAGCGGACGCAAACGCGCCCAAAACATTGCGAGCGTTGTAAAAATAGGGGGCGGGCGTCAACGGTTTTTCGTCGCGAAAAAACCGCAGTATCCGAAGGCGAAAACGAGGGTGAAAGCCAGCGCGGCGTTCCAAAAATCGTGAAATTTGGAAACCGACGCGGGCGCTTGTTCGGCGGCGCCGCCGGGCGCGGCGTTTTGGGCGGGCGTGTAAGTCGACGGAATCCCGACGTTTAACGCGTCGTCGCCGGGAGCCTCGACGTTGGGAGCAAGCGGCGATCGCGTATTTTCCGCGTCGGATTGAACGGGGGCGGGCGCAAACGTCGGCGAATAGTCGCAAAGAGTCTTAAGAACGCGTCCGCAATAAGTTGCGTAAGCGTCGCTTCCGTCCGTGCCCCAAACGACGCCGACGATTTCGCCCGACGCGTTGTACACCGGGCCGCCGGAGTCGCCTTGACGCGCCGAACCGTCGATTTTTAACGTTTCGTAAGTCGCGTAACGGTCGGTTTTGACGTAGCCTTTGACGACGCCGGAGAACTCTTGCAACGTTTCGTTCGGGCCGAAACCGGCGCGCCAAACGGTTTCGCCTTGTCGCGGCCAAGACGAGGAAATCGTTAACGCGGGAACGTCGCGGGAAACGTCGACGCGAAGGAGGGCGACGTCGCACTCTTCCGAAGCTAACGCTAGCGACGCGGCGAAGATACGTCCGTCGACCGACTGCGCGGTAATTTGTCCGCGCCCGTCGCGAAAAATGTGCGCGGCGGTCAAAACGTAACGCGTTCCAACCGAATCGGCGACGATCGCGCCGCTTCCCTTTTCAACGACGCGGCGGCGCGTCGGGCCCAACGCCGCGTCGGCGGTTGAAATCGTTTCTTCGTAAGCGTTGTAAACGCGAACGACGGAGCGAAGAACGCCGGCGGGAGCGGCCGGAACCGTCGTCGTTTGAAACGTTTGCGTCGGAGACGAAGCGAAGGGACAAGCGCCGTTGGGGCAACCGGAGGAGAACGAATCGGCGAACGACGGAGGAAACGCCGAGTTCGAAGCGTCGCCTAAAAAGTAACGGTCGAACGTTTGCGCGTTCATCGAAGCGCCCAAACGCGTTTCGACGCCCGTTTCTTGGAGGCGAGGAGGGAACGTCGACGGCGCGTTTTCGAGGTTGGGTTGCAACCGGCGGGAAAAAAGGCGGTCGACGGCGTCGGCGCGAGCAAACGAAAGGAAGTCGCGACTTGGAAGCGAACGCAAAAGAAGAGAACGCGGGGCCGTCGCCGCGACGCCGAGCGCCAACGCTAAAAAAAGACGGTTGCGAACGATTCGGGTCATTGTAAATTCCTTGGAAACGAGGAGGCGGGTTTCGCGAAAACGTTAAAAAACAAGGGGAAGGCGAAGATAAACTTGAGCGCGTTTAGGGAAAGGGCGCGAAGGTGAATTGATAACGATAAAACGGACTTCGAGCCAAATCAGCCGGTTCGACGAAACGGTCGTTCAAAAACGGAACCGAATCGACGCCCGCGTACCGATCGGCCAAAGCGCGCGCCTCGGCGCAATGGAGCGCCGCGCGGCTTCGAAGCTCGCGGTCGAATCGCCAAATTTCGTCGAGGCGTTCGCGTTCGCAAGTCGGCGCTGAAAGGTAGGTTGCGTTGAGGAACGACGCGTCGCGGTCTTGGAGCGCCGCGAGATCGCCGTCGTTGAAATACTCGTCGAAACAAAGAAAACGAACGAGCGGAAGCCGCGCGAGCGCCGCCGAGCAAACGCCGCGCCAACCGTAGCGAACCGAAACGGCGCGGCGGAGAAACGCGACGCATTTTTCCGGTTGGTATTCGGGCCAACGTCCGTCCGGGTTCGGACGGAAAACGTCGACGCGTCGACGGTTGCGCCGCAAAAAAGCGTCGAGCGGAAGAGCGCGACCGCCGCCGGGACGCGTTTCAAGAACGAACCAGTCGCCGCCCCAACGCGCGACCGTCGCGACGTGCCCGTGCAGACCGCGTCCCAACCAAGGAACGGGGCCGCCCGTTTGAACAAGGAGAAGATCGGCGTCGCGCAACCAAGCGCGGCCGCGTTCCGGCGCGACGGAGTTTCGTTTTAAAGGTTGCGTCGCGGCGACGGAAAGCGGCGCGTCGTCGAACGGTTCGGACGGCGGGAAAACGGAGGAGCGCGGCTTGGACGGCATTGTCGTTTAATCCTTGAAAACGTTAGAGTTGTTTGAGCGCCGGAGTCGAACGCCGTTTCGAAGGGGAACGCGGAACGACGGCGCGGGGACGGGGCGAAGTTTCGTCGACGAACGTTTCGTCGCGCCAAGGCCAATCGTCGGGAATTACGTCGAAGCGCGGGTTGGGCCGCCGTTCCCGCCAAGCGCGGACTTCTTGGTAACGCTCGAATTCTTCGGGGGTTAGGTCGAGCGCAAATTCGTCGTCGAGAAACGCCGGGCCGCGTTCGTCGTCGCGTTCGTCTCGACGTTGGGAACGCGGTTTTTCGGCGAGACTGTCGCGGACGGCGCAATAAACGCAAGGAAGACGGGTTTTGCCGCCGCAACGCGGGCAACGTTGGAAGTCGCCGTCGGGCGCGTCGATTTCCGGAACGTCGGCGACGCGAACGCGGCCTCGGTAACGGCGGATTTTGAGGGCCAAGGTGTGGCTGACTCCGAATTCTCGCGCGATCGAACGGCAGGAACGCTCGCGATTTTTTAGCGCTTCCGACAACGCTTCGTAAGTTTTTCGATCCAACATCGTTCGCTCTTTCTCGCAAGGTCGGACGGCGGGCGCGTTGGAACGGGCGAGCGTTCGACGGCGCGGCGTCCGGCGTATATTCCGGTTAAATTTACGCGGTATTTTTGAGTTAATTTGGGAAAAATATTAAAGTTGGGTTAACTGTGCCGAATAAGTTAATCGAAATCGGCGCGTTTCGCAAGCGTTTTAATTCCGTTTTGTAAGGATTACCGTATCTTTGCGGTTAAAAATTTTTTCGCGGTTTGCGGAAGGGCGGCGGTCGGAAAATAAAGCGCTTCCGCGCGGAAAAAAAGAGGAGAAAGGAACGCGTTCGCCGAACGAAGAACGGAACGCGATTAGGAAAATTTGCCCCGACGCCGTCCTTGTCGTTTGCCGGAAATCGAGTAAAATAAAGAGAATTATTTTGTCGCCGACGAAAGACCCCAAAGAAACGCGACTTGGCGGCGCTTCGATTTAAAAAGCGTTCGCAAAACGCGCTAGATTTAGGAAAAACAAGCGATTATGGCCGTTATACTCAACGTCGAACATCTTCGAAAACATTTTGGCCCGGATCCGGTCTTGGCCGACGTTACCTTTCAAGTGCGCGAAGGGGACAAAATCGGACTCGTCGGGCCGAACGGATGCGGTAAGACGACGCTGCTCAACATTTTAACGGGGCGCGAAGAGACGGAAAAAGGCTCGATCGAACGAATTGGCGAAATCTCGATCGGGTATCTGGAACAACGCCCGAAGACCGATTCGCACGCGACGCTGATCGACGCCGCTCGCGTCGCGCTGGCGCCGCTCTTCAATATGCAAAAAGAAGCGGAGGAAATCGCCGTCAAAATGGGCGAAGTCGCCGACGACGCCGAACGCGACCGCTTGGCGAAGCGATACGACAAAATTCACGAAGAATTGATGCGCAAGGACGCGTACAATATCGAACACCGCGTCGAGCGAATTTTACACGGCGTCGGTTTTCGCGACGAAGACTTCGAAAAAGACGTCGCGACCCTTAGCGGCGGCGAACTTAACCGCTTGGGATTGGCGAAGTTGCTTCTCGAAGAGCCGGATATTATGCTCCTCGACGAACCGTCGAACCACCTCGACTTGGCGGCGACCGAATGGCTCGAAGACTTCCTGAAAACGACGCGGGCGGCGGTGATTCTCGTCAGCCACGACCGCTACTTCCTCGACCGCGTAACGAACCGCACGTTCGAACTTTACGCCGGAACAGTCGACGATTACCCGGGGAACTTCACGAAGTATCTCGGCTTGAAGGAAGAACGCCTCGCGGTTCAGACGAAAACTTACGAAAAATACGTCGAGGAAGTCGAGAAAGCGAAAGACTTTATCCGCCGCCACCATTACGGTATGAAGGCCGCGCAGGCCGAAGACCGTCGCAAAAAATTGGAACGGCTCGAAGAGAACCCGCCGGAAGTGCCGCGCAACGTCTCGGCGCCGCCGATGCAGTTCCCGCCCGCGTCGCGCACCGGCGACATTGTGTTTCGCGTCGAAGGTTTGACGAAAGGATACGGCGAACGCACGCTCTTTAAAGACTTTACGTTCGACGTGCAACGCGGCGAACGTTGGGCGATTCTCGGGCCGAACGGTTGCGGAAAAACGACGTTTTTGCGCTGTTTGCTCGGCGAAGAAACGCCGGACGACGGCGCCGTCCGCTTTGGGCAGGGCGTCGAAGTCGGCTACTTCGACCAACAGTTGCGCGTCGTCGACGATCAAACGCCGGTCGTCGACGCGATTCGACCGAAAAAGAAGGTGTTCGAAGACTTGCAACGCCGCAAACTGCTCGGCGCGTTCGGGCTTTCCGGCGATCAGCAACTCCTTAAAGTTTGCAATTTAAGCGGGGGACAACGGTGCCGCGCCGCGTTGGCGAAGCTCGCCGCCGACGACCCGAACGTCCTTATCCTCGACGAACCGACGAACCACCTCGACCTTTGGGCCCGCAAGGCGCTCGAAAAAGCGATTCGCGACTTCGAAGGAAGCGTTATCTTCATTAGCCACGACCGTTACTTCGTCGACCAAGTCGCGGATAAATTGTTGGTCGTCCAGCCGAACGCGACGTATAAAATCGTCGACGGGAACTACTCGACGTTTCGTCATATGGTTTCGAAGGGGCTGATGGCCGACCCGTTCCTCCCGAATGCGCTCGACGAACCGTTCGAACCGGAGAAAAAAGTCGGGAAAGCGCCGGTCAAGGCGAACTCGAACCTCGCGCGCCGTTCGTCGCTCGAAAAGAAACCGACGAATCGCAAAGCCAACGCGCAAACGACTTCCGCTCCGTCGACGCCGAGCGTTCCGAAAGCCGGCAAAGGGAAAAATCGCGGCGCCGTTCCGAATCTCGACGAGAACCGAACGAACGGCGTCCCGAGCGGCAAGTCGAAACCGTCCGACCCGACGAAGTACGCCGAAGCGAACTTCAAAGCGTCGCAAGGCGCGCCCGCGGCCGACCCGAAAGCGAAAAAAGAAAAGAGAAAGCGCAAGTTCCCGTTCCGCAAAGTCGCCGACATCGAGGATGAAATTTTCATTCGCGAAACTCGGCTCGCGTCACTCAACGAAGACGCGTTGAAGCCGGAAATTCTCCGCGACGGCGCGAAAATTAAAGAGTTGCAAGCGGAAATCGTCGCCGAGCAAGAAGCGATCAAGCTCCTTTACGAACATTGGGACGAAGCGACCGAACTGAACTGGTAACGGCGCGGCGTTTGCGGAAAAATTGCGCTAAACGATTGAATTTCAAGGAGAAAAGCGATGACGATCGGCGGTTGGATTAGTATGACGCTCGCGATCGGCGCGACGACCGGGCTTTTGATCTGGTGTTGTTGGAAAATTACGACGACGCCGGACGTTAGTTCGGACGCGGCGGACGACGAGTAACGCCGCGTTCGCTTGGACGGCGAAACGGCGTAAGTGAATTAAGAATAACGGTTTAGTTCGACGGAAAGCGTTTTTGCCGACGCGGCGTCGACGGGGGCGGATATGTCGCGACGCGACCAAGGACGTGAAAAAGAACATTGGGGCTCGAGCGTAGGCGTCGTGTTGGCGGTCGCCGGCGGCGCGGTCGGTTTGGGGAATTTTTTGCGATTTCCCGGTCAGGTCGCGACTTACGGCGGCGGCGCGTTCATGATTCCGTATTTTATTTCGATGTTGCTCGTCGCGATTCCGTTGGCGTTATCGGAGTGGGCGCTCGGACGGGCCGGCGGACGTCGCGGATATCATTCGCAACCGGGGATTTACCGCGCCGCCGGGAACGGCAAGACGATTTGGGGCGTTTGCGGCGGCGTGTGTTCGCTCGCGCCGCTCGTTATCTGCATGTATTACGTCTTTATCGAGTCGTGGTGCTTGCTTTACGCGCTCCAATATCTCGGCGGATGTTTGAAACCGCTCGGCTTGGGCTTTTCGCTCTTTCCGTCGCTTGACGCCGGATTGAAGTTAAGCGATTCCGCGAGTTACGAAGCGTTTTTCGCGCAATTTGTCGGAATGAGCGGCGGCGACGGTTCGTTGTTCCGCGATATTTTCGCGTCGCCGCTATTGTTGGCGACGGCGGCTTGCGCGCTTGCGAATTTCGCGCTGATCTACTGCGGAATCGCCAAGGGAATCGAACGGTTTTGTAAAATCGCGACGCCGCTTTTGGTTTTCTGCGCCTTGGCGGTGATTTTGCGCGTCGCGACGTTGGGGAACCCGACCGGCGTCGAGGGGCAAAGTTTCGTCGACGGGCTCGGCTTTATGTGGAACCCGTCGCGACCCGTTCTCGACGAAAGCGGCGCGGTTGTCGGACAAACGAGCGTTTGGACGACGCTTTGCAACCCGGAAGTTTGGCTCGCGGCGACGGCGCAAATTTTCTTTTCCGTTTCGATATGTCTTTGCGCGATCACGTCTTACGCGAGTTACGTCAAGAAAGACGACGATATCGCCCTTTCCGGCTTGACGGCTGTCGCGGCGAACGAATTTTGCGAAGTCGCGCTCGGCGGTCTGATGACGATTCCGGCGGCGATTATGTTTTTCGGCTTCGCGGCGGCGGGGAGTTTCGAGAGTTCTTTCGCGATGGGATTCGTCGTCTTGCCGAACGTTTTCGGTTTGACGCCGGGGGGCGAAATTTTCGGTTTCCTCTTCTTTAGTTTGCTTTTCTTAGCCGGGCTGACGAGTTCGATTTCGTTGGTTCAGCCGACGGTCGCGCTGACGCAAGAGGCGTTCCGCTGGTCGCGCGGCGTTAGCGTCGCGGCGACGTTGGCGGTCAATCTCGTCGGAATCGGAATCGTTTGTTGGTTTACGAAGAATTTGGCGGCGCTCGATTCGTTCGACTTTTGGCTCGCGAACTTTACGCCGTTTGTTTTCGCGCTGTTGCAGACGATTATGGTCGCTTGGGTTTGGGGCGCGGACAAGATGACCGCCGAGTTGAAACGCGGCGCGAAAATTCAGGTTCCGAAGGCGCTTGGTTTCGTCGTTAAGTATATTTCGACGCCGTATTTGGCGATTATTTTCGCGCTTTGGCTTTGGAACAATTTGGGCGCGCGGCTCGCCGGAGTCGCGGAGGATACGGCGGCGCAGGTTTCGTTGGCGTTCATCGTTTTCTTAACGGCGGCGTTGATCGTCGTTTCGTTGAAAGCGTCGCGACGTTGGCGTCGCGAAGAAGAGGAAGCCGCGCGAGCGGAACAAGCGCAAAATATTTCGGCGATAAAATAAAAACGGACGTAAACGTTTGAACGGCGACGGTTAAGAGCGCGGCGTAAGCGGCGCTTGGCGTCGCGAAAGAAGGCGGAGGCTCGAATGGCTCGCGAAAAAAACGGTAAAAACGAACATTGGGAATCGAACTTAGGCGTCGTTTTAGCGGTCGCCGGAAGCGCGGTCGGCTTGGGGAACTTTTTGCGCTTCCCGGGCCAAGTCGCGACTTACGGCGGCGGCGCGTTCATGATTCCGTATTTTATTTCGATGTTGCTCGTCGCGATTCCGATCGCTTGGTCGGAATGGGCGCTCGGGCGGCGCGGCGGACGCGACGGATACCATTCGCTTCCGGGAATTTACCGCGCGGCGGGAAACGGCAAGACGTTTTGGGCGGCGAGCGGCGGTTTGGTCGCGCTGGTGCCGACCGGTATTTGTATGTTTTACATTTTCGTCGAAGCGTGGTGCCTGCTGTACGCGTTGCAGTATCTCGGCGGCTGTTTGCGTCCGTTGGGGATTGAATTTTCGTTCTTTCCGACGGTCGATTCCGGGTTTAAACTCGGCGATTCCGCGTCTTACGAAGCGGCGTTCGCGAATTTTGTCGGAATGAACGGCGACGGTTCGCTTTTCCAAAATTTCTTCAAATCGCCGGTGGTGTTGGCGACGTTCGCTTGCGCGGCGGCGAACTTTACGTTGGTTTATTGCGGGATCGCCAAGGGGATCGAGCGGTTTTGCAAGATCGCGACGCCGCTTCTTTTGCTCTGTTCGGCGTTGGTGATTTTGCGCGTCGCGACGTTGGGCAACCCGACCGGCGTCGAGGGGCAAAGTTTCGTCGACGGGCTCGGCTTTATGTGGAATCCGTCGCGACCTCTGCTCGACGAAAGCGGCGCGGTCGTCGGACAAACGAGCGTTTGGACGGCGCTGGCGAACCCGGAAGTTTGGCTGGCGGCGACGTCGCACATCTTCTTTTCGGCGTCGTTATGCGTCGGCGCGATCGCGACTTACGCGAGTTACGTGAAGCCGAACAAGGATATTGCGCTCTCGTCGTTGACGGCGGTTTCCGCGAACGGCTTTTGCGAAGTCGCGCTCGGCGGGCTGATGACGATTCCGGCGGCGGTGATGTTTCTCGGCGTCGCCAACTCCGAAAGTTTCGCCAGCACCTTCACGATGGGCTTTATCGTGTTGCCGAACGTGTTCGGATTGATGCCGGGGGGCGAATTTTTCGGTTTTTTCTTCTTTAGTTTGCTTTTCATCGCCGGGATAACGAGTTCGGTGTCGCAAGCGCAGCCGGCGGTCGCGTGGACGAAGGAGGCGTTGGGGCTTTCGCGCGGAGCGAGCGTCGCGCTGACGGCGGCGGTCGCGCTGACCGGAACGGCGATCGTTTGCTGGTATACGAAGAACGCGGCGGCGCTCGACGCGTTCGATTTTTGGATCGCGACCTTTATGCCGTTCGTCGTCGTCTTTTTGCAAACGGCGTTGGCCGCTTGGGTTTGGGGCGCGGACAAGATGACCGCCGAACTCGACCGCGGCGCGAAAACGCGCGTTCCGCGTTGTTTCGGCTTTGTGATTAAATACTTGACGACGCCGTATTTAGCGTTGGTTTTCGCGTTTTGGTGCTTTAAAAACGGAAGCGGACGGCTCGCCGGCGTCGCGCAGAATCCGGTCGAGTTGAAAATCGTTCTTTTCTTGGTCGCGACCGGCGCCGCGCTGATTTGGCTGACGATTCGCGCTTCGAAGCGTTGGAACGTCGAGGAAGAAGCGACGCGAGAGCGCGACGTGAAAAACGAGACGTCCGACGTTTCGGCGTGAAACGACAAACGGCGCTTTTTTCAAAAAAATGCGCGCAATCCGCTCGAAATTTTAGGGGCGGCGGCGTATAATAATAAAAAGCGCGACGTTAAAACGGCGAAGAAAAACGGTTGGACTTTAACGGAAATCGCGCGATTAAAGGAGAAACGCGATGACGAAGGAACGGAACGAATGGATTTTGTCGCCGACGCCGAACGCGGCGAGAATTAAACGATCGGCGGAGCGGGCGGTCGTGCTTAAAGCCGAAGGACTCGTGAAGATTTACGGGAATCGACGCGTGGTCGACGGCGTGAGTTTTGAAGTGCGCGAGGGCGAGATCGTCGGACTTCTCGGAGCGAACGGCGCCGGAAAGACGACGAGTTTCCGAATGTCGTGCGGTTTGATTCCGGCGAACGAAGGAAAAATAACGCTCAACGGGCTCGACGTAACGTCGTGGCCGATGTATCGCCGAGCGCGCGAAGGAAGACTCGGGTATTTGCCGCAAGACCGCAGCGTCTTTGGGGCGTTGACGACCGAACAAAATCTAATCGCGGCGATGGAGTTTCTCGGGTATTCGCGCGCCGAACAGAAGGTTGCGCTCGAGGAATCGCTCGAAAAGTTCAATTTGAAGCACATCCGCTTGACGAAAGTCGGGATGGGCGGTTCCGGCGGGCTTTCCGGCGGCGAACGTCGACGGCTTGAAATCGCGCGAGCGCTTCTTGCGAAACCGCGGATTTTGCTTCTCGACGAACCGTTTGCGAACGTCGACCCGATTACCGTCGAAGGGATTCAAGCGGTCGTGCGGCAGTTGGCCGACGAGGGGATCGCGGTTCTCATCACCGACCACCAAGTCGACGAAACGCTCGCGATTACCGACCGAAGTTATATCGTTAATAGCGGCAAGGTGTTATGTTCCGGAACGCCGATCGAGGTGCTGTCGAACGCCGACGCCGTCGCGCGCTATTTTGGCGGCAAGGCGGAATTTAGCCTCAAACGGATTCTCGAAAAATTAGGATTGACGGAAAAGGATTTGCCGTCGTTTCCGACGAACAAGACGACAATCGACGTCGCGCCGCAAGGAGAAACGAGCGAACCGACGGCGAGCGAACCGCGTCGCGCCTCCTTGACGTTGAGTCGGCGCAACGACGGGCCGCCGCGCCCAACCCCGTCGCCGCTTGAAAATCGAACGCCGAATCGGTTCGCGGAGAAAATGGGGAACCTATTTAAGAAAAAGAGATAACGTCGACGCGTTGGTCGAAAAAAGCCGCTTGCGAAAGCGGCTTTTTTTATGTTCTAAAATAACCGCGAGAAAACGACTTGTGTTTGCCAAACGAAATGGGAAGGAACGAAACGCAGGCTAGCGTAAGAAAAAGGTTGGCGTTTGCCAAATAAAATGGGAGAGAACAAAATAGAGACGAATAAAAAATGACTTGCGTTTGCCAAACGAAATGAGAAGGAATAAAGCGAAAGGTTAAACGAAGCAAACGTCGTCGTTGGGAAAAACGATAAAAAAAGCGGCTCGCCTTGCGACGAACCGCCTTTTGCGTCAACTCAAACCGCTTGAATCAAACGGTTTGCGAGAACAAACTCAGTTGAGTTCGCTCCAGTTGATCTTTTCGTAGCCGTTTTCGTATTCCGGACGGACGAGTTTCGCAACGCCCGGGGTCTTGAGTTCGGCGAGGTTGGTAACTTCGAGTTTCTTCGCGTCCCATTTGATGGTTTCGCCGCGTTTGCCGGCTTCCGGGGCGGTCCAAACGGCGAGGTTGCCGAGGAGGATCGTTTCGGTGAGCGGGCCGGCGAATTCCGGGAAGTTGCTCCAGCAGAGTTCCGGTTTGTTTTCTTGAATAGCGGTGAACCATTCGAGTTTGTTGCGGGTGTCGAAGTTGCCGGAGTGTTCGTCGGTCGGAGCTTTGCGCCATTCGACGTTCTTGATTTCTTCGAGCTTGGCGCCGCCTTCAGCGCGGAGTTCGTAGTTGCGAGCGTAGTCGTCCGGGCTGTAAGCGCAACCTTTGGTACCGATGATGATCGAGCCGGAGTCGGTCGGTTTCGTGATACCGTATTTTTCGAAGATCGAGGCTTCCGGACGGGTCTTGGCGTCGAACCAGGAAACTTCGACGGCGTCGCGCCAATCGTTGGCCGGGAATTGGAACCAAATCTTGCTCAACGCCGGGAAGGAGTTGAAGTCGTGGCCGGAGGATTCCGCGACGACTTCGGTCGGGAATTTCAGGTCGCAAGCGCCGTACGGCATGTTGGCGGTGTGGCAAGCCATGTCGCCGAGGGAGCCGGAACCGAAGTCCCACCAACCGCGCCATTGGAAGGAGTGGTAGATGCCCGGCCAGAATTCGCGTTTCGGCGCCGGACCAATCCAGCTGTCCCAATCGATGTTCTTGAGAGCGGCTTCGATTTGCTTTTTCTTTTCGGCGATTTCGTCGTCGGCGATATCCGGATCTTCTTCGCGGATTTGGGCGGCGAATTTTTCCATCGTCATATCGCGGTTCGGACCTTGGGCCCAAATCGGACGGTTCGTCCAAATGTGGACGGCTTTGATTTCGCCGATGACGCCGGCTTTAATTTGGGCGACGCAGTTGCGCATCGAGTCGAGCGTGCTGCCTTGGTTCCCCATTTGGGTGCAGACGCCGTTTTTCTTCGCGAGGTAGCCGAGGTAGCGGGCTTCGCCGATCGTGCGGGTGAGCGGTTTTTGGGTGTAGGCGTGTTTGCCGGCTTTCAACGCTTGCGCGGTGATGCAGGTGTGGGTGTGGTCCGGGGTGCTGACGACGACGGCGTCGATCTTGTCCATCATTTCGGCGTACAGATCGCGATAGTCTTGGTAGCACTTCGGTTGCTTGAAGTTTTTCGCTTGACCTTCGAGCGTCCCTTTGTCGATATCGCAGAGCGCGACGACGTTGCCGTAGATACCGGCTTGTTGGATGTCGCTAGCGCCTTTGCCGCCGACGCCGATACCGGCGACCGCGACGCCTTGGAGAGCGGAAGCGCGGGCGAGTTTAACGGTGTTGCCGGCGCCAACCATAAAACCGGCGCCCGCGATCGTCGAAACCTTAAGGAAATCGCGACGGGAAGTCTTAATGCTCATTATATGCTCCTAAAAGTTCAAAAAAATCGTTCGCCGCCGCGCCGCCGTTGCGGAAAGTAAGGTAAAACGCGCGAGCGGTTCGGCGATATCGGGGGATTTTGGCGTTCGAAAACGCCCAATTTTTCCTCGACGCTCATTATAACGAAAAACAGTCTTTATTTCCAGACGGAACTGTGGAAATTTTTAAAACTTTTCCGATTTTTTTCCAAAAAGTTTTAAAGATTATTTCCTTTAACGGTAAAATAGGAGGTTTGGGTAAGAACAGAGAAGCGCGACGGGAATTTTTTCGGTCGTTTTTGGGGGAACGCCCTTTCGCGCCGTTGATTTTTCGTTAATTTTGTTTTATATTTTAGAGCGAGGCGATTTAATAATTTTTAGTCGACCGCCGCGCGCTCGCCGTCGACGCGAGGCCGCGGGGCGACGAAGGCGCGGGGATGACGAGCGAGTTTATTTTTATTTATCCGAAGCGAGCGCTTAACGCGGCGGGAGCGCGGCGCGTTTTTTTTGCTCGTCGCGGGCAAGCGCCGTCTCCGTCGGAGGCGAGCGTCGAGTCGTATTCGGAGACGTTGAATTTGCTTCGAATCTCGCCCGTCGCGAGCGGTTCGGGGAAGTTTTACGCGCCTTGCGTCTCAAAACGCGAAGGGATGTTTTTCGCCTCGACGGGAACGTTGGCGCCGTCGAGCGTTCCGCGTTCGCTTTTTTTGGAGTTGGCGCGCGGACAATTGGGGCGATTGTTGCGGAAGCGTTGCGAGTGGGGCGCGCTCGGACTGAAAATTCCGAAAATTTTGACGGAGGCGACGCGGCGCGATTTGCGACGATTCGCGGAGTTGGCGACGACGGAACGGAGCGCGCCGGAGTTTGAGGAGCGATGCGCGGCGCTTTTCGACGCGTTGCGCGAAACGTGTTTGGCGACGAACGAAGTCTTTTTAGAGCAGGCGATGGAAGCGCGTCGCGACGGCGCGGCGGAGCGTCCGACGGCGTTGGGATTTTCGGCGGGCGCGGCGGCGTTCGTCGGGGAAAAAACGCCGTTTTCCGGGGCGGCGGGCGCGTCGCGGCGCCGTTTGCGGTCGTTTTTTAACGTTTTTAATCCGACGATTTCTTGGGCGGACGTCGAGCGTCGCGAAGGCGCTTACGATTGGAGCGCGTTTGACCGGGCGTTGGCGTTCGGGGAAAAACGGGGGTGGCGAACGACGTTCGGCCCGTTGACGCGTTGGACGCCGCGAACGGTTCCGCGCTGGGCTCTCGGGCGTTCTTCCGCGGAGATCGCGGAGGCGTTTTGGCGTTTCGTCGAAGCGGCGGTTTTACGCGCCGGGCTTCGCGTCGGGCGTTGGGTTGTCGCGACGAACGTCGAGCGGAGCGATTGGGGCCCGACGGCGGAGACGCGGTTCGCGGCGACGGAGGAAGCGGCGCGGCGCATACGGCGGCTTGTTCCGGGCGCGGAAGCGTTTTGGGGGTTCGAGCGCCCGTTCGGCGACGCGGAGCGTTTCGACTCGACGTCGGCGGGCGCGCCGTTTGAGATCGCTTGGCGACTCGTCGGACGGGGCGCGTTCGACGGGGTTTATCTCGAAGCGAATTTTGGACTTTCGCGTTGGGCGACGGCGCCGCGCGACCCGTTGGAGCTGCATACTTTTTTCGATCGTTGGGCGACGCTCGGCGTTCCGATTTGCGTCGCGGCTTCTTTTCCGAGCGCGAATCCGAGGAAGCGCGTCGCGACGCTCTTTTCGGCGTCGGCGGAGAACGCTTGGGGGCGCTGGTTCGGCTGGAATAAGCGCGACGACGGACTGGACGTCGACGGTTTGCTGACCGCGCCGCCGGAGTTGGAAATCGACGAGTCGTTTTGGAACGAGCGAACGCAGCAGGAGAACGCGCGTCGTTTCTTTTTGACCGCGATGGCGCGTCGTTCCGTCGTCGAAGCGATTTGGAGCCGCTGGGAAGACGGCGTCGCGGACGACGTTTGGGAAACGGAAGACGAAACGACGCGCGACGGCGGCGACGAACAAGACTCCGCGCGAGAAGCGAATCGAACGGAACGGGACGAGTTTCCGACTTCCGGGTTGTTCGACGAAGCCGGGCGACCGAAACCGGCCTTGCACAAGTTGGCGGCGCTCAAACGAGCTTATTGGGGATAACGACGTTCGCGGCGGTTCGAACGACGAAAAGGAAAAGACGAGCGGAAAAATGGCGACGAGCGACGGAACGAACGAGCTTTCATTATTAATAACGGAGAAAAAAAAGCGAAGGGCGGCGAGCGCGCGGTTAAGACGGCGGCGGTCGAATCGCGACGGCGTCGTTTTGCTGATCGTCGCGTTGGTCGTCGCGGCGTTGACGCTCGGCGGCGCGACGCTAATGACGCTGATGCAAACGGAGCGCGCGGCGACGCAAACTCGCGGATACGACGCGCTCGTTCGGAGCGTCGACCGGTCGGCGGTCGCGTTTTTAGTCGGAACGCTCGAAACGAGCCCGGAGGAACGGGAGAAAATCGGCGGCGTTTACGACAATCCGAATTATTTTTGCGCCGCGCCTCTTTTGACGTTCGAAGACGGCGGAACGGCGACCTCGCGCTTTACGATCGTGTCGCCGAAATTCGAAGAGGACGCGATCGAAGGCGTTCGGTACGGGCTCGTCGACGAGTCGACGCGGCTGAACCTCGACGCCGTTCTCGCTTGGGAGGCGGAGGAAGCGGGCGCCGGACGCGACGCGCTCTTGAAATTGCCCGGAATGACCGAAACCGCCGCCGACTCGATTCTCGACTGGATCGACGCCGACGAAACGGCGCGTCCGAACGGCGGCGAAACGCGGTATTATACGGACGAAAAGTTGCCGTACAGTCCGCGCAACGCCGTCCCGGTTTTCCTTGAAGAGTTGCTCTTGGCGCGCGGCGTTACGCGCTTGCATCTTTACGGAACGGACGAAAACTTTACGTTCGGCGTCGAGAATATCGACGGCGGCGCGAGCGAAGATTCCGCGCTCGGCGGTTCGTTGACGGCGCTTCCGGTCGCGGGCGGCTCGCGTCGACGCGGAGAGGCGGAAGCGGTTCCTTGGAAGGAGTTGCTGACCGTTTTCAGCGCCGAGAAAGACGTCGACCCGACCGGCGAGGCGCGCGTCGATTTGAACGTCGACGACTTGGAGTTTCTTTATCAAGAGCTGGCGTCCCGGGTCGGCGAAGAGTTGGCGAAGTTCGTCGTTTGGGCGCGGCAGTTCGGCCCGACGAGCGGCGTCGACGCGAAGGACGCCGACGGGAATCCGGTTCCGCGAGGGCGGCTCGAAACGACGGCGGTCGATTTTAGCGTTCCGGCGAGTTTTACGTTGGCGACGCCGCTCGACGTCGTCGGGACGAGCGTTTTGGTCGGCGGAACGGCGATCGAATCTCCGCTCGCGGCGAACCGTTCGAATTCGAACGCGGAGAAAATTTTTCAGTTGCTCGACTTCGCGTCGACGAGTCCTTCGACGACGATCGTCGGACGGGTCAACGTCAACGCGGCGCCGCGTCCGGTCTTGGCGGCGGTGCCCGGTTTGGCGACCGCGGACGTTCAGCGGATTTTGGACGACCGCCCGGCGTTGAACGAAGCGATTCCGGACGACTACCGACACGCGACTTGGCTTTACACGAAGGGCGTCGTCGATTGGGAAACGATGAAGGCGATTTACGACAAAACGACGGCGCGCGGCGACGTGTATCGCGCTCAAATCGTCGGGTTTCTCGACGGCGTCGACGTGTCGGCGCGGGCGGAGGTGGTCGTCGACGGAACGACGGAGCCGCCGCGTCAGGTCTTTTACAAAGACTTGTCGATGAACGGCAAGGGCTTTTCGGACGCGATTTTGCTCGGCGGTTCGGCGGGCGAAACGGTCGACCCGTTGAGCGGAAACGCTTGGGGCGCGCTCGACCAAGCGACGTCGGGCCTTTTCGAAATCGAGACGCCGGGAAGCGCCGCCGACCCGTTCGCCGAACTCGACCGTCAAACCGGATACCGCTTCGACGCGCCGAGCGTTCCGAACGCGTCGCCGGAAACGGACGCGACGGCGAACGTCGACCCGTTGAACGCCGGACTGGGAACGGAAGCGGGAGGAATCGGGCTTGAAACGCCCGCGACCGGCGCGACCGATCTCGCGTCGACGCCGCAAACGTTGGAGGAAACCGACCCGTTGGGCGTTCCGGTCGGGGAGATCGGCGCGGAAAACGCTTCGGAAACCGCGACGCCCGCCGCGCCGACGTCGCGACGCGAACAACTATTGAACGCGCTTCAATCGATGCGTTCGAACCGACGTTCGCGCAATTCGAGCGCTTCGACCGACGCGCCGGAAACCGACGTCGCGGCATCTACTTCCGACGAAACGGAAACGCCTTCCGCGTCAGGGGCGGCCGCCGCGTTTGAAACGTTGGGCGCGAGCGGAAGAGGCGGGGCTTTCGGCGCGAACGGAAGAGGCGGAAATTCCGGCGCGGGCGGGAGAACGAACGGAAGAGGCGGAAGTTCCGAAACGCCGCCGTTTTAACGTCGGGCGGGACGAGACGGGAAATTTTTCAGAAATTTTGGAATTTTTGTGTTTTTTCCCCTTGCGTTTCCGCGCTCTTCGATTAAAATGAGGAAAACGTTTGAGACGTTCGAAGATTGCCGCGTTTCTTTGCGGCGGTTTTCGGCGACTCGGTCGGGCGCATAGCTCAGTTTGGTTAGAGCGCGTCCCTGATAAGGACGAGGTCCATGGTTCGAGTCCATGTGCGCCCATTATGAAAGAGTTTCGGCATTGCGTCGGAACTCTTTTTTTTTGCCCCGAGCGGGCCGTCTTTGTCGACAACCGCCGACGAAACTTCCGTCGAAGTCTCGTTTCTCGACGGCGAGAACGCGGCGACGTTAAGCGCGCTCGTTTGCGCGATTGGGGGCGCTTTGGGGCTTGGCGGCGTTTAGGAAAAATAGGCGAACCGCGCGTCGGAGCGCTTTATTGAAAACGAACGTTTGCGATTCGTTGGGAAGCGAGCGAACCGGCGGACGGTCGCGACGCAAACGCCCGACGATAACGAGTTAAAAAGGAGAACGGCGATGAAAAAAACGTTGAACGTCGGCTTGATCGGCTTCGGAATGATCGGCAAAGCGCACGCTTACGGTTTGGCGACGCTCCCGTTTTTCGCGCCGGGCTTGACGGTCGCGCCGCGGATTTTGGGCGTCGCGACGAGCCGAGCGGAGACGGCGGAGGCCGCGCGGCGAACGCTCGGTTGCGAACTGGCGACGACCGATTGGGCGGCGCTGATCGAGAATCCGGCGGTCGACGTCGTTCATATTTGCGCGCCGAACGCGGAACACTTGCCGGCGCTTCTTGCCTCTATCCGTTGCAAAAAGCCGATTTACTGCGAGAAACCGGTCGTTGCGAACGCGGCGGAGGCGGCGCGAGTCCGGGCGGCGTTGGCGGAAACCGGTTACGACGCGCCGACGCAAGTCGCGTTCCATTTGCGGGGCTTCGCGGCGGTTCGGCGGGCGAAGGAGCTGATCGCGTCGGGGCGGCTCGGGCGCTTGGTTCGTTATCGAATCGGCTACTATCACGCGGGAGCGCTCGACGCGTCGGCGCCGTTCCGTTGGAAACACGCGCCCAACGGCGGAACGATTCTCGACTTGGCTTCGCATTTGCTCGACTTAACCGATTATTTGGTTGGACTTCCGGCGGAGTTGACGGCGACGGCGACGACCCTTTGGCCGACGCGTCCGGTTCGAGCGATTCGGGCCGACGAAGCGGCGGCGGACGTTCCGACGCGCCCGGTCGAAGCGGAGGACGCCGTTTCGATTTTGACGCGAGGCCTTTTGCGACCGACGGGCGCGGACGCCGCGGCGAGCGACCCGGCGAATCCGGCGGCGTTGACCGGCGTCGTCGAAGCGACGAAGTTGGCGGCGGGCGAGGAGGACGAAATGTCGTTCGAGATCGGCGGAACGCTCGGCGCGGTCAGGTTTTCGCTGATGGAGCCGCACTATTTGGAATTTTTCGACGGAACGAAGCCGAGCGGCCCGAACGGCGGCGAATCCGGCTGGACGCGCATCGCGGCGGGCGCCCGTTACGAAGCGCCGGAGAGCGACTTCCCGTCGGCGAAATCGACGACCGGCTGGTTGCGAGCGCACGTCGCGTCGTTGGCGACGTTTTACCGTTCGCTTGGCGAAGGCGGCTCGTTCGGCCCGGACTTGGCGCAAGGTTTGCGAATCCAAGACGCGCTCGACGTCGTCAAACGCTCCGTCGAAAGCCGACGTTGGGAAACGCTCTAGACGGCGAAGAAGCGGGAAACGGCGGAAATTTCCGGTAAATTTCGCTTGCCCGGCGTTTATCGCAAGTCCGCTTGACGCGGCGGTTAAAGCGGGTATAATTAACGGTTCGAGCGTCGGCGTCGTTCGCGGCGCTCTCTTTGGAAAAGCGATCAAGCGATTTTTAACGAGCGAAGGAGCGAAAAAGCGCGATGATGTTCGATTTGCAGAAACCGTTCGAACCGTCCGGAGACCAACCGAAGGCGATTCGCGCGCTCGTCGACGGCTTTCGGAACGGCGCGAAAAAACAAACGCTCCTCGGCGTTACCGGCTCCGGGAAAACGTTCACGATGGCGAACGTCATTCAGGAACTGCAGCGGCCCGCGCTCGTTTTGTCGCACAACAAGACCCTCGCGGCGCAACTTTACGACGAATTTAAAGCGTTTTTCCCGAACAACGCCGTTTCCTACTTCGTCAGCTATTACGACTATTACCAGCCGGAAGCCTATATTCCGCAACGGGATATTTACATCGAAAAAGACGCGTCGATCAACGACGAAATCGACCGCCTGCGCTTGGCCGCCACCAGTTCGCTCGTCAGCCGCCAAGACGTGATCGTCGTCGCCAGCGTCAGCTCGATTTACGGCTTGGGCTCGCCGGAAGACTACAAGAATTTGACCGTTTCGCTTCGCGTCGGCGACGAGTTGGACCGCGACGACTTGCTGCGTCGGCTCGTCGACATTCAGTACGAACGGAACGACGTCGACTTCGAACGCGGTCAGTTCCGAGTGCGCGGCGATTCGGTCGAGGTTCGCCTCTCTTACGAGGAATACGCCCTGCGCGTCGAGTTTTGGGGCGACGAGATCGAAGCGTTAAGCCTTGTCAATCCGACGACTTGCGAAAAAATTGGCGCCGTTCAAGACGCGTTTATTTACCCGGCGAAACACTTCGTCTTGCCGGAGGAGCGGATTCAAAGCGCGATCGAGCGGATCGAAGTCGAGTTGGCCGCGCAGGTGAAAAAGTTCCGCGACCAAGGCAAACTCCTCGAAGCGCAACGCCTCCAAGCGCGAACGCGGTACGATATGGAGCTGATGCAAGAAATCGGCTTTTGCCCGGGTATCGAAAATTACAGCGCGATTCTCGCCGACCGCAAGCCGGGCGAGCCGCCGGAAACGCTTTTTAGTTTCTTTCCGGACGATTTCCTCCTCTTCGTCGACGAGTCGCACGTTACGATACCGCAAATCCGCGCGATGTTCGCCGGAGACCAAGCGCGCAAAAAGAACTTGATCGAACACGGGTTCCGCCTCCCGAGCGCCCTCGACAACCGCCCGCTCAAGTTCGACGAATGGGAAAAGCGCGTCGATAAAGTCGTTTTCGTCAGCGCGACGCCCGCCGAGTACGAGATTAACGCGTCGCAAGGGCGCGTCGTCGAACAGGCGATTCGTCCGACCGGGCTTCTCGACCCCGTTATCGAAGTCGTTCCGGCGGATATTCAAATTAAACACTTGCACGAGCAGATTTTAGAGCGCGTCGCCAAGAAAGAGCGCGTCTTGGTAACGGCGTTAACGAAGCGACTCGCCGAAGACGTCGCGTCGTATTTTACGCAACAAAACGTCAAGTGCCGTTGGCTGCACAGCGAACTCGACGCGTTCGAACGGGTCGAACTGCTTCGCGACTTGCGCAACGGCGTTTTCGACGTTTTGGTCGGCGTCAACCTGCTCCGCGAAGGGCTCGACCTCCCGGAAGCGTCGCTCGTCGCGATTCTCGACGCCGACAAAGAAGGCTTCCTGCGGAGCGAAACGTCGCTGATTCAAACGATCGGGCGGAGCGCGCGGAACGTCAACGCCAAGGTGATCCTTTACGCCGACAAAATCACCGACTCGATGCGCAAAGCGATCGACGAAACGGAGCGCCGCCGTCGGTTGCAACAGGCGTACAACGAGGAACACGGCATTACGCCGGAGACGGTCAAGCGCGGCGTTCGGGCCGGTATCGACGCGGAAATCGCCGCTCGCGAACGAGCGAACGAAGCGGCCGGCGTCGGCGACGAACAAGAATATATTACCCGAGAATACGTCGCCGCGCTCGAAAAAGAGATGCTCGAAGCCGCCGACGCGTTCGAGTTCGAACGAGCGGCGGAATTGCGCGACCAAGTCGAAGCGCTCCGCGAACAAATCGGGAAGAAAACGACCGTCGCCGAGTTCGAACGCCGATCGAGAAAGAGCGGGCGAGGACGCGGACGCGGCAAGCGGGGCGGTCGCGACGGCTCCTCGACCGGGCGTTCCCGCGTTCCGAAACCGGAGCGATAAGCGTCGCCGCGAAGAAGAAAAAAAAGAAATATTTGACGTTGGAAACCGTTTAGCAACAAAGGATTAAATGAAAATGAGCGAACCGACTCGAACCGAACTTTACGAAGCGATCGTCGAAGGCGACGTCGCCTCCGCCGCCGACGCGACTCAAAGCCTGATCGACGCCGGATTGTCCGCCGACGAAATTTTGGACGGAAGCGTCGTTCCGGCGATGGACGAAGTCGGTCGCCTCTTCGACGAAGGGGAGTATTTCGTTCCGGAACTCCTGATGGCGTCGAAGGCGACGCAAATCGCGATGGGGCTCTTGAACCCGATGATGATTAGCGCGGGCGTCGAGAAAATCGGCTGCGTCGTTATCGGAACGGTCAAGGGCGATATGCACGACATCGGGAAAAACCTCGTCGCCGCGATGCTCGAAGGCGCCGGGTTCGAAGTGATCGACCTTGGCGTCAACGTCGCGCCGGAAAAATTCGTCGAAGCGGTCAAGGCGCGCGGCGGAGCGAAAACGTTCGTCGCGCTTTCCGCGCTGTTGACGACGACGACTCCGCAAATGAAGGCGACGATCGAGCTGCTTGAAAAAGAAGGACTTGCCGAAACGACGAAGACGCTCGTCGGCGGCGCGCCGGTAACGGCCGAGTTCGCCGCGTCGATCGGAGCGGACGGATACAGCGACGGCGCCAACGCCTGCGTCGCGCTTGCGAAGCGTCTGCTCGCCGAGTGGAACGACGCCGTTTGACGCGGAAAAAAACGGCGTTAAAAAAACGAAAGGGCGCGTTTCGAAACTTTGACGTTCGAAACGCGCCCTTTTTATTGAGCGGGAAAAGGGAAATTTTCCCGAAAACGCGGTTATTCGACGCGGTTGAACGCTTCGTCGAGCGGCAAGAGACCGTACGACGCGGCGAGAAGTTTCAGGACGTGCGCGACGCGTTTCGAATGTTGCCGGGCGCGTTTATCGACTCCTTGTAAAAGTTGCAGGTTGCAGAGGGAACACTCGGACGCGCAAACTTCGATTTCCGAATCGCGCATCGCCAAAAAGAGGCGCGCGCCGAGCCGCAAACTTTCGGAATATCGAGCGTTAAGGAAGCCGGAATAGTTCGCCAAACCGCAGCACCCGCGTTCCAAACGCCGAACGTTCAAGCCGGGAATCGCTTCCAAAAGCGTTTGCGCCGGCGTCGGCGACGAGAGCGCGGCTCCGGTCAGCGCGAGCGTTCGACAGGGCGCGTGATAACCGACCGTCTTCTCGATGTTTAACGGACGCAACGCGTCGCGGTTCAGTTCGCCGAGACGGTCGAGGCGCGCCAAATAGGAGCAAACGTCGGTCGTGTTCGCGTAAACGACGCGAGCGTCGGCGTCGTCGCAAAAGTAAGGATATTCCCGCTTTATGCAGACGGCGGACGACGGCTCGAGCGCGACGATTTCGGCGCCGGAACGCAACAACTCGCGGAAAATCGAGACGTTGCGCGTCGCGACCCGTTCCGCGCCGTCGACGTCGCCGCGAGCGAACGAAACGGCGCCGGAGGTTCGCGGCTCCGACGGAATAACGACGTCGACGCCGTTGAGTTCGAGGACGCTTTTAGCGGCTTCGATTAGGGTCGCGTCGAAAAAGTTGGCGAACGAGTCGACGAAAAGGACGACGCGTCGTCGCGCGCTTTTCGCGGTTTCGTCGTCGAACGCGGCGAGGGGCGACGTTTTCGGCAAACGGCTCAAATAGGGGCGGCTTTCCAAACGCGGAAGGCGGCGCCGGCGAGCGAGACCGAGCGTTTTTTCGAGTCCCCAACGGAACGCGCCGACGCGGAGCGCGGCGTTGACCAAGCCGGAAAAACGCGCCGCCAACCGAAGCGCGCCGTCGAAACGAACCGCGAAAAGGTCGGCGACCGAAAGCCCGTTCGCCGCTTGATAAGCGCTTTGCAAACGGAACGCCAACCGCGGAACGTCGACTTGCGCCGGGCATTCGGAAGCGCAAGAATGACAACGGACGCAATATTCGGCGATTCGGCGCGCGTCGTCGCTTTTTAGGGCGCTTAGGTCGAGATCGCCGTCGAAAACGCCGCGCAAGAGGTTCGCTTTCGCGCGGCAAGACGCTTTTTCGTCCGGCGCGTTGCGGAACGCCGGGCACATTCGCGTTTCGTCGGTGCGAATGCGGCAATGTCCGCAGCCGACGCATTGGAACGTCGGCGAGTAAACGAGCGTCGGGTTCCAAGCGAGTTGAAATTCGAGTTGCGAACGCGTCGGACGGTTGAGCCAATCGATCTTTTTGTCGCGTTCGAGCCGCTCGGCGTCGAACGGCGTTCGTTGACGAATCGTTCGAGAATGGAGCGAACTTTCGCGGAGCGCGGCGTCGGTTTCCGGCGCGAGAACGTCGAACGCGTCGGTTTGAACGACGGCGGCGCGTTTGCGTTCGTCGCCGCGAGCGCGTTCGGCGGCGAGACGTCGCATTTCGGGCGAGACGACGCAGTCCGGGTTGAGGCGGTTTTCCGGGTCGAGCGCGTCTTTCAAACGGACGAACGCCGGGAAAAGATTCGGGAAACGTTTCGGCAAAACGGCGGTGCGGACGCGACCGTGTCCCTTGGCGGCGCCGACGTCGCCTCCGCGTTCGAGAACGAGTTCCTCGACGCGCTCCGAAAGGGCGAACGCGCGGCTCTCCTCTTCGTCGGAGTAAGGCAAAATCGGACGAATCGAGAGTTGACCGCAACCGACGAACCCGCCGACCGAGTAAATAAGTCGTTCGCGCTTAAAGAGTTCGCGGATTTCGCGCAAAAAGTCGGGGATTTGCTCGACCGGCAGGCGGACGTCCTCCCAATAGGGGAAAATTTGGAACGACGGCGCCATTCGGAGCCGCGCGCAACTCGATTTGCGGAGAAGATCGCGAAAAATTTTCTTTTCGTCGGACGAAAACGCCGTCCAACAGGCGCGGGCTTCGGCGCCGGAAACGACGCGCTGTCGCAAATTTTCGGCGCGGCGGCGCAACTCGGCGGCGGAGTCGGCGTCGAGTTCGACGACGAGCGCGGCTTGCGTTGTTTGCGGAAAAATCGCTTCGAATCGGGCGTCCCAATCCCGCGTCAGCGCGACGACGCGCCCGTCGAGAAGATCGCAAAGAGTCGGTTCGAACTCGAGAATTTGCGGAACGGCCCGCGCCGCTTTGTCGAGCGAGTCGAAGAGGAAAATCGCCGCCGCCGACGCGTTCGACAGAGGCGACGTCGCGAGTCGCGCCTCGGCGATAATCCCGAGCGACCCCTCCGAACCGACGAAAAAACGGGTCGGGTCGACGCCGAAACGGACGACGTCGCGCAACGGATAACCGCGCCGCGTCGGAGCGTTCGGCGGAAGCTCCGCGTCGAGAAACGGTTCGGCGCTTCGAACTGCGCGCAAGGCGTCCCCCCAAGGCCCGACGCGAACCCAATCGCGAACGGCGCGCGCGTCGGCTCCGAAGAAACGTCGGAAGAAATCTTCGCGAACGACGTCGGAACGGAACGAACGGAAACCGCCGCCGTCGCCGAAGTCAAAGCCGCCGTTCGGGCTCGCCGAAACGGCGCCGGAAACGTTCGCGGCGTCGGACTCGGCGATCAACGCGTCGAGGAGCGTTCGTCGGAACGCGGCGGCGCCGCCGAGCGCGTCGATAAAACCGCGCTCCGGACGCGCTTGGAACGGGCGGAGATTCCAAGTTTTTCCGGCGGCGTCGACGACCGTCAGCTCGAGAACGCGTTCGTTCGGCGACCCGTAACGCAACCAACGCGGGCCGGTTACGTCGGCGGCTAAAATGCTCCCGATCGTCCCGACCGGAACGTGGCCGGAACTCGGCGCGAAAAATCGACGCTTCGACGTTCGCAAACCGTCGTTGACCCGTTCGCGAATCGCGCCCGGTTGAACGACGACGTCGTCGTCGCCCGCGCGCAGAAGTCGGCGCATATAACGGGAAAAGTCGAGAATAATTCCGGAGCCGATCGCGCCGCAACCGCCGCTCGAGCCGGAGCCGCGCGGGTGAACCGAAATTTTCTTCTCCGCCGCGTATTGAACGACCGCCGCGACGTCCGCCGTCGAACGCGGCCAAACGACGCAAGTCGGACGCTCTTGGAACGGGCCGCCGTCCGACGAAAAAAGCTGAAGGACGATTTCGTCGCAGCGAACGTCTCCGCGCACTAAGCCGCGGAGGTCTTCTTGAAGTCGCGCTTGCGACGCGGCGAGCGATTCGGACATCGGGAAGCGCCTTTCGACGTTAAAACGGCGTAAAAACGACGTTGAATAGGGGAAATGGGAGAAATGGGCAAAGTAAACAAAAAGGGAAGGCGTTCCGATCGCCGCAACGTCGACGAATTGGAACGCCTTTCTTTATTTTACTCGACGCGGCGCGCTTCGACAAGAGCCGAAAAGGCTAAAAGTCGACGCGAACCGCGTTTTCTCGTCGGAACGTCTTTTTTACGCGACTTCGTTCGACGCTTGCGCGGCGGCTTCCCGCTTTTGCCGCAAACGTTCGCGACGTTCCGCCTCGGCGCGGCGGGTTTGACGCGAAAACTTCTGCATCACGTAGTAGAAGACCGGCGTTAAGAAAATCCCGAACAACGTAACGCCGAGCATCCCGGAGAAGACCGCGACGCCGAGCGTGAAGCGCATTTCGCGACCCGCGCCGGTTCCGGTCATCAACGGAACGACGCCCAAAATGAACGCGAACGACGTCATAATAATCGGGCGCAAACGCAAACGACAGGCTTCCAACGTCGCGGCGAAACCGCTTTTGCCCTCTTTGACCTGCGCGTCTTTGGCGAACTCGACGATCAAAATCGCGTTTTTACTCGCCAAGCCGATCAAGACGAAGAAACCGATCTGCGTGAAAACGTTCATATCGAGTTTCGCGATATTGACGCCGACGAGCGAGCAGAGCAAGCACATCGGAACGACCAACACGATCGCGAACGGAAGCGACCCGCTCTCGTAAAGCGCGGCCAACAAAAGGAATACGAGCAAAACGGAAAGACCGAAAACGTAAATCGCCGTGTTTCCGGCGCGCTTTTCGAGGAGCGCGAGTTCCGTCCATTCGTACCCGACCGTGTCCGGAAGCGTTTCGTCGAGAAGATTCTCCATCGCTTTGATCGCTTCGCCGGAGCTGGTTCCTTCTTGCACTTGGAAGTTCAACGCCGACGACGGGAACATATTGAAGCGTTTGATCGCGAGCGGCCCGGTCGAGTCTTTCGCGGTAACGAAGGAGCCGAGCGGCGTCATTTCGCCGAAATCGTTGCGGACGAAGACGCGGTAAACGTCCTCCGGTTCGTCGCGGTATTGCGAATCGCCTTGAACCTTCACTTGGAACGTGCGGTTCAGGAACGTAATGTCGTTGACGTAACGCGACCCGAAGTAAATGTTGATCGTTTCGAACGCGTCGTCGAGCGAAACGTTCATCGCCTTCGCTTTGTTGCGGTCGACGTCGAGGAAAACTTGCGGAACGGAACCGCGGAAAGCGTTCTTCAAGGTGTTGAATTCTCGCATTTGCGACGCGATATAAACAACGTTGTCGCCGACTTCTTGCAGCGTCGAGTAATCGGACGAGCCGCCCTTGTACTGAAGCTGAACCTTCAAGCCGCCGAGGCCGACGCCGTCGACCGGCGCCGCGCGGAAGACGTAACACTTCCCTTCGGTTAACGTCGCGAATTTCTTTTCAAGTTCGTTTTTGATAACGACGTCGGTTAAGCCCTTTTTCGCGCGCTCGTCGAACGGTTCGAGAACGAAGTTGAACGAACCGACGTTCGACGCGGCGGAGTCGACGAGCGAACTGCGCCCCTCGGTGCCGATGACGTGCGCGACGCCGGGCGTGTCGAGCGCCATTTTGTACGCCTTGCGCATCATTTCGCGGGTGCGGAACAACGACGCGGAGTCCGGAAGTTCGCAAGCGCCGCGCATAACGCCCTTGTCTTGAACTGGAATGAAGCCGGTCGGCGTCGATTGGAACGTCTCCGCCGTCAAGTAAAGGAGACCGCCGTAAACGATTAAGACGATAAGGCTTAACCGCAGCATGTAGCGGACGATTCCGACGTAAATCGTCGTCGACGCGTCGAAAACGACGTTGAAGAGCTTAAAGAACCAACCGAAGCAAACGTCGATCAGCCAAGTCAACGGGTCGCGGCGCGCGCCCTTGGTTTGCAACATCGAGGCGCAAAGGGCCGGGCTTAACGTCAGCGAAATGAAACAGGAGATCAACGTCGAAACGGCGATCGTCAACGCGAACTCGCGGTAGAACATCCCGACCGCGCCCGGAACGCAGGCCGCCGGAATAAAGACCGACGCCAAGACCAACGCGATGGCGACCAGCGCGCCGGAAACCTCGTGCATCGCTTTATACGTCGCTTCGCGAGGCGAAAGACCGTCGTGAATGTGTCGCTCGACGTTCTCGACGACGACGATCGCGTCGTCGACGACGATACCGATCGCCAAAACGAGCCCGAAGAGCGAAAGGTTGTTTAAACTGAAACCGAGCGCGCTCATCGCGATGAACGTTCCGATCAAGGAAATCGGCGCCGCCAAGAGCGGAATGAGCGCCGCGCGCCAACTTTGCAGGAACAACACGACGACCAAACCGACCAAAATAATCGCTTCGAGCAACGTGTGTTGAACCGCTTCGATCGACGATTTAACGAACGGCGTCGTGTCGTAAGCGACGACGTAGTCGATACCGTCCGGGAACTCCTTGGCGAGTTCGGCCAAACGAGCGCGCACCCGTTCGGACGTTTCGACCGCGTTCGCGTCCGGAAGCTGGTTGATCGAGAGCGTAACGGTCGGGAGACCGTCGAAGGAGCTGGTAACGTTCGTGCTAAGAGCGCTTAACTCGACGCGGGCGACGTCTTTCAGCAAGGTAACGCGGCCCGTTTCGTCCGTTTGAACGACGATATCTTCGAACGCTTTGCCGTTTTCGTCGGGGGAAAGTCGGCCTTCGAGGTCGAACGGGCGTTGGAAGACGATCGGTTCGTTCATCGGCGGTTCGCCGAGCGAGCCGGTCGCGACGAGTTGGTTTTGCTCTTGAATCGCGGCGACGACGTCGGCGGCGTTCAAGCTGCGAGCGCGCATCTTCGCCGGGTCGAGCCAAACGCGGAGGCTGTACGCCTTTTCGCCCCAAATCGAGATGTCGCCGACGCCGTAAACGCGGGAAATCGCGTCGCGAACGCGGAGGGAAACGTAGTTGCTGAGGTAAACTTGGTCGTATTTGTTCCCGGGCGAAACGAAGTTGATCATCATCAACAACGACGGCGACCGTTTGCGGACGGTAACGCCGACGCGCTTCACTTGCTCGGGAAGTTTCGAAGTCGCCAACTGAACGCGGTTTTGAACGAGAACGAGCGCGTCGTCGAGGTCGGTTCCCGGTTCGAACGCGACGGCGAGACCCATTCGCCCGTCGTTGGAACTGGTCGACTCCATATAGAGCATTCCTTCGACGCCGTTGACTTGGTCTTCGATCTGCGTCGCGACGGACTCGGCGACCGCTTTGGCGTTCGCGCCGGAGTAGTTCGCGCTAACGTAAATCATCGGCGGCGCGACGTTCGGGTACTGCGCCACCGGGAGAGAAAAGTAAGCGATGGAGCCGATCAAAACGATCAAGATCGACAAAACGCTTGCGAAAATTGGTCGGTCGGTAAAAAAGCGCGCCAACGTATTGTTCCTTTATGTTGCGACGAAACGTCGTTGTTGAAAAGGGCGTTCGTCTTGGAGGAATAAGGAAAGAAAACCGAAACGGAAACCGCGTTAGTTTTGCGGTTGCGGCGTTTCGGACGCGCTTTGTTCGGTCGCGGCTTCGGACGGCGCGGCTTCCGGCGCTTGGACGTCGGCGATTTCGGCGGGCGCTTCTTTGCCTTCGCCGATGAATTCGGAGGTCGCGAGTTCGTCTTGGTAGGGCTCGCCGCCGTCGTTCGGGTAGAACGTTCCGTCTTCGCGGATAACCATTGTCGTCGAACGGTTTTCGACGACGGTCGCTTCGACCGGTTCGCCGTCGCGGACTTTCAGGAGTTGGTCGGTAATAACGCGGGCGCCCGGTTCGAGCCCGGCGAGGACGACGCGCATATTGTCGTCTTGGAGCGCGCCGAGTTTGATCGGGGTATATTTCGCGTTATTTTCCGCGTCGACGGTAAAAACGTACTTGACGTTTTGGTCGGTCATAATCGCTTCTTCCGGAACGATCGTCGCTTCGTAAGGAAGGCTCGTCGGGAAGAGAACGCGGAGGCGGACGCCCGGCAGAAGGTTGCGCGTTCCGTTGGCGTTCGGTTTATTTTCGGCGACGGAACGGAATTCGAGCGTTCCGGTCGTTTCGTTGAGGCGCGGTTCGTTAAAGTCGACTTTCGCTTCGCGGTCGAACGGTTCGTCGCCGATCGCGAATTTAACGGTGAAATCGCCTTTGGCTTCAAGGCGCGGCAAGACGTTGAGGCGGAACGGTTGGAGCGTGCGTTCGTCGACGTCGAAGAAGACGTAAAGCGGGTCGACCGCGACGACGCTCGTCAGGAGAGTGGAGCCGCTTTCGACGAGGTTCCCGACGGTGATTTGTTCGCGACTGACGACGCCGTCGATCGGCGATTTAATCGTCGCGTAGTCGAGGTCGATTTGCGCGCGGTCGAGGTTCGCTTGCGCCGCTTGAAGTTCCGCTTGCGCGGCGGAAAATTCCGCTTGCGCGGCGGCGAGCCCGGCTTGCGAACGGTCGTAGGCGGTTTGGGCGAGTTCGAGCGCTTGCTTCGACGTCGCGTTGTTGGCGTTCAGTTCTTTTTGACGATTCCAGTCGAGGAGGGCTTGGTCGCGGTCGGCGGTTTGCGAGGCGACTTCGGCTTCGCGACTTTTCACGTCGGCCGCGCATCGTTCGACGTCCGCTTGGCGTTGAGCGACGACCGCCGCGTAAACACGGTCGTCGAGTTTGAAAAGAACGTCGCCCGCTTTGACGTTGGCGCCCGGTTTGAAGCAAATTTCTTTGAGATAGCCGGAAACCTGGGCGCGCACGTCGACCGACTCGACCGCCGCGGCGCGTCCGTTCAACTCTTCGTAATCGACGATGACGCGCGTCGTCGGTTGGACGACGGAGACTTTTAACGTTTCTTGCGTTTTTTTCCCAGATTCGGCTTTATCGGGGTTCAAACGGTTGCAACCGCTCGCGACGAGGGCGAGAAGCGCGCAAAGGGCGAGCGTCGAAAAACAACGCGGCATTGGGGCGACTCCTTAACGGACGGTAAAAAGGACGGGAAACGAAAACCGGGCGGGCGACGCGGAACGGGAACGGGTCGCCGATGATTGCGGTAAAAACGGTTGGAGCGGAAGTCGCCGACGGTTTCGGGGGGGGATTTTAACGGCGCTCGGACGCGAACGCGGCGGTTGTTCGCGGAAAAAACGCTTAAGCGGCGCGTTGCGTTCGGGCTCTAAGTTTGTCTAGTTTAACAAAATTTTCGCGTCGCGTCAAACGTTTTTTCGCGAAAAAAGCGGTTTTTTCGTTAAATTCCGCTTCCGGGAACAGCGCGGTTGATTTTCGGATTCGCGTCGTTTATAATGAAAAAAGGAACGGCGCCGACGCGTCGTTCGGGAATATTAAAGAGAGACGGAAAGCGGAGACGGCAATGCGAAAAAATCGAAAAACGAGAAGAACTATCGGCGCGTTTTGCGGAGCGTTAGCGCTTGGCGTCGCGGCGCTAACGGCGGCGTTCGGAGCGGAGCCGGTCGAGTCGGCGGCGTCGACGTTGGGGGCGCGAATCGAAGCGCTTCCGTTCGTTCCGGCGGGCCCGGTTCAACCGGTCGAGGGGTTCGACGCGTTCGGCGGCGATTGGAAAGTCGTCGACGGAAAAAGCGTCGAAAAAGCGGGCGGAGCGTTCGTTTTCGGGCGCGGCGACTCCGGTTCGCGGCTGACGTTCGCCGAGAGCGCTTGGGCGACGGCGAAGCGCGGCGAAATCGAGCTTTCGGTTCGTTTCCCGGAGGCGAAAGCGGGCTTTTCCGGGCTCTGCTTCAAGATTTCCGATTCCGGCGTCGGCGCCGACGCGTTCAACGGGTACGAGATCGGCTTCGACCCGAGCGCCGGGCTCGTCAATTTGGGCGAACACCGCAAAAATTACAACCGGCTTCAACTGATCGAAACGCCGCTTCCGGTCGGGAAAGCGTTTCGGCTCCGCGTCGCGTTCGACGAAACCGGGTTCGACGTTTACATCGACGGCGAGAAAAAGGGCTCTTTCCGCGCCGAAAATTTGCCGGAAAACGACCCGCTCCGCGCCGGAACGTTCGCGTTGCGCCTTTGGCAAAACGACGTCGAATACGGCGATTTGCGGGTCAAACTTCTCGAAAACGCCGACGGAGCGTTCGACGCCGACGGGAAAACGGTCGACTGGACGCCGATTCCGTTGACCGCGACGGAAAAAACGACCGGCGAGTATCCGGAAACCCTTGCGCTGGAAGACGTTCCGCCCTTTATTTACGTCGCTCGCGGAATGCTCAACCGCGGGAACTCCGTCGGAAACGACCTTTGGCAAGCGACTCCGAAGCGCCGCGGCTGCGCGATTCGCCGCGTCGACCCGACCGACTTAAGCGCCGGAGCGAAAACGATTTTCGAAGACCCGAACGGTTCGATTTACGATATGAACCTCTCGTTCGACGCGTCGACGATTTACTTCTCTTACCGTCCGGAAGGCTCCGAATTTTGGAATATTTGGAAAATCGGCGTCGACGGAACCGGCTTGACGCGACTAACCGACGGCCCGTTTTTCGACGTTTCCCCGACGGAAGCGGCGGACGGGCGAATCGTCTTCGTCTCGACGCGGCGCTTCGGTCGCACCGTCTGCCAACCGGGCCCGGCGTCGAACCTCTTCACGATGAACGCCGACGGAACCGATCTTCGTTGCGTCAGTATGAACACCCTTTCCGACTTCAACCCGCAATCGCTCCCGGACGGGCGAATCCTCTTCACGCGTTGGGAATACATCGACCGCGACCTGACGTACCGGCAGTCCCTTTGGACGCAAAACCCGGAAGGAACGCTCTACCAACTTTATTACGGGAACACGATTCGCGATTTCGGCTCGATTCTGCACGCGCGCCCGTTCCCGAACGGTTCGTCGTCGCAAGTGATCGCGACGTTCGCGCCGCACCACGGCTACCCGCACGGAGCGATCGGCGTCGTCGACCGAAGCGCCGGAATCGAAGCGCCCGCCGGAGAAGGCTTCGTTTATTGGACGAAGGAATTTCCGGTCGTCGAAGATATTTCCCGCGATTACGCTTACCGCGACCCGTTCCCGCTCGACGAGACCCGGGCGCTTTGCTCGTTCGGCGACGCGACGTCCGTCTTGGGCGCCGACGCCGACGGCAAGCTCGAGCGGTACCGAATTTGGCTCCTCGACTGCGACGGCGAAAAGCGGCTCCTTTGGGAGGAACCGGAACTCGGCTGTTTTTGCCCGATCGCGTTGGTCGAAACGCCGACGCCGCCGACGCCCGCCTCCCGCGTCGTCGACCCGGAAACGAAGGTCAAACTGCGTCCGAACCTCGCCGCGAACGAAGTCGCCCCGGCGCCGCGTCGCACCGACGGAATCGAAGCGGCGGGTTCGACCGTCGCGCCGTTTAAAGCCGCGCTCGTCGACGATTGGGGAATTCCGGAACGAACGAATCTTCTCGACGGCGACCCGGCGGGACAAGTCGTCTTGGCGGACGTTTACGAAGGCCTGCAACCTTACGTGAAGCGCGGCGAAGTGAAGTCGCTCCGCATTATGGAGCAAATCCGCAAAACGGAGGAACTCCGCGACCGCGCGTTCGACCAATCGCCGTCGATGTCAGTTGCAACTTATTACGCCAAGCGGTGTTGGGGCGAGGTTCCGGTCGAGGAAGACGGGAGCGCGAACTTTTACGTTCCGGCTCTTCGCGAAATTTACTTCCAAGCGTTGGACGCGCAAGGCCGCGAAATCCAGCGGATGACGAGCGCGGTTCAGTTTATGCCGGGCGAGTCGATCGGTTGCGTCGGTTGCCACGAAGACCGCGACTCGATTCCCGCGACGGCGCTCGAAGTCGGTCGCCGACCGAAAGCGGCGGAGCGCGCCCCGAGCGTTCCGGTTTTGCCCGCTTACCTTTACGAAGCGCAAAAAACGCGAATCGAAACCGGCGTCAACGCGACGCTCGACGCCGGCGTCGTCGACTATCCGAGCTTGGTGCAACCGGTGTTGAACCGTTACTGCGTCCGTTGCCACGAGGGCGCGAATCCGGCCGGCGGCTGCGATTTGAGCGGCGACGCGACCCGATTTTTCAGCGCGTCTTACGATTCGCTGACGTGCCGAAGCCGGTCGTACCGCCAAGCGGATATGTTCGACGGTTCGCTCCCGCCGGACCAAGTCGCGTTGGGCAAGCCGCTCGTGCAATTTTATTGGCTCCTTTACACGACGTCCGGCGTTTGCGTTCCGTATACGTCCGGGGCCCTCGCGAGCCGTTTGCCCGATTACTTCAAACCGGAGCATTGCGAAACGGAAGTCGACGCGGCGTCGTTGGCGCGAATTAACTTTTGGCTCGACTCGAACGCGATTTATCACGGGACTTACGCGCACGCTCGCCCGAAATCCGCCGGTCGTCGCGACCGTTGGGCGCCGCTCGACGGTTCGGGCCGCGCCGATTGGTTCGAGAAGGAGTTGAAGCCGATTTACGACGCGAAGTGCGCGAGTTGCCATCAAAACCTTCTCGGCGGAAACCGCGATTTGCCGGGCGTTCACGACACGACGAATATCGACTGGACGGGCCGTTTCGGTTGGATTAACTTGACGCGACCGGAAAACAGTCCGCTCTTGACGGCGCACCTGCCGAAAGAGGCGGGCGGTCGCGGCCTCTCGACCGAACCGACCGCCGACGGCGCGTCGCCGAAATACGTCTTCGAGTCGAAAGCCGACCCGACTTGGCAAACGCTCTTGAAGGCGATAAAACGCGGTCAAGCGGACGCCGAAACGCGACCCGAAGCCGACCGTCCCGGTTTCCAAGGCGCGCGTCCGGAACCGTAATCGCCGCCGTTTCAACGATTAAATTGCGCCGTCGCTTTGAAAGCGGAGAAGCGGCGGCGTTTTCCGTTTTATTTTGTCGTCGATATTTTTAACGTTATTTTGAGGAGTTTTCGCAATGCAAACGAACGAACCGTCCGCTTTTAACGAAACCGCCGCCCCCGCCGCCGTCGATTTCGCCGAAACCGACAAAGCCGCCGATTCCGCCGCTGAAAACGCCGTCGAGACCGGCGAACCTACCGTCGTCGACGCGGCGTCGCGACCGAAAAATCGCCGCCGTCTTGTTTTCCTTCTCGTCTTTTTACTTGCGCTTTTGGCCGTTTTAGGCGAGGAAGCGGCGCGTCGGGCCGCGTCGGTCAAAACGACCGGCGAAGAGGGCGCCTTCGCATACGAGACGGTCGGATTTAGCGCGACGATTACCGGTTTGCTCGACAAAACCGCGACGGAAGCGGTCGTTCCGGAGAAAATCGGCGGACGTTCGGTAACGAAGATCGGCGCCGCCGCGTTCGCCGACTGCGCGTCGTTGACGAAAATCGAGTTGCCGCAAGGGGTTCGCGAAATCGGCTCGAACGCCTTCGCCGGTTGCTCCGCGTTGACGACGATAACGCTTCCGGCGAGTCTCGAAACGCTCCGCGCGGCGTTCGACGGTTGCTCGGCGTTGGCGGAAATCGCCGTCGCGCCGGGGAATAAGAATTACCGTTCGGTCGACGGCGTTCTTTTTAGCGCGGACGGCGGAACGCTTTTGCTTTACCCGACGGCGAAAGCGGCGGCGGAGTACGCGGTTCCGGACGGGACGGAAAAGATCGCGGCGTCGGCCTTCCGCGACGGCGCGTCGTTGACGGCGATTACGTTCCCGGCGAGCGTTCGCGAACTCGGCGGCGAAGCGTTTTTCGGTTGCGTCGCGCTCCGAACGGTCGCGCTTCCGGACGGCGTCGAAACGATTCCGGCGTCGTCGTTTTTAGGTTGCTCCGCGCTTTCGGAAGTGAAGTTTCCGAAACAACTTAAAGCGATCGCGCCGCACGCGTTCATCGGTTGCGAGAGCTTGACGACCGTCGCGTTCCCGGACGGTTTGACGCTGATCGGCGACGACGCGTTTGAAAATTGCGTCGCGTTGGAATCGGTCGCTTTCCCGAGCGCTTTGAAGGTCGTCGAACCGGGCGCGTTCGGCGGTTGCGTTTCGTTAACGAGCGTCGCGTTCCGAGACGGTTTAACGACAATCGGCGACGAAGCGTTTGCCGGTTGCGCGTCGTTGACGGACGTCGATATTCCGGCGAGCGTCGAGGAAATCGGACGCCGTTCGTTCGCGAAAAACGCCGATTTGGTAATCCGCGGCGCCGCCGGGTCTTACGCGGAGACGTTCGCCGCCGAAGCCGGAATCCCGTTCGAAGCGTCGGGAGAACCCGTCGAATCCGCCGCGCCGACGCCGGAACCGTAAACGCCGCGTTGGGAACTGTTTAACGAAAGGGGAGCCAATGTCTTGCGATAAAACTTGCGCGTCGGTCGACGAACTTTTCCGTTGGGAAGTCGACTCGACCGGAGGCGTTATTATCGCCGCGTTTCTCGACGACAAGGCGACGAGCGTCGACGTTCCGGCGCTCCTCGACGGCAAACCGGTCGTCGAAATCGGCCCCGGCGCGTTTTCGTTGCGTCGAGCGTTAACGAAAATTTCGCTTCCGGACGGCGTTCGGAAACTCGGTTCCAACGCGTTTTCCCGACTTCCGGCGTTGACGGAAATCCGGCTTCCGGACGGTCTGCAAACGATTGGAAACAAAGCGTTTTACGCCTGCAAAGCGTTGACGGAAATTCGCCTTCCGGACGGTTTGGAAACGCTCGGCGACGGCGCGTTCGAGAATTGCGGTTCGTTGAGCGCGGTTCGCGTTCCGGCGAGCTTGCGACATATCGGCGCGTGCGCGTTTCATTGGTGCGGCGCGTTGACGGAGTTCGTTTTTCCGGAGGGGTTGAAAACGCTCGGCTCCAACGCGTTCGCGGGCGCTCTTTTGTCGAGGGAAGTCGTTTTGCCGTCGGGGTTGGAAACGTTGGGCGGCGGCGCTTTTACGTCGCCGGTCGCGGCGCTCGACGTTTCGCCGGAAAACAAGAAATTCCGCTCGGTCGACGGCGTTATTTTCAGCGCGGACGGCAAAACGCTCGTCGCGTATCCGGGCGGTCGCGACGCGAGCGAATACGTCGTTCCGCTCGGCGTCGAAAAAATCGGCCCCGGCGCGTTCGAAAATTGCGGAAAGTTGGAAAAAGTTTCGTTTCCGGACGGCTTGCGAACGGTCGGCGCGAAAGCGTTTCACTGGTGCGGCGCGTTGACGGAAATCGAGGCGCCGGACTCGTTGACGACGCTGGAAAACGACGCGTTCGGTTGTTGCGACGGATTGCGCAAGATTAGTCTTCCCAACGGTTTGCGACGGCTCGGCGACCGCGCGTTTTACAGTTGCGGCTACTTGAGGTCGATTCGGCTTCCCGATAATTTGGAAAGCGTCGGCGACGAAGCGTTTTATTGCTGCGTCAACTTGCGCAAGATTCGCCTGCCGAGCGGTTTGCGAACGCTCGGCGCGAAAACGTTCGGGAAATGCCGCTCGCTGACGGAGATTAGCGTTTCGCCGAAAAACGAGAATTTTCGCTCGATCGACGGCGTTCTTTTCAGCGCGGACGGCAAAACGCTCGTCGCGTATCCGCCCGGCGCCAAAGCGACGGTTTACGACGTTCCGGACGGCGTCGAACGCGTCGAGGCGGACGCGTTCGGCGAATGGGCGCCGTTGAGCAAAGTTCGCTTTCCGAGCGGTTTTCAAACGCTTGGCGACCGCGCGTTTTTCGAGTGTTTGTGTTTGAGCGAAGTCCGTTTCGCCGACGGCTTGCGAAGCGTCGGCGCCGACGCGTTTTACGGTTGCTGGGCGCTGAACGAAATCAACCTCCCGAACGGTTTGGAAAGTATCGGCGACGGCGCGTTTCGCGGTTGCGCGTCGTTGACGGAAATCGCGCTTCCGGATAGTTTGGAAAGCGTCGGCGCTTTCGCGTTTTACGTCTGCCGCAAGTTGCGTAAAATTCGCCTGCCCGCCGATTTGCAACGTATCGGCGACCGCGCGTTTTCCGGACGCTCGCCCGACCTAACGTTCGCCGTCGCCGCCGGTTCTTACGCGGAGGAATACGCCCGCGAAAACGGAATCCGCTTCGAAGTTTATTAATGCGGCGCAAGGAAGCGGGAAACGAGAAAGGAACGTCGCCGAGGAAAGGGCGAGAAAAGCGCAAAAACCGGCGTTCGGGCGGTTGGAATATCCGCGCGAACGCCGGTTTGCGGTTAAGTTGCGTCGGCGTTTGACGGAAACTTGCGGTTCCTGTTGAACGCCGACGTTTTGATTGGCGACGCTTTGAAGCGCCGTCGTTCAACGGTTTAGAACCAGCTGCAGGTGAAGCCGCCGTCGACGTAGACCGCGGAGCCGGTCATATAGCCGCTCGCTTTCTTCGAGAGGAGAAGAATCGCCGCGCCGACCAGTTCGTTCGGGTCGCCGTAACGACGCGTCGGCGCGCCGTTCATCATGTTCGCGCCGCGCTGTTCGTCGAGGAGTTTGCGGTTTTGTTCCGCCGGGAAGAAACCGGGGCAAATCGCGTTGCAACGAACGCCTTGCGACGGCTGAAGAACGGGAAAGCGCAAACCGGCGTTCGAGCGGTTGGAATCTCCGCGCGAACGCCGGTTTGCGGTTAAGTTGCGTCGGCGTTTGACGGAAACTTGCGGTTCCTGTTGAACGCCGACGTTTTGATTGGCGACGCTTCGAAGCGCCGTCGTTTAACGGTTTAGAACCAGCTGCAGGTGAAGCCGCCGTCGACGTAGACCGCGGAGCCGGTCATATAGCTGCCCGCTTTCTTCGAGAGGAGAAGGATCGCCGCGCCGACCAGTTCGTTCGGGTCGCCGTAACGTCGCATCGGGGTGCCGTTCATAATGTTCGCGACGCGCTGTTCGTCGAGGAGTTTGCGGTTTTGTTCCGCCGGGAAGAAACCGGGGCAGATCGCGTTGCAACGAACGCCCTGCGACGCGAACTCTTGCGCGATGTTTTGCGTCAGGTTGACGACGCCCGCCTTCGACGCCGCGTAAGCGAAAACGCGGGAAAGCGGCTTGTCCGAGTTGACGCTTCCGATGTTCAAAATCGAACCGCCGTCGTCGTTCTTAAGCATCGATTCGATAAAGACTTGGCAAGAAAGCATTGTGCCTTTCAAGTTGACCGCGAGGATTTTGTCCCAATGATCCGGGTCGACTTCCAAGAACGGGTTGCCGACGTTAATTCCCGCGCAGTTGACGAGCATATCGACCTTGCCGGTCAGTTTCAGCGCTTCTTCGCGAAGTTCGATAAGCGACGCTTTGTCGGTAACGTTGACCGTCTTCCAAACGGCTTCGATTCCCTCGGCGGTCAGTTTGTCGACCGCGGCTTGGCAGGCGTCCGGGTTCACGTCCGCGACGACGATCTTGGCGCCGTTTTTACCGAGACCGGTCGAGAGGCAAAGACCGAGCGCGCCGGCGCCGCCGATCACGACCGCGACTTGGCCGTTCATTCCGAAAAGATCGTTCAAATATTCCGCGTTCTTCATAATATCGCCTTTATTCAAAAAGGAAAGGATAAAACGGGCAAAAAAACAACGATGGGGCGCGGCGAACGTTGTTGAAAGACGCTCGCCGCGACGGTATGTTCGGAAAGCGCGAACGCTTATTTCACTCGGTTTTGCGCGTCGACTTTGACGACGTTCGGAACGTGAGCGGCGAGTTCCGCTTCGTCGTATTCGGCGTAGGTGATGATCACGAGGACGTCGCCTTTGTAGCCTTCGCGAGCGGCCGGGCCGTTGAGCATCACCGTGCCGGAACCGGCGGGCGCTTCGATCGCGTAAGTAACGAGGCGCGAGCCGTTGTTGACGTTCAGGACGTGAACCAATTCGCCGGGAAGAATGTCGGCGGCCTTCAACAGGTTCGAATCGATCGCGATGCTGCCTTCGTATTCGAGGTTGCATTCGGTTAGGGTGGCGCGATGGATTTTCGATTTCAGCATAGTGCGGCGCATTGGGCGGCCTCTTTTCGGAATTTGGGAATTTGGGGGGATATCGAGGGGTTCGGGGGCGGCGTTGAGGACGGCGCGCGCGGAGAGCGGATTCGACGCCGGGAGCGCCCGAACCGTTTTTTCTTTATTATAACGCATCGCGGCGATAACAAAAGAGGAAGAACGCCCGCGGAGTCGAAAAAACGTCGGTTTTCTCCCGACGTTAACGAGGAAGCGCGGCGATTTTTTGTCGTTTCCGAAGAGATTTTCGAGAAATTTGACGTTCGACGGCGCGGGCGGCTTGTTTTTTGTCGCGTTCGCGGCTAAAATAGACGCGACGGCCGGAAACGTCGACGCGGAAACGAACGGCGCTTTGGGCGGCTTTTCCCTAAAAACGATAAATCGGGTAAAACGGAGAAAATAAACAAAATGGCTATCGACGTTTATAAGGAATGGTTGAAAATCGAGGCGCCGAACCGTCCGCTGAACTATTATCAGCTGTTGAAATTTAATCGCTTCGAAGACGACCCGGCGGTCATTCGCAATCGTTACCGCGAGCTGAACGCTTACGTCCGCAAGTTCGCGACCGGCGATTTTATCGAAGAGTCGCAAGCGCTCCTGAACGAGCTGGCCAAAGCGATGCTCTGCTTGACCGACGCGGAACGCAAGGCCGAATACGACTTTTCGCTCGGGCGCAAGCAAGCGGCGGCGGAAACGTCGGCGAGCGGACGGCGAACGTTCGAAGGGATCGTCGTCGAGGAAAAACTCGCGACGCCGGAGCAGTTGAAGAAAGCGAAGGGGTTTTCCGACGCGGTCGGCGTTCCGCTCCACCAAGCGTTGCTCCAACAAAAAACGGCGGAACCGGAGCGGATTATGATGGCTTACGCCGAGTCGGAAGGCTTGCCGTTCGTCAACCTTGAAGACGTTCCGGTCGACGAATATTACGCGCCGCAAATCGAACCGGCGACCGCGCGCCAACACTCGTTTGTTCCGGTGATGGCCGATATGGGCAAACTGATTCTCGCGTCGCCGGAGCCGTTGAGTCTCGACGTCGAGGACGAGTTGCGAATGATTTTCGATATGCCGACGCGTTGCGCGATCTGCACGCCGCAACAGGTGAACGCGGCGATCGAAAAGTATTATCCGCGCGGCGCCGTGCGTCAAATCGTGAAGCGCGACGCGAGCGCCGGCTCCGCTCCGCAAGAGGCGAAAGCGCCGAAGGAAAAGGGCGCGAAAAAAGCGAAAGAGCCGCGCGAAACGGTCGAATTGTCGGCCGCCGCGAAGAAAAACCGAACGAAACTCGCGCTTGTTTGCTTCAACTTCGGGTTTATGGCCGGGATGTTCGGAATGAAGTTGGGAATGAGCGCGCCGACGTGGAAAGCGTTGGCGGTCGGCGTCGTCGTCGGGGCGATCGCGAGCGGAATCGCGTGGGCCTGCGCGCCGAAGGAAGTCGAGGAATAACGGCGAAACCGTCGAGACGAGGTCACGCGGTCGCGCCTGAAAACGTCGCGACCGCGTCGACGACTATCGGTTGAACAGCCGGGAGGTCGGGCCCGCTTCCGTTGGAACGGCGACTTCCTGCGATTGAACGTAAAAGATGAACGCGCAGAGGAACGCCGCGAAGACGCCGAGGCCGACGGCGAGCGTTCGCCGCGTTTTTTCCGTTTCTTGCATCGCGGCGTAATATTGGGCGCGACGGTCGGCGAAAAGCGCGCGAGTGAAAAAGTAAGCGGCGATAATCGCGCAAGGCGGGCAAACGAAGAGTTCGAAGACGATTCCGAGCGCGTAACGGGCGGCGCGTCCGCGCGGAATGGTAACGCTCGCCGTTTCCGACGCGAAGGTAGAGCGCCAAACGTCGACGGCGCGCCAAAAAGCGGCGAACCGTTGCGAGCGTTCGGAAACCGTCGCTTTTTCTTGGCGTTCGTCGTCTTTTTCCGTTTCGTTCGGCGAATCTTGTCGTTGGTCGACGTTTTCCGCTTCGTTCGGCGAATCTTGTCGTTGGTCGACGTTTTCCGCTTCGAGCGCGTCGTCTTGCGGTTCGTCGACGTTTTCCGTTTCGTTCGGCGCTTGCGGTTCGTCGTCTTTTTCCGCTTCGTTCGGCGAATCTTGTCGTTGGTCGACGTTTTCCGCTTCGAGCGCGTCGTCTTGTCGTTGGTCGACGTTTTCCGTTTCGATTGCGTCGTCTTGGCGTTCGTCGTCTTTTTCCAGTTCGATTACGACGGCGTTTTGACGGTCGCGCGACGTTGAAGAGGGGGCAAAACGAGGGAGCGCGATCGGCGACGTCGGTATTTCGACCGCGAGCGCGGCGCCGCAACGAGGGCATTTTTCGTCGTACCAGCGCGTCGTGGCGCCGCATTTATCGCATTGGCAAAGCATTGGGGCGATTCGTCAAACGGGGAAAGAGGTTAAAAAAAGAGCCTTTTAAGGAAGGGAAGCGACATACCGAACGCCTCGAACAACGCTTTGAGCGCGACGCATAGGAGTTCGAGAAGGAGCCAATTTCGGGCCGACGCGTCGCGGCGGCGCGCGGCGGTCGCGTCGCCGGTTCGGCGCGCTTCGCTCGCTAAAATCGAATAAACGACGGCGACGAGAGCGCAAGGGCGCGTCCAAAGGAAAAAAAAGACGAGGCTCGGCCAAAGGAAATTCGGCGGCGCGCTTTCCGACCAGCGCGTCGACGGAGTAAAGACGGCCGCAAAGGATCGCGCCGCGTCGCGCGTAAATTGAAGCGCGACGGAGAAAAAACGCGTCCGCGACGGCGCCGACGAACGCCAAAGCGCCGCTCCGCAACGCTTAAAAAACGCGCAAACGCGCCCGAAAAGGAATGCGACGATTCGCGCCGACGTCGCGAAAATCGTCGCCAACGCGCGATAAAAATCGTCGCCCGATTCGACGCGAACTCCGTTCGACGGCGCGAAGTCGACAAACGGCGCGGGAAGGGGCGCTTCCGCCGGTTCGACGAACGTTTGAGACGCGGCGTTCGGAGCTTCGTCCGTCGCGAAAGGAGCGGCGCAGTTCGAGCAAAAACGGGCGCGTTCCGCGTTCGACGCGCCGCAGCGTTCGCATTTTTTCATTGGGAAAGTCGGCGAGTAAGGGGAAAATCGGCGACGACGGTCGCGTCGCCTTCCTTAAGTATAACGTCGTTCGCGGAGAAAACAACGGCGCGAGCGGAAATTTTTCGTCGTCGCGAGAAGACGGCGTTGCGGCGCGCGCTGTTTTTTCGGATTATTCGAGCGAAAAATCGACGTCGAATTCCGGCTCGCTTTGAATTTTTTGGTGAATCGGCAAGTGGCGATAGTAAACTTCGAGGACGAGGCAATTCAACGCGGTTGCGTAGAGCCGTCCGCCGGTTTGGCAGTGTCCGTCGGCGTTTTCCGGGAACCAACTTCCGCGTTCGTGCCCTTCGAGAACCTGCGTTTCGATCAGTTTGTCGCGAATCGCCCCGTTCCAACGCACCCAGCGCGACCCGCCGACGTGGTGCGCGAGTTGCGTCGCGTAATAGTTGTAATAAGGGTTCCCGAAATTCGGTCCGGCCGCGACGAGACGGTCGACGCCTTTAAGGAGGTTTTCGTTGTCCGGGCGCCAGTCGAGGTAAAGTCGGCAAAGGAGCCCGATGGCGTCGGTCGCGCCCGATTCGCTCGTTCCCGGCATATAGTAATAACGACTTCCGCCTTCGAACCCGACTTCGTCGCGGAGGAAGTGGAGGGCGCCGTCGAGAACGTTCGGCGAAACGTCGAGCGAACCGACGTAGCCGCTGCGAAGCGCCATCATCTGCCAATCGACGACGGACGTGTCGCCGGCGTCGCCCGGGTTGTAACGCCAACCGCCGTCTTCCGGATGTTGCGCGTTTTCGATGAAGCGGAGCGCGGCTTGAGCGGCGTAGGCGAGTTCGCGATTTTTCTTTTTCGCGCGGGGCGAAAGCATCGCGTAACATTCGCAAAGCGCGATCGTCGCGAGTCCGTGCGCGTACATTTGGCCTTCGTCGTTGAAACCGAGCCCGGCTTGCTCTTGTTTGCCGTTCGCGACGAGGAAGTTGATCGCGGCGGCGACGTTTTCTTTATATTTGCCTTCGACCGGCGTGTGTCCGGCCGCGAGGAACGGAAGAACGGCCATCGCGGTCGCGGCGTTCGGCGAGTTTTTCGTTCCGGGCGCCGAACACGGGCAACGGTGCGCGAACGCCCAAGACCCGTCGGCGTTTTGATGCTCCGCGAGCCAAGCGAGCGCGAGGGCGACCGACTTTTCGCTTCCTTCGGTGCCGCCGCCGGACGCGAGCGCCGCCGCTTTGTTCGCGCCGCGACCGGAAAGTTCGTCGCCGGTCAGCGAGCCGAGGAGCGAGTCGACGTCGGCGGCGAGGTTTTCGGACGTTAAGGAGTCGTCGGAAAGGGAAAGGGGCGCGCTCGTCGGGTCGTCGTAGTCGGAAACTTCGGTGATTTCGGCGATATTTTCCGATTCCGCAAAATCTTCCGCGGACGTTTCGAACTCGACTTCTTCGTTTTCGGCGTTTTCGATCGCGTCGTCGAAAACTTCGTCAAAAACAAACTCGTCGCTCATTCCCGGTTGCGAAACGAGTTGCATCGGGTTGGGCAGGTCGACTTTAATGACGAGCAAGCCGAGAAGGAAAAGGAGGAGCAGGTGGACGACGGCGCTGGCGAGCCAACCGGGCGCGTCGTTGAACGCTTTTTCGAAAAAGGTCGGCGGACGCAGGAAGTCGAGGTCGTCGGCTTCGTCGACCGGCGCTTGCGACGTCGCGACCGCAACGGCGGCGACGGGCGCGGTTTCTTCGACGGCTTTCGCCGGCTTTTCGCGTCGACGGCGGAAGAAACCGCGTTTGGACGGCGCGGGCGCGGAAGCGGCGTCGCTCGTTGGGGAAACGGGGGACGCGGACGGCGTTTGCGTCGGGACGACGTTCGGAGGCGCGGCTTGCGTCGGGGCGACGGTCGGTGGCGCGGCTTGCATCGGGACGACGGTCGGTGGCGCGGCTTGCGTCGGGACGACGTTCGGAGGCGCGGCTTGCGTCGGAGCGACGTTCGGGGGCGCGGCTTGCGTCGGAGCGACGGTTGGGGGCGCGGCTTGCGTCGGGACGGCGGTCGGAGGCGCGGGAACCGCGGCGGGCGGATAACCGGGAACCGGGACGGTCGCGACAAGAACGGTCGAACCGTCGGGCGTTCTCAACGGAATCGGCGCGGCGTTAGGAACGGCGACGAGAACGGTCGGGGGCGCGACCGGCGAAACGACGGGAGGCGCGGTCGGAACGACGGACGGTTTCGGTTCGGGCGGCGCGACTTCGCGCGGCGTCGGCGCGGTTTTCGCCGGAATCGGAATCGGACGTTCGGAGTCGGCCCGCGTCGAAACGAAAATCGGCGTTAAATTCGATTTGCGTTCCGGAATCGGAATCGGGCGTTCGGAGTCGGCCCGCGTCGAAACCAACAGCGGTCGTTTGGCGCTTTGCGACGGTCGCGGAAGGGGCAGCGGTTTTTCCGCGTCGACGGGCGTCGGAACGGAAAACGGAACGCGTCGGGGCTCGGCGTTTTCGGAAGGCGCGGGACGGCGAGGTTCGGACATAGCGCGGCGAGGGAAAAAGTATCGGGACAAAATTGGACGAGAAAGCGAACAAATATTATTTTAACAAATTTGGACGCGCGTTTCGAGAGTTTTTCAACGATTTTTGTCAAATTTTTGTCGGTTTTGAAGAACTTTTACAAAGATAAGGCGATAGGAGAAGAAAAAGCGAATTGGCTGAATGGAAGGAAATGCTAAAATAGGCGTCTTGCTTAAAATACGAGGGTTGGCGAGCGCGGTTGGGCTTGGCGCCTAGATTGCCCAAATAACGCTGTTTAACAGAAAAACGAGCTTTTTAAAAAAATGTGAAAAAAAAGACGTTTTTTCCGCCGGGGGGCGTTGTTGGTTGCAATTTCGGGGTTATAATGAACCGAAAGCGTCGACGCGTCTAACGCCGGCGTTTTTTCCGCTTCCCCAAAATTGGAAACGAACGTTGACAACGCGGAGGCGTTTTAACGAAAACGTCGGGTCGGTTTTTACACGGCGTTTCGACGGAAACGCGGCGAAAAGCCGACGAACGAGCGGAAAAAGGGCGCGGGACGAAAAAAGTCGAGCGTTTTAAGTCAAAAACGACGTCGCGACGCGACGGCCGAACAATAAAAGAGGATTGGAAATATGGCAGGGAAAAGTAAGAAAAAGGCGGAAACCGTTTACCTCGTCTGCGAAGAAACCGGCGATTACAACTACATCGTTCGTCGTAAGCCCGGCGGCGAAAAGCTCAAGCTGAAGAAGTACAACCCGCGTCTTCGCAAGCACACGCTGCACGTCGAAAAGAAAAAGTAGTCTTTTTCGACGCTTGCGTCGCGGCGTAGTTCGAACGTCGACGTTTTCCCCGCCGCGCTCCTTAGCCGGCGAACGACGGTTGGTCGGTTTAGCGTTGGATTTTCGGCGACGTTCGGCAATGAAAGCCCGTTTGGCTCTTTAGCGTTGAATAACGCGAAGGATGCGAAACGGGCTAGCGGTGTTTCTTGACGAGGAGACGCGGTTAACGCGGAAAGCGGGCGGAACGAAGAGCGACGTTCGGCTTGCCGACTCGGAAGAAGAGAAAACGCGAAACTTGTCGGTCGATTAAAAGAACGCCGCGCCGACTTGGCGTTAAAGAGGCGCCTAAAAGATCGTCAAAAGAAGAAAAAAACGGCGCAAGTCGACGAGGAAAAACGCGCAATTCAGCTAATTTGCGATTTTGCTCAAAAGAAAAACCGCGCGAATCCAAGATCGGGGTTCGCGCGGTTTTTTCGACGTCAAACGGGATTAAGCGAGGAGCGGAAGTCCGCCGTCTTCGTCTTCATCGTCGTCGTTCGTTAAGTCGCCAAGATCGATTTCGGGAAGTTTCTCGTCTTCGTCGTCTTTATCTCCGTCGCCGGTTTCGTCTTTATCTCCGTCGCCGGACTCGTCTTTATCTCCGTCGCCGGTTTCGTCTTTATCTCCGTCGCCGGTTTCGTCTTTGTCTCCGTCGCCGGTTTCGTCTTTGTCTCCGTCGCCGGTTTCGTCTTTATCTCCGTCGCCGGTTTCGTCTTTATCTCCGTCGCCGGATTCGTCTTTGTCTCCGTCGCCGGTTTCGTCTTTATCTCCGTCGCCGGATTCGTCTTTATCTCCGTCGCCGGATTCGTCTTTATCTCCGTCGCCGGATTCGTCTTTGTCTCCGTCGCCGGATTCGTCTTTATCGCCGTCTTCCGCGTCAAAACCGCCGCCGTAAATCTCGTCGTAAATCGTCGACGACGAGTAACCGGAGCGCCAAAGTTTCAAGACCGACGACAAATCGGTCGCGACTTTCGCGCCGGTCGAGTTGTTTTTGAGATGGAAGTTCGCGTCCGACGATTCGGTCGACGCGGAAAGTTCGCCCGTCGCTTCCTTCGCTTCGTCGCGAATCGAGCCGGGCGCGCCGATTTCGCCGCTCGCCGCCAGTTTGTCGTAAGCGTCGTTCAACGATTTAAGGTTTTCGCGGTACGTCTTGTCGACGACGGCGTCTTTCGCAGCCAAGTCGGCGCGGGCGTCGGTCGTCGTTTGCGAGAACGTCGTTTGAATTTCGGCGCGTTTTTTCAGGAAGTCGGTCAACGACGTTTTCCCGGCGGCGTAATCCGCTTGCGCCGATTTCAGGGCCGCGTCGCGCTTGTCGACCGCCGTCAAGTAAGAGTCGAGGTATTCTTGCAGGTTCGCCGCGGAGCCTTCGAGGCGCGCTTGAGCGTTCGCGACCCAAGCGTCGAGCCAAGCGGCCCAATCGACGTAAGCGGCTTCTTCTTTGAAGTTCGGGTTGGCGACGGTGATTTCGAGCGTCGTTTCCGCCGAGCCGCCGAAGGTCGTCGGGCCGTCTTTTTCGCTCTTGACGATCGTCGTCGCCTTCACTTTGATCGTCGCGACGACCGATTCGACCGATTTGTCCGCGACGTAATCGGCGGGAATTTCCCAAGTAATTTTGCCGGTCGCCGCGTCGATTGTCAAGCCCGTCGGAAGTTTGTCGCCGACCAACTCGTATCGAACGCCGGCGGCGTCTTTCGGCGCGGTCGCTTCGAGCGTCGTTTCGAACGTTTTTCCGGCGGTCGCGCTTTGCGGTTTAAGCGTCGGCCAAGTCGGCGCGGCGGCTTTCGTCGCGTCGAACTTCGCGTTCGAAATCAAAATTTCGAACGTTTTTTCGCTCGACAGGCCGTTTTCGAGCGTTTTGCCGTCTTCGCCGAGAACTTGTTCGGTCGCTTTGACGGTAAATTGGAACGTTTGACCGCTGACCGCCGCGTCGAGGTAGTCGGCGGGAATCGCCCAGCTAACCTTGCCGGTTTTCGCGTCGAATTTGAAGTCTTTCGGGTAATCTTTGCCGACGAGTTCGTAAACGACGCCGTTCTTCGCGGTGTTCGGGTCTTTCGCGACGACGGTCGCTTCGAACGTTTTCCCGGTTTCGGCGGTCGTTTCTTTCAGTTCGTCGAAAACCGGAACGCGGTCGACTTCCGCGACTTTCAACGTCAATTTCAGCGCTTCGCTCGACTTGTCGCCGTCCGAAACGACGACTTCGAACGTATAGTCGCCCGCGACCGGCGCGTCGGCGGTTAGTTTGCCGGTTTTCGCGTCGAGCGTCAGCCAAGACGGCGCGTCTTTCGAGAGCGTCCAGGTCAACGTTTGCGCCGGAAGGTCGGCGTCGGCGGCTTTAAGTTCGAGTTCGAACTTCGTTTCGTCGTTCGTTTCGAGCGTCGTTTCGCCGTCGTATTCGATCGACGGCGCTTCGTTGACTTCGCCGACCGTCAGTTTCAACGGGACGTAAGAGGTCGCGCCGTCGGTTCCGGTCAACTTGACGGAGAACTCGTAAACGCCGAAGCCGAGACGTTCGCTCGTCGTCCAAGCGAAAACGGCGCTCGTTCCTTTTTCGTTCGTCGTCAGCGTGAAGTTGGCGTCGTCGGAGTTTTCGAATTCCGGTTTCTTAACGATTTCGAACGTATACGGATCGGCCGGATTATCTTTGAGTTCCGATTCGGCGACCGAAATCGTGATTTCGAACTTGCCGCCTTCGTCGACTTTCGTTTCGCCGGAAACGTCGTAAAGCGGGCCTTCGACGACCGTAAAGCGGAGCGTTTCGCGAACTTCGTTCCCGAGCCCGTCTTTCGCGTAAAGTTCGACTTGGTAAGAGCCGACGCATTCTTCCGTGCCGCTCCATTTGAGGAGACCGTCCGAGGTCAGCGAGAGGCATTTCGGAATCGCGTCGCCGAAAAGGACTTGAACGTCGGAGCGCGGTTTGCCTTCGGCGTCGACTTTGTTCGTCAAAATTTGGAGTTCGCCCGTTTCGCCGGAGAAGACGACGAGCGGCTCGTCTTTGTCGACGTTCGTAAATTCGAGCGGTTCCGTGTCGACGAAAACGGTCGCGTCGGTCGCTTTGCTGTGCAACGCTTCGTGTTCGGCGATATTGTCGACCGGAATGTATTGCGAAACGGAAATCGTATGTTCGCCGTCCGCGAGTTTTTCGGTTTCTTTGCCGCTCAGTTGCAGAACGAGCGTCGTCTTGCCGGTTTTCGCGTCGACCGTCTTCGACTCGACCGTAAACGTCCGTTGAACGCCGTCGATTTTGACCAGCGTCGTCGCGTCGCCCGTGTAAGAAACGACCGAAATTTTCAGCGCGGAGTCGACCGAATTCGACGAAACGATAAACGAACCGTCTTTAAGTTCGACGCTTTTAACGTCGTCGGCGAACGCGAATTCCGGCGCCGCGGGCGCGACGTAAAGTTGTTGGTAATACGTCTTGGAGATCGCGCCGTCTTCGCTCTTGACGACGATCGTCAGTTTCGTCGTTTGAGCGCCGGTCAAGTCGGCTTTCACTTCGTAAACGTTCGTCGCGTCTTTATCGCCGCCGAGTTCGACCGTAACGCCTTCGAGGCCGTTCGCGGTGTAGATTTGGTACGTCAGTTTCGAACCGGCGTATTCGGCGGGGAGTTCGAACGTCTTCGTTTCGCCGGCGACTGTTTCGATTTCGGTCGGAATCAGCGAGTCGAGTTCTTTTTCGTCGACGACTTTAACGGTAATTTCTTTGAACTGCGTCGAGCCGTCCGCGGCGGTTCCGGAGACGGAAATCGTCGTTTCGCCGGAAACGCCTTCGTTCGCGACGAGGCGAAGCGCGCCGTTCGCGACGTCTTCCGCTTCGAGGACGCGAACGTCTTTGAATTGGTACGTTTCGACCGGTTTCGACTTTTCGCCCGCGGAGTTGGCGACGACTTGCGCTTTTTCGATTTCGTCGATAACGTCGTAACCGTCGACGACGTAACCGAAAACGTTGTAACCGCCGTCGAGCCAAGACGCTTTGTCGAAGGTGATGTAAATTTGCGCGTCGCTCGTGTTCGGGCCCTTGTTTGCGAACGCGACCATTCCGGCGCCGCTGTGCGTCAGCAGATTGGAATGTTCGTCGACGATCGTTTGCCCGGCGCCTTCGTAGCCCGCGCCGTCCGAGGAGCCGCCTTGGAACATAAAGCCGGAGTAAATCCGGTGGAACGTTTTCCCTTCGTAGTAGCCGTCGTCGACCAATTTCAGGAAGTGCGACGCGGAGTTCGGCGCCTCGCCCTCCGCTTCGAAGAGTTGCAGAACGATTTCGCCGAGCGTCGAGACCGCGCCGTTGGTCGCCGTTTTCGTAACGGTGAAGGCGACTTGCGTTCCGGTCGGGAGCGAAGCGGTCAAACCTTCGAGCGAACCGGCGTCGACGATTTGCGCGTCGGTTCCTTCAAACGCGTAATGATAGGAATCGCCGGACGTTATCGTAATCGAGTCCGGAAGGGATTCGAACGCTCCGGCGCCGTCGAGGAGTTGGCGCGACTCCAAAATTTCGAACAAGCGACGCGAACGCAACTCGCTCAACGCTTGACGACGACGGGCTTCGCGTTTAGCGTCGCGACGAGCGGACGCGGAAAAGAAACGACGAACTTGCGACGAGAAACTCATTTTCTTAATGTCTCCAACTGGGCGCGGCGGCCGACGTTAAGGCCGATTCGCGCGGTATTTTCCGACGCCGGACGCTTGCGGCGACGGGACGAACGGACTCGAAACGGCAATATGCCGGCGAGTCGTTTTTTCGGTTAATTTTGCCGTCTTAGCTATTTTAGCGTTTTTGCGCGATCGGCGCAACCCCGACGCGTCGCGCTTTTTGTCAAAACCGACTTATCTTCTCCGTTTTGACGGTCGACGGCGATAAAAGTTCCCCCCGACGCGCCCGCGTTGAAATAAACGGCGGCGCGTTGACATAGAATAGGGGGATTGGGTAAAAACGGTAAATTATTTAAAATAATCGGAAGAAAAGAGCCGAAACTTCGACGAAACGCGACATTTTTAAGAAAACTCTTGAAAAAAAAAGCGTTTTGAGATAAAATAGTTAAAGAGAAGACCGCGAACGTTCGTTAAATTCGGAACGCGGTCGGCGTTGAGGAACGCGTCGCCCCGCGTCGGTCGGCGGCGACTTGATAAAGAAAACGAACGGAAATGCTGGAATTAAGAAACTTAAAGAAATCGTATAAAGAGCCGGACGGCGGCGAACTCCCGATTTTGGACGTGCCGAGTTGGAAAGTCGACGCGGGCGAACAGGTCGTCGTCGTCGGGCCGAGCGGTTGCGGTAAAACGACGCTTCTTCATATTATCGCCGGGATTTTGCGTCCGACGTCGGGACACGTTCTCATCGACGGTTGGGACACCCCGCTTTTGACGGAGTCGGAGCGCGACCAATTCCGCGCGCGCCGCATCGGTTACGTTTTTCAAACGTTCAACCTGTTGCCCGGTTTTTCGGCGTTGGAAAACGTCCAACTGGGGATGGCGTTCGCGGGGCGCGGGCGCGACAAAAAGCGGGCGATCGACCTTCTCGAACGCGTCGGCTTGGGCCATCGCCTGCATCATAAGCCGAGTCAAATGAGCGTCGGCGAACAACAGCGCGTTTCGGTCGCTCGAGCGTTGGCGAACCAGCCGAAACTCGTCTTGGCGGACGAGCCGACGGCGAACGTCGACGTCGGGAACCAACAGCTCGTCGTCGATATGTTGCGCGAGACGTGCCGAGCGGAGAACGTCGCGCTGATTTTGGTAACGCACTCGCCGCAAGTCGCGGAGCAATTCGATCGCGTCGACTTGCTGACCGACGTGAACTTGGTCGCGAAACGCAAGCTCGCCGAACGCGAAGCGACGCTCGCCGCGACGAACTAAGTCGGCGGACGCGAAACCGACGGAGAAGGGGAACCGCCGCGTTCGTTTGACGACGTTGGCGTCTCCGCCGACCGAAAAACGTCCAAATCGCAAACCGGCGCGCCGCCGAACGGGAGCAATATCCGTTTTGGCGGCGCGCCGGTTCGCTTTTCTTGCCGTCGTTGAGGTTAACGTCGACTTTATCGCGTTGGAAGCGAGACGTTTAACGCGTTGAACGAACGCCGCGAAGAAAACGAGCGCGTTTTTTTAAAAAGGAAGGTTCGGTTCTTCTTCCTCCTCTTCGTAGAATTCCGGTTTTTCCGCTTTCGCTTGAATCGGTTCGAGCGCGACGAGAACTAGCGCCATATACGGCGCCGGAACGAGCAGGTACAACAGCGTCGCTCGCGGATCCAAGCCGAGAGTTCGAAGCCGTCGCGCCGACGCCGGAAGGAGAAACGCGCCAAAAATAAGGCTCGAAACGAGGAAACAGAAAAGGAACGCGAGAAAACCGAGAAGAATTTCCTCCTGCGCCCAACAAAAGAACGCGCCGACGAGAGCGTAAGGAAACGCGGTCGTAAACGTCGCGACGGCGTAATTAACGAGCGCGAGGAGGAAATCTTGCCGCGTCGCGTTTCCGCGCCAACCGTCGGCGTTCCAAACGTAGCAACCGACGGAGTGAAAGCGTTGCGTCGTTTCTTTCCCGACGGCGAGCGCGGAACCGACGAGGCCGAACAAAGAAAGCGCGCCGAAAAACCAAGCGGCGAGCGCGCAGAGTCCGCCGCCGAACAGAGAATGGTCGTCGTAAGCCTCGATCGCGCAAACGCTCGCGAAAATCGCCAAAAATAACGCGGTTATCCAAACGAACGAGAGTCCGAAATTTTTGAACGCCGCGAGGAGAAATTTTTCCTGCGACGTTTGAGCCGAACAGTCGAACAAGTTGGCGTCGTTAAAACGGTTGAGCGCCGCGGCGATAAAGGCGAGGGTTGCGCCGAGAACGCCTAACGAACCGAACGTCGCGAAAATCGTTGAAAGAACGGCGAATTCGTCTAAGGCTAAGCTAACGCTTAATAGTAAAAGGGAAAACGCGAACGCTCCGAAAGCGCCGCCGAACGCGACGGCGAATTCTTGACGCGATATAAAATTTCCCAAAGCGAAGAGCGACAAAACTTTTTTGAGTTTTTTAAGAAAAGGGTTTTCGTATTCGTCTTCGCCGTCTTCGTCGAACCAGCCGACGTATTCTTCCGCGGTTAACGGAACGGCTTTGTCGGTCTCGTCGATTTTTTCCTTATCGGCGTCGGTTGACGATTCGTAGGTTTCGTCGGGTTGCGTCGCTTGGTCGAGGGCGTTGCTTTCGGCGGCGGACGTTTCGTCGAGCGATTTATCGGCGTTTTGGGGGATGAAGTCGGACATTGCGGCGATTCCTTGACGGAGATTTTAAACTGGAAACGACGGCGCCACGTTGAAAAGCAAATCGCGGCGCCCGATAATTAATGAGTCGTTGTAATTATAGATAAAGCGGGTAAAAAAGTCAAGTTTAGGAAAGGCGAACGCTAAAATACGGAAAATATTCTCGTGAAAACGCTCAAGCGCGAGAAGCCAAGCGTCGTAAAGTCGCGGAGTTTTTCAAGAATAAGCGTCGTCCGACGGAAAATGAGAACTTAGCGTTTATTTTTTGCGTTTTTAACGGTTAAAATAAAAAAATACGACGAACGCTTAAACGATTGCGTCGGAAGCGTTAAAGAAAAAGAACAAAAGAAGACGCCGCTAAATAAAGCTATAAAGTGGGCGATGTAGGATTCGAACCTGCGGCCTTCTGGGTGTAAACCAGACGCTCTAACCAACTGAGCTAATCGCCCTTTTAAATGCGTCGCGGTCGCCAAAAGACGACGCGAGAGAAGCGCAAAAACGGCCTCTTTTCAAAAGATAATTCGATTATAGCAGAAAAAAACGTTGCGTCAACCGCGCTCAACGTGTATAATAACGCAAAAGTAAAAGGAACAAAACGTCGCGTTAAGAAAAACGCGGCTAAATGGGCCGGCGAACTAAGAAAATAAGGAAAAAGATAAGAAAAGGAGAAACGCGTGTGCGAACGGTTTTGGGGCGGCGAGCTTGGACGTCGCGTAAGCGAAGCGACGCCGATTTTCGCCGACGCGTCGATTTCCGGCGTGCGCTGGGCGGGGCTGACGCTCGCCGGATTCGTGTTGGCGTTTGGAATTTGGCAGGTTCGCGAACAGCGCGACCGCGTTCGTAGGCCCAAGGCGAGGTTTGGCGCGCAACCGGAAAAAGAACTCGAATTTCTGAAACGGCAAGCGTTTCGACGAATGCAATCCGGCGGTTTGGCGGCGATCGTCGGTTTTTTGATGCTTGTCGGCTTGCATATTCCGGCGCAAGTCGCTCCCGGTTGGTGGGCCGCCGCTTGGCTCGGCGTTCTTTTTTTTAGCGCTTGGGCCGCGCTTTTGGCGTTGGTCGACGCGACCTCGACTTGGCTTCATTATTCGAGCGAAAGCGCTCAAACGGACGCGGAAAAAATATTGCTTGAATATCAAATGAAAAAAATGCGCGAACAAGCCGAAGCCAAGAAAAACGAGGCGGCGCAAGACTCCGGAAACTCGGAATAATCTCGAACGCTCGACGATTTTTTATCGCGGACGCGGGTTCGCTTGCGTAGAATTGAGAAAAAAGCGCGAAAAAGGAAAAAATCGCGGAATGAGCGCGGCGTTGAACGCGCAACATAGGAAAACGGCGTAGAATAGCGAGATTTGGCGGCGTCGGCGTTGAAAACGGCGCCGGCGCGTAAAATTTAGGAGCGGCGCGAACGCGTCGAAGGTTACAATGGATTTGCCTCAAAATTTTCTTTTTCGTTTCGCTTTTCCGTGCCGTCGACTCGACGAAGCGACGGAAAAGACGGCGTTTGACAGGACTCTTGCGGCGACGGCGCTTTCGACGGAATATCGACTGCCGTTTTGGACGCAAACGCATCTCGTCGCCGGACTTGGACGCGGTCGCGAACCGGGCCCGACGACGCCGCGTTCGACGGAAAACGCCGAGTTTTTCGACTTCCGAATCGCTTGGTCGCCGCGCGGTTTGGTCGTTACGACGATCGTCGCGGGACGGCGACGAGTCGTTCGTCGCGCCCCGACCGAGTCGGACGCGCCCGACGTTTTGCGGCTTTGCCTCGATACGCGGGACGTGAAAGAGGCGCGGCGGGCCGGTAGATTTTGCCATAAATTCCTATTTTATCCATTTGTCGGGAAATCGGACGACGCGGAACGCCCGAGCGCGGTTTGGGCGCCGATCAATCGAGCGAAAGAGTCGCCGAGCCCGATCGACGTCGGCGAATTCCGGTTGGCGTCGGAGCGGCGAATCGACGGTTTCGCGTTTTCGGCGGCGATTCCGGCGTCGGCGCTGACCGGGTTCGACCCGACCGACTTCCGGCGGCTGGGCTTGCATTTCTCGCAACGCGACGAGGAACGCGGCGCCTTTGGCTTGCAACTCGGCGAACCGTTCCCGATCGAGGACGACCCGAGCCTCTGGACGTCGTTGGAATTGGTCGAGTAACCCGAGCCGACGAGTAAAGCGGGAAAACCGCCGCTTCAACGCGCAAGAAAAAACAAACGCCGCCCCAAATGGCGGGTGCTCATAAAACAGTTAACAGGCACAGCGGCTTGCTCTGTGCCTGTTCTTGTAGAACTTCACTTTTCATGATAAACTGAAAACAAACAGTTCGACAAACTTGAATTTGTGGAGATGATAAGATGGTCAATATTACAGATGTAAAACAGATTCTTCAACTCGCGATAGATGCCGAGATTAAAGTCTTTCTTGATGGTGGCTGGGGGGTAGATGCGTTGCTTGGACATCAGTCAAGAGTCCATAACGATATTGATATTTTTGTAGAAAAGAAAGATTATCAGAACTTTATAGAGATAATGAAAGCTAATGACTTTTATGAGATTAAGATGGAATATACAACATTGAACCATACTGTATGGAAAGATGCGAAAAACAGGATTGTTGATTTGCATTGTTTTGAATATACGGGCGAAGGTGAAATTCTTTATGAGGGGGATAACTTTCCGGTAGAAACTTTTTCTGGTAAAGGAAAAATTGAGGAGATAGAGGTTTCTTGTATTGAACCATATAGTCAAGTAATGTTCCATTTGGGATATGAATTTGATGAAAATGATGTACATGATGTGAAGCTATTGTGTGAGACATTTCATATCGAAATTCCAAATGAGTATAGATAACTGTAAATTCCAATTTGTCGAACAGATAAAGGGCGCACTTCTATACACCCCCTTCGGTGTAGTGCGTATTGGGCGGCTTTACACAAGGGAGCATTGGGCGCTGCCGCATGATTACGAAAAAAGCGTCCCTATGAACTTTTCATAGGGACGCTTAACTGTTTTACGGACACCCGCCTAAGGACGGCGTTTTTGTTTAAGCGGCGGGCGCGGCGACGTTTAGTTCGCCGGCTCGAACGGCGTCGGGAAGAAGTCGACCAAGTCGGTGACGTCGAGCAAACCGAGCGGAACGCCGCGTTCGTCTAAGACCGGAAGTTCGCTAATCTTGCGCGAACTCATCGTCGCGATCGCCTCCGACATAAGTGCGCCGCTTCGAACGACCGACGGGAAACGGGTCATCGCGTCGCGAATCGGGCGGTCGAAGAAATCGACGTCGCGCGTTTCGAAGAGTTTCGCCAAGTCGGAGTCGGTGAAAACGCCGGTCAAACGGCCCTCGGCGTCGGTCAAGAGAATCGCGCCGACGCGGCGGCCCGGCTTGCGGCAGGAAACGAAAATTTCGCGAATCGAAAGCGCGTCCGACGCGACGCGGCACTGCGAAAGCGGACGCATTAGGTCGTCGACGCGGCTTAAACGTCGACCTAAAGAGCCGCCCGGGTGAAACTTCGCGAAGTCTTCCGCTCGGAACTTGCGACTTCGACTCGCCGCCAACGCCAACGCGTCGCCGACCGCCAACATCGCCGCCGCGCTCGAACTCGGCGCCAAACGAAGCGCGTCGGCCTCTTCGATCGAGCCGATTTCTAAAACGATCGTCGACGCTCGCCCCAACGAACTGGCCGCCGACGAAACAATTGAAACGATCGGAATCGAACGGGCGCGCAACGGCGCCAAAATGCGCGAAAGCTCTTCCGTTTCGCCGCTGTACGAGAGCGCCAAAACGACGTCGTCCGGGCGAACCGCGCCTAAGTCGCCGTGAAACGCTTCCGCCGGGTGAAGGAAATGACTCGGCGTTCCGGTCGACGAAAGGGTCGCGGAGATTTTGCGCCCGATCAGGCCCGCCTTCCCCATCCCGGTAACGACGACGCTTCCGGCGCAAGTCGTCAACAGCTCGACGGCGGCGCAGAAGCGGCGGTCGAGGCGTTCGACTTGATCCAAAATCGCGCGGCTCTCGGAGAGGAGAACGTCGCGGGCGAAAGAAAGCGACTCCGAATCGGCGGACGAAAGCGCGGTCGACTCGAAAGAAACGGCGACTTCGTTCGGCGCGGTCGACGGCGTTTCCGGCGCGCCGACGACGCGAAATTGGTCGCGTCGAACGTCCGAAGTCGTTGAAACCGCTTGCTGTTGCGCTTGGGGAGTCGCCATTTCGCTTGCCTCGTCGGGGGTCGTCGTTCGTTAATTAAAAGGGAAATTTGCTCGGGAACGCGGGAAAAAAGTTGCGTCCGGCGCGAGTTTAACGTTTTTTCGCGGCGGACGCAAGAGCGTTTTCCGTTTTTTCGTCAAATGTCAAAGGAAACGAAACGGCTTACTTCGCGGCTTCCCAATTAACGTCGCGCCAAAGATTTTCGTTTTTAATTTCGAAACGCTCGATCGTCGCCTTCCAAGCGGACGAATCTTTCAACACGTCGTCGAAGTTGTTCGAACCGAAGCTCAACTTCGCGCCCATTTCCAGCGCCAACTCGACGAAACGCGGTTTCGGAAACGCCGATTCCGCTTGCACTTCCAAGGCGACGTTATTGTCGATCGCCGCTTGAATCAGCGTGCGCATCCGCGCTTCCGTCCAAAGTTCGTCGTAACGGTCGGCGATAAAATCGGGGAGATAGGTAACGTTGGCAAGAATGTCAACCGGCTCGTTGACGACCGTCATGCAGTGTTGGAAGTAGCGTTCGAACCAAACGTCTTCGTCGGTCTCGTAATCTTTCGGGAGGAGCCAAAGTTTTTGCGGTTTGCCGTCCGCGCCGACGCCCATAATCATCGTGTCGGCGAGAACGTAGTCGAGGCGGCGGTAAATTTTCGGGTCGATCGTCTTGAACCAGTCGCGGTCGTTGACTTGAATTCCGATTTTGACGCGTTCCGACGGGGGAAGCGTCGCGTTGTACGCTTCGATCTCGGCGATAAAACGGTCGAGAATTTCGTTCGTCGAGAGGGGCCAGTCGCGACCGCAGTTTTCAAGGACGCCGCTTTTGAGGCCGGTTTTGCGAGCGCGTTCGACCGCTTTTTGCGCCGTCATTCCGCCGCGCAGGTGGATGTGATAGTCGGTCAGGTCGAGCCCGGTTTGCGCGAGCCAAGGGACGTATTCCTCGAACGTTCGAGCCGGTTTCGCGGCGTCTTGAGCGGCGACGCTCGACGCGGAAAGGGCGAACGCGGCGCCGAAAACGGCGAAAACAAGAACGGCGGTAAAGATTTTACGCATCGTCGGTTCCTTAAAATTTCGGATAAACGGGGGAAAGCGGGGCGGTTAGGGAAATTTGGTCGACCGCCCGGGAATAACGGGTATGCGGAAAACGGAGCGTTACTCGGCGACGCGCCAGTCTTGCAGGCGCAGCTCGACTTGCCCGAAATAATCGTTGAAAACGACTTGGTAAGCGACGTCGAATTTGACGTTCGGGTCGGCTTCGACGAGCGCGTTCATTTCGTCAACCCAATCGCCGCAACCGAACGCGACGGCGCGCCGCTCGTCGTGAAATTGTCGGAAACGACCGGAAAAGGTGCGCCCGATCGGCTGTTCTCCGGGAGGCGCGCCCGGTTTCGGCTTCCCGCCGCCGACGCGTCGCGCTTGTCCGACGAGCGAAACGCCGTAAGCGGCGAAAATCGGACGCGGGTTGTCCGCGCCGAACGGCGACATTTTGTCGAGGTCGGAAACCGCTTGGAAGTTCAGCGCCGAGAACGGGAACTCGCCGTCGAGGTAAAGTTTCGGAACGCGCTCTTGCGGCGAAAAATGATTTTCGACGTAATCGCAAAACGCGGCGCGAAAGGCCGGAATGTTCGCCTCTTTGATTCCGAGTCCGGCGGCGGCCGCGTGTCCGCCGAAGCGTTCGAGATGCTCCGAACAAGCGTCGAACGCGTCGTAAAGGTTGAAATTCGAGTCCGGGACGCCGCGAGCGGAACCGGCGCTCGGGTCGGCGTTGCGCAACGCGATCATCACCGTCGGACGATAAAAACGCTCGGCTAAGCGACCGGCGACGACGCCGACGACGCCGGGGTGCCAATCGCGGCTCGCCAAGACGAACGCCGGAGCGTCCGCGAAGTCTTCCTCGATCATTTTGAGCGCGTCGGTCATTATCTTGCGCTCCAACTTTTGGCGCGTCGCGTTCAGGTTGTTGACGAACGGCGCGAGTTCGCGGGCGCGTTCCGGACGGTCGGTAACGAGCAGTTCGACGCCGAGTCCGGCTAACCCCATTTGCCCGGCGACCGCGAGTCGGCAAGGATTTTCGAGGAGCGATTTCGCGATTTGCCAGTTGCGTTCGTCCTCTTCGTCTTTCGGCGAACGCTCGTGCAAGACTTCGCGACCGGCGGCGTTGAGGCGCGGAGCGATCGAGAAACCGACGTCTTCGCTCGTCAGCTTTTTATTCGGATTGATTCCGGCGACTTCGATCAAATATTTCAGCCCGAGCGGCATATCGCTAATGAAACTGCGCGCCAACGCAAAACGAACGATCGTTCGGTTTTCGTCTTGGAGCGGAACGACGTCGGCGATGGTGCCGAGCGCGGCCAACCCGACGGCTCGAACGAGGAAATCGCGCATCGCCGGCGACGTGTTTTCGCCGCCCGTCATTTCCTTGCCGAGACCCCAAGCCAACTTCAAGGCGACCGCGGCGCCGCAAAGTTCCGGGCAAGGGTAAGGAGGAACCCCGTCGATTTCCAAGCGCGGGTGCGCGATCGCGGCGGCGTTCGGCAAAATTTGCTTTCCGGTTTCCGGGTCGACGATCGGCGTGTGGTGGTCGGTAACGATCAGTTCGAGCCCGATTTCGCGAGCGTATTCCGCTTCTTTCAGGCTGGTGATTCCGCAGTCGACCGTAACGACGACGTCGGCGTTTTCGTCTTCGCGGAGCCGTTTGAGCGTCGCGCTGTTGAGACCGTATCCCTCTTCGAGGCGGTTCGGAACGTAATAGCCGACCTTGCCGCCGACCGTTTGAATCGCTTGGAGCAGAATCGCGGTCGCCGTCATTCCGTCGACGTCGTAGTCGCCGTAAACGACGATTTTCTTCCCTTCGCGGACGGCGGCGGCCAAAACGCGAGCGGCCTCGGCGCAACCGGGGAGGCGTTCCGGCGGATAAAGCCCGCGCGAAAGATTAGGCGGAGCCAAGAAAAGGATAATCTTTTCCGGGTCGGTCGTCTTGCGAGCGACGAGCGCTTGCGCGACGAGCGGCGAAACGCCGGTTTGCTTCGCGAGTCGGGCGACGACGTCGGGATCGTAAGGGCGGGTAATCCAAGTCTTGGTTTCTTTTGCTTTGAGCGCGCGCATAGGTGGATCGGGAGCCGACGTTCAAAAGCGTCGTCGAACGCGGAAAAACGGGCGACCGGTAAAATAAACGGTGAAAACGGGAACAAATAAAACGAGCGGAGTAAACGGAAACGGAAAACAAAGTAAAATCAAACGGAAAACCGAGGACGGAAACGACGCGACCGCGGTCGAAAAGTCGACGGCCACCGGCGTTATTTTAAGCCGGAAAGGGGGAGCGCGTCAAGGGGGCGCGGGGGCGCGAAATCGAACTTTCCGTTTTTTTCTCGATCCTCGGCAAACTAACCGAGACGTTCGCGAGAGACGCGGACGTTCGAAAACGGTTGAGCGCTTGCGTTTGAGCCGACGGCGGCGGCGCGGCGGTCGGCGAGGCGTTTTTTCGAACGAAAATTTTCTCGTCGTAAAAAAGTTCGCCTGAAAAAATATGAATTTTGGTCGCTCGACCGAACGCGCAACTATGCAATTCGTTAATTTATGGTATAAAAGTAGAGCGGCGCGTCGGCGATTTGGTCGATTTCCCGCTTTTACTACTTTTGCTATTTTCCCCAAACGTTCGACAGTTCCTATTCTACGCGCCGGCGGGACGGCGTCCGATTGGGGCGGCGCGTCCGCGACGGCGTCGCGAACCTTCGCTTGACGTTTGACGATTATCGATTTTTGAAAATTTTTTCGGACGCGGAAATTTTTTAACGTTCGCCGCGTTCGCGACGGAAGGAGAAACGATGCATATCTTATTTGCGACCAGCGAAGCGGCGCCGTTTTCCAAAACAGGCGGATTGGCGGACGTGTGCGGCGCGTTGCCGAAAGCGCTTTCTCAACTCGGTCATAAAGCGACGATCGTTACGCCGCTCTATAAATGCGTTCGCGAATATTTCGAACGTTCCGGCGAACGTTTGACTCCTCTTCGCGGCGTCGCGCTCGACGTTCGCGTCGGCGCCGTCGTCAAGGGCGCGGGCGTTCGCTGCGCGAAACTCGCCGGCTCCGACGTCGACGTTTACTTTATCGAACACGACGATTATTTTTACCGCGACGGCCTTTACAATTATCAAGGCGTCGACTACGGCGACAACTGCGAGCGTTACTCCTTTTTCTGCCGCGCGGTTTTAGAACTGATCGCCGCGCTCGAACTCGACGTCGACGTTTTGCACGCGAACGACTGGCAAACGGGCTTGCTTCCGGTCTTTTTGGAAGCGGCGTACAAATCGCGTTCCCGTTTTGCGAGCGAACCGGCGTCGTATTTCGGCGTTCGTCCGCGCTTGGCCGACCCGGAACTCCCGCCGAACCGCTTCGATAAGATCAAATCCGTTTTAACGCTCCACAATATGCGGCACCAAGGACGTTTTTGGCGCGGCGCGATGGAGCTGACCGGGCTCGACTGGAGCTACTTTTCCTACGATAAAATGGAGTTCTACGGTCAGTTGAACCTCCTGAAATCCGGGATCGTTTTCAGCGACGCGATCACGACCGTCAGTCCGTCTTACGCGCAAGAAATTCAAACGGAAGCGTTCGGCGAAAAATTGCAAGGCGTTCTCCAAAACCGCGCCGCCGACCTGACCGGTATTTTGAACGGCGTCGACGTCGACGATTGGAACCCGGCGACCGACCGCTTCATCGCCGCGAATTACGACGTCGACACGGTTCTCGAGAACAAACCGAAGTGCAAGGCCGCGTTGCAAGAGCAACTCGGGCTTCCGGTCGAAGCGCGAACGCCTCTTTTCGGCGTCGTCAGTCGTTTCGACGAACAAAAGGGGCTCGACCTGATCGCCGATTTGGCGGGCGAATTTATCGAAAAGGAAAACGCGCAGTTCGCGATTCTCGGTTCCGGCGACCGCGCCCTTACCGATCGATTTATGGCGTTGGCGGCTCGTTATCCGCGCAACTTCGCCGTTCGCGCGACGTTCTCCGTCGAACTTTCGCACCAAATCGAAGCGGGCGCCGACGTCTTCTTGATGCCGAGCCGTTACGAACCGTGCGGCCTCAACCAAATGTACTCGCTCCGATACGGAACGTTGCCGCTCGTTCGCGACGTCGGGGGCCTCCGCGACTCCGTCGTCAACGCCTCGGACGAAAACATCGACGCGGGAATCGCCGACGGTTTCATCTTCTATTGGGGAACCGCCGACGATATGGCGAAGGCGATGCATTGGGCGCTTCATTGTTACCGCCGTCGTCCGAACGATTGGGCGAAGATGATGAAAACGGCGATGTCGCTTGACCTCTCTTGGGAGCAAAGCGCGCGCAAATACGCCGAACTTTACGAGAAACTGATCGGTTAAACGCCGTTGGCGCCGAACTCGCGCCGCCGCCGAACGACGTTCGTTTGCGCGGCGGCGAACGGATTGTCTCCCGAACAACGTAAAATTTTATGCCGGATTTTAAATACAAAGCGAAAAATAGCGCCGGAAAAGACGTCGTCGGACGAATGACGGCGAACACCAAAAAAGACGTTCTCGACCGCTTGGCGGCGCAACGGCTCTTCCCGATTTCGGTCGAGGACGCGCATAAAAACGACGTCGACGTGTCGAAGTGGTTCGCTCGCAAGCCGCCCGCGACCGCGATCGCCGCGTTTTTGACGCAGTTGAGCGAATTACTCGAAAACGGCGTTCCCGTCTTAACCGCTTTTAGCGCGCTCGGCAAACAGACGCCGCACCCGCGCCTTCGCGAAGTCGTCGCCGACATCGGCGAACAGGTCGCGGACGGACAAAGCGTCGACGCGGCGTTCGCGTCGCACTCGAAAGTCTTCGACGACTTGACGATTAGCGTTATTCGCGCCGGTTCGGAAGGGGCGTTTTTGGAAGACGCGCTGAAACGAACGTCGAAGTTTATGGAAGACCAAGCGGAAATTCGTTCGAAAATCACCGGCGCGATGATTTACCCGACCGTTTTGCTAACCGTCGGCGTTTTAATCGTTTCGGTGTTGTTGATCGCGTTTGTTCCGAAGTTCGAGCCGATGTTCCAGTCGTTGGTCGACAGCGGGAAAGACCTGCCGATCGCGACCGTTTGGCTCTTGGCGTTCCGTGATTTTTGCGGAAAATACGGTCTTTACGCGCTTGGGACGATGTTCGTCGCTTTCGTCTTTTTGCGGATTCAGATGAAGACGAAGGCCGGGCGCCGCGCGATGGATCGTTGGAAGTTGAGACTGCCGGTCTTGGGGCCGGTCGCGCAGGGCGCTTGCGTTTCGAAACTTTGCCGCGTCTTGGGAACGCTCCTGCAAAACGGCGTTCCGATTCTGCGCGCGCTTGAAATTAGTTCGCGCTCGACCGGGAACGCGCTGATGCAACACGCGGTCGAAAAGGCGGTCGATTGCGTTTCGGCGGGGGAACCGTTGTCGAAACCGTTGGCCGACAGCGGTTTGATTCCGCCGCAAGCGATGACGATGATTTCGATCGCGGAAGAGTCGAACACGTTGGAAAAGGTGTTGCTCAACCTTTCGGAGTCGCTCGAACGCGACCTTGCGAAAAAAATCGACGTGATGGTGCGCCTTTTGGAACCGATGATGCTCCTAATCCTCGCGGGCGCGGTCTTTTACATTATTATCGCGTTGCTTTTGCCGATCTTCCAGATGACGGAGTCGGTTTGACGGCGCGGCGCCGCTCGACGCGGCGTTAGGAAACGCAAACGTCGCCTCTTTAACCGGGGGCGGCGTTTCTTCCTTTTCGAACGAACGGAATTTTTCGACGCGAACGAAGCGAAAAAGCGAAAGAACGGATGCGAAACAGCGAATCTTATTTAGACCCGAAGGTCGCGCGGACGATCAAGCGGCTCGACTTGAAAGCGCAGTTCATCGTCAAGGGCTTTATGCACGGTTTGCACGCGAGCCCGTTGCAAGGCTTTTCGGTCGAGTTCAGCGAACACCGCAAATACGAGCGCGGCGACGACCCAAAAGACATTGACTGGCGGCTTTTCGCCCGCACCGATAAATATTACGTCCGAAAATACGAAGCCGAAACGAATATGACCGGTTGGCTCGTCGTCGACGCGAGCGCGTCGATGGGGCGGGCGGTAGGCTCCGGGGAAACGTCGAAGTTTGAATACGCGATTTCGTTGGCCGCGGCGCTCTGTTACCTAATGATCGGGCGGCAAGACCCGGTCGGCTTGGTCGCGTTCGACGAGAAAATCCGACGTTCGCTCCCGCCGAAGTCGAAACGGTCGCACTTCGCGTCGATTTTGTCGACGCTCGCGAACCTCGAACCGAGCGGAACGACCGACGTCGCGGCGGCGCTGACGCAGTTGGCCGGAATGCTCAAGCGCGCTTCGTTGACGATGATTTTTTCCGACCTCCTCGGCGACCCGGAGGAAACGTTGCGCGCGATTTACCGCCTGCGACACGCCGGGCACGACGTTATTCTCTTTCACATTCTCGACGAAGCGGAGGTCAAATTCCCGTTTCGCGGCGACGTCGAACTCGAAGACCCGGAGACCGGCGAGCGGATCGTCGTCGACGCGGACTCGATTCGCGGCGATTACGAAGCGGCTCTATCCGAATTTCGCGAGCGTTTCCGGCGCGAAGCGTCGAACGCGAAGTTCGATTTTGTCGAACTCGACACGTCGGTTCCGTTCGACAAAGCGTTGCTCGAATACTTGACGGCGCGCGCTCAACGCCGTTAATTGGAGGCGTCGTCGGGCGCTTTCGGCGTTTCTTTCGCGGCGTTTTCGTCGTCGCGAGGTTGGAAACGGCGTTTGGAACGGCGGTCGTTGGAACCGCGTTCGGCGTTTTCGCCGTCGTTTTCGGAGTGATCGCGACGCGGCGACCGTCGTCGTCGGTCGAGTTCGTCGACGGCGAACGATTGCCGGCCTCCGTCTTCCAACTCGACGACGACCCGTTGCGCAAAGAGTTCGAGCGCGACGACTTTTCCCCGTCCGGCGGGCGTTCCGACCGTTTCGTTGATTGCGGGCGACGCGCTTTGCAGTTCGTTGTAAAAGTCGTATTCGTAACGGAGACAACACTTTAAGCGTCCGCAACGACCGGAGACTTTCGTCGGGTCGAGCGTCGCTTTTTGCAGTTTCGCCATCTTCATCGAGACCGGCGGCATCGCGACTAAATACGTGTTGCAACAAACTTCGCGCCCGCAGTCGCCGACGTCGGCGAGAAGTTTCGTTTCGTCGCGAACGCCGATTTGCTTCATTTCAATGCGCGTTTGGAACTCGGCGGCCAACGCGCGGACGAGTTCGCGAAAGTCGACGCGGCCGTCGGCGACGTAATAAACGACGACGCGTTCGCCGCCGAAAACGCGCTCGACGCGAACGAGCGTCATTTCGATTTTCATTCGGCGAATGATTTTCAAACAGCGTTCGAATTCGTCTTTTTCGTTGGCTTTAATCTTTTGCAGTTCGTATTCGTCCGACTCGTCGGCGCGGCGAACGAACGTCGTCGGCGACGTCAGATTCGGGATTTGCGCGATTTTTTCGTCGTTCGTTTCGCAAAGAATCGTCGCGGCTTCCAAACCGCGAGCCGTCCGAACGATCGCCTTAACGCCGTGAAAGAATCCGCGCGCCGTTTCGGCGTCGCACTCGACGACTCCAAGCGACCGCATCGCGCCGTATCGAACGACAAATTTTTTCATAAATTAAGTAAAATAGCAAAATAAGGTTAAATAAGGAACCGCGTCTCGACGACGTTCGGCGAACGCCGTCGGAGACGCGGACAGGCAAATTGTCGGTTCGCCGCGCCGCGCTCGCGATTCTTAACGAAACGACGAGCGCGGTCAAACGACGGCTAACGAAACGGACGAACGATTAGAAAAGTTCGTCGATTTTGTCGTAACCGTTTTGATACGTCGGTTTGACGAGATCGGCGAGACCCGGCGTTTTGAGTTGGTCGAGGTTCGTGATCTTGAGGTTCTTGGCGTCCCATTCGATCTTTTCGCCCTTGACGCCGGCTTTCGGCGCGGCCCAAATCGCGAGGTTGCCGAGAAGAATCGTTTCGGTGAGCGGCCCGGCGTGATTCGCGAAGTTCGACCAGCAGATTTCCGGTTTCCCTTCCCAAATGGCGTTGAACCATTCGTATTTGTGGCGGGCGTCGTCGCCGCGACCTTGGTCGTCGATCGGCGCGATGACGAAATCGGTATCCTCTTCCTTCAAGCGCGGAATTTCTTTGCCGCCCTTTTCGCGGAACGTTCCGTCGAGCCCGGCGCCCTTGGAGCCGATCACGAACGTGCTGTTGCCGCCGACGTTTTCGAAACCGTATTCGGCCATCTTCGCTTTGTCCGGCGTTTGTTCCGCGTCGTACCAGAAGAACTTGATCGGGCCGCGCCAGTCGTTGGCCGGGAATTCGAATTCGGTGGCGGAGCGAGCCGGGAAGGAGTCGAAGTCGTGCCCGGAGCTGGTCGCGACGACGCTGGTCGGGTTCGCGAGTTGAACGCCTTTGAAGATCATATTGACGTTGTGGCAAGCCATGTCGCCGAGCGCGCCGGTGCCGAAGTCCCACCAACCGCGCCATTGGAAGGCGTGGTAGATGCCCGGCCAATATTCGCGTTTTTTCGCGACGCCGAGCCAAGCGTCCCAATCGAGATTCTTGAGCGCGTCGGCGATTTGCTTTTTCTTGTCGGCGATTTCGTCTTCGGCGAGTTCCGGATCGTCTTTCGTGATTTGCGCGGCGAATTTTTCCATCGTCATCGCGCGGTTCGGCCCTTGCGCCCAAATCGGACGGTTCGTCCAAACGTGGACTTCGGAAATGTCGCCGATAACGCCCGCGCGGTATTGAGCGGCGTTTTTACGGAGGCCGTCGTCGACGCTTCCTTGGTTCCCCATTTGCGCGCAGACGCCGGTTTTCTTGGCGAGTTCGGTGAGCCAACGCGCTTCGTAAATGGTGCGGGTCAACGGTTTTTGCGTGTAGACGTGTTTGCCCATCTTCATCGCGGCGGCCGTTTGAATCGCGTGCATATGGTCCGGCGTGCCGATCGTAACGGCGTCGAACTTGTCGCCCATTTCGGCGTACATATCGCGATAGTCGACGTATTTTTTCGCGTCTTTGAATTCGTTGCCTTTGCCGTCGAGCGTGCGTTTGTCGACGTCGCAGATCGCGACGACTTTGCCGTAGTAACCGGCGTGGGTGATGTCGCCGCCGCCCTTGCCGCCGACGCCGACGCCGGCGACCGCGACGCTTTGGAGTGCCGAGGCGCGCGCTTGTTTACGGAAGTTGCCGGCGCCGACCAAAAAACCGGCGCTCGCGACCGCGGAGGTCTTCAGAAAATCGCGACGATTCGCTTGCATAATCGCTCCTTTATAATAATGCGAAAAAATCGGAGAAAGGAAAACGGCGTCCGCCGAGCGCGAAAAACGCCGCGTCGCCGCTAATAATCGCTTTTATTTTGACGGATTTTCCGCGAAAAATCAAGCGCGCCGAGCCGTTTTGAGCGATTTTTTTCAATTTTTTTCGCTTTTGAGCGACTTTTCCCCCGCGTCGCCGCGAGGAAGCGTTAAGTTAGGCGTTTTGTAGAAGACGGGCGTTTTGGTTGGACGACGTAAAAAAACGACGCGATCCCGATAATCGCGTCGTTTCGGAAAACTCGTATCAATTTTATCGTTGCGCTTCGTTAATCTTCGATAAGCGACTCCTTGACGCGTTTGCGTCGGTTAAAGGGAACAAGCCGTTGTCCAAGGAAATTTTGGATGAAATCGGAAGGGCGACCGGAGCGTTTAACGTCGCGGGGCGCGAGCGTTTTTGACCGGCGGGTAGGTCGCTCGAGCGTCGCGGCGGGCGTTCGGAGCTTGACCGCGGACGACGGCCTTCGGGTTCGGACGCGCGGCGATTTGCGGCGCTTTGCCGTGAAGGGCGGGTCGCGGCGCCGGTTTGGCCGGAGCGACGACGATCGGTCGCGGAGCCGGTTTCGGCGGAAGGACGACGACCGGTCGCGGGGCCGGAGCCGGAGCGACGACGATCGGTCGCGGAGCCGGTTTCGGAGCGACGACGACCGGCGGACAGTGATCGCAGCAATCGTCGTTATTGCCGATGTTCAGGCTGAAACAACCGAGGTTCAGGCTAAAACCGAAATCGTCGGCCTTCGCGGCGTCGGTCGGGAGGACGAAGAGCGCGGCGCCGAGGAGCGCGACCAAAGCGAAAGCGTTGCGACGGCGGCGGTTGCGTTTGTTGGCGAGGTTGGCGTTCTTTTTCATCGTTGCGTCTCCTATAAGTCGTTTTTCGCGGGTTTTCGAAACGAAAACTCGCCGATTTTCATCGTTGTTAAGTTGTTTAAAGAAAAGTGGTTGCGTCGGCGGTTTTTAACGTTGTTTCCTTCGTCCGACAATGTTAATTATGCGAAACGTCGCCGACTTTACCGAAATTTTTTCAATTTTCTAAAATTTTTACAAAAATGCTAAAATAAGTAAAATAAGCGGTATAGACAAGAGGTTTCGACGCGAGAACGTTCGAGGCGTTGGAAGGAGAAGAAAAACGAAAGAAAAGTCGACCGTCAAGAAACGCAAAACGCCGCGGAGCGTAAACTCGCGGCGTTTAAGGCGTTAAAACGTTAGAAACGGGGGCCGCCCGGTCTGGGGCCTCCGGGACGAGGGCCGCCCGGGCGCGGGCCCGCGTGCGGCGGGCCGAAATGCGGTCTCGGCGGAGGCGGCGGAGCGAAACGCGGGCCCGGCGGCGGAAAATAATACCGCGGAGGCGGAGCGTAATATCGCGGCGGCGGAGGCGGCGGGAAGTAATACCGCGGAGGCGGCGGGGGCGGCGCGACGTAAATCGGGCCCGGGTCGGTCGCGTAAAAGAAGGAACCGCGTCCGAAATTCAACGAAATCCCGAAATCGGCGGCTTTCGACTCGACCGGAACGCTTAACGCTCCGATCGCGACGGCGCCGACGAAAAACGCTCCTCGGAGCGCGCGTCGGAAACGGCGTTCGACTGAAGTTTTCATTGGTGCGTCCTCGCAAAGTTGGGAAACGGTCGAACGACCGCTTCGAAAGAGCGAAATACAAAATCGACGGAAGCGCCGCGCCGCGAACGTCGCGAACGCTTTACCTTATTGTATGCGTCGACTTTCCGTTTCGACGCGAAAATCGGCGAAAAAAGTCCCGGTTTTTGGGATTTTGCGCGAAATTGTTCCTTGCGACGAGAGAAATTAGCGTCGACTAACGCTTTTTCGCCAAAATTGGAGCCCGACGCCGACAAAAAAAGCCGCCGTTCGAACCGGTTAAGATTCGGACGGCGGCGTTGCAACGTCGCGGGTCGCGCCGTTGGGCTCAAATGTTAGCGACCAACGGGAGCGGAAAACGAACTCGCGCGGTAGCGCGAACCCGGAGCGCCCGGCGGCGCCGCGGTAGCGCGGGTCCGGAACGCACGGCGTCGCCGACTATTCGGCCGGGACTTCCGGCGTTTCGGCTTCGAGCGCTTCGGTCGCGATCGGCGCTTGAGCGTCGGCGGCTTCGCCTTCGACCGCTTCGACGGCGGCGGCTTCCGCTTTGTCGGCGGCTTGCGCTTTCATCAGGTTCCCGTAACCGACGACGATGGTCGAGTAGAGGAGCGTAAAGATCGCGAAGCCGAGAATGAACTTCGTGAAGCGGCTCGTGCCCTTCCATTCGCGAAGCGCGAGACCCCAAATGGAGCTGAAGATGATGATCGACGCCATATGCAGCGTCCAGCTGGAGAATTGGAATTCGCCCATCTTCGTTTCGCCCATCGAGTAGAAGAAGAATTGCATATACCAGGTGAGCCCGGCCAGTCCGGCGAAGAAGTAGTTCCAAGCCATATTGACGCGATGCGTCGCCGGTTCGCCGTCTTTACCGGCGTTCGGGTTTTTGACTTCCGGGTTGAAGAATTGGTACGCCGTCTTGTTTTTCGCGAGGAGAATACCGCACCAAATCGCGTTCGAGGTCAGCCCGCCGAGAAGAACGACGCACAATTTCGGCAAACCGCTCCAAAGAACGTCGGTGCCGTGCGCGACCGAAATTTTCGCGAGCGGTTCGGCGGCTTGGAGACCGTAGGCCATACACGCGCTGAAAACGCCGGAAATCGTCGCGACGAGCAAGCCTTTGACGAAGTTAAACTCTTGAATCGCCGCTTTTTTCGCTTCGGCGTCCATTTCGCGTTCCTTCGACGTGCCGGCGACCGCGGCCAAGATAACGCCGATCATACAGACGCCGAGACCGAGCATCGTAACGACGAACGCCGGGTCGGTTTTTAGCGACGGAACGAACGAACCGTCGACGATAGGCGGCATAATCGTTCCCAAGACGGTGCAGTATCCAAGCGCGATCGCCATCCCGAGCGACATCCCGAGATAGCGCATCGTGAGACCGAACGTCAAGCCGCCGATTCCCCAAAGAGCGCCGAAGAGGTACGCGAGCCCCATCGCTTGCGGCGCGGTCGAGAACGCTTCGGCGAGGGACGGGAAGAGGCCTTTCGTCAGGCAGAGGGCGAGAATCCAAGGCGCGAGGAGCCAAGAGACGATCCCGCCGGCGAGCCAGTAAACTTCCCAGCTCCAACGTTTGACCGCTTTATAGGGAACGTAGAACGACCCGGACGCGAGCCCGCCCAGCCAGTGGTAAATAACTCCGACAAATACGCTCGGCATACGATTTTCCTTTCCGAAAAACGGAGATTGGACGTAAAATAAGGGGCCCGGGCGCGAAAAAAAGCGTCGACCCGGCAAGCGCGTCGTTTCAACGGTTGGGCGCGCTTTTTCCAAATTGTACCCGAATTTCGTTCGAAGCGCAAGCGGCGGAGCGTTTTTGGCGAAAATTTGCCGGAAATTTTTTTCGCGTCGACGGACGTTTGTTTTTCGGGCAATTAACAATAACGTCAAAGCGCGCCGGGGAACGAAACGCGTCGCGAGTTCCGCCGATCAGTCGGTTAGGTAGTCGAGCGTGATCGGCGAGAGGTCTTCGCTGAACGCCGGAGCTTTCGGGTTGAGGATCGTTCCTTGGCTCGGATCGTTCGGGTCGAGGTAGGCGTTCGGGTCGATCGGCGCGTTCCAAAGGCGGCGAATCGTTCGGACGACGCGGGAAGCGGTCGCGTCGGCGCTTCGAAGGTCGCGCTCCGTCCAAGGTCCGCCGAACGCTTGCGTTTTCGCGCCCTTCGTTAAGACGATATATCCCAACGCGACTTTCGTTGCTTCGAGGTCTTCCCGCGAGCGCGCCCCGTCGTAATATTCGAATAAAATTTCCCGGAAAAAACGTCGGTAAAGCGGGAGCTGCAGGTCGACCCAATCGAACGTCGGGCCGGTTTCGGCGTCGAGCGCGGCGCTTTGCGGAGTCCGCGGCGTTTGCGTCGATTGAGAAGAAACGGCGCTTTGCGTTGTTTGGGAGCAAGCGGCGCTTTGCGTCGTTGGAGTGAAAGCGGCGTTTTGCGGGAAGCGGGAAGCGTCGGCGCTTTGCGTTGTTTGCGGAATATTCGGCGCGGGCGTTATTCCGAACTTTTCGAGCGTTCGAAGGGGCGCCGAGAGACGCGGTTTCGCTCGGCGGCGGTGCTTGTCGTCGGCGACGTTGCCGAGTCGCGTCGTGAAGAGCGCGGTTTGCGTTTCGTCGTCGAAAACGTCCGGCGCGAACTCCGAAATCGGCTCTTTCGAGGCGCGGCCCTCGTTCGCCGTATCGAACGTTTTATAGTCGAAAACGAACCAACGGTTTTCGCGCGGGTCGTAATCGATTCGGTCGAGTCGACCGAAAATTTCGACCGGGCGTCCTCCGCCGACGTCGAACGTAATCGAGCCGGAACGCGGCGACGCTTCGACGAACTTGATTTGCCGACCGGAGCGTCGCCAAAGCGCCTGCCAACGGGCGAACGCGTCGAGACGCGAGCGGATTTGCTCGATCTGCACTCGAACGAACGGCGACGAAAGCTCGTTAAAATAACGGCTTGCGACGACGTCGAGTCGTCGGCTCAACCAAGCGGAGATCGCGTCGGCGTCGACCGAATCGCGAATTTCCGGCGCGACGCCGAAGTCGCGAAGCGCGTCGTGCGCGAGCGTTCCGAAGGCGGCGGCGTTCATTTCGGCGGTCGTTTCCGGCGCCGCGGCGCGCAGGTTGAGAGCGCGGCGGAGGAAATATCGGTACGGACAAGCTAAAAAGTCGCGAAATTCCGTTACCTTCATTTTACTCGGCGCCGGGCCGGTCGTTCGGAGAATCGGAACGCTAAACCCGACCGGGCGCGGCGGTTCGGACGGCGTCGGCGACGTCGGGCCGACGGCGAGAACCGGTTCGGCGCTTTCGGTCGAAGTCGTTTGAATCGGCGTTTCGAGGGACTCCGCGTCGTTTGCGTCGACGTTTCCGGCGTCGGCGACCAACGGCGCTTTCGGGAACGGGCGACCGAGTTGGCGCGCTTCGAGTTCGGCGAGATCGTTCGAACCGCCGCCCGCGAAGAAACGGCAAATGCGCGGCGGGACGTTTTCCGGCGCCGTCGCGAACGCGAACCGACTCGGCGTTTTCGGGTCGTTTTGGAGCGAGCGTCGCCCGAAAACGACGAAGAAATTCCGCTTCGACGCGGCGAGCGCCGACGTCAAACAAGCGTCGCGAGCGAACCGGCGTCGCGCGTCTTCGAGCCCGAGTTCGCGGCGCGTTTCGTTCGGGAGGAAGAGGTCGCTCGACTTCGACGACGGAACGATTCCTTCGTTGAACCCGGTCAAAATAAGGTTCGGCGCGTCGTCGAACGCCAAGTCGAGCCAACCTTGCAACTCGACGACGTCGGCGGCGGGGAAGGGCGGAATCGTCGCTTTCGCGAGTTCCTTCAAAATCGTTCGAATCGCGTCGGCGCCGGTCGCGTCGGCGGTCAACTCTTGCGGAATCGCTTCGAACTTGTCGAACTCTTGATGGAGCGCGGCGAAAAACGCGTCGACTTGCGCCGCCGCTTCGGACGTTCGAGCGCCCGGTTCCGGCTCCGGGTAAATTTTGCAAAGGAAGTTCGAGAGAATCGGGGCCCAATCGGCGATCGGGAGGCGGCGCTGGTTCGTTTTCCAACGGAAACTTTCGGCGAAATCGTCTTTCGCGAACGCGAGCGGCCCGGAGAAAACGTCGTCCGCTTCGTCGGCTTTAAAGTCGGACGCGTCGAGTTTTAGCGCGTCGAGCTCGCCCGTTTGCGCGTCGACGGGGGAACGTTTGAACGTCGGTTCGACGACGGCGAGTTTTTCGCGTTGGAGCGGCGGCGCGTCGGAATCGCAAAACGGTTCGAGCGCTCGTTCGATAAGGAGCGCGACCTTGCGCAAGAGGCGAAATTCGGCGTTTTGGCGCGGCGCGTCTTCGTTCTTGTACTCGAACCAACGCCCGTCGACGCGAGTCGGCAAAAAGGTCGCGCGGTAACGGTCGAATTCGGAAAGCCAATCGCCGGGAACGAACGGCGTTTCGGGCGACTCGGCGGCGCTCGCGTCGGTCGACGTTTCGGCGTCGTTAATATTAAGGGGAACGTCGGCGAGTTCCGCGTCTTCGTCGAACAGGGCGTCGTCGCCGAAATCGGGGGGAAGTTCGTCGTCGAACCAAACGCCGTCCTCCGCTTCGTCGAGCGCGGAACCGGGGACGACCGCCGCGGCGTTTTCCGCCGACTCTTCCGCTTCCGTCGCGCCGGAGCGACCGTCGTCGAGCGAAACGAATCGCCAGTTGCGAATCAAATACTCCTCGACGTCGGAGCGACGCGCCAATTCTTCGAGCGCCGAAAAAGAACGCGTTTCGAGATAGTCGGCGACGTTGCGCAACAGCTGAAAAACGCGGTTTTGCGTCGCCGGCGAACCTTGCGCGCGGATCGTCTCGTACCCGACGTCGCGGAGGGAGCGTTCGAGGAACGGGACGACTTCCGCGTCCGGAACGCCGATCGTCAGCGAGTCGGCGGGAATCGGCTCGTATCGCCAATCGCCGTCGTCGAGCGGAATTTTCGACAGTTCGCGAACGAGGAGCGCGGCGGCTTGCGCTTGCTCGACCGGGCCGTCGACTTGGAAGAAGCGGCGGTCGGGAATCGGAATTTCGGCGGTCTCCCAAGCCTCCGGAACGACGACGCCGAACTCGTCGAAGCGGTCTTGGAGCGATTCCGGCGCGAAAATAAAGAACGAAACTTTGTCGCCCAACGCTTCAAAAATCGCCTTTTGTTGGCGATTCAAGTCGACCGCGCCGACGACGAAGTAACGCTTCGACGCGCCGTTTTCGAACCCGCCGCCGACCGAAACGCCGATTTCGCCGCTAAGGAGCGCCGCCGTTCGCGCAAGGTTGAAGTCGGTTAAGTCGAAGCGCGCCAATTCTTTGCGATAAAGCGCGGCGATTTGCCCGAGCGACTCCCAACGCTCCGTCTCTTCCGGCAAGTTCCGACGTCGAGTCGACGCGGCGACCGCTGAAAAGTCGCGGTTCTCCGACGCGAGTTCGTCCGCGAGGTCGACGAAGATTTGCGCCAATTCGAGCTGCGCCGCCCAATTCGACTCCGCCGGGAGCGACCTGATCAACGCGCGGCTCTTTTCCGGCTCCGCGTCCGAAAATTCGCGCAACGCCCGCCGCATGCAGAGAAGACGCGTCGGACGAGCGGCGACCCGTTTCCGTTGCGGATAAAGGAATTCCGGCGCGGCCCCGACCGTTAAGTACGTCGGCGGCGTCCAGTCGGGCGCGATCGAACCGGCTTGAATCGCCCGTTCGACTTCCAACTGCAAATACGCTTCCAAGGTGCGGACGGCGCGTCGGCCCGGCAAGACGAAAACAAGGTCGCCGAGGTCGAAGGAAAGCGGGCGCGGCGCGTTGTTCGGCGTTAAGTTGGAGGATTCGGGCGAACTTTGCGAACGCAAACGCTCCGTTTCCATCGAAACGACGAACGAAGCGACTTGCGGCAAAAACGGGCGCGACCAATCGAAAAAGACGCGTTGCATCGACGAAAACTCCAAATAGTTCCCAAAAACTCCAAAAACGTTCCCAACGAAATCAAACGTCGCGCTCGGAACGAAAACGCGCGGGAATTTAAGCGAAACGAAATTTAATTAGCGTTTGAAAAGGCGATTGGATTCGCGTTAACGGAACAAAAAAACGAAATAAGCGCAAAAAAGGAGCGCGCCGATTCCCATCGCGACCAGCGTCCAATAAAGTTGCGGCGTCGCCGGTTGGTCGAGGAAATCGTCGGATTCCTCCGCTTTTTTGCGGGCGAGGAACGCGAGAACGTCGGCGGGCGTTTCGGAACTTTCCGTCGGCTCTTCGCCGTCCGGGAACTCGAAATCGCACCATTCGCAGCGTTTCGGAAATTTGGGAACGAACGCTTCCGAACAGACGTAACAAACGGCGACGAGCCCCTTTTCGAAGAGGTTTTCCGGCTCTTGCGTCTTCGCCGCCGCGTCGCCGCCGGTTTCCCCGTTTCCGCAAGCGCAAGAGTCGCCGCAACTTCCGCCGTTTCCGCAAGCGCAAGAGTCGCCGCAGTTTCCGCCGTTTCCGCGACCGTCTCGTTCCGCGGCTTCCGGTTCGACGGCGCGTTTCGAGCGTCCGACGTCGGCCCAAGCGCGATTTTGCCGCCGCGCCGTCGAGGAACGACGACCGCAACCGCAAGAACAACCGAAGTTTTCCTCTTCGTCGAAAAGTTCGGCGTCGCGCGCTTTTTCTTCGTCGGAGCGGAAGTCCCAAAAGTTATTGTCGCCGAGCGGAAAGAGCGTTCCGGACGTTTTGCAAATCGGACAGCGGGTAACGCGCCGTCGACCGCATTCCGGACAGCGCGGCCAAACGGCGAGCGCTTCGCGAAACGCTTCGTCGTTTTCGAAATTGTCGCGGTATTCGAGCGCCGTCTTTAAAAAGTCGTCGTCGATCGGCGGTTCGAACGGGTTTTCTTCTAATTCGGATTTGAGCGCCATCGGGGGAAATCCTCGCAAAATTTAGGGAGAAACGAACGTTTAAGATTATAATCTTTTTTCGCCGCCGACGCAAGCGCCCGAAATCGCTTCGCGTTCGCGACCGCCGCGCGACAAAAAAGCCCGCGTCGACTAAAAACGACGCGGGCTTCGAACGTAGGTAAGGAAATTAAGGACGCGAAACGTCAAACGACGCGGCGTTTCGACGGCGGCGGCAGAAGCGACGCGCCGTTTTCATCGACGACGCGGAGCTGGATTGACTCCGAGTCGTCGGTCGCTTCCGTTTTATCGTTTTTTTCCGCTTTATCGGCTTCGCGAGCGGCGCCGCGCGCTTCGCCGACGGTCGGGAGAACGGCGCGTTCGGCGGTGATTCCGCGAGTCGTCGTCGCGAGGAAGCGAGCCATTTCGAGCCCGACGCCCTCGGTGTGTTCGCGTTCGATCTTTTCGACGATTTCGCGCCAGTTGAGCCCGCTCTTGTAAACGACGCGGTAAATCGCCTTCAATTTGCGAATATCCGCGGTCGAGAAACCGGCGCGACGCAAACCGACCGAGTTCAGCCCGACGACTTGGCTCGAAAGCCCGTCGACCGTAACGAACGGCGGCACGTCGCGAACCAAGTGCGCTTGACCGCCGACCATCGCGTAGGCGCCGATGCGGACGAACTGGTGCGCGCCCGCCGCTCCGGAAACGAACGCGCGGCGCCCGACCGAAACGTGCCCGGCCAACATCGCGTTGTTCGCCATAATGACTTCGTCGGCGACGCGGCAGTCGTGCGCGATGTGAACGTTCGCCATCAACATGCAGTCGTTCCCGACGACGGTCGAATCTTCGACGCGCATCGAGCGGTGAATCGTAACGTTTTCGCGAATAACGCAACCGTCGCCGATAATAACGCCGCCGCAATCTTCTTCGCTCAAACCGACGCATTGCGGAAGACCGCCGATCGTCGTTCCTTCGAAGATATGATTGTTTTTACCGATAACGACGCCTTTTTTGATCGAAACGCGCGCTTCCAAAATGCAGCCGTCGCCGATCGTCGCGCCGTCTTCGACGACGCAAAACGGGCCGATTTGAACGTCTCGGCCGATTTTCGCGTTCGGCCCGACGCACGATTGCGGGTGAATTTGCACTTCCATTTGCCTTTTTTCTCGAGGAGATTGAGGGGCGCGCGACGATCGGCGGCTCTTCGTTATTCTTGCGGAACCGAGCGAGAACGGCGTCGCGCCGTTTGTCTCCCGCGCGTCGAACGGCGTCGCGGGTCGACCGCGTCCTTCGCGGCGACGGCTTCATCATAACGAATCGTTTTAAAAATGGAAACCCCGATTTTTCGAAAAAACGCGATTTTTTAAACTTTTCGCCGGCGCGAAGTCAACGTCGCGATAAATAGGGACGGCTGGGCGGAATTTATCGGCGGGGCAATTTGCGAGACAAGGCGGACGCGGAGAATTTGGCGAAAGCGGCTAAGCGGCGGTCGACGGCGCAAGATTTAAAAAAGAGGAATATTCGGGAAGGAATTTGATAAACGCGCCGTTATAATCGTTAAAATAGTCGGAACCGCCTTGGAAAAACGAGAAGGTCGCGGGTTTGACGCGCTTTTTCTCGATTTAGCGGCGTTTCAAGACCGATGCAATCGAAGACGTTTCTTATTATGAGAACGTCGGGCGTCGCGCTTGGAGTCAATTGGCGAGCGTCGCGGCGCGCCGGTGAAACGCGAACGGTGGTCGTTTTGAGTTTGGTGAAATGAAAAAAGAATGGTTTTTGGCGTTGGTTTGTCTTTTGGGGAGCGTCGGCGGATACGTCGCGCCGCGTTCCGTCGCCGCCGACGCCGAAGCGGTCGCGTCGACGCGCGTCGAATCGCTGATTATTGAAATCAAAAAATTGTGCGAAGACGCGAAAAAAGATTATTCGCCTCGATACGACCGCGCGGTCGCCGACGCGAGAAGCGCGGCGCGCGAGAAAATCGTCGCGTTGGAAGAATACGCGAAGAAAAATCCTAAGGATTGCCAAACGGCGCGCTTTCTGGACGAATTGCGTCGACGCGGATTGACGGGAGAAGCCGTCGCGCCGCAAGATTTCCGAACCGGCGTCGATTGGGCGAATCGCTTTATCTCGACTTGTTCGGTTCCCAACGAAGTTTCGGCGATCGGCCTCGCGGTCGCGTTGCAAGATTACGCCGAAGCGAGCGCGCGGACGCCGGAAACGCTCTCGAAAGAAGACGCGGAACTCTTTGAAGAAGAACGCGTTTATTTCGGCGAAATTTGCGACTACTTCGCCGATTATTTGCAAACGTATTTGCGCGAAAACGACTTGGAAGCGCTCGACGCGGTTGCGTTCGCGTTGGCCGAACTCGATTATTATCAACCGGAATCCCCGGTCGTCGCGAAAATTGTCGAAAAGACGCGCTCGTATTTTAAAGAGCCGAATTTTTATCTGGAAATCGACGAACCGACCCTCGCTTCTTTCGCCGGTCGCCCGATCGACGAACAGTTCGTCGTTTGCGAAAATATTCGCGGAACCCAAGCGAAGGGCTCCGGGCGCTTGACCGGCGATATGACCGTCAAACTGCGCAAAAACGACGATAAAGCGGAGTTGTGCCTCGCTCTTTCCGCTTCCGTCGCGACCAGCACGGTCGGCTCTTCCCGGGGCGTGCGTATCGACGCCGATAATTTTGGCCGCGTTTGCGCCGAGAAGACGGTTTTCTGGGGAGAAGGCGGCTTGGAAACGACGCCGAGCGTCGCTCGCGGAACGATGAAAACGCGCGTCAACGGCGTCGATTCGGAACGAATTATGCCGTTGGGCGGGCTCGTGGTGCAAAAAAAGGTCGCGAAGGAAGTTCCGAAAGCGGAGCAAGAATCGGCGGCGCGTATGAGCGCTCGCGTCGCGGCGCAACTCGACGAAGAAGCGAATCGGCAAATCGTCGAATTTAACAAACGCTGGGCGCGCACTCGCAACGTCGCGTCGCCGGAGAAGCGCGCCGTTCGAGACGTCGCGTCGCGAACCGACGAAGAACGGCTCTATTTTTCCTGCTTGGTGGGACGCGAAAGTCAGTTGGCGTCGCCGAACGCCGCGCTCGCCGCTTGGCTTCGCGTCGTGGATCAACGCAAGCGCGCCGCGGAAGAGACGGCGTTAAGCTCCGACGAAGAGCCGCGACCGGCGACCGTCGCGAAGCGGTATTCGAGTTCCGCCGAGCGCGAACGCGTCGCGGAAAACGTTCGCGGTTCCGTCGCGTTCCGAGCGCATCAAAGCGCGCCGAACAACGTCGCGTTCGTCGCGTTGGCCGGCTTGGCGTTTAACGGCGGCGATATGGGCGAAGCTCTTTTGGCGCGTTTTCCGGGCGTCGACCCCAACGACGCGAACGAATTTTTAGGGCGTTATCAAGCGAATAAAAAAGCGGAAGGAGAAACGCGCGACGCGGCCGACGAAAATTTGGTCTATCAGTTTGCGCAAGATCGTCCTTTCTCCGTAAGATTCGCCGACGATAAAATCATCACTCGACTTTGTTTCGACTCGTTTGAGCGCGACGGACGCGTGTGGCGCGGTTTGGAGATTCGTTTTGTTTATTGCGTCGAGCAAGAAAACGGACGTTTTTCTTTCCGTCGCGAGTCGATCGACGCGATTCCGGTCGGGCTCGACGAATCGGCTCCGATTCCGGCGCGTTTTCAAGCCTTCCGAAGCCTCGTTTTGAAATTGCTCGACGACGTCGTTCTCGACCGATACGTCGTCGACGAACTGCCGATCGTCGACTGGGGAACGGGCGAAACGCTCGGTTATTTGAAGCCGATTTCGATGCGCGCGAAAGACGGTTGGTTTGAAACGGAATTTTCGTTTCGAGAAAAAGATTAAGCGCTGAAAATTGTTTTTGGCGTTTCATAAATAAAAAACGAACGGTCGTCGTCTTTTTCAGACGACGACCGTTCGCTTTTTTTGTAGCAAAAAGTCGCCGGAAGATCGGCCCGACGAAAGGCGTTTTTAAGGCTGTTTTATTTTGTCTATTTTAGCCTGTTTCTCTGTTTTGTTTGTCTTGCGTTATCGCTCTTTTTTTGACAATCCGATTAAGCCTTTTGAAGGAGATAATTGGAATTCTATATTCGACAAAAGAAGAGGAAAAGTTGTGAAAATTTTTGAAAAAAGCGTCTTTTTGGTTGTAAAATTTGACAATTTCGGGTAAACTAGTGTAGAGTCCGGAATATCCGTTTTTATTTTGGGAACTGTAAAGAGACGCGGATTAGGTAAACTGGAGTGAAAAAACGGCGCGAAACGAAGAAGACGTTTGCGCGTCGCCGCTCGGTTTATCGAACGTCGGCCGACTTCCGCGTCGATAACGACTAAGAAGCTCGTTTTGCGAGATTCCCAAATAATAAGCGACATTCGCGTTTTTCCGTTGAGCGTCTTTCCGAACCGCGGTTGGATTCCCCTTGAGTCGTCCGACGACGAGGGGCCTTTCCGAGCGGCGACGAGCGAGACGGCTGGTTCGCCGATTTAGCGGCCCGCCTCTTGACGCGTCAGGGGGCGGTTCGCGCGAAAAGGCTTCGCGACGTCGGATTCGGACGCGACGGAAAATTAAGGAAGACGTTCGGAAGTTTTGCGCTTGTCCGTCCGCGAAACGACCGAAAAGCGTCCCTGCGCGACGCGTAAACGTTATATACATTGTCCAGGAGAAGAAGATGCGTTTATTCAATCGATTGAGCGACGAATCGCGGTCGAACGGCAACCAAGAAAAGAAAGTCTTTCGCGGGCGAAAAAGCGACGAGGGGAAACGCCGCGAAGGCGTCGCGGGGTCGCTGAGTCCTCGCAAACTTGGGATGGAAAACTTGGAAGAGCGTCAGCTCCTGTCGGTCAATCCGATCGGGAACTCCGAATACGACGATATTCGCAACGCTTACGCCGATCTTGAACTTCCGAGTTCGCTGTCGCAAATCAACGTGATCGAGTTGACCGACCTGAACGCCGCCGCGTTGCAAAACGCCGTCGATTTGGCCGCGCGCACGACCGCCGACGATTTGATTCTTCTCCGGACGACCGCCGACGATTACGTCGTCGACCTCGAATCGACCGCGATCAACGTTAATATCGACTCCGAAAAATACGGCTCGCTGACGATCGTCGGAACCGGCGAGCAAGCGCTGACGATCGAAACGGTCGACACGAACGCTTTCACCGTCCTGAACGGCGACGTCAAACTCGGCGGCGCGGTTCTCTACAACTACTCGACGAACTACGCCGGTCAAGCGATCGTCGAATCGCCGGACGCGAACGTTAAGCTCGCCTCGTCGCTCGTGATGATCGACCAAGCGACGACGCTCGACGAAAACGGCGTCGCGAAAACGTCGTACCTCGTCGACTCCGCGATGACCGAAGCGGACGCGGAAGAATACGGCGTCTCGAACGCTACCGCAGTCAGCGAACTGCGCGTCGAAACGGTAACCGGCGACTACAACCAAGTTCGCAACCGCGTTCACGCGACGCTTCGCGAACAATACCACTATTTCGGCTACAATCCGGCGAAACAATACGCGCCGGGCGTGAACGACGGCGTTATTTATGACGCCGCGTCAAACGGAGCCGCCGGTTGGGTCGGCACCGTCGCGAACATGATGGCGTATACCGGTTGGGCGCAAGAAGCCGGGTTTTCCACGACGATGACGCAACCGGACGGAACCGTCCGTTACTTCGAATCGATCGAAGACGCGGTCGCCGAATACCTCCGCTCGGGTTATCTCGACGCCGGCGGTTCCTTCACCTGCGCGCAAGTCCTCGACTATCTTTTCGACGGCGACGACGAAAACTGCATGGGCTCGAACCTCTCGGGCAACACGAACCAAGTCGAGGGCGGCGGCCTCTTTATGGATATCGACTTCACGAAGGTCGGCGGTTACGTTCCGTCGAGCGACGCGATGATCGACGATATGCTTCGCGCTCTTCGCGAAGGACACGCCGTTACCGCCGAAATTGTTACGACTCGTTCCGACAACGGACGCCAAGTTCGCGAATACGTCTCCGTTTGGGGGTACTACTATAATCCGAACACGCGTCAAGACAACGGTTCGGCGGACTACGTCGGTCTTATTTGCTCGAACCCGACGAAAACGACCGTTCAGTACGAAGTTACGGACAACCACTACGAACACCCGAACTACCAGGATCCGATCACGAACACGTTGACGCACTACCGCGACGAAAGCGGCGAGAGCGAAAAGAACACGTACAACACGTACTTGCTCGAACGTTCCGGTTCGGCGTGGCGTTTGGCGGTCGCGCCGTACACCTATCTGAACGATCAAGGCGCGGTTCAAGGCGCTCGCACGCTGCCGGAAGGTTTCTCGTATTACGGCGGTTACGAAAACAGCCGAAACAATACTTTCACGTCGGAAATCGTCGGCTTCTCTTGGTTGCAACAGTATACCGCGAAAATGCACGAGGCGCCGATTACCGAAGCCGAGACCCTTTCGCTCGAAAGTATGCCGGGCAACACCGAAAACGTTATCTACCTGCACTTCGCGGGCGCGGACGGAACCGGTTGGGACGGCCTCGCGCACCCGGCGCTCGACCTCGACGGTTCGGCGGGTTACGGCGTTTCCGAACTGAAATTCATTCAAGAAGTTTGGGCTCGCGTCGCGGAAGACTACGCGCCGTTCAACGTCAACGTTACGACCGACCCGAACGTTTGGGCGAACGCGACGAACGGCGTTCGTTGCGTTGTCGGCGGTTACAGCCCGTCGGCGGGCGGTCTTTCCTACGTCGGTTGCTTCGGAACGAGCAAGCAAGACAACTACGTCTATCCGCTCTCGCTCGGTCTCTCGGCGAAAAACGTCGCGGAAGCGGCGGCGCACGAAATCGGCCACGCGATGGGGCTGAGCCACGACGGTTACGAACACAACGAATACTACGGCGGAAACGGAACGTGGGCCCCGATTATGGGTACCGGGTACGGCGCGACGATCACCCAATGGAGCGACGGTTCCTACGTCAACGCCACGAACCGCGAAGACGACGTCGCCATTATCGCGTCGAAAGTCGGTTATCGTAACGACGATTTCGGCGACACGATCGATATGGCGGAGAAACTCGACGAACACTACGTCCCGATCGACATTAATACCTACGACCCGACCGCCGGGACGTATGTGATCGACGGCGTTATCGAAAACCGCGACGACTACGATATGTTCTCGTTCGTTTCGCACGGCGGAACCTACGTCGTCGACGTCGCCGGCGCCGGGGCCGACCACCGCTTCATCGACGGCGACTTTAGCTGGAATTACATCCGCCACGGAGACGTTGAAAACGCCGTTTTCGCCGGTAAATATTACGCTTCGACCTACGACTACGCGAACTTGAACGTCAAGGTCGAACTCCTCGACGAGAACGGCGAAATCGTTCTTCTCGATATGGACGGCAAGATTCAAAAGCTCGGCTACGGCGAATCGATCGTTCTGTCGGACGACTACTATTATTACGTCGTCGACCAATTCGGCAAAAAGGTCTACAACGCCGACGGTTCCCTCAAAGAAGGGTACCAAGCGGTCGACGATTCCACCTACACGACCTTCTCGCACTTCGTTACGCCGGAACTCGAAGCGGGCAAGACGTATTACATTAGCGTTACCGGCGTCGGGCAAGGGAACGACGCGACGAACGGTTATTCCGACTACGGCTCCTTGGGGCAATACACCCTGTCGATGCACGAAAGTTACGAAAACTTCTATATCGACGCGGAAAAAATGGACGTCGAGTCGCTCGAATACGCGACCGGCGTCGACAACGTCTTGAACTGGCAAGAAGCGTTCGTTTACAGCGGTCGTCGCCTTGAAGACGGTTCGCGCCACTTGGGGAACACGCTGACCTTCGACGCGTCCCTCTCCGGTCAAACGCTCGACCTGCGCGAAACGCTCCGCTTCACTTTCTCGCGTCCGCTCGTCGACCAACCGTTCAGCGAAAAACGCTTCGTTCTCGACGCGACCGCCGCTTGGGACGCTGAAAACGACCGTCCGGGCATTACGATCGACGCGAACGAAAAATTCCGCGTTATGTACGTCGACAACACGACCGTCGAACTTTACGGCTTCACCTTCACCGGCGGCGTCGCGGAAACGACGAACGTTATTTACCTCTATTTCGGCGGGATCGACGGCCCGGGCTGGAGCGGCGAAGCGCACCCGGCTTACGACCTCGACGGCGACCCGACTTCCTTCAACGACGCCGAACTCGAAGCGATCAACGAAATTTACCTCCGCGTCGCCGAAGACTACGCGCCGTTTAACGTTACCGTTACGACCGACCAAGACGTCTTCAACGCCGCCACGAACGCGATTCGCGTCGTCGTCGGCGGAACCGGCAACAATCGCGGCGGCGTCGCCTACTTGAACTCGTTCGGCACGCAAAAACAAGACTGCTACGTCTTCCCGAACTCCCTCGGTTCGCCGAAGTCGATCGCCGAAGCGATTTCGCACGAAGTCGGGCACACCCTCAACCTCTCGCACGACGGCAAAGGCGGCGACGAATATTACGGCGGAACGAACGGTTGGGCGCCGATTATGGGCGCCGGCTACTACCAAGCGTTGACCCAATGGAGCAAGGGCGAATACCAAGGCGCGACGCAAACGCAAGACGACCTCGCGTACATCGCCGCCCGCCTCGGTTACAAAGCCGACGATTACTCCGACAAACGCGCCAACGCCGCCGCGCTTCGCGAATCGTACATTCGTCCCGGCAACTTCGTCGCGGACGGCTTGATCGAACGCACCGGCGACGTCGATATGTTCTCGTTCGTCGCGACCGATTCGACGTATGTGATCGACGTCGTCGGTTCCGGCGCCGATTACGATCGCGCCAACGCCGCCGGTTACGCCGCGAGCCTCGGTTACACGAACCTCGACCTCCGCGTCGAACTTTACGACGACGCCGGGAAACTCCTTTATACCTGCGACCCGACCGACTCGCTCTTCGCGCACTTCGAAGCGACCGGCTTGATCGCGGGCGACTCCTACTTCGTTCGCGTTACGACGACCGGACGCGGCAACCCCGCGACCGACGGTTACTCGAATTACGGCGCGATCGGCCAATACTACGTTACGGTTTCCGCCGGAACGCTCGCCGATTTCGTCGGCGAAGAACGCTATACGTCCGTCGCGACGCGCAACGCCGTCAACGAAGGCGCGATCAACGCCACTAAAGAAAAGGGCGAAACCTACGGCAAAAACGGCCAAACGAACAACGGCGGCGGTATCTACAACAACTACGGTTGGCTCACCATCGGCGACAGCGTGATCGCCGGGAACCGCGCGTTGAAAGCGGGCGGCGGTATTTACAACTCCGGCGGCGAATACGAAGACAACGCGCAACACGACGGTTGGCTCTACTTGGTCAACACGTCGATCGTCGGCAATATCGTTACGGAAGAAAACTCCGTCGGCGGCGGTCTCTACAACGAGTCGGGCGCCGTCGCGACGCTGGTGAACGTTACGGTCGCCGGGAACACGGCGGACTACTCCGGCGGCGGTATTCAAAACGCCGGTCGCGTCAACCTTTACAACACGATCGTCGCGGAAAACGAAGCGTCCTACGGCGCCGACGTTTACACGCAGTCGGGTAAGACGACGCGCGCCGAAAACTCGATTATCGGCGACGAATCCCGCAACTCGAACTACACCGCGTACAAAAACGGGACGAACTCGACGAACGTCGGCGGCACCTCCTTCATCGGAACGTCGCGCGGTTCGAGCGTTTCCTCGCCGGTTACGACCTACGATCCGAAGTTCGTCAGCTACCGCGGTTACGACGCCGCCGATTGGTCGAGCGAACTTTGGAAGTCTTGGAACCTCCGTCTCCAAGGCGACTCCCTCGCCGTCGATCTCGGTAATTCCGCGAACTTGACGAACGATCTCGACTTCGGAAACGGCGTTTCGAACGGTTACAATCGCTGGGGCCAAGACCGCTACTTCTTCACCGCGGATTACCAAGACGACCTCGCCGGACAACCGCGCTTTGAAGGCGATTCCGTCGACGCGGGCGCTTACGAAGTTCTCGGCAAAGCCGACTTGACGGAATTCGTTCCGAGCGCCGCCGGTTCCGACGTCGTCAACGACTGGGAAAGCTCCATCGTGATTTCGCGCGCCGAAGACGACCAAACCGGTTCCATCGCGCCGTTCCTCGCCGACGAAAACCTCTTCCTGAACCTGTCGTTCATCAACCAAGGCGCCGCGATCGCGGATTCCTTCGAAACGACGGTTTATATGTGGAAGTACGACCCGAAAACCTCGACGAAACAACAAATGTTCGCCGACTCGAAGATCGGGAACAACGAACTCGCGCTCCTGAACGTGAAAGTCGACTTCGCCGAAGGCGTTTCGATGCCGGGCGGCGACGGTTCCTCGGTCGCGACGATCACGCTCACGAACCTCGCGACCGGCGACGTCCAAACGGTCGAATACGACGGCGCGAACAGCTTTATCGCGTTGACGAACGTCGCGCTCGGTTCGATCGAAGACATTATTAACGGTTTCGTCGCCAACGGCGCGCTCGAAGCGCAAAACGAAGAAGGTTACTACGTCTTCGGTTACCAACTCGACTCCGGCGCCGCGCTCGACGAGTACTCCGAAACGAACAACTTCTACCTGACTTCGTCTTATTTCGACGTCGTCGAGTCCCCGGTTTCGGTCAACAACTCGATCGTCGTTACGACGACCGCCGACGTCGTCGACGCTTACGACGGCGAGATTTCGCTCCGCGAAGCGGTCGAAATTTACGCGGGCAGCTTCTATTACCGCGAAGTCGCCCTGCCGGAAGGCGCGACCTTCGAATCGGGCGGCGTTACGTACACCGTTAAGGGCGGCAAGTTCTACGTCGACAACACGACCGACTACCGCGTTTATCCGGGCGAATCGTTCTCGTTTACCGAAACGGTTTCCGAAACGATCGTTTGGGACGCCGAGCAAAGCGCTTACGTCGACGCCGAAGGGAACGTCGTCGCGCTGACCAACGGCGACAAGGCGACCTTTACGCTCGCCGGCGTCGAATACGTCGACGCGCAATGGGACGAAGCCGCGAGCGCTTGGACCAGCGCCGACTTCTCCTTCGCCGCCGCGGACGTCGCCGAAGCAACGTTGAGTCGCGAAGCGGTCGTTACGGTCGTTTACGCCGAAGACGTTTACTTCGACGCGGACAACAAAGCGATCGCCGTTCCGAACGGAACGAAGGGCGAAATCAACGGCGTCGCGGTCGAAATGGTCGACGGCGTTTGGACGAGCGTTTCGCAAACGAGCTACAACCGCGACCAAGTCCAAGCGATGGGCAACTTCTTCCTCGCCGACGGAACCGAAGTCGCCGTCGTCAACGGCGTTTTCCGCCGCGTCGCGACGAACGACGTCGCCGTCGTTTTGGACGGTTCGACCGTTACGCTCGCCAACGGCGAAAGCGCGGTTTACGACGCGGCCAAGGGCGTCTTCGTCGTTACGACGACCGTCGAATATCCGATGGCCGAAGGTTCGAAAGTCGTCGTCGACGGCGTCGAACTGACGTTCGTCGAACGCGCTTACGTCGATTCCGGCGATTACCGTTATTATCTGACCGACGGCGTCGTCGTTACGCTCGCCAACGGTTACGAAGTCGAGTACAACGCTCGTAAAGACGCGTTCGTCTTCAAGAGCGAAGACGTCGCCGGCAAGCTCGACGCCGGTTCGACGATCCTTTGGGAAGGCGAAACCTACTCCTACAAAGCGGGCGTCGCGATCGTTCAAAAGGTCTCCCGCGAAGCGAACGCGGTCGTTTTCGACGCGGCGCTCGACGGCCAAACCTTCGTTCTGACGCAAGGCGAATTGACCCTTTCGAAGTCCTTCACGCTCGACTGCGTCGACCCGGACGGTCAACTCCTCGACCTGACGATTCAAGGCGTTAACTCGCGCCTCTTCACCGTCGAAACCGGCGCGGAAGTCGAAATTAAGAACTTCAAACTGGCGAACTCGACGTCTTCGCAAGACGGCGGCGTCGTTTACAACAAGGGAACGTTGACGATCGATTCGGTCGCCTTCTCCGGCAACGAATCGAACGGCGGCGTCGGCGGCTCGATTTACAACGCTTCCGGCGCGACGCTGACGGTCTCGAACACGACCTTCTCCGGCGACTCCGCTCGCGACGGCGCGTCGATTTACAACGCCGGTTCCGCGACGATTCAAGACTCGACGTTCGACGCGACCGGCGCCTTCGGCAACGGCGTCGTTTACAACGTCGGAACGCTCGTCGTCGACAATACGCAATTCAACGGCGGTTCGACCGCGTCGAGCGGCGGCGCGATTTACAACGCCGGAACCGCCGACGTTTCGAACTCGATCTTCGACGGAACGGCGGCCCTGAACGGCGGCGCGATTTACAACGCCGCGAACGGAACGCTCCGCCTCGCCGACTCCGATTTCGCGAACGTCTCCGCGACGGTCGGCGGCGCGATTTACAACGTCGGAAACGCGACGATCGACCAAGGTTCGTTCGTTGGAAACTCGACGACCGACAAGGGCGGCGCCCTTTACAACGAAGGAACCGCGACGGTCGTCGGAACGCTCTTCGCCGGGAACTCCGCTTCCGTCGGCGGCGCGTTCTACTCGACCGGAACCTTGAAACTGACCGGCGTTAAAGTCGAGCGTTCTGAAGCGCGCGACGGCGCCGCGATTTACTCGACCGGAACCCTTTCCGTTTCGAACTCGCTGATCGCGAAGAACGTCGCGACCGGTCTCGGCGGCGCGATTTACAACGCCGGAACCGCGACGCTGACGAACGCGACGATCGCCGACAACCAAGCCGCCGACGGCGCCGGGCTCTACAACGCCGGAACCGCGACGGTCGACAATACGATTCTCGCCGGTAATAAAGCGACCGACGCCGCCGCGAAGGGCTTCGACCTTTACACCGTCGACGGCGCGACGACGACGCTTCGTTCCTCGCTCCTCGGCAACGTCGCTCAATACGGCGACAAAGCGTTCGGTCTCGACGCGGCTTACCGTTCGTTCCTCGGCGTCGACCCGCAATTCGTCGACGCGGCGAACGGCGATTACACGCTGTCCGCGACCTCCCCGGCGATCAACGGCGGTTCGAACGCGCTCGACGGCGGCGCGCTCGTCGACTTCGCCGGAAACGACCGTCGCGTCGGTTTGACGGTCGGCGGCGTCGTGATGTCGGTCGATATGGGCGCCTTCGAATATCAAGCGATTATCGCGCCGGATCTCGATCTCGTCGACTCGTCGGTCGATTATTGGCAAACGGAAAAACTTGAAAACGGCGAAACGGTCGAACTCGACTACTTCGTCGCCGGGCAAGACGTTTGCGTCGACTTTAACGTTCAAAACGTCGGCGACGCGGCGGTTTACTCGAACTTTGGTTACACGATGACGCTCGTCGGGACGAACGCCAAGGGCGAAGTCGTCTACACGAAGACGCAAGACATTCGTTACTACGCGAGTTCCTTCGATCGTTTCGATTGGCTGAACGAAAGCGACTGGATTGCCGCGGACGGTTCCGCGTCGTTGGCCGCCAACTTGGGCGCGCTTCCGGCCGGTCGTTACTCAATCACGTTGACGCTCGACGTCGACGGCGTCGGCAAGGTCGTCGAATGGGGCGAAGAAGACGGTTTCGCGGGCGAAAACAACAACGTCTACGCCGGAACCTTCGACGTCTTCGAAGCGCCGAGCTCCGTCGTTACGACGGAACAAGACGTCGTCGACCCGACCGACGGCCTGACCTCGATTCGCGAAGCGATCGCGCACGCGGGCGCTTACGAATACGTCTCGATCTTTATGGTCGCCGACGGAACGCAATACGTCCTTGAAGACGGTCAAATCGTTACGGTCGAAAACGGCTCGCTGACGGTGAAAGTCGACGTCGTCGAAAAGAACGGCGCGTTGGTCGACCTGCAAGACGGCGACGAGTTCCTCCTCAACGGTCGTCCGATTTACTACCGTTCGCAACTCAACGGCGGTTACTTCGCTTACTCGATGGAAGACGGAGCCGAGCGCGCCGACGTTTCGAGCGGCGAAGTTACCTTCCCGGACGGCGCGGCGGCGAACCTCCAACTCAATACGGATCAATACGTTTCGTTCGTCGACGGCACGAACCTGAACCCGAGCGAAGGCGACCGTTACTCGTATCAAACGTTGGTCTTCCCGAACGGCGAAAAGGTGATCTTGACCGACGGCGCCGCGTTCGAATACGCGAACGTCAAATTTACTTACCGTCAAAACGACGAATATCCGGACGGCGCGTTCGTCTTTGAAAACGGTTCGGTCGTTTCTTACGCCGACGGCGGCGCGCTCGAATTCGCGAACCTCTCGGTGGGAACGCTGCAAACCCGCAACGAAGTTTACCGCGACGAGCTGATCTTGGCCGACGGTTCGAAGATTCAAGTGATCGACGGCGTCGCTCGTTTGACGAAAGCGGTCGAACCGACCGTTACCTTCGCCGAATCGATGCAAGGCAAGACGATTACCGTCGACGCGGCGACCGGCCCGATCGAAATCGCCGACGTCGTCGTTATCGACGGCGAAGACCGCGACGTTACCCTCGACGGCGCGAACTCGACCGGAATCTTCCTCGTTCAAGAAGGCGGCGTCGCGACGATTTCTCGCTTGACGGCGACTCGCGGCGCGGGCGCGGTCGGCGGCGCGGTCGTCAACCGCGGCGAATTGACCTTGAACGAAGTCGACTTCGCGAACAACAACGTTCGTTTGACCGGCGCGCCGGTCGACGGCGAACTGACCTCCGGTCTCGGCGGCGCGATTTACAACGTCGGAACGTTGACCGTCGCCGGCGGCGCGTTCGAGAACAACTTCGCTTCCGAATTCGGCGGCGCGATCTTCTCGAAGGGCGAACTCGTCGTTAAGAACGCTTCGTTCGTCGGCGGCTCGTCGTTCGCGGGCGGCGCGATCGCGGCGCAAGCCGGAACGCTTACGGTCGAAAACACGACCTTTACGAACAACGTCGCGGAAGTCGGCGGCGCGGTTTACACGCTCGTCGACGCGACGTTCGTCGCAGTCTCCTTCGTCGGCAACCAAGCGACGAACGGGAACGGCGGCGCGATTTACGCCGGGCCGAAAGCGACGATTACCTTCGCGGCGGACGCGGCGAGCGAATCGACCTTAGCCGTTTCGTTCGAAGGCAATAAAGCGACCGGAAACGGCGGCGCCCTTTACACCGAAAACGATTTGGTCGTCGCGGGCGATTTGGTCGCGAAGAACAACGAGACGACCGACGGCGCCGCGCTTTATATCGGCGGCGGTTTGACGGTCGACGGTTCGGCGACGATTACCGGTTCCAAGTCGGCGACGAGCGCGCTTGTCGCGAAAATCGTCGAAATCAAGGGCGATCTGACTCTCGAAGCGAACGATTCGGCGAACGCCGCGATCGAGTCGGCGGGCGCGGTCGCTATCGGCGGTTCGGCGACGATCGCCGGCAATAAGACCGGCGGCGCGATTTCGGCGAACGGCGCGGTTTCGTTCGGCGGCGATTTGACCGCGAAGAACAACGTCGCGAACGACGGCGCGATTATCGCCGGAACGAGCTTCAACGTCGGCGGCGCGGCGATTTTCGAAAACAACGAATCGACGACCGGCGCGGTTCTCGTCGGCGGCGCGGTGGAAATCGCGGGCGCTCTCAACGCGACGGGCAACAAGGCGACGGCCGGTTCGGTTATTTCCGGTTCGACGATTATCGTCGGCGCGGACGCGACCCTTGCGAACAACGAATCGACGACCGGCGCCTTGACGGCGAACGAAGCCGTCGAATTCGGCGGAACGCTTACCGCGACGGGCAACAAGGCGACGGACGGCGCGA
>JAGBDN010000007.1 GCA_017937485.1 Thermoguttaceae bacterium
CGCCGCGAACAAAATCGCCGCGCAACGCAAAAACCTGCAAACCGCGAAAGGTCGCCTGCGCTCCATTCAAGACGAGAACGTAACGTCCGACGCCGGGACGCTTTACGACGAATACTGGGGCTACGTCGACGAAGACGAGTTCGACGAGGCGTAACCGCGCCTTGCTCCCGTGAATCGATTTTAAGCGACGCGTTGTAAAAGGCAACGACGCCAAGTCGCTCCAACCGCAAGCGTCGGGGAGCAAGTCGCCCAAACAACCGCGCTAATGGAGAAGGTTTTAAGACGATAAACGGCAACGGATTAAGGAGGAAGAAATGAACGCCGAAAAGCCTTTTTCGCTGGAAAATTTCGACGAGTTTCAATTGGAAATCGTCCGGCGTCCGATCGAAGAGATTGCCGCGTTTTATCGAGAACACGTCAAGCGCGTCTCCTGCGTCGAACTTCCGCCCGAAGCGCTTGCGGAGGCCTTCGAGGAATTGTATCCCGCCGACTTCGGACAAAAAACGCCGACGATAAGATACGGTTTCTCGCCGGTTAGCGCGCCCGACGTTTCCGTCTCTTTCACGCCGCGCAGTAACGGACTAGTGTTGCGAGCCGGCGGGGCGAGAACCGGCAAAACGTCGGTTTTCAACTTGCGTTACGCGAAGTCGGACGGCTATATTTGCGAATTGCGCGAAGATGAAGAATCGTGGCGCGACTCCAAATTATTGCGTTTAGTGCGCGTTATGTACGACGGGCGCAACGTCTTTTGGCAAGAGGGCGAGCCGTATCCGTTCGAGCGCGTCGAACAGTACTCCGACCGTAAAATCAAACGACGCTTTGCTTTAAACGACGCGCTCGACTATTTGACGCAACTTGGTTTTCCCGTCCGCGACGCGAATTTTCTGAAACCGGCGGGACGGCTGTATCGTTGGCAAGACGACCGAGCGATCGCCGGGCAACAACGCTACGAGGCGTCGTTAGCGGCGAAAGAGGCCGAACGGCGCCGGTTCGCGGCCTCGCCGGAGGGAAAACTCAAAAGCGACTTGACGAATCGCGTCGAAAAGATGATCGCGCAAACTTTGACGCCGCTTGGGTTTAAGCGAGACAAAGACGACGCGCGAACTTGGACGCGAAGGGCGGAAATTTTGCGTCATACCTGTTGGTTTAGCGACGTCGACGGCGAGTTGAGCGTCTACTGCGGCTGCGGGCCCGTTTCGAGTTTCGCTTGCTGGGCGAACGCTCCGCGCGACGCGGCGACGCAAAGGAAATTGAAGCGTTTTTGGAAGGGCCTGCGCGACGAAGAGGACGAAGGTTGGGCGTCGCGCGGCGAACGTAAGTCGTGGAACGGCTTGCCGAAAAGCGAGGCGGAAGTCGACGCGATTTTAACCGACGTCGCAAATTTTTTGCGCGATACGGCGTCGCCGTTTTTCCGTCGATTCGCGACGGCCGCCGACTTCCTGCGCGAGTACGACGCCGGGCTTATCGACAAAAATTTCTTCGACGTCGACGAGGAATTTTGGCAAGACTTTTACCTTGCGCTAACGCGTTTTCACGTCGGCGCTTACGAAGAGGCCGCGTCGACGTTCGAAGCGGCGGTCGAGCGCCTCGAAAAGAGTCCGAAAGGCGTTAAAAAGGGGATGAAACTCGCCGTCGAAGCCGCGCGAATCGCCGCCGACTGCATACGCCGCCGCGTCAATTTTTGTTGACATAATGTAACTGTAACGGGAAAAAGAAAGAATTTTCGACCTTGGAACAAGTTGCGCCAAGATGTAACGGTATTAGCGTAAAACGAGGAAATTCGCTGATGAAACGTATTGTCGTGCAAGAACTTGTCGCTTCTCCGATATGCCCTCGTACCTTGAAATATCATCCGGTTTCGGGAGCTTTGATCGCGACGGGCGCCGTCCCCGGAGAGGAAGGAGGACATTATGTCGCCGTTTGGTCGGAGAAAACGGCGACGCCGACGCAATGTTACAAGCGCGAGCGCCCCTGCGACGAAGGAACGAGGCTCGCGTTTTCTCGAGACGGTAAATTGGCGGCGATCGCGTCGGCTTGTAAAGGCGATAAAATATACGTTTACGACGCGGCGACGTTCGAGCTGTTGAAGACCGTTCCTCTGTTCCAACCGCCTTACAAAAAGACGCCTTCGGGAGTAACCGTCAAGTCGTGCTGGATTTCCGCCGAGTCCGTTTTTGCGCCCGAGAAAACCCGGGAAACGTCGGTAGCGATTCCCGACGCCTCCGGTTATTTAAGGTTATGCGACGTCGCGACGGGACAAGTCAAGGAATACTGCGGGTTGCGCAATGGGGCGATGATAAATTTCTTCGCGTTCCTTCCTTCGAACGACGATTTGTCGCAAACGAACGAGGCGTCGGGCGCCGCTCGCTTGCGTTGGATTGTCGGCGGCGTCGACTGTTTGAGCGTCGGCGGGCCCGAGTCGAACGCGGCGACGACGTATTTTTTCAAGGACGATATGTCTTGGGAACACGTATGGTTAGGGAAACGACGTCGCGTCCTAAGCGTCGCGGCGCGAGGGCCGAAAGAAGGGCGGGGTAAAATCGTTATTCGGCCCGAAACCTTGGACGGCCCGCGCGAAGAATGTTTTCAGAAGATTCCCGGGACGGTAGCCTGCTTGCGTTATTCCGAGCGCGACGACTTGGTCGCAATGGGCCTAACCGGTGGCGGCGTCTTGCTTTGGGACGTTAAAACGCGTTCTCTTTTCAGCAAAATTCCAAGCGGCGACGACCTTATTCGGTCGATGGAGTTTTCGCCCGTCGAATCGTCGCTGACCGTTTTGTACGCGAACAACCGAATTATCGATTATAAATATTGCGTTTCTTGAGCGACGTAATCGACGGCAATAAAGGGGATACGTCGCGTCGCGAGAATTGGGCGGGATTTGGGACGCTCCGCCGCGTTGGGATTTGATCGCGTCGGCTTCCAAAAACGTTTAGCGTTGTCAAAAGAATTGAATTTCAGAAGAGCGACCGCGCCGTCTCGATTCAGGAGATGGTAGACGGCGTTACTTCGTTGCCTCGACGAAAATTTTGCCCAAAAGCGCCCCGATCAGATGAAAAACGACGCGAACGCTTGGGAGGACGGCGACGACCGGCGAGTTTCGGCAAGAAAGCGGCGTCGAAAAACGCGTCGGCGACTTGGAATTATCCGTCGTGTTTGGATTTAATCGAAGAGGAGTTAAGCAACATAATTAACGCTCCTGAAAGCGATTACGACGAGGAAGACCCATTTTTCGACGAAGACGAACCGACTCCGTTTGAACGGGGATACGAGAAAATTTTAGCGATTATAGAAGCGGCGAAAGAGGGAGAAGAACGCTTGTACGAGTATGTTCGCCAACAAGCGGAATTTCTCGGAATTATAGGGAAGCACGCCCGGGGGGAATCGAACCCTCAACCTGCGGATTAGAAGTCCGCTGCTCTATCCAATTGAGCTACGGGCGCAAATGTCGTGAATTACGCAAACTGTCCGAACGATAAAACGAACGAAAAAGTTTCGGTAATTTTTAACAAACCGCTATTATTTTAACGCGTTTCGACATTTCGACAAGGGGGAGTGCGGCGATTTTAACGTTTTTCGTTCGCTCGGCTTGGCAAGGGGCGGCGTTAAAGTTTGCGCGGTTTTGCTAAAACGCCGGATTGGTCTTGGGGAAACCGGAAAGATTGCGGTAAAATTCAGATACGTTTGACCGAGGGACGGTCGCCTCGCGCTCGTTGCGGGGTAAGATTGGCGGTTAAATTTAGACGCGTCCGGTTTCGCGTTAAAATGAACGGCGACCGAAGGAAATAACGCCGTTAAAGTTTGCGCGGTTTTGCTAAAACGCCGGATTGGTCTTGGGGAAACCGGAAAGATTGCGGTAAAATTTAGCCGCGTTTGACTCTGGGAAGGCGGTCGACTTCGCGCTCGTTGCGAGTAAGATTGGCGATCAAATTTAGGCGCGCCGACTTCGCGTTAAAATGAACGGCGTCCGGGAGGAGTAACGTCGTTAAAGTTTGCGTAGATTTGTCAAAACGCCGCGCTCGTCGGGGAAATCCGGACAAGCGCGGCGTTTTGGTTTGCGCGGCTTATTAAAGTTGCCTAAATTAACGCGTCCACTCGAATTTATCGAGAATGTACGGCGCCAAACCTTCCAAGTTCGGGTCGGCTCCGATTCCCGGCTCGTCCCAAAGTTCGACGGCGCGGTACGGACGCGGCGGCTCTTGCGCTTCCTCGTCGAGCGTCGGCGTCGTTTCGACGGCGGCGAGCGGAGCGACCGGGTCGAACGCTAAAATTTCGTCCAAGCGCTGATAGTCGGTCGGCAAAACGAAATTCGACGTCGACGCGAGCGCCGCCAAGTGCCGGTAACCGAGCGACGACTGAAGGTCGAAACCGCCGTAACAGGTAATCTCTTTCGACGCCGCGAACTCCGCGACGCGGCGCGCTTCCCAGTGTCCGCCGACGCGACCCGGTTTCAGGCAAACGACGCGGCACGCCTCCAAGTCGAACGCCATCGCCGCGTCTTCGAGCGACTCGATCGATTCGTCCAAGCAAATCGGCGTTCGCATCGATTCTTTCAGCATCGCGTGCGCGACGAAGTCCTTCGACGACAACGGTTGCTCGACGCAGTTCAGGAAGAAATCGTCCATACGGAACAGGGTGTCCGAGTGCTTTTCGAAGTCGAGACCGCCCTCCACGTCGACTTGAAGCTGCAACCAAGACGGCGTGTCGAGCCGCGCAAAATTGAGGATTTGGACGTTCCAACCCGGTCGAATTTTCAGCGTCAGGCGGGCGAAGTTTTCGTCGGTCGCTCGTTGCAATTCGTTGAAAAATTCGTTTTCTTCGATGAAGCGGTCGAACGTCAAGCCGACTTTCAGCGGTTTCTTTTCGCCGCCGAGCGTTTTCCAGAGCGGTTCGCCGCGGAGACGAGCGTTCAAGTCTTGCCACGCCATTTCGGCGACGCCGCGCGCTTGACGGTTGCCTTTAATCAACGCGAAAATATCGGCGAACGATTCGGCGCGGTCGACGTATTGCGCTTCGGTCAAAAGCGGAAGGATCACGTCGCGAGCGGTCAAGTACGTCGCGCCGCTCCATTGTTCGGTCAAGATCGGAGTATTGCCCGGAGCGACCTCGCCCCAACCGGAGACGCCGCCGCTTTCAACGCGGAAAAGAACCGTTTCGCAAAATTCCGTTGGAGCGTTCGAGACGCGAAGCGGTTTTTTTAACGGGAGACGAACCAAATAACCTTCCAGACGGTCGAAACGCATTGACGAAAACTCCAAAAACGTTGCGGAATTTATTTAACGACGTTAAAAAGCGGCGAAAAAAGCCCAAATTTTGTCGATTCGGACGCCGAAACGCCGAAACCGTCCTTATTTTACCAAACGACGCGGGCGATTGCAAGGAGCTTTTTCCGTTTCGGAGCGATTTTGTTCCGTTTCTCCGGCGGCGGAAAAGTCGCGAACGTCGGCGACTCTTGCGACGTCGGCGAAATTGCGATATAATTAAGAAGCGTTTGCGCGACTTGGTTCGCCGTCGAAAACGCCCTTATTAATATAACGTCAAATTTCGGAGAACGACGAACGATGCAACCGACCCTTTTCGACGACCAGCGGCCCGTTTGGGAGACGGTCGAGGACGAGCGCGAAATCTTGATCGCCGAAGTCGCGTTTCCGGACGGGCCGGACGGAACGTTCGATTACAAGGTTCCGGAGCGGCTCGAAGAGCGGGTCGTTCCGGGCGTTCGCGTTACGGTTCCGCTCGGGACGCGGAATCGGCCGGTTTGCGCTTACTGCGTCGGCGTCGAGCGGCGACTCGAGCGCGAAAAGCGTCCGGCGTTGGGGGAAAAGAGCGCGAGTAAGGGAAACGGGCAAACTGGGAAGGACGGCGCGACCGACGAAAAGAAGCGGTTTCGCTTGAAGGAGGTCGCGTCGGTCGTCGACGCGGAACCGCTCCTTTCGCCGAAAATGTTGGAGTTGGCCCGTTGGCTCGCGAAGCGTTACCTTTGCCCGCTCGGGACGACGTTGGAAGGGATTCTGCCCGCCGGAGTGCGCGACGCGGCGACCGGAACCCGCCTTACCAGCGTCTTGACGCTCGCTCCCGACTTCGAAGCGCGGTTGGCGAAGGTCGACGCGGCGAAAAAGAAACGGCAAATCGACCTTTTAACGCCGAAACAGCGGTTCGTTCTCGAAACCTTTCGCCAACTGGAAGACCCGCCGACCGTCGCCGAGTTGGCCCGTTGCGCGAAATGCTCGACCGTTCCGATTCTCGCGCTCAAAAATCTCGGAATCTTCCAAACGAAGCGCGTTCGCCGAACGAGCCGCTTCCTCGACGAGGCCCTCGCGACCGATAAAAAAGGGGAAAACGGCGATTACGACGGCGCCCGGCTGACTCTCACCGACGACCAACAGAAGGCGCTCGACCGAATTTTGACGGCGCTGCGCGAGGAACAAGCGCCGACGTTCCTCCTGCGCGGCGCGACCGGAAGCGGCAAAACGGAAGTTTACATCCGCGCCATCGAGGAGGTCGTCTCGTACCGCAAACAGGCGATCGTTCTCGTTCCGGAAATTAGTTTGACGCCGCAAACGGTCGGGCGGTTCCGGGAGCGATTCGGCGACGTCGCGGTGTTGCACAGCCGACTGACCGACGTCGAGCGGAAGGCCGAATGGGAAAAGATCGCGAGCGGACGGGCGCGAGTCGTCGTCGGAGCGCGGAGCGCCGTTTTCGCGCCGGTTCCGCGACTCGGGTTGATCGTTATCGACGAGGAACACGAGACGTCGTTCAAGCAGGACGTCGCGCCGCGCTATCACGCTCGCGTCGTCGCTCGGTTTCGCGCCGATCAAGAGAACGTTCCGCTCCTGCTCGGCTCCGCGACGCCGTCCCTCGAAAGTTGGCGAAACGCGCAAATGAAACGGTACGAGCTGTTGACGCTTCCGCGCCGGGTTTGCGACCGACCGCTCCCGCCGGTTCATATCGTCGATATGCGCAGCCGCGTCGCGACCGGTTTCGCTCGCGGCTCCATTTGCCAGCGTCTCTTCAAGGAGATGACCGACGCGCTCGACGCCGACCCGACGAACCAAGTCGTTTTGCTCTTGAACCGACGCGGTTTTTCGACCCATATCCAGTGTCCGAGTTGCGGCGAAACGCTAAAATGCCCCGAGTGCGACGTCGCGCTGACGCATCATATAACGCAACAAATCGCGCTTTGCCATTACTGCGATTATCAAATTCCGGCGCCGAACGCTTGTCCTTATTGCGGTTTCGCCGGGATTAAATACGGCGGCTTCGGGACGCAAAAGCTCGAGCGGGAGTTGGCGGCGCGTTTCCCGGACGTTCCGATTTTGCGGATGGACGCCGACACGACGCAAGCTCGCGACGCGCACGAGCGGGCGTTGGGAGCGTTTCGGCGCGGCGAATACCGGATTTTGCTCGGAACGCAGATGATCGCCAAGGGGCTCGACTTTCCGAACGTCGTTTTGGTCGGAATTATCAACGCGGACGCGGCGTTGCACCTGCCCGACTTCCGGGCGTCGGAGCGAACGTTTTACCTGATCGTGCAGGCGTCGGGGCGGGCCGGACGCGGCGAGAAAGAGGGGAAAGTCGTCGTGCAGACGTACAACCCGGAGCATCCGGCGATTCGCGCCGCGACGGTCGCCGACTATTTGGGGTTTGCGCGAGAAGAACTCGCCGAGCGACGCAAGTTCGCGTATCCGCCGTTTTTCTCGGCGATTAGGTTCGTCGTTCGCGGCCCGGACGAGCGGGAGACGGCGGAGTTCGCGAAGACGTTGGGGGCGGAGTTGCGAGCGGCTTGTCGCGTCGTCAACGAGGAACTCGGGTTCGTTCCGCCGGAGCGTCGGGCGCCGTCGACCGACGACAAGGACGACGACGGAACGAGCCGCGACTCGGCGGGGCGAAACGTCGTAACGCTGGAACCGCGCCGCCGACCGCCGTTGTTGGCGAAAACGTTGGGCCCGGCCCCGGCGCCCTTTGCGAAATTGCGCGGCGAATACCGTTTTCACCTGCAAATGATCGGCTCGCCCGGCGAACTCTTGCGCGAAGCGGCGCGCCGCGTCGTCGACTCGAAGCCGAAGGCGCCGCGCGACGTGCGTTGGATCGTCGACGTCGACCCGCTCGAAATGCTTTGACGGCGCTTAAAAGTCTCGCGGCGTTAAACGGGGAAAAACGCGGGGAAAACAATGTTTGGCGAAAGGCGGTGGAGTGGGAAAAATTTGCGGGCGCCGTCGAGCGTTAGCGCGGGAAATGTCGGAAAAATACGACTCATTCTTGGTTGACGGATAAAATTCGTCTTGACGTCTTCGTCGCGTTTTTTTATGATACTCGACGAAAAGAGGGTAAACGACGCGAAGCCTCGGGACGAAAGAGCGAACGCCAAAAACGCTCGCGACCGCAAAATTTCGCCGGTTTGCCGAGCTTAACGCGACGCGACGCGCTCTTGGGCGCAAGCGAACGGGCGAGCGCGAAAATTTCGAAAAATATGGTGAAAATCGCCTCAAAACCCGAACCGCGGCGTCGAGTTGGCGATATAATTGCGTATATAATGAAAAGACGGTCGCTTCTTGGCGCGCCGAATTTTTGAAATTGTCGGTTTCGACCGACGCAACGACGAAGGATTTTTGCAGATGTCGATTCAACCTAGAAACGGAACGCCGATTTCGTTGGCCGTCTTGCTCGAAGGGGAAAACGTCGCGCCTTACCGCGAGACGCCGATCGCCTCTTGCGGCGACGACGCGAGCGAAACGTTTCGCGCCGGGCTCTTCGTCTGTCGAGAATCCGACGAAAGCGCGGCGCTCGACGCGATAACGACCGCCGCCGCCAACGGAGCCGTCGCCGCCGTCGTCGCGAAAGGCGAGTGGGAAGCGAAACTGACGACCGCGTTGGAAAAAAGCGGCGTCGCGACCGAAGACGGCGCGTTTCAAGTCGTTTTCGTCGACGATCCGCGTTCCGTTTGGGCGCGAACTTGCCAGGCGTTCCAAGACTTTCCGGCGCGCAAGTTGAAGACGATCGCCGTTACCGGAACCGCCGGTAAAACGTCCGCGTCGTATATTATCGGCGGGATGTTGGCCGAAGCCGGGCGCTCGGTCGGGCTGATCGGTTCGCTCGGCGTTTACGACGGGAAAAAATTGGCGCCGCTGAGCGAAACGACGCCGGAGCCCGCCGCGTTGGCCGAATTGTTGGCGCGAATGGTCGACAACGGTTGCAGTTGCGCGATTATTGAAGCGTCGTCGGTCGCGCTGGCCGAACGTCGCTTGGACGGAATCGAGTTCGACGCCGTTTGCTTGACGAATTTGCGTCGCGACCACCTCGACTATCACCGCACCGTCGACCAATATCGTCGCGTTAAAATGCGGATTTTCGACTATTTGAAGAAAGACGCGATCGCGATTTGCAACGTCGACGACCGCGTTACCGACGCGGCGTTGCACCTGATCAACTGCCCGACGTTGACGATCGGGATTCAGCCGACCGAATGTTCCGTCGCCGGTCGTCCCGTCGAGCGTCAACGCGGCGAACAAACGTTTTATATCGTCGCCGGAACGGACGGCGCGCCGGTTCGTTCGCGCATCGTCGGGAAAGAACATATTTACAACTGCTTGGCGGCGGCCGCTTTAGGCGTCGCTTGGAATATCGACTTGAAAACGATCGCCCGCGGCGTCGAACGCGTCGAGTATATTCCGGGGCGGATGGAGCAAATCGATTGCGGCCAACCGTTCGGCGTTTACCTCGACTGCGCGAGTTCGCCGGAATCGTTGAACGAGACGATTGAAACGCTTCGCAGCGTCGCCGGAACCGGTTCGATTTACTGCGTGTTGAGCGCGCCGAACGATTCCGACCGCAGCAAACGCCCGTTGATGGGCCGCGCCGCCGAGTCGGCCGCCGATTGGGTCGCCGTTACTCGCGGAAATTTGCCGCAAGCGCAAGAGGCGCTCGACGACTTGTTGCACGGATTTAAAGAGCCGGAAAAAGCGAGCGTTATCGCCAACCGTAAAGACGCGATCGTCTGGGCGTTGTCGCAAGCCGGGCCGGAAGACGTCGTTCTTATCGTCGGACACGACGTGTCGACGCTCGACGACGTCGACGAAAGTTTTGTCGCCGACCGACAATTTATCCGTCATTGGCTTTACGAAAATCAACCGTGTTCGGAACAATATTGGTATTGAGCGAAGCGGTAAGGGCGAGACGTCGCGATTTTTAGCCGCGCGTCGATGAAAAACGAGAAAACGGCGAACGTCGATAAGGCGTTCGCCGTTTTTGCGTCAAAAAAGGAAAGAGGCCGCGTCGAGTCGGCGAGCGACGCGGTTCGTTTTTGTCGTTTTTATTGCCGTTTGAATAATTTGTCGATTTCTTGAACGGAAAAAACGAGGGTCGACGGGCGACCGTGCGGACAGTGATGCGATTGCAACTCTTCTTCGGCGGCGGCGATCAGCTCGACGATAGCGTCGGGGCGGAGGGAGTCGCCCGCTTTGATCGCCGCTTTGCAAGCCATCTGCTTGAGCGATTCGTCGAGGAGGTCGGCGCGTTCGAGCTTTCCGCGATTCCGTTGAAGGGTCGCGAGGGCCGCGAGGAAGATTTCGGACGGCGACGCGGCGCGCAAAATCGCCGGATACCCGTTGACGACGACGCTCGACCCGCCGAAATCGTCGACTAAAATCCCTAAATTCGCAAAAAGTTCTCTATTTTCAAGCGCGACCGGATGTTCCGTCGGCGTCAAATCGACGACTTCCGGAACGAGAAGGCGTTGCGCGTCGAGTTTTCCGGCGGAAAAATTCGCCTTCAACCGTTCGTAAAGAATACGCTCGTGAAGCGCGTGTTGGTCGACGACGGCGAGACCGCCCTTCGCCTCCATCGCCAAGTATCGACGGCAAATTTGAACGACCGGTTTTCCGGCGGCGTTGTACGCGACCTGATTTTCGAGCGGAACGTTCGGGCGGAAACGACCGGCGTTGTTGGCGGCGACCCGTTCGCGAAGCGTCGCGGCGTTTGCGACCGGGTCGACAAATTCTTTCGCGTTAAAAAATTGCGGTTGCGTCGACTTTGACGGCGCGTTGGGTTCCGAAGAATCGGCGTTAGACGGCGCCGCGTTTGGGGAATCGGCGTTTGAGCGCGATAAACCGGGGGAATTGGGGGATTCGGGCGATTTGTCGGCGGCGGGAGCGTCGAAATCGCGCGTTCCGCCGAACGTTCCCGGCTTGAACGTCGATTCCGACGTTGGGGACGACGATTTCGGCGCGTCGCCACGAGCGGAAAAACTTGGGGCGAGGGGCGGAAATTTGCGAAATTCGGAAGCGCCGCCGAGCCCGAAACCCGACGTTTGCGTTCGGGGACGTTGCGGAAACGCGTCTCTTGGGGACGCGTCGAGGGCCGCCGCTTCGTCGAGCGCGGCGTTGGCGGCGTTGGCGGCGTCGACGACGTCCGAGTCGGACAAATTGGGCGATTTAGATAATTGGGGCGGGCCGGAAAGCGGCGCCGTTTTCGAGTCTTGCGTCGCTTCCGCCGTTTTCGACGCGTCGCTCGAGTTGGCGGCGTTCGATTTCGACTTGCCGGTCAGCCAACCGAGAACGTCGCGACGGCGTTCCTCGGCGACGCTTTCGTCGAGCGCGGCGATCGGGTCGCGGGAGTCGACGTCGGGAACGAAACGGAGTTCGCGAACTTCGGCGCTCGGCGCGTTCGCGGGCGGTTCGGAAGAGGGCGCGGAGGCGGAAACGGCGGGGGGCGTCGGGCGATTCGACGTCGCGGACGACGAGGAACGCTCTTGCGCGAAACCTTGAGCGAACGCGGTTTGCGTTCGACGCGCGGCGGCGTCGAGTTCGGCGTCGTTCGGACGGCTCGTCAAATCGGAGCGTAAAAATTTATCGCGAATCGCGCCCAAAACGCTCGCGTAAATCGCTTGACCGTCGACGAAACGCACTTCCAACTTCGACGGGTGAACGTTGACGTCGACAAAATCCGGCGGCGTCGCGATATTCAAAAAAGCGACCGGATGCCGCCCGGAAACGAGGAGCCCGCGATACGCTTCGGTCAGCGCGTGTTGAAGGGCTCGGTCGCGAATGTGTCGCCCGTTCAAGAAAATATATTGAAGGCTTTGCGAACCGCGGCTTAAATCGGGAAGCCCGACGAAACCGGTTACTTTGACGTTTTTGTATTCGCTTTCAATCTCGACGAGACGCGTCGCGACGTCGGAACCGAAAACGCGCCCGATTCGCTCCTTGCGGTCGTTGGTCGCGGGAAGATCGTAAACCGTTCTGCCGTTGTGTTTTAGGATAAAGTGAACGTCGGGGCGAGGGAGCGCTATCCGAACGACCGCTTCGGAAATATGCCCGAATTCGGTCGTCGGGCTCTTCAAAAATTTGCGCCGCGCCGGGACGTTAAAGAAGATGTTGCGCGCTTCGACCGTCGTTCCGACCGGGCGACCGCAGGGGACGATTTCGTCGAAAACGCCGCCGTCGCTCCGGATTTGCGCGCCCGCCTCCGAGTCCGCCGTTCGACTGCTCAAAACGAGTTGGCTGACTTCGGCGATCGACGCGAGCGCTTCGCCCCGAAAACCGAGCGTATGAATGCGGAAAAGGTCGTCCGCTTCGGAAATTTTGCTCGTCGAGTGCGGCGACAACGCCAAAACGAGCTGTTCCGCCGCGATTCCGCAACCGTCGTCGACAATTTTGATCAGGTCGGAACCGCTCTTTTCGACGACGATTTCGATTCGCTTCGCTCCGGCGTCGACCGAATTTTCGACGAGTTCCTTCACGACGTTCGCCGGCCGCTCGACGACTTCGCCCGCCGCGATTTTGTTGATCATACTCTTCGACAATTCGCGAATTTCCGGCATTCGAACTCCTTAAATCGGGCGACGGACGTTAAAATAGGCGGGATAGTGAAGCAGGGGAGAGGAGAGCGGCGCGGCGAACGGTTCAAAACGAACGGTTCGCCGCGTTGGCAAGGGATTTTGACTTCCCCGAGCGATATTCCGGCGTCGTTAATCTTCGAGCGAAACGACAATTTCGGCGGCGTCGAGACCGGCGACGGCGTCGCGAGTCAAAACGATTCGCTCCATTTCGGCGGGCGCGACGCGTTGACGGCGCAGTTCCTTCAAAATCGGGCCCGAAGCGTCGCCGGCGCGAACGACGAGACGCTTGTTCGCGAAGTTGTTCGAAACGCGCAAGAAAAGCGGGATTTGCTCCGGAAGCGCGTCGCGGTCGAGGCGTTGCGGGACGACGTAATTGACGTAAGCGCCGTTGCGAACGACGATCGGCGTCGCGGCGTCGGAGACGGGCGCGGTTCCGAGAACGAACTCGGCGGCGTTGCGTCCGGCTTCTTCCGCCTCTTCCGAAACGAAGTCGACTAAGTCGTGAACGTGCAACGCGTTGCCGCAAGAGAAAACGCCCGGAATCGACGTTTCGCGGCGTTGCGAAACGACCGGGCCGTTCGTGCGACGGTCGATTTCGACGTTCGCGGCGCGGGCGACTTCGTTTTCCGGAATCAAACCGACCGAAAGAAGGAGCGTGTCGCAGTCGAATTCGATTTCCGTTCCGGGAATCGGCGCGCGTTTTTCGTCGACTTTCGCGACGATGACCTTTTCGAGGCGGCGGTCGCCCTCGACGCGGACGACCGTGTGCGCCAAGTAAAGCGGAATATCGAAGTCTTGCAAGCATTGGACGACGTTGCGCGTCAAACCGTTCGAATACGGCATTAACTCGACGACCGCCAACACTTTAGCGCCTTCGAGCGTCAGGCGGCGCGCCATAATGAGGCCGATGTCGCCGGAGCCGAGAATGACGACGCGGCGACCGACTTGCTCGCCTTCGCGGTTGACGTAACGTTGCGCCGCGCCCGCGGTGAAAACGCCGCTCGGACGGTCGCCCGGGACGCCGATCGCGCCGCGGGTGCGTTCGCGGCAACCGGTCGAGAGAACGACCGACTTCGCGCGAATCGTTCGGAAGCCGAACGTCGGCGACGCGGCGCGGATAACGAGCGGGGCGTCGGCGGCGTCGGAACCGTCTTCGCGGGCGACGTCCAAAACGGTCGCTTCCAACTCGACGGCGATTTCGCGTTGTTTAATCTCGTCGATAAAGCGTCCGGCGTATTCGGGGCCGGTCAGCTCCTCCTTAAAGCGGCGGAGACCGAAACCGTTGTGAACGCATTGGTTAAGAACGCCGCCGAGTTCGTTTTCGCGTTCGAGAATCAAAACGCGCTTCAAACCCGAGTCGAAAGCGGCGACCGCGGCGGCCAATCCGGCGGGGCCCCCTCCGACGACGACCAACTCCCAAGGGGCCGAGTCGACGGCGGCGGAAGAAGAGGCGCGGAGAGCGTCCGCGTTCGAAGCGGCGGAAAGGGAAGCGCGTTCGGAGGTCATATCGAAGGCCTTTCGGAAGAAATATCGGTTAAATTAGGGGGAATGGGGAAGACGCGAGCGTCGAATTTTAGGCGAAAAGGCGGAAATTCGACGCGTTCGAAAACGCAAAAAACGCCGTTTGACCGACGTCGCAAAGACGCGGTCAACGGCGCGGAAGCGTTCGATTAACGGACGAACGAACGGCGAAACGTCAGTTCATCCAAGACGGATATTGGCCCGGTTCCGGGAGTTGCGCGGCGACGACGCTGTGAATTTGCGGCAACGCGGCGACTTCGGCGACAAGTTCCGGCGGAACGACGCCGTCGAGCGCCAAGACGCTGACCGCGAGCCCGTCCGGCGCGTGGAAGTTGCGACCGAGCGTCATATGCGCGATGTTCGAGCCGTATTTCGCCGAGGTCGCGCCCAACGCGGCGACGACGCCCGGTTGGTCGGGTTGCGTCGTAACGAGAAGCGCGCCGTCGAGGTGCGCGTCGATGCGGAGCTTGTTGTAAAGGATCAGACGCGGAATCGATGCGCCGAACAACGCGCCCGCGAACGAGACGGAGCCTTTGTCCGTTTCGAGTTCGATCGAAATGACGGAGTTGAAGTCGCCGGTTTTCGCGCATTTTTCTTCGACGACTTTCAAGCCGCGCTCTTGCATCATCGGCGCCGCGCTGACGACGCTGATTTCTTCGCCCATCACGCCGCTCAAGTAACCGGAGCAGAAGGCCGAGGTAACGAGCGTCGTGTTTTTGCGCGCCAATTCGCCCCTATACTCGATTTTGCAGGTCGAGACGGCGCCCGGCGCGACTTGTTGCGCGAAAACGCCGAGACGGTAGGCCAAGTCGAGCGAGCCGTGAAGTTCGGCGAGCGTTTTCGGGTCGAGCGACGAGAAGTTGACCGCTTGACGAATGACGCCGTTTTTCAGGTAGTCGATCAAGAGTTCGACCGCTTCCAACGCGACGTTCATTTGCGCTTCGGCGGTGCTGGCGCCGAGGTGCGGGGTGCAGACGACGTTCGGACGGCCGAAGAGCGGGCTTTCGGTGTACGGCTCTTCCGGGTAAACGTCGAGCGCGACGCCGCCGAGTTTGCCGGAGTCGAGGCCGCGGACGAGCGCGTCCATATTGTAAATCCCGCCGCGAGCGCAGTTGATCAAGCAGGCGCCTTGTTTCATCGCGTCGATTTCCTTGTCGGAAATCAGGTTGCGGGTCGCGTCGGTCAACGGCGTGTGAACGGTCAAATAGTCGATAATCGGCAAAAATTCGGCGACGGAGTCGTAAAGTTTGACGTCCAATTCTTGCGCGCGAGCGGCGGAGAGATAGGGGTCGAACGCGACGATTTTCATATCGAACGCCTTCGCGAACTTGGCGACCGTTTGACCGATGCGCCCCATCCCGACGATACCGAGCGTTTTGCCGCCGAGTTGGCGACCGGTGAACTTTTTGCGATCCCAACGACCTTCGACGAGCGATTGGTTCGCGGCGCAGGTGTTGCGGCTCAACGCGAGCATCAACGCGAACGTTTGTTCGGCGGTCGAGACGGTGTTCCCGCCGGGAGTGTTCATAACGACGACGCCCGCGCGGGTCGCCGCTTTAAGGTCGATATTGTCGACGCCGACGCCGGCGCGAGCGATCGCCTTGAGCCGTTTGTTGCCTTCGAGCGCTTCGGCGGTGATTTTGACGCCGCTGCGACAGATCGCGCCGTCGAATTCGGTCAACGTTTGGCGCAGTTCTTCGCCTTTGAGGCCGGTGCGAACTTCGTATTCGAGCCCGGCGTCTTGCATCATTTTCAAACCGTCTTCGGCCAAGGGGTCAAGAACGACAATTTTCGGCATTGGTATTCTCCCGTGTTGCGTTATTCTGGCGTCGCGTCGCCCGCTCCCGCTTGGAATGCGGGCAAGGCGGCGCGTCGGAGCGATTTTCGTTTCGTCGTCGACTCGGGTTGCGTCGGGGGGGGAGAGGGCGCGCTTTTCAAAATTTGCCCGGCGACGAGGTAAAATCGATAAAATTTTAGCGCTTCTTGCGTTTTCGTCAAGGATACGTCGCGACGCGAACGGGGCGAACGCTCGATTTTTTCCCGATTTTCTTGAAAAAAAGAAAGCCTTTTCTAACTGTAAGCCCTATATTTTGAATAAATTACCAATATTAACGTCGGCGGGAAAAGTTCTCGCTTTGAACGGCGCGGACGATGTGTTAACTTAGGTAAAATAAGAGGACTTGGCGGGGCGGGCGGCTCTTGGGCGTCGTTCGTCAAAGCGCGCCGAGAGAGCCGACTTCGATCGCCGTCGTTAAGATTATCCAAGCGAGCGAAAGCGCCATTTGGAGTCCGCCGACGACGAGGCCGACGATCAGAAGCGTTTTCGCCGTCGACGAATGACGCTTGGCCGCTTCAAAATCGCATCGAGTTTTAGCCGAGTTCGTTTGAATCGAAAAAATAATCCCGGCGATTCCGAGCGGAGGACAGCAGAAAAGCGTCGACAAAACGTTCCAAATCAAGTAATCGGGAACGTTTGCGGCGTCGCTCCAATCGGACGGCGCGTAAGGGTCGGCTTCCGACGGCGCCGCGTAAGGGTTGGAGGCGTCGCGCTCTGCCGACGACCTTTCGAACGCCGAACCGAGCGGCGACTCCATTCCCGACGATGCGTTCGGGCGAACCGCGACGCCGCAAAGCGAGCAAAAACGCGCGTTGGCGGGGAGGGGATTTCCGCATTTAGGGCAAAACATAACGAACCTCGAACGGCAAAATAGGGGAAATAGGGGGGCGGCAAAGTCGCCGTCGTAAAACGACGCGTTCGCGACGCTAATTAGTATTTTACTCAAAGCGGCGGAAAAAACAAGTTGGGGAACGCGGAAGCGAGCGACGCGTAAAGCCGATTCGCTCGTTATTTTGTTTCTTAACGCGTTGTTGGGGGGAATGGGTAAAATAGGGGAAACGTCGTCAACGCGACGTCGAGACGGAAGCGGCGGTCGGCGGGCGCAAGAAATCGAACGTCGGGTGCGGAACGTTGCGCAGAACGGTAAAGACGAGAACGACGACGCAAACGACGACGGCGAGACGGTAATAAAGGGCGCGAAATTGCGGACGGCGGAGAACGAAAAGAGTCGGAAGCGCGAAAAGAACGGCGATCGAGAACGGATTATAACGAAGCGCGGCGAAAAAATCGCCTGCGAACAACGCTCGCAGGGCCCGCGTCGAACCGCAACCGGGACAATAGATTCCGGTCGCTTTGCGGAAAACGCAAGGGGGCGGAAAGGCGGTCAAAACGCTCGGGTCGCGATAAACGGCGACGGCGAAAAGCGCGAACGTAGCGGCGGCGCACAAAACGACGAGACCGGCGAAGGAAAGACGCGGAGACGACATAATACTCCTCGACGCTCCTCGAACGGACGAGCGGAAACCGCGTTGAAGTCGCTCTTGGAAACGACGCAAGAAAAACGCCGCCCGACGTTAAAAACGGCTCGGAATTCAAGCGACTTTTAACGTTGAGCGGAAGCGTCCGAATCGCGCGTCGAAATTTAACGAACGGGAAAGCGCGCCGCTTCGTCGGGAAACGTCGCGGCGCGAAGTCGTTCGATTTCGACGGTTAGCGAATTCAGCCGACGAGGCCGTGCATCGTGGAGACGAGGTCGCGGACGGCTTGAACGCTGTTGTTGAAGAGCGCTTTTTCGTCGTCGGTCATTTGGAGTTCGACGATCTTCTTGACGCCGCCGTCGCCGAGGACGACCGGAACGCCGACGTAGTAGCCGTCGACGCCGTAAGCGCCGTCGCAGTACGCCGCGACCGCGACGACGCGGTTTTGGTCGCGAACGATCGCTTCGACCATGCTGGCCGTCGCGGCGGCCGGAGCGTAGAACGCGCTGCCGGTGCCGAGGAGTTTGACGATTTCGCCGCCGCCGGTGCGGGCGCGGTCGACGATTTCCGCCATACGTTCGGCCGAGATGAGTTGGGTAACCGGGATGCCGTTGACCGACGCGCAGCTGGCGAGCGGAACCATCGTGTCGCCGTGGCCGCCGAGGAGCATCGCGTTGACGTCTTCGACCGCGACGTTAAGTTCCATCGCGATGAAAGCGCAGAAACGAGCGGCGTCGAGAACGCCCGCTTGACCGATGACGCGTTCCGGCGGGAACTTCGTAACTTCGAGCATACGTTGGGTCATCGCGTCGAGCGGGTTGCTGACGACGATAACGACCGCGTTCGGGCTCGTTTTCGCGATTTGTTCGGCGACGGAGGAGACGATTTTCGCGTTGGTGGCGAGGAGGTCGTCGCGGCTCATGCCCGGTTTGCGCGGGATGCCGGCGGTAACGACGACGACGTCGCTGTTCGCGGTGTCGGCGTAATCGTTCGTGCCGGTGATGTTGGCGTTGTAGCCGAGAAGCGGGGAGGCTTCGAACAGGTCGAGAGCTTTACCTTTCGGCATATCGCCGGCTTGCGGGATGTCCAAAAGGACGACGTCGCCCAAGTTGGCCATAGCGCAGTATTGCGCGGTGGTGGCGCCGACGTTGCCCGCTCCGATGACGCTGATCTTCGCTCGTCTCATGTCTTTTATTCTCCGTTTAGCGTTATTTTTGGAAACTTGACGGGCGTCGACCGTTAAAAACTAGGGGAAAAGTCGGCGGCGCGTTAAATTGGGTAATTTAGAACGCCGTCGAAACGCTTCCGCGAGCGGTCGACGCAAAATTTTCTTCCGTTATTTTAATCGTTTCGCTTTTTTTTACAATCGGGGGAAAGGGGTGAAACGGTCTTTTTCCCTTCTTTTTTCCGATTTTAGGCGTTGATTGGCGCGGCGTGGAGAAAATGGATAAAATACGCAATTAGCGTAATTTTAGCGTCAAAAGGAGCGTCGCAGTCGATAAGTTTTGTTAATATATAAGAAACTCTAATATATAAGCCGCGCTTATGATCTCTTGCGTCGACGAAGCGACGGGGCGATTTCGCGTTTTTCCGCAAGAAAGCGGGGCGCTCGGCTTCCATTTTGTTGGGCGTCGCGTACAATAGGGAAAAGCGGCGACGTTTCGCGTCGTCGGACGCGCTTCGCAAACGGCGAACGAACGGGAGCGCGTCGCTTTTCCGAACCGACGAAAACGCCGATAGATAAGGAGAACGACCAATGATGGAAAAATATTTGAACTTGAACGACGTGAAGGAAATTCGGGCGCGTTCGTTGATTTATTTCGGTTGCGGCGCGATTCAAAAGGTCGCCGACGTCGCTCGCGATATGAAGGCGCGAGGCGTCGACCGCGCAATCGTCGTTTCGTCGCCGTCGGCGTACAAGAAGAGCGGCGCTTGGCCGACGATTACCGCGGCGTTCGAGGCGGCGGGCGTCGAGTACGTTCTCTTCGACAAAAACCGTCCGAATCCGGAGGTCGAGGCGATCGACGAAGCGTTGAAAGTCGCGGTCGAGTTCGGAGCGCAAGGCGTCGTCGGGATTGGCGGCGGGAGCCCGATCGACGCGGCCAAGAGCGTCGCGATTCTGCTGAAGAACCCGGGTAAAACGGCGGAAGACCTTTACTCGTATGCGTTTGCGCCGACCGAAGCCGCGCCGATTCTCGCGATCAACCTGACGCACGGCACCGGCACCGAGGGGAACCGCGTCGCCGTCGCTTCGATTCCGGCCAAGCAACACAAACCGGCGATCGCTTACGAATGCATCTATCCGACGTGGTCGATCGACGATCCGGAATTGATGAAAACGTTGCCGAAAACGCAAATTTTGTACACGAGCGTCGACGCGTTGAATCACGCGGTCGAGGCGGCGACGACGACTTGTTCGAACCCGTTGGCGATCACGCTGGCCCGCGAAACGGTCAAGCTCGTCGTCGATTATTTGCCGGCGGCGCTGGAAAATCCGGAAGATATGGTCGCGCGTTACAACTTGGCTTACGCCGCCTTGATCGCCGGGATTTCGTTCGACAACGGTTTCCTGCACTACACGCACGCGCTCGAACACCCGTTGAGCGGCGTCAATCCGGACGTTATTCACGGTTGCGGGCTCGGCGTTCTGTTGCCGGCGGTGTTGAAGGAAATTTATCCGAAATGCGCGGCGGTCTTGGCCGACGTCTTGGCGCCGATCGTTCCGGGCTTGAAGGGTTGCGCTTGCGAAGCGGAAGACGTCGCGAAGGGCGTTGAAAAATGGCTCTTTAGCGTCGGCGCGAACCGCAAGCTGACCGACGAAGGGTTCGGCGAAGCGGACGTTCCGAAGCTCGTCGACTTGGTCTTCTCGACGCCGTCGCTGACCGCGCTTCTCGCCGTCGCGCCGACCGAAGCGACCCGCGAAACGGTCGAGAAGATTTACCGCGAATCGTTGGCGCCGATGAACTAAGCGTCGACGGCGGCTCGAAAAACGGCGCTTAACGGGCGACGAATCGAGCGGCGAAGCGGAAATTCGGAGGGAAAACGGAAACGCGACCGCGTTCGAGCGTCGGCGGTTCGAGGAGTCGAAGAGCCGAGCGTTCGGGCGAGCGGTCGCGTTCGCGTTAAAACGGAAGGTCGAGTCGGTCTTGAGAACGCGAGCGCGTAATTTTTTTGATTTTTGGATTGCGAAGTTTCTCTATTTTGCGCAAACTCTCGTCGCGGCGCTTGCGTCGCGTTAAATTTCCGTTATACTTCGTTTCGGTTCTAATTCGGACGGGAGCCTTACGACCGCTTTTTAGAAGGCGGTTTCCGAACGCGCGGCGAGCGTCGTCGACGGCGGAACGTCCGTTCTTTATCGAGACGGAAAGATGGATTATCGAGATCGGGCGCGCCGATTAAAGCGAAATTGGCGCGCCGAAAAAGTCGTTTGGCGAAGAAAATGGCGGCGCGCGACGCCGTTTCGTTTGTTGACCTTAGGATTCGCGACTTATGTTCTTATCGGTTTGGCGGCGATCGCGCTTCCTTGCTGTCGTCGCGGCGACGCGAGTTGCGTCGATTGTTTCTTCAACGTCGTTTCGGCGGCGACGACGACCGGGTTGACGGTCGGAGCGGTCGGCGAAACGTATACGTTTTGGGGAAATCTCGTTCTTTTAACGTTGATTCAGGTCGGCGGCGTCGGGTATATGACGTTGACCTCTTGCATTATCTTGGCGCGCGGCGACCGACTTTCGCCGACTCGAACGCGAATTTTGGGAGCGAGTTTTTCGTTGCCGGACGGTTTTTCGTTGCGGCGATTCGTCGTCGCGGTCGTTGTTTACTCGGCGCTGATCGAGTCGATCGGCGCTTGGATTCTTTGGCGCGAGTTCAAAATCGTCGGCGTCGACCAACCGTTTTGGCAAGCCGTTTTTCACTCGATTTCCGCTTTCGCGACCGCCGGATTTAGCTTATTTTCCGACGGTTGCGTCGGTTTTAAAGACTCGGTCGCGATCAACGTCGCGCTGATGACGTTAAGTTGGGCGGGCGCGATCGGTTTTATCGTTCCGGTCGACTGCTGGGAAAATTTGCGCGGTCGACGGCAAGGGATTACGTTGACGTCGAAGACGATTCTTTACTTGACGGCGGCGCTTTTTCTCGGCGGAACGGTCGCGTTTTGGTTGTTCGAGCGGTTGAGCGGCGGAGAATCGGCTTCCGACGCGACGCTGTTGGCGGCGGCGTTTCAGGCGACGGCGGCGTCGACGACCGGCGGGTTTAACACGCTCGACGTAGGCGCGCTCGGGCCGGCGACGCGAACGATTTTGGTCGCGTTAATGTTTGTCGGCGCGGCGCCGTCCGGTACCGGCGGGGGCGTTAAAACGACGACGGTCAGCGCGTTCGCGGCGATCGTCGCGAGCGTTGTGCGCGGACGTCCGGACGACGTAACCTTTTGGGGAAAAACGATACCGCCTTGCCGACTCTTCACCGCGGTCGCGTCGGCGGCGATTTTTGTCGTCGCGGGGAGCGTCGCGACGATTCTGCTTTGCGCGACGGAGCCCGATTTGCCTTTCGACGCGCTCTTTTTCGAAGCGATTTCCGCGATTTCAACCGCCGGGATGAGCGCGGGAATTACTTCGGAACTTTCGACCGTCGGAAAATTGATCGTCGCGGCGGCGATGTTCGTCGGGCGCGTCGGGCCGTTGACGTTTGCGTTGGCCGTTTGGAGCGACGCGAGCGGCGGCGAGAAGGAAAAGAGGCGCGATTCGTCGGAAAAAGCGTTTGGCAAAGAGCGGCAAATCGACGATTTAGCCGTCTGACCCGCGTTGACCGACGACAAAATATCGACAAACGGACGTTAATTTTTTAGCGTCGCGGTTTTTCGGTTGAGCGAAGCGTCGTCGGAGAAAGTTAGACGGCGGTTTGCGGCGCAAGGTAGGACGCCGGTTGGGTAGGGTCGGCGTTTTGCCCCTTGCGGCGAACGCGTCTCGGCGGTATAATGCGGAGCGGTAAACGAGGGCGCCGACGTTGAAAAAAAACGCGTTTGGACGAACGTCGGCGTTAAAGTTCGCGTAAATTTTGCCGTTTGACGGCGTTTTTTGGAAAAAAAGCGAAAATAGGAAAGTTGGGACGCTGAAATGAGTTCGGAAGAGTCGCGACGAGAAGCGAAAGCGGAGACCGGCGTTTGGGGCGCCGCGTCGTTGGAAGGGGCGATTTCGGCGGCGGAGTACGTTCGCGGATTCGACGGCGGTTTCGGAGCGGACGCGCCGTTTTTCACGGAGTTTAACGCGAGCGGTTCGGCGGCGCTTTTGGGATTTCGGCGGTTAAACGACGGAAACGGGGCAAACAGGACAAACGGGGAGGACGCGGCGGACTTTGCGGACGTCGCGGCGCGAACGACGGCGGAGGCTCGGGAGCGCGGCGTCGGAATCGCGGGGGCCGGGCTGATGGGCGTTTCGATCGCGGCGGCGTTTTTGGGCGCCGGGTTCCCGGTGTTGGCGTTCGACTCTTTTCCGGCGGCGCTCGAAACGGCGCCGAAGCGAATCGAGGCGGAGTTGGCGGAACAGCGGCGGCGTCGCGGCGTCGCGGAAAACGATCCGGCGACCGAAAAACGGCTCGTCGCGGAGATTGTCGCGAACGGTTTGACGACGTCCGATTCCTTCGCGGAATTGGCGGCGCGCCCGGTCGTCGTCGAAACGATTCCGGAAAAAATTAAGATTAAGTCGAAGTTTTACAAGACGTTGGCGAAGACCGCGACCGCGCCGATTCTGTTGACGTCGAACACGTCGTCGATTTGCGTTTCCGATTTGGCGGCGGCGCTCCCGACGGCGAGCGAGAACCCGAACGTCAACCGAGAACGCTTTTGCGGTTTTCACTTCTTTCACCCGGTTTGCCGTCGGTCGCTCGTCGAGGTAATGCGCGGCGATGCAACCGCTCCGGGAACGGTCGCGGAGGCGGCGGCGCTTGGCGCGGCGATTTTCAAAACGCCGATTATCGTCGGCGACGGGCCCGGTTTTTTGGTTAATCGGATGTTGCAACCTTATTTGAACGAAGGACTTGCGCTTCTCGACGAAGGCGTTCCGGCGGAGCGCGTCGAGGCGGTTTGCCGACGTTTCGGGTTTGAAGCGGGGCCGCTTCGAATAATGGACGAAATTGGGCTCGACGTGTCGCTGCACGCGGGTTGGACGTTTTTGAAGGCGTTTCCGGAGCGGACGACGAGTTCGCCGATTTTGCCGGAATTGACGCGGCGCGAACGGCTCGGGCGCAAGACGCGGCGCGGCTTTTATCGGTTCGAAAGCGGGACGAGTTGGGCCGACGACGCGACGCTCGATTTCGACGCCGAAACGCTTGCCGAACTTCGCGGCGGAGAAACGTTCGCGACCGGCGCGGCGTCGGTCGACGTCGGAGCGAAAGACGCGTCGGACGAAGAACTTGCGTTGCGCGTCGCGACGGCGATTTTGTTCGAAAGCGCGCGGCTCGTCGAGGAGGGCGTCGTCGAAACGTTCCGCGAAGCGGACGCCGGGCTCGTTCTCGCGCTCGGATTTCCGCCGGAAAAAGGGGGGATTTTTTATTGGGCGGCGGCGTTCGGATTGCGGCGAATTTTGGCGGCGGCGGAGCGTTGGGCGGGCGCGGGCGCTCGGTTCGTCGCGCCGGAGTCGTTGCGTCGGTTGGCGAGCGAAGGTTAAAACTGGGCGGTTTGGGCGTCTGAAAGCGTTGAGGTAAGAACGGCGACGCGCGCAAATTCGGCGGTTTAAACGCTGGAAGCGCGTTTGAAGAAATTGGGGAAAATGGGCGAACGGGGCGTCGAGCGCAAACTCGGCGGCTCGTTTTGCGGACGACGGCGCGACAAAAATCGACAATGACGCCGAAAACTTAAAAACGTTTGAAAACGACGAGGCGCGGCGATGAAAATTATCGGACTTTTGGACTGCGACAGCTTTTTCGCGTCTTGCGAGAAAGTTTTTCGGCCCGATTGGGCGAACCGGCCGGTCGTCGTTTTGTCGAACAACGACGGTTGCGTCGTCGCGCGGTCGCCGGAAGCGAAGGCGCTCGGAATCGCAATGGGGGCGCCGCTTTTTCAGATTCGCGAGTTGGCGCGGACGGCGGGCGTCGTCGTTCGCTCCGGAAATTTCGCGCTTTACGGCGATTTGAGCCGCCGCGTCGTCGAGACGTTGGGACGCTGGACGCCGAACGTCGACGTTTACTCGATCGACGAAGCGTTTCTCGACTTGACCGGGCGGTTTTGCGACGCGTCGGGGCGGTTGCGCGTCGACGACGACGGAAAAGAAGAGGGAACGGCGGAGGAAAACGGCGGCGATTTAGGAGGTTTGCGCGGTTTAGACAACGTTAGCGGCGGCGGTATGGGCGAGTTGGAAAGAATCGGCAAGAACGGCGGCGTCGATTGGCGGGAGTTTTGCGTTTCGGACGAGCGGCTTTCGACGGCGACGCGGCGGGAAATCGAGCGGACGGCGGCGGAAATCGTCGAAACGGTTCGGCGTTGGACGGGAATCCCGGTTTCGCTCGGACTCGGCCCGACCCGGACGTTGGCGAAGGCGGCGAGTCGAATCGCGAAACGAGACGGCGCGACGACCGGACGGAAGTTTGCGCTTCTTTTCGACCCGGAAGAGCGGGAACGAGAGTTGAAGCGGCTCCCGGTCGGCGACGTTTGGGGCGTCGGACGGCGGTTGCTCCCGGCGTTTTGGCGGCTCGGGCTCCGAACGGCGTTCGATTTGGCGCGCGTCGACCCGATTTATATGCGGAAAAATTTTTCGATCGTTCAAGAAAAAACGGTTCGCGAACTGCGCGGCGAGCGGACGTTCGACTCGAAGACGCGTCCGGAAGCGCAAAAATCGCTCCAAATTTCTCGTTCGTTCGGTTCGACCGTCGAAACGCTCGCCGAAATGGAGGAGGCCGTTTCGAGTTTCGCGTCGACGGCGGCGGCGAAGATGCGCGCTCGAAAGATCGTCGCTTCCGGGGTTTACGTCTATATGTCGACGAGCGGGCGCGACCCGAACGCTCCGCGGCGCAACGTCGGCTTGGCGGTCAATTTCGCGCGACCGACGAACTCGACGCCGGAGTTTTTGTCGGCGGCGCTCCGGCTAACGCGAACCCTGTTCGACCCGAAACTCGCTTGGCGGAAAGCGGGCGTCGTCGCGCTCGAAACGCTCGACGAAAGCGTCGCGGCGTCCCGGCGGTTTCTGTTCGAGCCCGACCCGGAACGACCCGCCGAACGGAGGGAGCGCGACCGGCGGCTCTGCGAAGCGCTCGACAAGGCGAACGTCGCGTTCGGGAAAAACGCCGTTTTTTTCGCGTCGGACGGAATCAAACCGCGTTGGACGCCGAACGCCCGCTTCGTTTCGCCGTCGTACACGACCGACTGGAACGCGCTCCCGGTCGTTCGGGCGAATTAGTTAAACGGAGAAAGCGGGGGGATTGGGAAAAGCGGACAAAGCGAAAGAAAGAAGGGAAATGACAAAACGGCGAAAATAGCGAGTTTGCGTAAAAACGCCGCGTCGAGTTTTAAGGCTCGACGCGGCGTTTTGGCGTTAACGCGGGACGGCGAAGGAAAACGTCGCCGGAAATCGCGTCAGGCGCCGCCGCCCGGACGACCGGTCGCCTCCGGTTCCGCGACCGGCGCGTCGGCGCGCGGAACGTCGAAATCGAAAACGTTTTTCTTCGGTTCGATCGTTACCTTTTGTTTCGAAAGGCGCCCCCAATCTTCCGGAACATACGAGACCATTTCGTCGTATTCGAACGTCCCTCCTTCGCCGTCGCTCCCTTGCAACTTTTGCCCGGACGGCTCTTCCGCGATCAAAACGACGGAATATTCGCCCGGAACGAGGCCTTTCGACGCGGGAATTTCAAATTTGCCCTTGATCACCTGCGCCGCCGAACTCGAAAGCGCGGTTCCGCCTCCGGTCGGTTGGAAGGAAATTTGCCCGTTCGACAACGGTTCGCCGCCGAATTGAACGGTGCCGGAAATCGGGTAACGTCCGTCGACGCCCGCGTCGCAACCGAGCGCGGCGAGGCAAAGAAAGGCGAACGCGATTTGAAATAAAACGCGAATTTTCATTAATCGTTGCTCCTAAATTAGCGCCGTCGCCGAAAATCGAGAAGCGGAAAACGCCGAAAAAAGCGTTCGCCGACGTCGCGGCGACGGCGGTTAAAGCGTTAAAACGTCGAATCGACCGATTAGAACGTTTCCGTTTCGCCGCCCTTGGCCGTGCTGGCGGCCGCCCAAACGTCGAGGTTGATCGTATCGCTGACGAAACGAACGGAACCGTCGGCCATCGCGACGTTGACGCCGCCGGAGTGTCGACTGCGCGCCGAGATAATGATCGCCGCGTCGAGCGTTTTGTCGGTCGCCGGCGCGAAAATCGCGTTCGCGGCGCGGGTCGGAATGCAGCCGAGATAGTCCATTTCTTGCGTGTTCGGCGTGAAGAACGCGGAGTAAGCGCACCCCCAAGGATACCAAAGGTTGCCGCGTTCGTCGGCGGTCGCTTTGCCGTTAATGTCTTGCGATTTGCTAACTTGGATGATTTCCGACATCGCCATCGTGTTCGACGTTCCGTCGGTGATCGCCGCCATCGGTTGGCAACGGTAACCTTGGCCCTGGTAGCTGCCGCAACGGAAAATCGCCTCTTTATACTGAACGACGCGGTCGCCGTAAGTTACCCATTCGCGCCAACCGTTAATAACGGTCGCGTCGCCGGACGAACTCCATTGCGACGTGCCGGTTTTGCCGACGCAAACGACGTAATTGTGTTGGCACCAACCGTTCGCGTTGTCTTTGTACATCTGCCAAGAGTCGCTCGGGCAGCAGTACGTCGTAACGCGTTTTTTGCAGAAATAGGAGTCGTTGGCGCCCCAACCGGCGTTTCCGGCTTTGGTCGGAATGCCGTCGTAGAGCGTCGTTTGTTCGATGAACGGAAGCAAACAGCGCGCCCAGGTCGTTTCGTGCGCCCGTCCGGAGCCGGTGAAAGACGCGACCGGGAATTTTCCGTGCGCGTCGACGTAGTTGTGCATTCCGAGCATGCACTGCTTGAAATTGTTCGTGCATTGCATTCGACGCGCGGCTTCGCGGGCCGCTTGCACCGCCGGGAGAAGAAGACCGATCAAAATACCGATGATCGCGATGACGACCAACAGTTCGACAAGCGTAAAACCGAAACGTAATTCGCGACGCGATTTAACATTAGCGGCGTAATTCATAAGACGCTCCTTGAATTAAATGTATAAAATATGGAAAACGACGCGCAAAATTATTAGAAAACAAAAGGAATACTAAAATTTACGGCGTCGTAAATCGTCTGGAAAATAGGATTAGGGGATTAACGAGAAAAGGTCGATAATTAAATTATAAAAAGGCCGACGGCGAATTGCAACTTTTTTTGTCTTAATTTTAAGTGATTTTTGGAAAAATTTTTATTTTTTGACGCGTTCGCCGAGAAAAAACGCCGCGTTCCGAATCAAAAATATTCCGAACGCGGCGTTTTGGCGTTAAAATAGGCGGGCGGCGGGGAATAGCAGGTTCGCCGGTCGCGCCGCCGTTCTTGCGGAAAATGGGCGATCAGCCGAGCTTCACCGTCGCGCCCTTGCGAGCGGCTTCGTACACGGCGCAAATGACTTCGACGCTGCGGCGGCCTTCGCGACCGTCGATTTTCGGCGTTCGACCGTTTTCGATCGCGTCGAGAACGTCGGCGAATTGCTTGGCGTGCGCGTGATGCCCGATCGCGGCCGGGTCGGCGGCGCCGCCTCCTCCGGACAGGCGGTTCGTCATCGACTCGCGAATTTCCGCGTCTTCCGGGCGCGACTCGGCGAAGTCCCACTTGACGACGTCTTCCTCTTCGATGACCGCGGAGCCCTTGTCGCCGTGCAGTTCGATGCGTTTCAGGTAGCCCGGGTAAGCCGCCGTCGTCGCTTCGAGCAAGCCGAGCGCGCCGCTTTTGAAACGCAACGACGCGACCGCGACGTCTTCGACTTCGATGTTCTCGTGCGCGACGAGCCCGGTCAGCGCGGCGACTTCCGCGACGTCGCCCATCAGCCAAAGGAGGAGGTCGACGCTGTGAATCGCTTGGTTCATCAGCGCGCCGCCGCCGTCGAGCTTCCAAGTGCCGCGCCAAACGCCGCTGTCGTAATATTGTTGGGTGCGGTACCACTTCACGATAGCGTCGCCGAGCGTTTGTTTGCCGAATCGGCCCGCTTCGACCGCTTCTTTCATCAATATACTAGAGGGGTGGAAGCGGCTCGGGAAGACGGTCGAAAGGACGACGCCCGCTTTGTCGCAAGCGTCGATGATTTCGTCGCAACGTTCCGGAGTGATTTCGAGCGGTTTTTCGACGATAACGTGTTTGCCGGCTTTCGCGGCGGCGACCGCCGGGTCGAGGTGCGCGCCGCTCGGGGTTCCGATCGTAACGATTTCGACGTCCGGGTCGGCGAGGAAGGCTTTGAAGTCGGAGTAAGGTTTGCAACCGAATTCTTTCGCGAGGCGTTCGGCGGCCAGCGGAAGCGTGTCGTAGCAGGCGACGAGTTCGGCGCCGATTTCGCGAATGGCGCGGGCGTGAAAGGTCGCGATCATCCCGCAACCGACGATACCGAATTTTTTGATTTTCATCTTTGTTTTCTTTCGAAAGCGCGTTGTTTGAATTTGTCGTCAAAAATAACGCCGGAACCGCGCCGCGGCGGGCGCCGATTTTTTGATTATAACGGAATCGGAGCGAAAAAACAAGCGGCGCGGCGATTTTCTTTTTTCTTGTCGACGTTCGGCTTGTAAAATCCGCGGAAACGGAAAAACGATTTTGTTTGTTAAAATCGTTTAATTTGAACGGCGTTTTGGCCGATATGTGAAGGGAAGGAGTCGACCGAAAGCGGCGCGCGGACGGTCGTCGGGCGTTATCGTTCATTTTTGCCAACGACGTTATATGCGAAAATTAAGCAATAAAGAGAGACGCGGCGTTTCGTTGCCGAGCGGCGTTCGCCGCTTGAAAGGCGCGGTCGTTTTGACGGCGGCGTTAGCGGCTTTTTTTCCGTCTTCGCCGTTACAAGCGCAAGAATCGCCGAGCGTCGCGGTTCCGTTTTACTCGTTGGACGCTTCGAACGACGAGGCGCAAACGCCGCGACCGGCTCGAACGGCGTCGGCGTATTCGTCGAAAGCGATCGGCCCGACCGTCGAGGCGTCGCGACCGATTTCGTTGGGCCCGCGTCGCTCGACGTTGCCGATTGAGGACGTCGCGGAATTTTCAAGCGAACCGGAATTGAACGGAGACGTTTTCGACGCCGATTTAACCGTCGACGCGAGTTTGGACGTCGCGGAGGACGCGTCCGTCGCCGATGAATCCGCGACCGTCGAGCAAATCGCCGACGAGTGTTTTTTCGCGCTCGATCCGTATTCGTCGCTCTTTATCGATTATCCGCCGACCGCCGATTGGACGAACGCGGCGCTGTTGCGCGTCGACGAGATTTTGCCGCTTCTGGCGACCGAGCCGGAGCGAGCGGCGGCGATTATTAAAAAGTTTCGCGCGGAAATCGCCGCCTCGGAGCGAATTAAGGACGCTATTGTCGCGGCCGATCCGGCGTCGAAGTCGATTTCCGTTTTCGGCGACGCGAACGACGGCGAATCGGCGAAGAAAGACGCCGCGCCGACGTTGGAAACGCGTTATTCGCTCGAACAACGTTTGACCCTTTTCGAAGCGTTCCGTTGCGCGCTCGACCGTCGGGCGTTCGTTTGGGGACGCGCCGCCGAGTTCTTCGCGGCGAAGAATCGAGGCGAACTTGTCGCGGCGGGAGAAATTTCGACCGCCGAACTCGCGCGGATTCGGGAAACGACCGCCGCGGCGCAAGCGTTTTTCGGCGATTCCGAAGTCGGGCGCAATTGGCGAACGAGTTTTGAAATCGACTTGTTGTTAATCGACGTCGAGCGAACGCTCGAACTCGCGACTTCGAAGTCGGCGACGGGCGGGACGGCGAACGGAAACGATTCTCGCGACGTCGAGCGAACGCGGCGGACGAACTTTTTGCGCGACCGTTTGAATTCCGTTTGTTATAAGATCGAAAAAACGCCGATGACGCCGGAGCAACGCCGCGTCTTCGACCGTTCGCCGCTTAACGTTTGGGTCGCGACCGTCGCGCCGTTTGCTTGCGACCGCGCCGAACCGTTGGCGTTGTTGCTCGAATTTGAGAAATACGAACGCGACGCCGGGGGAGAAATCGGGCGAACGTTGCAACAAAGCGCGCGGCGGATGACGACTTCGCGTTCCGAAGTTTGCCGTCGTTTCGGGAAAGCGTTCGACGTCGTGTACGATAATCCGAACGCGAAGGCTTACGTTTCCGAAGCGTTAATCAATCGCTTGTTGCCGATTCGCGACCCGGAATTTTCGGTCGTTCAGGAAACGGTCTTGAACAATCCGGTCGCGGGACGCCGTCGCGCCGACACGCAGGTCGCGATCGAGCTGATTCCCGATCCGTCGCGTTTGCTAATGAACTTGAACGTTTTCGGGCGCGTCGTCGCGTCGACGAGTTCGAACGTTTTTCCGGCGAAACTTTACAACCAAAGTTACGCGACGTATTTTGGACAAAAAACGCTTGAATGGCGCGACGACGGATTCGCGTATTCGCCCGCGGTCGTTTCGGCGGAGTCGATCAACAAATTGGGCGGCGTTCAAACCGACGTCGACTTCATCCCGTTGGTCGGCGATTTGACGCGCGAAGTGGTGCGGAGCCAATACGAGGCGAAACAAGGGGCGATTCGCTCCGAAATGAAGACGAAAGTCGCTCGCGAAGCTCGAGCGCGCATCGACGCCGAAGCGAACGAGCGTTTCGACGCGGTCAACGCTCGAATGCGCGCGAACTTTTTCGCCGATTTAGAGCGGCTCGGGCTTTCGCTCAAAACGCAACGTTCGAAGACGACCGACGAATGGTTGCTCGCGTCGTTGCGTTTGGGAACCGATTTTTCGCTCGGTTGCCAAACGACGGAGCCGCCGACGCTTCCGGGCGCGTTCGCCGACGTGAAGTTGCACGAGTCGGCGGTCAACGCCGCGTTGGAACGTTTGGAACTCGGCGGAAAAACGCTGACGCCGTCGGAAACGCTCGCGTATTTGGCCCAAAAATTGAATAAACCGGGGTTGGCCGAGGTCGCGATCGAGGAAAACGAACTCGTTTTGGCGTTCGCCGAGACCGATCCGGTCGTCGTTCGGTTCTTTGAAGACCGCGTCGAATTGCGGTTGAAGTTCGCGGCGTTGACGCTTGGCGATAAGAATTGGGAAAACGTCGACGTTTGCGTTTCGTATCGCCCGACCGTCGCCGACGACGGAACGACCGTTTTCGAACGAGACGGCGTCGTCGAACTCGACGGCCCCGGCGGAATGCGGGCTCAACTCGCGTTGCGTTCGATCTTTTCGAAGGTTTTTCCGGCGTCGAAGGCGTTCGACTTGCGTCCGAAAATTTTCGATTCCGACGAGCGTTTCGCCGGATTGGCGCTCGGATTGGCGCGCGTTTCGCGAGGCTGGTTCGCGGTTTCCGTCGTTAATTTGCAACAATAACGGTAACGACGAATAAAACGATCGCGCGGCGTCGGGAAGGAAAAAAATAACGTTGAAGTCGCGCGGTTGCGCGGATTATAACGACGCGGACTTGGGGATAAGACGTTTGTAACGTTTATGCGCGTTGGCTTGGTGGAAAATTTGACGTCAAAGGCGCTTTTCGAGGAAAACGGGGGGTTTTTTTCTTGCGGATTTACGATTATACTTTTATCCGTCGTTCGCGCGGCGCGGCGATTCGCCGTCGTCGCGACGCGTTTTGAGGCGCGTCGGCGAAGCGAACGGCGACCGCAAGAAATGAACGCTCGACGGCGCGCGTCGCGTTCGAGCGAATTTTTAAACGTTCGAAAAGGTTTTCTAAAATGATGAACGCTAAAAATCAACAAGCTGCTAAACAAAAGAACGCCGACGCTTACTTTGCTCCGACCGTTCGTCAGCTTCGCGTCGGCGCCTTCGCTCCGAAGCGCGTCGAAATTCCCGAGAGCGCGCGTTTGTCCGTCGCGACCGCCGAAGCGGAACGGTTTTTCGTTCTCGAAAAGTTGCTTGCGACGAAATAACGTCGATAAAAGTCGCAAAGCGCGGTATCTTCCGAATATTGCCGCGCATATCGAACGCTCGTCGATTTTGGTTCGAACGGATCTTTGGTTCGAAACGGCGCGCGATTTGGCCGTCTGAAAATTCAATGAACGACGCGTTCGGAGAACGGTTTTCGAACGCGTCGGAATTGTTTTGGCGCTTCGCTTTCGTTTGCGGATCGCGCCGCCGTCAACGACGAGACGCGTTTTGCAACATCGCGTAATTCTGGTAAGTTAGATAAGCGAAGAAAAACGCCGCGAAAACGCTTCCTCGCGAAAAAAAGAAGTAAGCGAGTCCGCCGGCGCAAACGACCGAAAGAATCAACGCGTTGCGAACGCCGTTTTGCGGCGAAAGTTGCGCGCCCAACGCCGTCGCGATTTGGCCGCCGTCGAGCGGATAAACCGGAACGAGATTGACCGCGCCCCAAAAAACGCAAATCCAAATAAAGCCGAAAACAAAATAACCGAGAAACGCCGCGAGCGGCGCGCCGGAGTCGACGCCGACGGCCCATTCGGTCGGAAAAACGATCGGAATCGGCGTTCCGGCGGCGATTCCGACGGTAAAATCGCAACCGCAAAGGAACGCGACCGCGAGAAGCGCGGCGACGCCGAGAAAACCCGCGCCCGCTCCCGCGAACGAAACGGCCGCTTGACTCCAGTTCGTCGGCTTTTTCGAATAAATCGGCCGCCAGCTCGTAACGCCGCCGAAAACGGGCGCTCCGCTCGGCGAGGTTCCGATTCCAAGCGCGATTTCCGGTTGGGCGTCCCAAAGGAATTTGGCCGCGAGCGCGTGTCCGAGTTCGTGCAACAGGAACGCGAGCGTCGTCGCCGCCGTCCAACCGAAAAGTCCCCAAACCCAAGGCGTTTCCGGGTCGATTCGGCTCAAAAACGGGGAAAAAGCGACGCAAAGGAACCAAAAACTCGGCAAAACGGCGACCGGAACGCCGAACAAGCGAAATTTCCAAACGTATTGGGACAAGGGGCGAACCTCTACTTTCAAACGACGAGAGCGCGACCGGCGAAAACGAACGTCGCGTCGCGCTCTTCGTTATTTTCAATAAGAACGTCTTTATTTTCGCCGCTCGACGAAGCGGGCGGACAAAAAAAGAAACGTTTTCACGCTTCCGGCGGGTCGATTCCGAAATCTTTGATCGTCAAGAGGGAGCGGAAACGGTAGCCGCGGTCGGCGAACGCTTGCGCGCCCCCTTCCATTCGGTCGATGATCGCGATAACGCCGGCGACCTTGATTCCGGCCGCTTCCAAACGTTCGATCGCGATCAGCGAGGAACCGCCGGTCGTAACGACGTCTTCGACGACGACGACTTCGTCGCCCGCCGCGACCGGGCCTTCGATGTATTTGTTGGTGCCGTGTCCCTTGCTTTCTTTGCGGACGAGGAACGCTTTCAGGTCGAGCCCGCGGAGCCCGGCGACGGTGATGACCGCCGCGGCGATCGGGTCGGCGCCGATCGACATACCGCCGACCGCCTTCGGAAGCGCGCCGTCGGCGAGGAGCATTTCGAGAATCCCTTCGCCGACGAGCGTCGCGCCGCGCGAGTCGAGCGTCGTTTGCTTACCGTCGAGGTAGTATTTCGCTTTTTTGCCGGACGCGAGGGTAAAATCGCCGAACTTAAGGGATTTTTCGCGAACGATATTCAATAATTCGTCTTTGTTGTACATTAACATTTCCTCGAAGGTTGGAGGGAGACTCGAAAGGAACTCGGGAACTCGCAAATTGAGAACTCGAAAGGCGCGCGGCGACCGGGCCGACGTCGCGCAAATTTCTTCTATTATAAAGCGCTCGACGCATTTTTCAACGGGGCGGGCGAAAATGGCGGCGCGGAGAACGGCGAGCGCCGCGCGAAAAACGACGCGACGTTCAAAAATAGGGACGCTCGTTCGACGAAAAAAGAGCGAACGCGCGGCGTTTCGAAGAATCGAAGTCGTTCGATTTCGCTTTAATTCGGCGTTTGCGCTTGAGAGGCGTCGTCGCGAATTTTCGAGCAAAAGAGGAAAGCGACCTGCAATCCGAGTCGAGCCCGCGACAATTCCTCCAACGCGTCTTCGTCTCCGGCTTGCGCGGCGACCGTCCAAGCGGCGAGCGCGCGGCGGCGGTCGAGCGGAACGCCGTCGCCTTCCCAGTAACGGAGCGCAAGACGCCGCGTCGCTTCAATTTCGCCGGCGGCGGCCGCGGCTTCGAGCCAAAAGATCGCGCAACGTCGGTTCGGTTCGCAACCGCGCCCTTCGAGCAAACGGTCGCTCAGTTCGACGGCGGCGCTTCCTTCGCCGAGTTCCGCCGCGACGCGCAAAAGATATTCGCCGCAAACCGCGTTTTGTTCGACGCCGACGCCCCGTTCGCAGCAATAAGCAAGGTTCGCCGTCGCCGCCGCGTCGCCGCCGATCGCCGCCGCGCCGAAGAGTTCGAACGCCCGGCGGTCGTCGCGTTCGACGCCTTCGCAACCGCGGGAAAAGCGGAGTCCGAGTTCGTTTTGCGCTTCCGGAAAACCGCCGTCCGCCGCTTGTTCGAGCAGACGGAGTTCCTCGGCCGGGTCGCGCGGCGTTCCGCGACCGACGGCGGCGCAACGCGATAACAAAAACGCCGCTTCCGCCGAACCGGATTCCGTTTCCGAGCGGAGCCAACGAACGCAATCTCGCGCCCGGCGGTCGTCGAACGAACCGTCCGCCGTTTCGCGACCGAGCGTCAAGCGAGCTTGCGCGTCGCCGCGTTCCGCCGCTTCGAAGAGCCAACGCGCCGCTTCGCGTTCGTTGGCGTCGCCGCCGATTTGGCGCAACTGATAAGCGAGTTCGGTTTGAGCCGTCGCGAAGCCGCCCGCCGCGCTTCGACGCAACAGCCGCGACGCTTCGTCGGCGTTCGCGTCGCGCCCCCAACCGTTCCAAGCGAAGATCGCGAGGAAGTAAAACGCCGGAGAAAAACCGGTCGCCGCCGCGCGTTCGAAGAGCCGAAACGCTTCGTCGCGGTCGACCGGGATTTCGAGCGGAACGTCGGTCGCCGTTTGCGGGGCGCTTGCGTCGCCCGATTGCGTCAACGAACGCCCGTAAAGACTCGCCAAGCCGAGCGAACAGAGCGCGTCCGGATTCTCGACGTCCGCCGCGCGCCGGTAAAATTCGAACGCTCGTCGCTCGTCGCGCTCGACGCCGAGACCCGTCTCGAACGCGAACCCGACGTCGTAAAGCGCGACGCCGAGCCCCGCTTCCGCCGCCCGCAAACTCCAAGCGAACGCTTGTTCCGGGCTCGACTCGACCCCGCGACCGTCCCGAAACGCGAACGAAACGAACGACGCGTCGACCGCCGAACCGAGTTCCGCCTTCCGCAACGCCCCTTCGAACGCTCGTTCGAGCCAATCGCGCTCCGCTTCGGCGTCTTGCGGAACGCCGATTCCGTCCCGATAACAAACGGCGAGACCTTCGAGCGCCGTCGCGTCGTCGCCGGTTCGCGCTTCCCAAAAGAACGAAAAAGCGCGGTCTCGGTCGCGCTCGACGACGCCTTCGCCGTCGAACAAGATTTCGCCGACGAGCCCGAGCGCCGCCGGACGCTCGTCGAACGCGCCTTGCTCCAACGCTTTAACGCCCCAATCGAACGCCGCTTGAACGTTCGGCGCGACGCCGAGTCCAAACCGAAAAGCGCGAGCGAGACCCGTTTGCGCGTTCGCGTCGCCCGCTTCCGCGCCGCGCCGCCGGAGTTCGAACGCTCGGCTCCAATCGCGCTCGACGCCGCGACCGTCTTCGTAAAGACGCGCCGTCGGTTCGAGCGCGGAGACGTCGCCCGCGTCGACGAGCGATTGCAAACGGCGCGCTTCTTGGCGCCAACGGGGCGCGTCGGCAAGATTCGTCGTTTCGAAACAATTCTCGGGAGCGTTCATTAATTCGATAAGGAGTCTCGTTAGACGTTGAATGAAAACAGTTGCAAAAAAACGTTGGTCGGGGCGGGGCGGGACGGAGCGAAAAGAACGGGCGGCGGGACGCGTTTTAAAACAACGGTAACGACCGCGCGTCCCAACGGCGTTCGTCGTCGCGTTACGTCCAAAGTTTGCGGTCGAGCGCGCGGTAACCGATCGCTTCGAAGAGGTGCGGCGTTTCGATATTTTCCGCGCCCTCCAAGTCGGCGATCGTTCGAGCGACGCGCAAAATCTTGTCGTGCGCCCGGGCCGAAAAGCCGAATTCGTTCATCGCCGACTCAAGAACGGAACGCCCGGCGTCGTCGAGCTTCGCCCAACGTTCGAGTTCGCGGCGGCGCATTTGCGCGTTCGTTCGAATCGTTGACCCGGCGTACCGCTTCGCTTGAATCGCTCGCGCTTTCAAGACTTGCTCGCGAACTTCGGCGCTCGACGTTCGCGGCGCGTCGGACGAAAGTTCGAGATAGGAAACCGGCGGCGTCTCGATGTGAATATCGATTCGGTCGAGGAGCGGGCCGCTAACGCGCGCCATATACTTCTCGATCTGCCCGACCGAACAGCGGCAAGCGCGGCGCGGGTCGTTGCGGTATCCGCAGGGGCAGGGGTTCATCGCCGCGATCAAGACGAAATTCGCCGGGAACGTTTCGCTCCGAGCGGCGCGCGAGATCGTCGCTTTGCCGTCTTCGAGCGGTTGACGCATCGCTTCGAGCGTCGTTCGGCGGAACTCCGGGAGTTCGTCGAGGAAAAGAACGCCGTTGTGCGCCAAGCTGATTTCGCCGGGCGTCGGCTTCGCTCCGCCTCCGACGAGACCGGGCGCGCTGATCGAGTGGTGCGGCTCGCGGAACGGTCGCGTCGCGACGAGGGGCGCTTCGCCGTTCAATTTGCCGACCGCGCTGTAAATTTGCGTCGTTTCGAGCGCTTCGTCGAGCGTCGGCGGCGGAAGAATCGTCGGGACGCGCTTGGCAAGCATCGTTTTTCCGGTTCCGGGCGGGCCGATCATCAGCATATTATGCGCGCCCGCCGCCGCGATGGTCGCCGCTCGTTTCGCGCTCTCTTGACCGAGAACGTCGGCGAAATCGACGTCGTATTGCGAAAGCCGCTCGAAAAGCGCGTCGGAAAGGCCCGCCTTCGGTTCGATTTCGAGCGTCCCGCTCAAAAAGCCGACCGCGTCGTTCAAGCGGGAAATCGGGATCGCGTCGATTCCGTCGACGATCGCCGCTTCGCTCGCGTTCGCCGCCGGAACGAGAATCCCGCGCAAACCGGCCCGCGCCGCCGCGAGCGCCGACGCCAAAACGCCCCGACAAGGCCGCGTCGAGCCGTCGAGCGCCAATTCGCCGACGACCGCGTATTCCGCCAACCGCTCCGACGAAAACTGACCCGACGCCGCGATCTCGCCGAGCGAAATCGGCAGGTCGAACGACGCCGCGTGTTTCGGCAAATCCGCCGGCGCCAAATTGACGACGACGTCTCCCGCCGGAACGCCGAATCCGCTGTTCGCGATCGCCAACTTGACGCGGAACGCGCTCTCGCGAACGACCGTCTCCGCCAAGCCGACGATCGTCGTTTTCCCTTCGTCTTCCTTACTTTTCGCGACGCCGCGCCCCGAAACGTCGACTTCGACCTCGACCGGCGTCGCGGAAACGCCTTGAAGCGAAAACGTTTTAACTTTGATTAACATTTCAATAATCCTTGGCGGGAGGGCGGCGAAACGACGTTCCCGTTTTCCGGTTTCGACGAGCGTTCCGACGGCGCGTCGGCGTTCGACGTTTTCGGAAAAGACCGATTCGGAGCGTTAATTTTGCGATTCTTGCGTCTCTTGCGCGTCGGTCGCCCATTCGAAAACGCCGAACTTGCGGAAACGTTGATACCGCTCTTCGACGAGGCGTTCGACCGGGATTTTCGTCAACTCGCGCAGTTGCGTCCGCAAATATTGTTTCATTCGCAACCCCGCCAAGCGACAGTCGCGGTGCGCGCCGCCGACCGGCTCCTCGATCACGTCGTCGACGACGCCGAATTTAAGGAGGTCTTTCGACGTAAATTTGAGCGCTTCGGCCGCCTTGTCTTTGTGTTCGCCGCTCTTCCAAAGGATGCCCGCGCAACCCTCCGGACTGATGACGCTGTAATACGAGAATTCCAGCATCGCGACGCGGTCGCCGACGGCGATTCCGATCGCGCCGCCGCTCCCGCCTTCGCCGATAACGACCGCGATAATCGGCGTCGGCAGGGTCGCCATCTCGAACATCGACTCCGCGATCGTTTGCGCGACGCCGCGCTCCTCCGACGCGACGCCGGGATAAGCGCCGGGCGTGTCGACGAAACAAATAATCGGAAGGCCGAATTTCGCCGCCATTCGCATCTTCGCGATCGCCTTGCGGTAACCCTCCGGGTGCGCGCAACCGAAGTTGCATTGAACGCGTTCTTTAGCGTCGCGGCCCTTTTGGTGTCCGATCACCATCGCTTTAAATTCGTCGAGTTTCGCCCAACCGACGCGGATCGCTCGGTCGTCGCCGAAGGTTTTGTCGCCGTGCAGCTCGACGAACTCGTCGAACACGAGGTCGATGTAATCGAGCGTTTGCGGACGCTCCGGGTGCCGCGCGACTTCGACCGTTTCCCAAGCGTTGAGGTTCGCGTAAACTTTTTTCGTCAGCTCGGCCAAACCGAGACGCAGGCGCTGAACCTCTTCGTGAATTTCGGGCGAATCGGCTTTTTTGCGCAACGCTTCGAGGCGCGCTTCCATTTCAAAAATCGGTTGTTCGAACGAAAGGCGTTGGGCGACGGGCGACATATCGCGGCTCTCCGGGAAACGAAAATATAAGGAAGTCGAAACGTCGGGGCGGTCGCGTTCCGTTGCGTGAGCGCGTTGCGCGACGGCGGTTGAACGGCGTTAGGACTGGATGGTAAAATAGGGAAAACGCGACGTTTGGAGTCGGCGTTTTTTTCGTTTTTTTATTTGCGTCGGCGTTTTGCGCGGTTCCGTTTTAACATTTTTGGAAAAAATGAAGGAAAACGGAAACTTTTAATTTAAAATAGGCGGCTATTTGCATATATAAAGAATATAGAGGCATTTTAGCGTCGCGGCGTTGCGAAAAGAAAAACGAAAATTTTGAAAATTTTTATTCGATTCTCGCGCAAATTTCACTCGCAAGTCGTCTATATATACGAGGGGGACGGTTCAACCGTCCAAAAAAACTCCGACATATGATAAATATATACGTGGGAAAGGCGCGGCGTCAAGAAGCGATTTTGGAAAAATAAAGAAAAAGGCGGGATTTTTTAGCAAGAAAAAAAAGAAGACGGCAACTAGCTTTGAAACTCGTCGACGCGCGTCGGGCGTTCGGTTCGACGGCGGCAAGAGTTGGTCGACGCAAAAGAAGAAACTTGCGCCGACTGGAAAATAGGAAATTTAGGACAACGACAATGGTTAAGTCGATCGAAAAAAAGATCAAACGCGCCGAATGGGAATTCGCGAAAGTATGTCGCGAACGCGAAGCGTTTGAATTTGACGAAAAAATCGACGATTTGCGCGAATCGTCGAGCGGAACGGTCGCGTCGTCGCGTTCCGAATTTTCGCGTAACGACGAAAGTATGAAGGAAGAAATTTATCAAGAGTTTTGTCGCGGCGTTTCGATTAAGGAATTGGCGCAAAAGTTCGGTCGCGCCGTCGCGTCGATTTATCGAGCGGTCGGAGCGCGTCGCGCCGAGGTCGTTTTCGCGCTTCCGCTCGATTACGTTCCGAGTCCGGAGTTTGAACGAGCGACGACGGCGAAAGCGGAGCGCGCGCTGCTCGTTTTCGGCGGCGAAAAACAGACGAACGCCGAGCAAACGCTCGCGATTCGCGTCGACGGCGGAACGAACGCGGCGAAGAAAAGCGAAAAATTAAGGGCGGCGGCGACCGTCGAATCGGCGTATTTGTCGCGTCTCGACGATTCGCCCCTGTTGAGCGCCGCCGAAGAGGCGTTCCTCTTCCGAAAGTACAATTACCTCAAATTTAAAGCGTCGCGGCTTCGCGAAAAGCTCGACCCGAAAAAGCCGAAAATGTGCGCGATGGACGAAATCGAACGGCTTTGGAACGAAGCGGTCGCGACGAAAAAACGGTTGATTTCGGCGAACTTGCGGCTGGTCGTTTCGGTCGTGAAGAAGTACGGCGCCGGTTCGCTCCTTTCGTTTAACGAATTGGTGAGCGACGGGAACGTTTCGCTGATGAAGGCGGTTGAAAAATTCGATTACACGACCGGCAACCGATTCAGCACGTACGCGACTTGGGCGCTTTATCGGAATTTTGCGCGAACGATTCCGGACGAACGGAAACGCGTCGAACGGTACCGACCTTGCGACGTCGCCTTGATGGAATTGAAGCAGGATCATCGCTCTTCGCCGTTGCAAGCGGAGCGCGTTTACGCCGAGCAAACGACGCAAGTGAATCGATTTATGCGCGAATTGAACGAACGCGAACGCAAAATCGTCGAGATGCGATACGGGTTTGGCTCCGTCGATTCGAAACCGCAAACGCTGCGGCAGGTCGGCCAAAATATGGGCGTAACGAAGGAACGCGTGCGGCAAATCGAAATTCGCGCGCTGGAAAAAATGCGTCGAGTCGCGGAAGAGGAAAAACTGGAAATTCCGGATTTTTACTAAATCGCGGCAAGGCGACGTTTAACGTCGCGACGGCGGCGAAAATGTTTTACGTCGTCGAGTAAAAACGAACGAAACAAACGAAACGAACGCGTCGGCGAGCGAAAGCGAACCGGCGCGTTCGCTTTTTCTTGCTCGCCGCGACGAGCGCCGACGAACGGCGGTCAGCGTTTAGCGGTTTTCGCCGTCGCTTTGACCGCCGCCGCGAAGTAAAAGGAGCCGATCGCGCAAAGAACTTCGTCCGAACGGGGCGACCGCGCGAAATAGTCGGCGAGAAAAGCGCGAAAGTCCGGAATGACGCGAATCTTGCGGCGCACCGGGTCGTCTTCCGCAAACCCTTCTTCCAAAACGCTTTCCGTCGCGCGGATTAACTCGTCGATCGGAAGGGCGCGCGCTTCTTGCGAACGCTCGGTGAGAAGAATTTCGTCGACGAACGGCGCCGCTTCGGCCAACATGCCGCGAACGTCTTTGCCGACCGTCGTCGCGAAAAGAATCTTAATTTTGCGGTTCGGGAAGCGTTCGAGCGCCGCTTGAACGAACGCCGCGACCGAAGCGCGGTTGTGCGCTCCGTCGACGTAAACCGCCGGCGACTGCGAAACTTGCTCGAAGCGGCAAGGCAAAACGATGCGCGTCGCCGCTTGGCGGAGCGTTTCCGGCGAAAAAGCGGGCGCGTCCGGTTCGAGAACGTTCGCGATTTTTCGCGCGATTTCCAAGTTCCAACGTCGCGAATCGTCGAACGGCGGAGACGGAAGCGCCGCGACTTCGGGACTTATCGCGTCGATTTGATAAAGCGGAGCGCCAAATTCTTCCGCTCGACGGCGAACGACGGCGCGAACCGTTTCGACGTCGGCGGCGGAAATCGTCGTTTCCGGTTCGACGCGGCGCGACGCGGCGGCGCCCGGCAAGCGAGCGGTTCGAGCGTTCAAAATTTGCGAAAAACCGACGCCGCAAACGACCGGCGCGGGAGACTTGATAATACCCGCTTTCTCGGCGGCGATCTCTTCGAGCGTCGAACCGAGAACGTCGCAATGGTCGTAACTGACGCTCGTGATCGCGGCGACGTCGGCGTCGCAAACGTTGGTCGCGTCGAACTTGCCGCCGAGCCCGACTTCGAGAATCGCGACGTCGACTTCGGCGCGAGCGAACAAAACGAGCGCGACGACGAGCGACCATTCGAAGAACGTCAACGGGCGAGAGTCGCCGCGTTCCTTTTCAAAACGGGCGTAAAGTCGAGCGAGTTCGAGAAGCGTTTCCGCGAAAAACGTTTTGCCGCAACGCTTTCCGTTGATTTGGAACCGCTCGGTCAACTCTTCGATGTGCGGCGACGTAAAAAGGCCGACGCGACGGCCCCGTGCGCGAAGGAGCGCGTCGAGCGAAGCGCAAACCGTGCCTTTTCCTTTGGTTCCGGCGATATGAACGATTTTGAAATTCTTTTCCGGATTGCCGAGAAACGCGAGGAAGTCTTTAAGCCGCAAAAGGTTGCGTTGCATTTCCTCGTAAGGGATTTTTTGAAACGTTTCGTAATTCGTGCGTTTGTAAAGAAAGTCGAGAGCGCGGCGGTAAAGATCGTTTTCTTTGGCGGACATCGCAAAAAATAGGGCAAACGACGCGGAAAAGTCGGGGCGGCGAAAGGTTGCAAAAATAACGACAAGGCGAAAATTTCAAAATAGCGTTGTCAAAAACAGCGCGAAAAACGTCGCGTTCCGCGGAACAAAACGCGACGTTGAGACAAAACGCCCCCGTTCCGTCGAGCGATTCGCGGTGAAACGCTCGACGGAGGAAACGTTAAGTCGCTAAATAAAACGGTTAAGCGACGAAGCGCCGCGTTTGCCGTTTTCCGCTCAGCTTTGGAGCGGTTTCGTCATACGCATCGGGTCGAGACCTTCGGCGAGTTGATCCGGCGGAAGAATTTCTTTTTCTTCGCAGAGTTGGCGGATCGTTTTGCCGGTTTTGAAGGCTTCTTTCGCGAGCGCGGCGGCTTTTTCGTACCCGATGTACGGGTTGAGGCCGGTAACGATCGAGAGGCTTTGTTCGACGGCGGACGCGCATTTTTCGCGGTTCGCTTGGATGTCTTGGAGGCACTTGTCGGCGAAAACGTCGGCGCCGCCGGCCAAAATGCGGACGGATTCGAGCGCGGCGTCGGCCATCACCGGCATCAAAATGTTAAGTTGGAATTGACCGCCCGAAACGCCGGAGAGGCCGAGCGTCGTATCGTTCCCGACGACCTTCGCCGCGAGTTGCATGACGCTTTCGCAGACGACCGGGTTGACTTTGCCCGGCATAATCGAGCTGCCCGGTTGGAGGTCTTTGAGGATGATTTCGTAGTAGCCGCAGCGCGGGCCGGAGCCGAGCCAACGGATGTTGTTCGCGACGTTCGAAAGGGTCGTGGCGACCGCTTTGAGGAGCGAGTGCGCGGCGACGAGGCCGTCGCGTTGGGCGTTCGCTTCGAAGTGGTCGGCGGCTTCGCGGAAGGCGATGCCGGTTTCTTTTTCGAGAATCGCGGCGACGGTGGAACCGAATTTCGGGTCGCAGTTGATGCCGCTGCCGACGGCGGTGCCGCCGCACGGGAGTTCGCAAACTTGTTCGATCGCGAGATGGCAGCGTTCGATCGCGAGTTCGAATTGACGGGCGAAACCGCCGAATTCTTGACCGAGGGTCAACGGGGTCGCGTCGGCCAAGTGGGTGCGGCCGATTTTGAGAACGTCTTGCCATTCGGCGGATTGACGTTTGAGAATCGCGAGGCATTTTTCGAGCGCCGGGATAAGGCGTTCTTTAATGGCGACCGCGACCGCGACGTGAATCGCCGTCGGGAAGGAGTCGTTCGTCGATTGACCGCAGTTGACGTGATCGTTCGGGTGAATCGGTTTTTCTTGCGAGAAGCGGTCGTAACCGGCGAGTTCGAGCGCGCGGTTCGAGATGACTTCGTTCGCGTTCATATTCGACGAGGTGCCGGAACCGGTTTGATAAACGTCGATCGGGAATTCGGCGTCGAGTTTGCCGTCGGCGACTTCGCGAGCGGCTTGGTACAACGCGGCGAGTTCTTTTTCACCGAGCGGAGCGCGACCTTTCGTCAAGCGGCCGAGTTGGGCGTTCGCTTGAGCGGCGGCCCATTTGAAGAGGCCGATCGCGTGAATCAGTTCCGGAGCGATGCGCGAACCGGAAACCGGGAAGTTTTCGACGGCGCGTTGCGTTTGCGCTCCGTAATAAGCGTCGTGAGGAAGGCGGACTTCGCCCATCGTGTCGCGTTCGACTCGGTATTCGGACATTTATGGTCTCCTTGGAGAGATAAAATGGGGGTAATAGGTGAAAAACGTAAGCCGGCGCGGTCGGGCGGCGAAAAGTCGGCGTTCGAGGCGCGGCGTCGGGCGTCGGCTTGCAACGGCCCGACGCTACCGTCCATTATACGCCTTTTTTGAAAAGCGACAAGAGGACGGCGGCCCTTCGAACGGCGTTCCGGAACGAAAAAAACGCTTGAAAACGCGCCGGTTAGGTAAAATGGAACGAATGAAGCGAAAAAACGTCGTCGACGAACCGCGAACGGGGAACGTTCGACGGCGCAAATCGGCGTTGGTTTGGGGGAAACGGCGAAAATAGGCGGTTTGCGGCGGCGGACGTAAAAGCGGCAAGCGGCGCGGCTTGCGTAGATTGCGGCGGCAGGCGTAAAACGGCAAGCGGCGCAAGTCGCGTAAATTGCGTCGATAGGCGTAAAACGGCAAGCGGCGCAAGTCGCGTGAATTGCGTCGACAAGAGCGGCGAAAAGCGTCAACCGAAGCGGCGCAACCCGACGATTCCGGCGAGAATTAGCGCGACGCAGATTGTTTTGGGAAGCGAAACCGGCGCGCCGAAAAGAACGACGTCCAAAACCGCCGCGCCGACGATTCCGATTCCGGTCCAAATTGGGTACGCGACGCCCATCGGGAGCGTTTTCATCGCGACCGAGAGGAGCCAAACGCTGCCGAACATCGCCGCAAGCGTCGCCAACGACGGCCAAAAAGCGGAAAAACCGCGCGAATACTTCATTCCGACCGTCCAAGCGCACTCGAGAAGACCGGCGATAAAGAGCAAAATCCAATTCATCGTTAAAGGGTTGATTTTTGTCTCGTTTAGGGTCGTCCCTAAGGAAACGGAACCGCATCGAGGTCGTCCCCGACGCGGGCGCTTAACGCGCTTCAAGAGCGAAACGACGTCGAAACGGGTTTCACTACTTTGCCTAAAACGCCAAGTTTAACGCGCTTCGACGGAAGCGAAAGCGGGCGAAACCGGCGATTTTGTCAATCTGTTAATAAGCGATAAACTTGGCGGCGAAAAAAGGAAAAAACGTTGGCAAAGCGAGTTTTGCTAATTTGCCTAAAACGCCGAGTTTGACGCGCTTCGACGGAAGCGAAAGCGGGGTAAAACGGCGATTTTGTCAATATATATTAATAGCGGCGAAAACGGGCGGCGGTTCGCGGGAGAAAACGCCGCAAACGCGAACGAACGCGGCGTTTTCTCCGTCGCGGAAGTTTTTACTCGGCGGCGAGCGTCGCCGGGGCGGGCCAACGGTAAACGCGGACGTCGAATCCTTCGAAACGGTCGACGAGGAAACCGCCGTCGAGCGTCGCCGTCGCGCCGTCTTCGAAGAGGCGTTCGACGGGGATTTGAGCGTCGCTCGGCGCGGTCGCGGAGAAGTCGAAACGGACTTCGACCGGTTTCGGGGACGCGTTGACGGCGACAACGGTAATTTCGCCGCCGCTAACTTTCAGGAGCGAAACGACCGACGGGCCGCCGAGCGGGTCGAGTTCCGGGCCGTTTAAAACGGTCGCGGTCGGTTGGAGTTCCGGGCGCGTTCGCTCGACGAGAACCGTTTGAAGGGACGCGATTCGTTTCGAGACGGTCGTCAAGTTTCCCCAAACTTCCGAGTTTGCGCAGCTTCCGTAATTCGGCAAGTTCCGCTCCGGCTCGACTTGGTCGCCGTAAGTGTACCAAACGATCCCGTTCGCTCCGGCGACGAGCGCGGCGAAACTGGTCGCGTTCAGCTCGCGGAACGTCGGAAAGCGCGTCCAACCCCAACCTTTGAACGACTGCAAAATCGGCCAAATCGCTTTCGGGCCGTCTCCGGCGAGCGCGGCGTCGCGGCGGCTGATTCGCATATCGCGGAGCGTCGCGGCGACGGAGCGTTCGCCCCATTCCGGCTCGTCGCGGCGGAACGGGTAAATTTCCGGCAAAAACGCGTCCGTTCCGTCGGCGTAAAAGAGGTAGTTCGAAACTTCCGGCGCCGAAACGACGTCCGCTTGCGTCGAAAGGCGGGTCGGGTCGACGGCGCGCAAGGAGTCGCTCCGGTCGCGGAGTTCTTCGGGGGTGAAGTACATCGCGGTGTCGTCGCCGACGTACCAAGCGAGAATCGCCGGAGAATGACGCTCGACGTCGAGAAGGCGTTCGTCCGGGCCGTCGACGCCGACCCAAAGTTTGAAGTCGTGTTTCTCCGCGGCGGCGAGGAACGCGTCCGTTCGCCCGTCGAAATAAGATTGGGCGAAGTTGAATCCGGCGGCTTTCAAGTCGGCGAAGGCGCGGTTCAGGTCGAAACCGTTCGACGGATAGGGCGAAACCCCGTATATGCCGATCGGGAAGAACGGGACGCCGTCGATTAGCGTCGTCCCGTCGTCGCGGAGCGTGTAACGCGGCGTTTCCGGCGCGTCGCCGACGAAGAAAAATTTGCGCGCGGCGACCGAGTTGCCGCCGACGTCGGCGATTTCGACGGCGACCGAATGAAGGCCCGGCGACCAAGGCGCGTTTTCCGGCGGCGTCAGCGAAAGGCGCGAAGCGGCGAAGTCGACGTTCAAACGCGGCGCGGCGGCGTCGGACACGTTGGAATTTGCGTTGGATTGGGCGGTTTGGACGGTTTGGGTAAAGTCGGCGATTTCGGTTTCGTCGACGGCGAGTTTGAACGTCGACCAGCGGAGCGGGGACGCGTCGTCGAGTTGGATTTCGACGGCGGCGCTTCCGTCGCGGGACGGGGCGGCGAACTGGCCGACGACGCTAACCTTCGGCGCTTGGTCGTCTCCGCCGACGCGGAAGCGGGCGTCGACGCGGTCGCCGATCGAAACGGAGCGGAGCGTCGGCGCGCTCGAGCCGTCGGCGTTCGGAACGAGCGTCGCTTTGTATCGGAAAAAGGGCGCGTCGACGGCGAACGGCGCGTCGAAAAAGGTCGCGGCGGTTCCGTCCGGGCCGACGAACTCGCCGAAGTCGCCGGGGATTTGGGGGAGTTGAGGAAGTTGGTTGGGCTGGGAAGCGTCGGCGGTTTGCGCGGTTTCGGCGTTCTGGGACGTTTCGGCGGTTTGCGGGACGTCGGGGAGCGCCGGAGCGGTCGCGATTTGGAAACGAACGGCGGTTCCGGCGGGAACGTCGGCGTCCCAATTTACTCGCGAACCGGCGCCGGGGAGAATTTCCGAAATAAATTCGCCCGAACGGCGGAACGGCGCGGCGGCGTCGACCGGCGTTTCGAACTCGACGGAGCGAATCGCGACCCAATCGCCGAGCGCGAGGTCGGGAATATCGAATCCGAGCCGAATCGCGAACGAGGCCGCCGCGTCCGGAACGCGACCGGAAAAAGCGCGGGAACCGAAAAAGTCGCCGACGCCCGCCGCGAAGAGGAACGGCGTTTCGCCGCAAGGCTCGCCGTCGCCGTCGAACCAAAGAACGGCGCAACCCTTCCAAGTCGCGTCGTCGTTCCCGGCCAACGCGGTTTTCGAACTTTTCGCCGCGACGCGAACGACGAACTCGCCGCCGGGCGCGCCTTGCGGGAGCGGGCGACGAACGCTCGTCGCGTTCCAAGCGGTATCGCCGTCCTCCGGGTCGTCCGGGTTCGTCGTTTTGCGAGCGACGACGAGCGCCGGAGCGCCGTCGAACTCGGCGCCGACTTCGATCGAGAGCGCGTCGCGGTAATTTTTGATTTCCGGCCAAGCGTCCGGAGCGTCGAAACGGTCGACGAGCGCGACCGGGCCGGAGCGCGACGGTTGCGCGACGCCGTTCGGGAAAGCGACGTTGAACGGCGAATAAACGCCGCCCGCGAAGAGCGGCGTCGGCGCGAGCGCCGCTAAAAGCGTTGAAATAGCGGCGACGGCGCGTTTATTTAACGTTGGTAAACGGCGTTTCGAACGGTTGAACGTCGGCATTTTGCGGTTCCTTTGCGGCTGTTCGCGGAAAAGCGGCTGTTAAAACGGGCGGTTTCGGCAGATTAGGCGGGCGTCGCTGCGTCGGCGGCGAGCGTTAAAACGCTTTTTTGCGACCGACGGCGGTCATTATCTTCGCGACCAAGCGAGCCGCGGCGAACTCGGTAACAAGGTGCCGACCGCCGAGGGGCGCCGTCTCGACGACGTCCGCTCCGACGACGTTTTTCGCCGCGACGACCGCTTGAACGAAACGAACGAGCTGCCGCCAAGAAAGCCCGCCCGGTTCCGGCGTCCCGACGCCCGGAGCGACCGCCGGGTCGAACGCGTCCATGTCGACGGTAATGTAAACGTTTTTCGTTAAACGAGTTAACGCTTTTTCGACGCAGCCGTCGAAATCGTCCTCCAACATCGTCGGCGTCAAGAAGTTTTCGACCTGTTTCGGGAAACGCTCCAAATCTTCCTCCGAAAAACTGCGGATTCCGACCTGGACGACCGTCTCGACCGAGTCGAGGGCCCGCGCCATTACCGACGCGTGCGAGTCGCGACCGCCGGGGCCGAACGCGTCGCGCAGGTCGCTGTGCGCGTCGAACTGCAGAACGCTCAAGTCGTCGTATTTTTCCGCCGCGACGCGAATAATCGGGCCGGAAACGGAGTGTTCGCCGCCGAGCGCGATCGGGAAACGGTCGGGACGGAAAAGGTCGAGGCGGCGGACGGTCGCTTCGATTCGCTCCATTTCTTCGCGGGGCGTTTCCGCGGCGGGGATCGGGTCGCAGGTGAAGACGCCGCGTTTGTAAAACGGGTAAAGCGTCTCTTCGTCGATATACTCCATTTGGTCGGAGACGGCGAGAATCGCGTCCGGGCCCTCGTCCGTTCCCTTGCCGAAACAAACGGTTCCTTCGTAAGGAATCGGGAGAATGTGAAAATAGGCGGTTTCCGGGTTGCAAAGTTCCGGTTCGAGTTCTAAAAACGTTTTTTTCATCGGTCGGAGCGATTCGAGTTGGACGCGAAAACGGACGGCGCGACGAGCGGCGAAAAGCCGAACGAATGGGAAGCGAACAAGGCGCCGGGAACCGTCGTCGGCGCGCGTCGTTTAGGCGTTATTAATATATATGGGCAAAACGGCGGCAAAAATCGACGAAAGCTCTCCGTTTCGCTCCGATTATACGCGCTCCGACGACGGTTTCAAGCGGGGCAAGGCGGCGGAGGGGCGCTTTTCTCCGAGAAATCGACGCGAGCGAGCGACCGTTTCGAGCCGAAGTCGAAGCGCGGCGAAAAAGTTGAGAAAAATTTCGGTTCGGCTCTTTACAAAGGGGGCGTTTGCGTTATAATAACGAGCAGAGTAGCCGAAGTGGCGGAACTGGCAGACGCGCTAGGTTCAGGTCCTAGTCCTCGTAACTGGGGGTGGAGGTTCGAGTCCTCTCTTCGGCATTCGTTTAAGAGTTCGTTTTCGCGACGAACTCTTTTTTTATTTCTTGACGGCGAGAAAAAACGACGGTCGCAAGGGCGGCGTTTGTAAAAAAGCGGCGAACCGAACGATTTTTGAACGGCGAAAACGCGCTTGCGTCGACGGCCCCCCTTTTTTTTCGCGCTTGTCCGGATACAATGAAAACGACGATTTTGCGGGAACTCGTCTTTTCGCGAAACAAACGTCGATTTTGGTTTTGTTTTTTGTTCGCGTTCATTTGGCGAAGTTGCGAACGACGTTCGAGAAAACCGGCGGCGACCGGGCGGAGGCGTTTTCAATGATCGATTTTAAGAAAAATTGCGATTTTCTCGTCGGTATCGACTCCGACGGTTGCGCGTTCGACACGATGGAGCTGAAACATAAAGAATGTTTCGTTCCGAATATTATCGAACATTGGGGCTTGAAGGGGGTCAGCAAGTACGCTCGCGAAGCGGCGGAGTTCGTCAACCTTTATTCGAAAACGCGCGGAATCAACCGCTTTCCGGCGTTGGTCGAGGTCTTCCGCCTTTTAAACGAGCGACCGGAAGTCGCGAGTCGCGGCGTCTCGATCGAAATTCCGCAAGTTTTGGTCGACTGGATGAACGCCGAAACGAAGTTGGGGAACGTCGCGCTGACCGAATACGTCGAGAAAACGGGCGATCCGCTGATGAAGAAAACGCTCGCTTGGTCGATCGCGGTTAACGAAACGATCGACCGCATTGTCGGCGAGGGCGTGCCGCCGTTCCCGAAAGTCGCGGATTCGTTGCGCAAGTTGCAAGGGAAAGCGGACGTGTTGGTCGTCTCCGCGACGCCGCAAGCCGCGTTGATTAAAGAATGGGAAAACCAAGGGCTTCTTCCGCTCGTGCAAGCGATCTGCGGGCAAGAAATCGGGACGAAGAAGGAATCGCTGGCGTTCGCGAAGTTGTACGCGAAGAACCGAACGCTGATGATCGGCGACGCTCCGGGCGACTATAAGGCGGCGTTGGCGAACGACGCGCTCTTCTATCCGATCAATCCGGGCGCCGAAGAAGCGAGCTGGGCGCGTTTTTACGACGAAGCGATCGACAAATTCCTTAACGAGGAGTTCGCGGGCGCGTACCAACAAGCGTTGCTCGACGAGTTCGACGCGCATTTGCCGGTTTTGCCGCCTTGGAAGCGAAACGCTTGAGCGAAAAGCGACGCGAACGAAAAGTTTGACGACCGAATAAGTAACGACGATTGAAAAGCGCGACGGCGACGAGAGGAGGCGCGGCGAATGAAATGTCCGTTTTGTCGAGGCGACAACGACCGAGTAATCGAAACGAGAACGAGCGACGACGGGTTCGTTATCCGGCGTCGCCGCGCGTGTCAGTCTTGCAAAAAGCGTTACACAACTTACGAGCGGATTGAGATCGTAAATATTCGCGTCGTTAAACGAGACGGAACCCGCGTTCCGTTCGACCGCGAAAAGTTGCGACACGGAATCGAGCGCGCTTGTTGGAAACGCCCGGTGCGGGAAGCGCAAATTTCGGAACTGGTCGCGAGTTTGGAAACGCGGCTCGAGGGCGAAACGGAAGTTTCGACGCAACGCGTCGGCGAATTGGCGATGGAGTTGTTGCGAAAACTGGACGAAATCGCTTATATTCGTTTCGCGAGCGTTTATCAAGATTTTGCGAACGTCCAAGACTTTGCGCGAGCGTTGCAGTCGATGACGGGGGAAAAAGACGGCGACGGGCAAGAGGTCGAGTCGTCGGAAAACGATTCCTTGTAACTCGGCGTCCGCAAAAACTGGGAGGTTTGGCGAGTTTGCGCGATTTGAATCGACCGCGCCGGTCGTCGCGGCGTTTTTTTTAAGAGAAACGGCGTTTTTATCGAGATTCGGCGTCGTTTTTTTAGAAATCGTCTTTAAAATAAGGGCGTCGGGGCGGCGGATTGTCCCGAAATAAAACAATGGGCGTTTCGGCGCCGACGGAGAATATGGACGATGGGCAAACTTGACGCTTTTAAAGAAATCGTGCGAACGAACGCGCCGACGTCGGCGTTGACTTGGTTGCGTTTGGGCGGCCCGATCGAGTATCTTGCGGAACCGCGCGACGAAGAAGAGTTGGTCGGCGTGTTGAAGGCGTGTCGCGAAGACGGCGTCCGCGCTCGCGTTTTGGGCGACGGTTCGAACTTGCTCGTTTCCGACGTCGGCGCGCCGGGCTTGGCGATTCGTTTGACGGCGCCGGCCTTTGGCGATATTCAAATCGACGCGCCTTTCGTCGTCGCCGGCGGCGGAGCGAAGGTCGGGCGGTTGGCGACCGCGACCGCGACCGCGGGACTGGCCGGGCTCGAAGGATTGATCGGGATTCCCGGGACGGTCGGCGCCGGAGTCGCGCGCAACGTTTCGACGAACGACGCGTCCTTCGAGGAATACGTCGAGTCGGTGCGCGTCGCTTATTTTAACGGGGAAATCGCCGAACTTTCTAAGAACGACATTGTGTTCGGCGACGGCGTCAGCTCCCTGGAGAACGCGATCGTGTTGTCGGCGAAGTTCCGGTTGACGCCGGAAAATCCGGAAGAATTGGCGAAACGGTTGCAAAAAATTTGGATTGTTCGCAAACAAACGACGCCGGACGCGACCGAGGGATGCGCGCGGATGTTCAAGAATCCGCGAGGGCAACGAGCGGCCGACTTGATCGCCGACGCCGGTTTTCGAGGCGCGCGAATCGGCGGCGCCGTCGTTAGCGAGCGCAACCCGAACTTCGTCGAAGCGTCGGAGGGGTGCGTCGGCGAGGACGTGAAACGCTTGCTCAACTTGATTCAAACGCAGGCGCGCGAACGCCTTGGCGTCGAGTTGGAGCGCGAACTGGAAATTTGGTGAAACCGGGTAAAACTGGGTGAAACTGGGTAAAATGAGGCGGCGTTTTACGTCCGATTGGGACGGCGGACGGCGTCGAGGTTGATTAATCCGTCGAAGGTTGAAAAATGAGCGGTAACGTTGTTTTGAAAACGTCGATTCCCGGTATGACCGCGAAAAGCGGCAAAGTGCGGGACGTTTACGATTTTGGCGATCAAATTTTGCTGGTCAGCACGGACCGCGTCAGCGCGTTCGACTGGATTTTGCCGAGCGGGATTCCGGACAAAGGGAAGACGCTCAACCAAATCGCCGAATTTTGGTTCGAAACGCTCGGCGTCCGCAATCATATGATAACGACCGACGTCGAGAAAATGCCCTTCCCGGAAGGAACCGACCTCAAAATGTTCGAAGGTCGCTCCGTTCTTTGCGAAAAGACGAAGGTCGTTCCGATCGAATGCGTCGTTCGCGGTTACCTCTCCGGCTCCGGTTGGAAGGAATATCAAGCGTCGCAATCGGTTTGCGGCGTGAAGTTGCCGGCAGGGTTGGTGGAAAGTTCTCGCCTCGAAGAGCCGATTTTCACCCCGTCGACGAAGGCGGAAGTCGGGCACGACGAAAATATTTCGTTCGAACAAACGGTTGAAATCGTCGGTCGCGACGTCGCCGAAAAACTCCGCGATCTTTCGCTCGATATTTTCCGTCGCGGGAGCGAATACGCCCTGAAACGCGGCGTTATCGTCGCCGACACCAAGTTCGAATTCGGCGTCGCGGCGGACGGCGAAATTATCCTTATCGACGAAGCGTTGACGCCGGACTCGTCCCGTTTTTGGCCGCTCGACCAATACGAACCGGGGAAAGGCCAACCGTCGTTCGACAAGCAAATCGTCCGCGACTGGCTCCTGCAATCCGGTTGGGATCGCAACTCGACGCCGCCGGAACTCCCGGAAGAAGTGATCGCGAAGACGCGCGCCAAATATCTGGAAGCGTTCGAACGTTTGACCGACCGCAAACTGAAGTTCCAAAGCGAACTTTAAGGCGCGGTTTGCCGACTCGCCGCGTTCCCGGGGTTGGAAAAACGTCGGGAACGCGCGGCGATCGGTCGACGATAAATTTTGCTCGGCGCGGCGGCGCTTTTCGTTTGGACGTTAAAATTTAACGGAGGAAAAGACGAAAAACGGCGGCGCGTCGACGTTAAATTGGGCGTTTAGAGAAAAACGTTCGATATTAATAAAACGCGGCAATCTTGGAAGGGCGCGTAAAATGGGCGAAATAGCGACGGTCTTTCTCGCGACGTTGGCGTTCGCTTGCGTCGCGTTTTCCGGAATGTGTTTGGCGTTGATTTTTCCGAAATTTTTCGGACGCAAAACGAAACGCCGGTGCGCTTGCGCCGCGTCGCGGGAAGCGATGCGGATTTACAACGAACGGGAGCGCGCCGCTTTAGACGCGAAGCGGTATCGCCCGGAAACGGTCGATTTGCGCGATTTGCCGCAAGTTTCGCCCGAGTTGGCCGAATTTGCGCAAGTTTCGAGTCGGTCGAACGAAAAGGCCGGCGCGGAGTAAACGGCTCTTGATCGTTAACAAGTCGGCGGTCGTCTAAAAAACTTCGAAAAACACGAGACGCTAAGAAAAACGGCGCGGATTTTGGATAAAACGACGGAAAACGCGGAAACGACGACCGCCGACGAAGCGCGAGAGAAGCGGACTCCGTCGCGTTGGCGCAAACCGCTCCTTTTGTACGCGGCGACTTGGGCGACGACGACTTTCGTCGGGTTCGTTTTTTACGGCGGCGGTTCTTGGCTCGGCGCGGCTCTTTTTTCCGTTCCGTTGATGATTATTTTGACGGCGCACGAGTTGGGCCATTATTGGCAAACGCGGCGTTACGATATTCCTTCTTCGCCGCCTTTTTTCATTCCGTTTCCGCTTCCGCCGTTCGGAACGTTGGGCGCGTTGATTCGGATGAGCGGACGCGTCCCGAACGCGAAGGCTCTTTTCGACGTCGGCGTTTCCGGGCCGTTGGCGGGATTCGCGGCGACGCTCGTTTTTTTAGCGATCGGGTTGGCGAATTCGACGCTTGTCGACGCGCGTCCGGCGACGGGCGAAACGTTGGTTTTCGGCGAGCCGCTTTTGTTCCGTTGGGCCTCCCTTCTTTTTTTCGACCGTTCCGATCCGACGCAAGTTTTGACGATGCATCCGACCGCGGCGGCGGCTTGGGTCGGGCTTTTCTTGACGACGTTGAACTTGTTTCCGATGGGACAGCTCGACGGCGGGCACGTCCTTTACGCGCTGTTGCGGCGCCGCGCCGTTTATTTTTCGACGGCGCTTTTTATCGCGGCGGCGGGCGCGGTTTTCCTTTTCGAGCGTTGGAATTGGCTTGTAATGCTCTTTTTGATCGCGTTCTTTGGGCTCGAACATCCGCCGACCGCCGACGATTCGACGCGTCTTGGGCCGTTGCGAACGGCGATCGGTTGGGGAACGCTCGCGTTGGTCGCGATCGGTTTTACGCCGAATCCGGTCGACGTCGAGAGCGTCGCGCCGGATTCGGAAAAGAGCGTTTTTTTCCGGAACGAACCGTCGGAGCGAGCGGCGGTCGCCGACTTGGGCGCGAGAAGCGGGAATTTTGGGAACGAAAGAAGCGAACAAAGGAAAAGTTAGAACGTTTTTAACGAAAATTCGATGAAAACGCCTTGTTATTCGCAAAGCGGCGTCGTATAATCGACCGACGGAGGCGCGCTTTGACGGAGAACGGCGGCGCGATTTCGCTCGATATAACGGACGAGGCGAACGATGCAACACGAGACGAAAAACGAACGGCGCGAGAAAAAAGCGCTCGGATATAAACACGAATGGACCGACACCGGCGGACATTCTCATCGCGTTATTTTCGATAAAAAAACGTTGGAGCGACCGCAAACGACTTGGAAAGCGTTGACGTTTGTCGCCGCGTTGGGGTTGTTGATCGGCGGCGTCGCGATTTTAACGGCGCCGCGCAAGGACGCCGGACGTTTGCCGTTGGCGCCGACGAATATTCGACCTGATTTTGCGTTGACGACGACGTTGCGGAACTTGACGACGGAACGTCCGGTCGCTTTGGCCGCCGGTTGGGGCGACGAGTTCTTCTTAGCCGATCGCGGCGGGGTCGGCCTGTATCGCGTCGGAAACGGCGAGCGATTGCAGTATTGGAAAAGCGACGCCGGGAGCGCGCCGACCGCGCTGACGTTTATCGCCGACGAAACGAGCGAGAAAAACGGCGCGCTTTTGATCGCGTATCCGGAGCGAATCGACGCGATTTACTTCGCGACCGACCGCGTTTTGAACGAAGCGGCGGCGAACGCGAAGGAAAACAACGGCGAAGGCGAAGATAAGAAAAACGTCTCCGCCGAAGAAAACAAACCGGCGCGAACCGCTCAAAACGCCGCGCTTGGCGAAGCGACGACGATTTTGGCGATTCCGGGCGCCTCGATCGCGGCGGTCGCGGCGTCGCCGGAACGGCTTTTTGTCGGCGATTTTAACGCGGGGCGCATTTGGCGATACTCTTGGCGAACGCTCGACGCGTTGCGCGGCGCCGAGAAAAAAGAAACGCCGCCCGATTGCGAGATCGGCGCGCCGGACGGCGGGCTGGCTTATCCCGGTTTTCGACCGGCGACGGAGCCGTATATGAGCGTCGTTTATTCGCCGGAGACCAACGAAATCGTCGTCGCGAATTCCGGGCTTTTCCGCGTCGACGCGTTCAACGTCGATTCCGGCGTTTGGAACGCGGCGCATTCTTGGAGCAAAACACCCGGAATGGAACGCGCGTTCGCGGGCGCGGCGAACCCGATCGCGCTCGTCGTTTCGCCGAGCGGTTGGGTCGCGACCGCCGAAACCGGAAAAATCGACGCCGCGAGCGGAAAAAAGTCGCCGTTGCAAATTTTCGACGCGAAAAACGGAAATTGGATTTCCGAAATTTTGCTCGGCGTTCCGACGCAAGACGAAGCGCGCGTCGCGACGCCGATCGGTTTGGCGCTTAGCGAAGACGGTCGCCAAATTTGGGCGTTGAAATCGAACGGCGAGGTGGAGATTTACGCAAGTCGTTAACGTCGACGCAAATCGCCGTTTTAACGAATCGGCGAGCGCAAACTTAGAAAGACCGCGAAAAACTTCCGACAACGGGAGATTTCGCGGTCTTTTTTTACGTCGTCGCGCCGACGTTCGAAAAAAACGCGGAAGCGACGTTAAATTGGGAGAAATAGGAAAGACGGCGTTTAGCGCGTCCAGCAAGGCGAGCGTTTTTCGAGGAACGCGGCGATTCCCTCGCGCCCGGCGTCCGACGCCCAAGAACGGCAATGTTCGAGCCAACCGGCGCGGATTTCGGCGTCGGTCGGGAGAAGCGCGGCGTTGAAAAGGCGTTTGGCGGTCGCGAGGGAACGCGGTTCGTTCGCGAGGAATCGGGCGACGGCGGCGTCGACGGTCGCGTCGAAGTCGTCGGGGGCGGCGAGCGTTTGAACGAGCCCGACGTCGGCGGCGCGAGAAGCGTCGAACGGCGCGGCGGTCAAAACGAACTCTTGGAGCGCGGCGAGCGGCAATTTTCGGCGCAAAAACGGGAAAAGAAGACTCGGCGAAAGACCGCGTTTCGTTTCGGTGAAGACGGCGCGGAACGTCGAGTCGGCGACGACGAAATCGCAAGCGGAAACGAACCCGGCGCCGCCTCCGCAAGCCGCGCCGCGAACCGCCGCGACGATCGGTTTCGGCGTTAAGCGAATTTGACGCAAAAGCTCCAACACAAGACGCGGCAAGACTTGGAAACGCGATAGTTTCGTCGGGAAGTCGACTTCTCGCGGCGCGAACGTTTGCGCCGCGAGGTCGAGCGGCGTCGCGGCGCGGTTTGAGGGAACGAACGGAGCGGCTGTTTCGGCGGTTTGAACGCGAAAATCGTCGAGAGCGAGGTTCGCGGCCTGGAGCGTTTCGAGCGGAATCGACGCGCCGTTCGTCGCCTCGTCGAGGTCGAGTCCGGCGCAAAAATGCTTGCCGGCGCCGCGCAGGACGACGAGACGCGTCGAAGCGTCGTCGGCGATTTGGCGCAGTTCGGCGAGAAGACGGCGCAACAGCTCGAACGAAAGCGCGTTGCAACGTTCCGGACGGTTCAGCGTTAACGTCGCGACGCCGCGGTCGTCGTCGGTTCGCGTCAACGGAGCGGATAAATCGGGAAGATTGGGGGAATTAGGGGAGGCGGTCATTGGAATTGCGCGGGGTTGGCGAAGTTGGGGGGAACGTCGACGGAAAACGCGGCGGACGACGGGGAGTCCGCGGAGGGAAGCGTCGAGGAATTTAAACCGAGGCGGGCGCGCGGGTGCGATTTTTCGTAAATCGCGCGCAGCGACGCCGTCGAGACGTGCGTGTAAATTTGCGTCGTAACAATGTTTTTGTGTCCCAATAGTTCCTGGATGGAACGAATATCGGCGCCGGAGTCGAGCAGGTGCGTCGCGAAACAATGTCGGAGCGTGTGCGGCGACGCTTTGGAGTCGAGGCCGGTTTCTTGCAGATAAGCGTCGAGTTTGCGCCCGATGCTGCGAACGTTGAGGCGACCGCCGTTTTTGTTGATAAAAATCGGTTCCGCGAGGAACGCTTCCCAACGCCGTCGCGCCGCCGGGTCTTGGAAGTCGACGAAAGGAACGTTGGGCGGCGAGGAAACGTCGGCGTCGGGGGCGGAAACGGCGGAATCGGACGGAACGCCGACCGCTTCGTCGCCGGAATTGGGCGAGTTGGTTAGGTTGGCGAAATGCGTCGACGCTAATAAGTGGGAAAGGTTGGGAAAGTTGGGAAGCGACGAGTCGGCGGACGAGCGAACAAAAAGAGCGACGAAAGCGCGTTCTTCGTTCGACGGCGGCGACGCGGCGGCGAAATAATCGCGGTTGCGGCGCCCGCGCTCGGCGGAAGCGACGCGGAGATACCGTCGCGACGTCAGCAAGTAGCGGAGAATCGCCTCTTTAGCGAACGAACCTAAAAAAGCGAACCGTTCGCGGCGGCCTTTCCCGCGGATTTTGAGGAGGTCTTCGTCGAGAACGACGTCGGAAAAATTGAGCCCGACCAACTCGCCGACGCGCAAACCGGCGGAGTAAATCGTTTCGAGAATCGCCCGGTCGCGGAGGCCGAGCGGGTCGTCTTCCGGAGGCGCCGACAAAAGTTTGAGAACGTCGTCGGTCGACATCACTCGAGGAAGGGGGCGTCGACCGCGCGGATTGCGAAGCGCCGCCGCCGGATTCTCGACCGCCCAACCTTCGCGCTCGCCGAATTTATAAAAACCGCGCAACGACGCTAAACGTCGTGAAATCGTCGCTTTAGAATAGTCGGCTTCCCGCATCGCCGAGAGATAGCCGCGCAGTTCGAGAACCGAAACTTGATCCGGACGCGGGCAAACGCCGTCGCGGGCGGCCAGTTCGTACTCGAGCCAAGCCTCCAAGTCTTCGCGGTAACTTTTGATCGTATAATCGGAAAAGTTGCGCTCGACGGCGAGGAAACGGAGAAATCGGGCGATGGGAACGCGCAGGTTTCTTTCGTTAGACGGCGGTGTCGGCATTGCGAACGACGCTCAAAAAAAACGCGGCGGTCGAAAACGTTTCGACGCGCCGCCGGCGTATAAAATGGGGGAATAAAAGCAAGTTGCGAATAAAGTCGGTAAAAACGCCGAAAACCGGCGCGCGGAAAACGACCGCTTAATCTTCAAGTTTCAATTCAAGTTCGTTCGACGTCGCGTTTTCATTTTTCGACGCGATCAACGTCGCGACTTCGTTGCGTTGCGCTTTGCGGCGAAGTTTTTGGCTCAAAACGGCGGCGTCGTACCAGCTGAAGCTTAATTCCGGGTCGGAGGCGTAGCGCCCAAAGGTGCGAAGCATTTCGGATTGATTCGAGTCGCTGTAAAGAAAAACGTAACGTTCTTTACCTTTGACAAGCGCTAAAACGTTGACTTCTTGGTTCATGGGACGCGCCTCTATCGACGGCGGCGTTCGGCGGAACGTCGCAATTGGGGTTCGGGGTTCAAGGGGGGGAAGGAAACGGAGCGAGCGCGCGAAACGCCGTTTTTTACGAGCGTCGCGTTGCGTTTGGCCTCCGCTACTTAGTTATATCGACCGCCGCCGCGAAAACTTGACTGAAAAATCGGCGAGAAAAAACGCTTTTTTCTCTTTTATTGTCCGAAAAGCGCGTCGCGACGACGGCGGTATTGTCGACGTATCTTATCTATTTTCGGGTTGGCTTTCTGTTTAGAAGAGGAAATAACGGAAAAAATTGGAAAATTCGTCGATTTTTTGACGTTTTATAAGCAACGAGACGCGTCGACTTTGCCGATTGAAAAGAAGTCGGTCGGTTGCGGAGTCGCGACGCTTCGAACGCAACGGCGCAAGTCCGGTTAATAAGGGCCGGTCGATCAACGAAAGCGTCGAAAAAAGACGGCGAAGAAAGAGCGAGGAGCTTGATGGGGAGCGTTTTGCGAATTTTAACGGTCGGCGACGTCGTCGGCAAACCGGGGCGCGATATTTTGATTCGACGAGCGCGGGAGATTCGCGAACGCTTCAAGCTCGATTTTGTCGTCGCCAACGCCGAAAACGCGGCGGGCGGCTCCGGTTTGACGCCGGAAATTTACAAGGCGATTATCGAAAACGGCGTCGACTGCGTTACGCTCGGCGATCACGCGTTCCGGCAGAAGGCGATTTTCTCGATTTTGAACTCCGACGACCCGCGAATCGTTCGACCGGGAAACTATCCGCCGGAAGCGCCGGGACGCGGTTGGACCGTTTTGGAAGTTCCGGCGACGGCGGAGCGCCCGGCGGTTCGCGTCGCGGTCGGAGCGCTTTTGGGGCGCGTCTTTATGCAGCCGATCGACTGTCCGCTTCGCGCCGCCGACAAGATGCTGGATCGGATTCCGTCGGACGTTCGGGCGCGTATCGTCGACTTTCACGCCGAAGCGACGAGCGAAAAACAGACGATGGGACGCTACCTCGACGGGCGCGTCTCCGCCGTTCTCGGGACGCATACGCACGTCGCGACAGCCGACGAAACGATTTTGCCCGGCGGAACCGCGTTCCAATGCGATATCGGAATGACCGGCCCGTTCGACGGAATCATCGGGCGGCGTTACGACCGCGTCTTGGAGACGACGAAGACGTTCCGCCCGACCGTTTTCGAAGTCGCGACCGGCGACGCGCGCCTCAACGGAACGATCGTCGACGTCGATTCGGCGACCGGAAAAGCGGTTAAAATCGAACGGCTCGTCTTTCGCGCCGACGATTGACGCTTCTTTTAGCGAAGAGCGGGGAAAATAGGCAAAATAAAAAAGAAACGCGGCGGTTCCGAGCGGTTCCGTCGCGTTTTTTAAGCGCCGATAATCGATAGACGTTTTATTTGTTGAATTTCTCGACGAACTCGACGATCGGCGTCGGGTCTTTCAGCGAGTGCGGGTGATGGTCGTTGCCGGGTTTAAGAATCAACTCGACCGGGCCGCCGACCGCTTCGTAACGCTCTTTGAAGAGTTTCGCGTTTTCCGGGAACGGAACGACGCGGTCGGAGTCGCCGCAAACGAGGAAGACGCCGACTTTCGCCGCCGCCATCTTCTTTTGGCCGTCGGTATTGTCGATCGGGTTGAGCGAGTATTTCATCGCTTCTTCTTGCGTCAACTCGTAACTTTGCAGGACGGAGTTCCAGTCGCCGTCGCTGCGCTTTCCTTCGCCGTATCCGCCGGGCCAACTTTTGAAGTCGAGAACCGGGTTGTCGATGTAAATCGTCGCGACTTGCTCCGGATACGCCATCGCCCAGTTGACGGTGTAAAGGCCGCCGCGGCTCATCCCTTCGAGGTTCGTTTTCTTGGCGAAGCCGTGTTCTTTCGTCAGATAAAGGTAAAAATCTTGCCAAAGCGCGACCGATTTCGGCGACCCCATCAGCGGCGCGGAATTAATGTAAGCGACGGCGTAACCGCGGTTTAACATCGCGACGTCGAATTGCGGTTCGTGTCCGAAGAAACGAGCGCGCCAAATCCAAGGCTTGCCGGGCGCCGCCTCTTTCGGGAAGACGAGTTTCGCGGCGCGCCCTTGGAATTGGAAGTCGTTGCATTGGAAACCGTTCCATTGGCCGACTTTGCCGGGGAAGGTCGAAACCGGCGCGGCGGGCGTTTCTTGCGCGAGCGTTTGCGTCGGCGAACAAAGAGCGGTCGCGGCGGTCAACGCGGCGACGATTAACGACGTGAAAAATTGTTTGCGGTTCATAAAGCTCCTTTCGAAACGCTTGGAACGCGTCGATTGCGGGATTGGTTGGGGAAAATGTTCGTATTGTTCGGCGGGTTGGGCGAAATAGGGCGGCGGGGGAAGCGGCGCAAACGGTGAAAACAACGGAAATTGCGGGGGTGGCGGAAACAACAAAAGCGGCGAAAGCGGCGGGGGCGGCGACGCTAAGGCAAATCGGGGTCGAATCGGCGGTCTAAAAGGGCGTATTTCGCGCCCGCCGCGACGTTGTACGGGAGGAACTCGACGCCGAGCGCCGACGGAACGCCGTCGACGAGCCGCTCGACCGCCGCGCGCTCCGCCGGGGAGTCGTTGACGCCGGGAATTAACGGCGTTCGGACGACGAACGGACGACCGCTCGCGCAAAGTCGCCGCAGATTCGCCAAAATCGGCGCGGAGTCGACGCCGGTCCAACGCCGCGAACGCTCCGGGTCGAGAATCTTGACGTCGAAGTAAACTAAGTCGACGCAAGACGTTAGCGCGTCGAAGACTTCCGGCGACGCGAACCCGCAAGTTTCGAGCGCGACGTGAATTCCGGCGTCGCGCAACGACCGCGCCAGTTCGACGGCGAACTCCGGTTGGAAAAGCGGTTCGCCGCCGGTCAAGGTAACGCCGCCGCCGGAAAGCTCGAACAGGTCGCGTTGCCGCAAGAGCCGCTCGACGAGCGTCGGGACGTCCGTTTCCCAACCGCAAAGGTTCCGCGCGCCTTGCGGGCAAAGGTCGACGCAACGTCCGCAAGCGACGCAAACGTCGCGACGGGAACGGCTTAACGCCGCGTCGCAAATTTTCTCGCAAGCGCCGCAACCCGAACAACGCGAACGGTTTAGCAAAAGCTCCGGCGTCGGCGCTTGACTCTCCGGATTATGACACCAACGGCAGCGGAGCGGGCAGCCTTTGAAAAAAACGCTCGTTCGAACGCCGGGGCCGTCGTGCAGCGCGAACTCGCGAACTTCGAAAATAAGGCCGCGAACCGGTCGAGGCGGGCGGTCGGACGCGGCGATTTCGGCGGAGTTGGCGGCGGATTTTCGGGAAAAATCGGACATTCGGCGAACGACGGGGAGCGAGAACGGCGGACGGGCGGGCGATTAAGCGTTGAATTGGGCGGTTTGGGGGAACGGGGAAGGATGCGGCGTTACGTCGGGAACGTCGTTTCGGCGCGGCGGAGGATTTGATCTTGGTAAGGCCGGTCGAGTTCGACGAAGTAACCGCTCCAACCCCAAACGCGAACGATCAGGTTGCGATATTTTTCCGGATTTTTTTGCGCGTCGAGAAGGCGGTCGCGGTTAACGGCGTTCAGTTGCATCTGCGCGCCTCCCCGTTTGACGAAAAATTGAACGAGCCGAGCGACCTTTTCGACGCCGTCGGCGAACGCGAAAACGGAGTCGTGCAGTTCGAGCGTCAACGGGCCGCCGTTGACGACGCGGGTTAAGTCCGGCTTGGCGAAGGACGCGACGACGCCGACCGGGCCGCGAATCGGAACGCCGAGCGACGGCGCGTAATTCGCCGGAAACGGCTCGCCGCGCCGCCGACCGTCCGGGGACGCCGGGAGTTCGTTCGCGTGCCAAAGGTAATACATCGCCGAACCGGTTCCGGGACGGAAGACGCCGCCGCGGCAGTTGCGCCGCCCTTCCCAAGAATCGGCGAAGTCGGCGAGAAGGCGAACCGCGAGCGCGTCCGGTTCCGGCTCGTCGTTTCCCATTTTCGGGAGGCGGCGGGCCCGGGCGAGGAGTTCGGCGGCTTCCGGGAAGCGCTCGGCGTCGAAATCGGCGTCGAGAATTTCGACGAAACGCGCCGGGCTAACGCGTTTTTCGTCGAAAACGAGCCGCTTGATCGCGAAAAGGGAGTCGACCGCCGGCGCGACGCCGGTTCCGTGTATTCCGAAATTGACATACTTGCCGCCGGACGCCGCGTCGCGAGCCGCTTCGACGCGACCGTCGCAAAGGAGCGAAACGAGCGGGCAAGGGAGAACGTCGAAACGTTCGAGCGACTCGGCGATTTCGTCGGCGCGGCGGAAAAGCTCCGCTCGGAAGAGCGCGAGGAAAGCGTCGAAGTCGTTGTTTTCCGCCGCTTGCGTCGCTTCCGGGGAACGGAGAACCGCGTCGACCGCCGCCGGGAAAGAGACCGCCGCGACGTTCGGAACGTCGCTCCCGACGCCGGGGATAACGAATTCCCAACAAGCGGCGACGGTGTAATCGCGGGCGTCGGCGAGGTCGTAACCGAGTTTCGTTAAGCCGGGGATAACGACGTCGTCGTTGGCGTATTGCGGGAAGCCGAGTCCGAGGCGCGTCAGATCGGTCGCCTTTTTCAGCAAGTCGAACGACGTCGCCGACGAAACGCGGAGGTTAATTTTCGGGTCGATTAAGCGATTTTGGCCGCAAGCCTCTAAGGCGAGTTCCGTCAAGAGGTTCGACGCGTCGGCGCCGGTCGAATCGCACCCGCCGAGCATCAAACTTTGACCGTTGTCCCCTTGTTGGACGCCGACGTAAAGGTCGGAATCGCGGTTGAACGAGAGGAAAAATTCGGCGACCAACTCGCGCGCGCCGTCGCGGTCGAGCCGTCCGGCGGCGAGGTCGGCGTCCAAATACGGAGCGAAAATTTGGTCGAACCGCCCGACGCCGTTGTGATACGCGCCTTCGCACCAAAGGGAATAATGCAAAATTCGGAAAAATTGGAACGCTTCGAGGAGGGTTCGCGCTCCGCGGCGCGGAACTTGCGCGAGCGTTTCGGCGATTTCGGTCAGTCCGGCTTGCTCGGCGGCGGCGCGGTACGACTCGGCGAGACGGAGAATCGCGTCGACGCTTGCGAGAGTCGCGGTCAAAAAGTCGATTCCTTCGGCGTCGGATTCGGTTTGCGCTTGTTCAAGTCGTTCGACGATTTCGGCGCGGCGAGCGTCGAGCCCGACGGCGATCGTCGCGGCGTAATTCGGACTGACGTTGAAAACGACGCCCAACTCGTGTAAATACGCCGACTTGCGCAGCTCCGCCGTTTCCGCGTCGGAACAGCGCGGCGGGAGGTTGCGAACCGTTCGGGTTAGCGCGATTCGTTCGTCGGGGAGAAAAACGGGCGTCTTCGCTTCTTCGTCGAGGACGGCGATTAAGCCTTCGGCGGCGCGGGCGCAACGGGCGGTCGTTAGGTCGGCGCGGTTCGGGAGGGCGGCGTTCCAATCGACGTCGCGGCGGAAAGCGGCTTGTTTCTTGGCGACGATAAAGTCGCGCAGGGCGGTTAAACGTTCGCTAAGCGGGGCGGTCATCGGCGGCTCTCTTGGGAAAAAAGGCTGAATGGGAAGATTGGGAAAACGGCGCGAAAAATTGGACGGGAAAACGGAGCGGAAATTTAGGGACGCGAAACGGCGGCGCCGCGACGGCGGGAAAGCGCGTCGCGGCGTTGTTAAACGGCTAAGTCGCGGGTTTTACGCGGCTTTGTCGGCTTTCGGCTTCCAACGCTCTTCGACGTTTTCGATCGTGCCGCCCTTCGTTTCCGGCATCAATTTCCAAGCGAAGAAGAACTGGAGCGCCGTCATCGACGCGAAGAAGTAAAACGCGTATTGCCCGGACGTTTCGGCGATCATCGGGAACGTCCAGCTAACGGCGGCGCACATAAACCAGTGGGTGAAACTGCCGAGCGCTTGGCCCTTCGCCCGAACGGCGTTCGGGAAAATTTCCGAGATAAAGACCCAAATGACCGCGCCTTGCGAGACGCCGAAAAAGGCGATGAAGCCCAAAATCGCCGGAACGACGATAAAGGAGTTCGCCGCGTCGCCGAGCCCGATTTGCCAAGCGGCCAAGAGGTGCATAATCGTCGTGCCGACGGCGCCGAACATCAGCAGGAAACGGCGGCCGAAACGGTCGATTAAGAAGAGCGCGGCGATCGTCGCCAAAAGGTTGACCGCGCCGAGCCCGATCGTAACGCCGAGCGCGGCTTGCTTGCCGATGAACATTTCGAAAATGCGCGGCGCGTAATAGTTGATCGCGTTGATGCCGGAAACTTGGTTGAACATCGCGACGGCCCAAGCGAGGAAAATCGGCGTAAAGTAAGCCTTTTGGAAGAGCGGAACGTTTTGGCCGCCTTCGGCTTTCGCAAGGGACGCGGAGATTTCGCCGAGCGTCGTTTCGGGGGAAACGTCGCCGATGCGCGCGAGAACTTTCTTCGCTTCTTCCGGGCGACCGAAGCGGACGAGTTGGCGCGGGCTTTCCGGAATCGTGAAGAGGAGGAAGAAGAAGAGCGCCGCCGGGAACGCCTCGACGCCGAGTTGGAGCCGCCAAATAATCGACTCGAACGGAAGCGGCGTCGACGTAAAGCAAGCCGCGAGGCTTTCGCAAGCGCCGCCGAGCGCGCCGTTCGGGTTGATTTGCGCGACGTAATAGTTCGAAATGTAAGAAACGAGAATGCCGAGAACGATATTCAATTGGTTCAGCGCGACCAAACGACCGCGCATCGGGCCCGGCGCCGATTCGACGATGTAAAGCGGAACGACGACCGACGAACCGCCGATCGCGAGACCGCCGAGCCAACGCATAAAGACGAGCGTCGCCCAGTTCGGCGCGAACGCGCAACCGACCGCCGAAACGAAGTAAAAGACCGCCATAACGATCAAAATCGGCTTGCGTCCAAAAACGTCGGTCGGACGGCCGATTCCGAACGCGCCGATAATCGTCCCGATCAGCGCGACCGCGACCGTGAAGCCGTGCCAAAAACCGTCCAAACCGTATTCGGTTTGAATCGCTTTTTCGCAGCCGGAAATGACGCCGGAGTCGAAACCGAAGAGGAGACCGCCGAGCGCGGAAACGATAACGATGTAAAACAAGTAAGTGCGACCAACGGCGGACGACATAACGCAAACCTCGTAAAATAACGGATTAAAACGGGAGCGGTTGGGGAATAAAACTCTCGTCGCGGAAAAGAAAACGAAAACGGCGGTTCGCGGGCGGTCGGCGGTTGGGACGAGCGGCGCGAAACGGCGAAAGCGCAAGGACGTTGAAAACTCCTAATTTGCCCCGCTTGCCTAAACCGACGAAGCGTCGACAAAAACGCAAAAAAGCGAGCCCGACGAACGGAACTCGCTTATTATAACGCGACTAAGGGGCGGCGTCAAATTTTTTCTCGACAAAATCGTCGACGCGACGCAAGAAAAACGCGCCGACGCTTCGCGGTTGAAACGTCGGCGCGTTAAGTTCTGCGCTAATAAACGGTTAAGCGGGACGAGGCGCGATTATTTTTTCGCGTCGGCTTTCTTGTATTGCGCTTTCAGGACGGCGTAATCGATTCCGGAGAGCGTCCCCGGCGGGTCGACCTTGCTGTTTTTGAGGCCCGGGAACGGCCAGTCGAAGTTCGCGAAAATCATCTTGTCGCCGAAACGGCAGGCTTCGCAAGGTTGGTCGAGGAGACCGTCCATCCCGTCGACGTCGCCGTTGATCAGAACGATTTGCGGGTCGACTTTTTGCCCCTTGGCGACCGGCGCGAACGCCCAAACGGCGTTGTTGCAAGAGTCGTTGATGAGAACGCGGTCGGCTTCCGCGTCGTAAAGCATTCCGTCGCAGCATTCGAGACGAACGCCCTTGAACGCGCCCGCGTCGACGCCGGTTTGCTTCGTCGCGTCGAAAACGACGACTTCTTGGTTGCGCGGGTACGTGCCGTCGGCGTTCGGGTAAACGGCGTAAACGAAGCCGTTGCCGAAGTTGCCGAACCAAACGACGCCGTTTTTGTCGACCGCCAAACCGTCCGCGCCGGTGTTGTCGCCGCGACCGAGCTTAACGACTTTCGGCGCCGCCAAGCAACGCGGATCGTCCGGAGTCGCCGAGATTTTGATCGGCGCGACGCCGTCGCGGCCCGCTTTCGTCGCTTCTTTAGCGTCGATCATGAAGAGACCGCCGGAACCGACGATTCCGTTCGTCCCGTCTTCGAGGTCGAAACAGGAGTCGGTGTAGAACATCTTGTCGCCGCTCCAAACGATTCCGTTCGCGAGCTTGCACCCTTCGACGACCGTTTGGATTTCGCCGGTCGCTTTGCCGTCTTTGAAAACGACGCGCAAAATGCGGGATTGGAAGTCTTTAGAGTGGAAATATTGGTTGTCGCAAACGTAAAGGTCGCCGTCCGGGCCGAAGTCGAGCCCCATCGGGCCGCATTGACCGGTCGACTTCAAAATCGGGTAGTCGAGAACCTTTTTAAAGGAACCGTCTTTCGCGACCGCGACGAGATAACCGCCCTGCGCCGAGTCGGCTTTCTTCATATCGGCGTCCATTCGCCCGAAGTTCGGGACGTTCAGATAAAGAACGTTCGGGTCGAAGTCGGCGACCGTCATTCCGTCCGGCGTGTAGTTGGCGGCGCCGAGGTCGGAGAAGAGGGTCGTTTTCGGTTCGGCGGCAAACGCGACGGCGCCGCAAAGGAGAACGCTCGTCGAAAGAGCGAGGGTCGTTTTCGAAATTTTCATCTTAAACCTCGTGTAAACGTTGAAACGTCGACGCTTCCGGAAAAGCGAAAAACGTCGGAAAAGCGTTTAAAGGGGAATGCGTCGGAGCGGAAAACGGCCCGCTCCGACGCGGTTTTTAGCGTTTTTTAACGATTTTGAACGTTTTTTAGCGGCGATTAACCGCGACGCCCCGTCATTCGAGCGTCGGAACGACGACTTCGCCGCGACGTTGCGCGTCGAGCGACTCCATCTCGTAAGCGCCGAAGAAGTCGCAGTTGTTGTCCATCCAAAGGGCGAGCGCGCGTTTTTCCTCGTCGGAAAGTTTGACGTCGTAGTGCCCTTCTTTCAGGACTTGCCAAAGTCGGGAGCGGTTGGCGCCGAATTGGCCCGGGAACGTGCGCGCCGGAGCGAAGCTGTTCCAAGCGCCGCCGTGCGTCGGTTGTTCCTTCATCGGCGCGCTCGGGTTGTTGTTCCCGTTGCCGGCGACGTAAACGTAAGGACGCAGGTTGAAATACGACGTCGTGAAGTATTGGCCTTCCGGACCGCGACCGAGTTCGAACGTTTCGCCGGCTTTCGCTTTTTCGGCGTGGCAGTCGACGCAATGACGGTCGAGAATCGGTTGCACTAAGCGCGGGAAATTGAACGGGTTCGAACCGGGAACGTCCGGCTTGATTTGCGACGGCGCGCGTTGGAACGCGAGCGGCGCCGCGACGTCGGCGTTTTGCGCCGTGTTGTGGCGACCTTCGTGGCAGCCGAGGCAGGTCAGCGTTTCGCCCGGGTGAACGTAAGCGGCGCTTCGCATCGTTTGCACCGCGACGCCGTTTTCGTCCAACGCTTGGAAGTAGAACGGAACGCCGGTCGGCGCTTCGAAACGAACGCTCCCGTCTTCCTCGACCGGAACCGTGCCGAGAACCTTGCGGGCGCCGTTTTCGCCGGCGTAACCGATCCAAGGCTGGTTCGCGTTCCAAGTCGTTTTCGGGAGAACTTGGACGATTCGCAACTCCTTAATTTTCGTTCCTTCCGGGAACGGACGGTTCGTTTTGTAAACGTCGACGACGCCGATGGTCGCGGTTTTCGGCAACTCGGCGGGGATTTCGAAACGGTCTTTTTGCGCTTCCGGAATCCCGACGAGCGTTTGGTGCGGAACGACCGGCGGAACCGGGCGCGTCTCGACCGCTCGCGGCCATTGGCAGCTGATTTTCTCGTCGCGGTGCAGGAGAACCTTGTTCCCGAACGCGTCGAGGAGGTAAAGACCGTAACGGTTCCCTTCGCCCTTGGCCGAACCGCTGAACGCGTCGTAAACGACGAGGAAGAAGTCTTCGCTAAGCGGGTAAGGTTGACCGAAGTTGTGCGGCGGGCCGTGCGTGCCGATCTCCGCTTCCGGGAAGAGCTGTTCCGGCGTGATTCGTTGAATCGGCCCCATCGGGTCGCCGCCGTTTTCGTCGTCTTCGGCGGTCGGGTCGATCAAAATGACGGAGCCGAAGTTTTGCGTGTGGTGCCCGGACGCCGTCCCGGAGAGGAGAACGGAGTCGGGAACTTGGTTCAACGTCGTTTCGAAGTGCGGGCGCGAACGTTCGTTTTCGGAGTAGTTCCCCTGAATCGCGCGAGCGTCGCGACCGTCCGGGAACGTAACCCAAGGATGGTGCGCTTGGTTGAAACCGCGGTCGACGTAATCCCAACGGGTGTAAACGATCATCCCGGCGGCGTCGATCGTCGGCGCCCATTCGTTCGTTTCGTGAACGCTAAGCGGAACAATGTCGCTTCCGTCGGCGTTCATCGAGTGGAGCGTGTAACTCGGGCAGGGGCGCGCGTGGCAGCGACCGTAACCGCCGCGACGTTCCGAGATAAAGACGATTCGACCGTTCGGCATAAGGTAAGGATCGAAGTCGTTCCAAGGGCCGTCGGTCAGTTGAATGAGGTCGGTTCCGTCGATATTGACGCGGAAGAGGTGGTAGCAGTTGTCTTCCGTCCAAACGTAGGAGTGGCGTTGCGGCGACGTGTCCGCGGCGGCGAAGTAAATCGTTTTGCCGTCGTAAGTTAAGTGCGGCGAGAGGAAACCCCAGCTCGAGTCGAGCTTGCGCCCCTTCAAGCGACCGTTCGAAACGACCGCGTTTTCGAGGACGTTAACGACTTCCGGCTTCTCCGAAAAGGCGTTTTTGAGGACGTAAAGGCCGCCGCCCGGGCGCGCGTGGAAACCGAAGAACTGGTCGCACATATGGTTCCCTTGCTTCTCCGGCTCCGGATTGTAGTGACGCTTGATGAAGAGAATATCGTCGAACGTCAAGAGCGGGTTTTTGAGCGCGACGGAGCGGCGAATCTTAACCGCTTCGACGAAAAGGGTTTGGCGTTCCGCTTTTTGCTCGACCGGGGTCGCGTCGGCGCGTTTTTTGAGGTCGGCGAGCGTCGCGACGTCGGCGGCGAGTTCCTTTTCGTCGAGCGTTTCGAGGAGCGCTTCGACGAGACGGTCGATTCGGCGCAACGCGACGTCGAGCGGGTCGCGGTCGGTTTTGAGAATCGTCGAAGCCGGGTCGCGGGCGTCTTTGGCGACGTAATCGCTCGTCGGCCCGGCGGCGATTTGTCGCGTCAACGAAAGAAATTCGCGCGCCGCTTCGAGCGTTTGCGGGTCGGTGGTTTCGTCGTAAATTTTGCCGTCGGCGCCGACGAAGAGCGGGCGAACGATCGCGAGGTCGTCCGCGCCTTCCGCCGAAACTTCAAAGCGCGCGTCGCCGTAAACCGCGTGGTCGTGGGCGTAACCTTCCGTTCCGGTTTCGAGTTCGAGGAGAAGCGTCGACTTGCCGGTCAAGTCGAGTTCGCAAACTTTCGCCGCTTCTTTCCCCTTCATAAACCCGCTGCGCCAAACGAGTTGACCGTCGGCGAACGCGAGAAACTCCATATGGCCCTGACCGTTCGTTTCGTCGGCGATTCCGACTTCGGTAATGAAGCGAACCGAGCCGGTTTCCGGGAGGCGAACGACGAGGCGGCCCGGCGAGTGCGAGCCGACGCCGCGTTCGAAGGTTTTTCCGGCGACGATCAGCGGGTTGCCGTCGACCGTTTTGCCGTCTTGGGCGGCTTTGTAACCGCATTCGACGGCGCTTAAGTCGAGGTCGTCGAGATAGACGGTCGTTTTACCGTCGTTGGAAAAGGCGGTCGCGGCGCCGAGCGTCGCGGCGAGGACAGCGGATAGGAAAACGGGGACGCGCATAAAGTTTCTCCGAAGTTGCAAAGCTCCGTCGCCGAACGCCGCCGAGGACGGGCGCGGCGACTCGATGTAACGACGCGGTTGCGAATAGATAAATTGGGGAAAACGGGGAAACAAGGCGAGCGAAAACGGTCGCGCTTGCCCGTTCGCCGTCGGCGGTCGCGGGGAATTGGGCGACAGTCGGCGGCGATCAACCGATATTGTAGCGAATTTAGCGCGGCAAGTCAAGGAAAAGACCGCGTCAAACGGAATTTTGCGGCTTTGTCGGCCGGTTTTAGCGGTCGGGCGTTTGAGTGAAATTGGACAAAACGGCGTTCCGAGGAGTTTTGGGCGATTTGCGTAAACCGGGCGCTTTAAGCGTCGGCTTCGTCGGCGATTTGGAACCGGATTCCGGCGTTTTTCGCGAACCGCTCCGCCGCCGAACCGGCGTCGACGACGAGCGTTAGCGCGGCGGAACAACCGTCGAACGCCGACGGGTCGAGCGACTTAACGCTCGCCGGAACGCGAACTTCCCTAAGCGCGGCGCAGTCGGAAAACGCAAGATTCTCGATCGTTTCAAGACCGTTCGGAAGCGCGACGTTTTGGAGCGCGGCGCAACGAGCGAACGCCTTGCCCGGAAGCGTTTTCAGGCCGTTCGCGTCGGGCGCAAACTCGACTTGGCGAAGGGCTTCGCAACGGTAAAACGCGCTGTAACCGAGTTCGCAAAGCGCCGCCGGGAAACGGATCGCGGTTAAGCCGGAACATTCGTAAAACGCGTAAGCGCCGACGCTTCGAACGCTTTCCGGGAGAACGATTTCGGCAAGTCGCGGCGAAAACTCGAACGCGCCGTAAGCGATTCGCTCGACGCCGTTCGGGACGACGCAACGTTCCGGGGAACGCGAGGAGCGCCTTCGTTTCCGCGTCGAAGAGAACGCCGTCGACGCTCCGAAAGCGCGGGTTTTCCGGGGCGACGTCGAAACGCTGGGCGGCGCAACCGACGAACGGCTCGTCCCCCAGCGTTTCGAGCGACGTCGGAAAACGGAGCGCCGATAACGCCGAACAATCGGAAAAAGCGCGGTCGCCGACCTTTTTAACGCCTTCCGGAATAACGATTTGCGTCAACGACGCGCAGGCGCCGAACGCCTCGACGCCGACGTCGCGGAGGCTCGCCGGGAGCCGGATTTCAACGAGACGCTCCGCGCCGTAAAACGCTTTGGCGGCGATTCGTTCGACGCCGTCCGGGACGACGTAAACGGTCGCGTCGTTTCCGGCGGGAAAGGCGAGGAGCGTCTTCGTTTCCGCGTCGAAAAGAACGCCGTCGACGCTCCGAAAGCGCGTGTTTTCCGGGGCGACGTCGATTTTCGCAAGCGCGGCGCAACGCGCGAACGCGCCGAAATCGATTTCGCGAACGTTCGCCGGAATAACGAGTTGCGTTAACGCCGAACAACCTTCGAACGCTTCGACGCCGACTTCTGCGAGGCTCGACGGAAAAACGAGCGACGACAAACGTTTGCAATCGGCGAACGCGCAGTCGCCGATTCGTTCGAGACCGGCGGGAAGTCGAACCGACGTTAGCGTTTTGCCCGAGTCGGCGGAGAAAAAATCGCCGAGCGCCTTGACCGGACGTCCGGAGATTTCGGCGGGAATTTCGAGCGACGACGCGTTGTAATCGGTCGCGTCGAAAGAGGTTAACTCGAGCGAACCGTCGGGAAGGACGTTCGTTTTAAAACGGGAGGCAAGGGAGCGCGGCATACGGGGGCCTTTCCGGGAAAGAAGAAAAAAGAGGGAGAAAGGAGAAAGAAAGACGTAAAAAACGCCGCGACGCGTTAAACGTCGCGGCGTCTCGCGCTTAGTCGGCGGTCAACGGAGCGCGACCGCCGAGGGAAAAAGCGTTAATCGGTCGACTTATTTCGTCGCCGGGATTTCGCGAATGATACCGAAGTCGATGTATTGACCGCCTTTGGTTTGCTTGCAGTGGATCGCGATCGTGTTTTTGCCCGCTTTCAGCGCTTTTTTCAGCGCGACGGCGTCCAAACCGAGGTAACCGTAGGAAGCGTAGCTCGTGCATTTCGCGACTTCGACGCCGTTGACGTAGATTTCGCAATCTTCGTCGTGGTAGCCGTAACCGACGAGTTGGGTAACGTCGGCGATATCTTCGGCGGCGATTTCAACGTCGCGGCGAATCCAAATGTCGCTCGTGTCCCAAACGGTGCGGACGTTCGTGTCCGGCGTGTCTTTCGTGCCGAACCCGGCTTCGCCGACTTTCCAAGCGGAAGCGTCGAAATCGACGGCGGCCCAGTTATCGGCCGGTTTTTCGAAGGTGTAGCTCCATTTTTGAGCGTTCGTCTTCGAGCAAGGAACGACGACTTTGACTTCCGGAGCCGGAAGGCGGAGCGCTTCGTTCGATTTGCGCATCGCGTCGACCGGGAACTTAATGACGGCGCGGTCGTAGGTCATGAAACCGTTGAGTTCGATTTCGACGTCGGTCGTTTGGGTGTAAACGGCCGCCGAGAGACCGGCTTCGATGAGCGCGCGCATTTCGCGGTTTTGGTTGTTGTAGAACGAGAAGAGCGCTTCCGGAGTTTCGAACAGACCGCCGTAACCCCAGTTCGAGTCTTCTTGCCAAACGTGGCCGCTGACCTTCAGGCCGAGACCGCCGTATTCGCCGAGGACGGACGCGCGGTTTTCTTCGGCCGGGAACATGCCCGGGCCGCGATATTTGTGCATATCGTGGATATCGCCGCATTCGGCGCGGTCGGCCCAACCGGACGTGCAGATGATCGGACGGGTCGAGTCCAGTTTACGGCAGAGGTCGACGATGCGGTAGGTGTCGAATTGGCCCCAACCTTCGTTGAACGGAACCCAAACGACGATGCACGGGTAAACGTCGAGCGCGTCGAACATTTGACGGAGTTCGGTTTCGTAGTAGGAAACCGATTCCGGCGTGCGTTCGGCGTCCGGAGCGTTCGGCGCGATGTAGTTTTTCGTGTCGCCGCTCGGCATGTCTTGCCACATCAGGAAGCCCAAGCGGTCGCATTCGTAGTAGTAGCGCGCCGGTTCGACTTTGATGTGCTTACGAATCATATTGTAGCCGAGGTCTTTGAGGACTTTCATGTCGTAGACCATCGCTTCGTAAGTCGGCGGGGTGAGGAGACCGTCCGGCCACCAACCTTGGTCGAGCGGACCGTGTTGGAAGAGGAACTCGTTGTTCAGCATAAGACGGGTGATACCCTTGGCGTCTTTGCCGATCGAGGTTTTGCGCATCGCGTAATACGACTTGACCGTGTCGACCGTCGCGTCGCCCTTGACGAGCGAAACTTCGAGGTCGTGGAGGTTCGGCGTATCCGGCGTCCAGAGGGCCTTGCCTTTGGCGTCGAGCGTGATCGTCGCTTTGTTGGAAACGACTTTCGCGGTTTGGTCGCCGATTTTGACCGCGCAACCTTCGGCGTTCGCGACTTCGACGACGACGGCGCAGGTCATATCGTCGATATCCGGAATCGGGCGAACCTTAACGATGTGCGCCTTCGAAACCGGTTCGAGCCAAACGGTTTGCCAAATACCCGAGACCGGCGTGTACCAAATGCCGTGCGGGTTTTCGATTTGTTTGCCGATCGGTTGCGGGCCTTTGTTCGTCGGGTCCCAAACTTTGACGACGAGCGTTTGAGCGCCTTCTTTTTTGAGCGCGCGGGTAACGTCGACCGTGAACGGGGTGAAGCCGCCTTGGTGGTGGCCGACTTTAACGTCGTTGACGAAGACGTCGGCGCGCCAGTCGACGGCGCCGAAGTTCAGCATAATTTCTTTGCCGGCCCAGTCGGCGGGAACTTCGAACGTCGTTTTGTACCAAAGGTTGTTTTCCGCGCCGACTTTTTTACCGACGCCGGAGAGCGCGGATTCGGCGCAGAACGGAACGAGGATTTGACCTTGCGGCGCTTCGAATTTGTCGGCGACCGGAAGAATCGCGTAGTCCCAAAGGCCGTTCAGGTTGACCCAATCGGCGCGAACCATTTGCGGACGCGGGTATTCCGGAAGCGGTTTGGCCGGGTCGACGTCTTTCGCGAATTTCGAAAGCAAAATACCTTCGACCGGCTTCCAGTCGGCCGAGAAGACGTTTTGAGCGCTCGCGATCGCGACGACGCCCAAGAGAGCCGAAACGACTCCCGTCAGGAACGATTTTTTCATTGAAAACCTTTCGAAAAAAGGGAACTTGCGCGTTTCGAGCGGTTGAACAAACGGAAAGTCGGCGTTCGTCGCGAAGCGCGCGGGTTGTTGTTTTTCGACGGTTCCGCGTCGACGTTCGCCGCGAAACGACGGAAAGCGCGACGTCGGAACAATTTCTTTAATATAACGGATTTTGCGCCGTTCTTCAAGCGGGCGGAGCGATATTTTTGCCGATTTTAACAATAAACCGTATTTTAACGCAAAACGACGGAAATCGACGGCGTAAAAATCGACGGCGCGAGCGTTTGAAAAAGGCGCGTTGGAGGCGGCGGAGCGCGTCAGTTCCAACCGCATTCGGTTCGGACGTTTTTCATCGTTTCGAGAACGTCGTTCCAAGTTTGCGGGTCGAGCATCGCCGCGTTCGGGAACATGCAGCCGTCCCAGCAGAGGTGGTTGAAACGCTTCGACGGTTTGCCGGTATCTTCGTCGAGGAGCCAATATTTCGCGTACTTGACGACGTCGAGTTTGCCGTTCGGGTCTTTCGGGAGGCAGTGGCGCCCGGTTTTGTCGTGCGCGCCGGAACCGAAGACGGTGCCGTCGTTCTGCGCGACGTGGAAATCGACCGTCCAAGGGCGGAGCGCTTTCGTCATTTTGGCGTAAGCGGCGTCGAACGTTTCGACGTCGGCCCAATCGAAATCTTCCGGAACGAGGCGGTCTTCCGGAGCGTTCGCGCCGAGAAGGAAGAGGAGCGTGTGCGACATATCCGCTTGGAAACCGAGAACTTGCGGCAGGTCGACCTTTTCGAGAACTTCGACGCAACGTCGCCAGCTGTGCATCCCGCCCCAACAGATTTCGCCTTCCATCGCGAGCATTTCGTCGTATTTCATCGCGATTTCGCAAGCGGCTTTGAACGTTTCGACGAGTTGCGCTTGGTTCGCTTCCGGGTCGCGCGCCCAATCGTCGACGGAGCAAGAGGAGTCGATGCGAACGCAGCCGTTCGGGCGGATTCCGGCGTCGCGGAGTTTGCGCCCGATCGCGCAAGCCTCTTCGACCGCTCCGAGGAACGCGGCGCGCTTCTCTTCGGCGCCGATCGCGGAACCGCTCCAAACGTTGGCGACGAGCGAGCCGATTTCGAGTTGGTAATCGGCGCAATATTGGGCGAGTTTAGCGATTTCGGCGTCCGGGTTGGCGAGGTCGAAGTGCGGCGGCGCGAGGAAGAGGTCGAACCCGTCGAACTTCGTTCCGTCGACGTCGGCGCCGCTCGTCAGGTCGAGCATCGTTTTGAGGTCGACGCAAGGTTCGCCGTCGCCGCAACCTTTGCCGACGACGCCGGGCCAAGTCGCGTTGTGAAGTTTCGGGAATTTTTTAGCGGCTCGCTTCGCCATCGGCTGGGTCTCCGGAGGGTTGGACGGACGTCGCGCGGCGGTCGGAAGCGGTTGCGAAGCGCCGACGAACGTCGCGAACGGTCGTGTTTCAAGGAACGGGGAAAACGACGCGAAATAGGCGGTTTGCGTCGACTTGGTAAAACGAAAAGGGAGGGCGAAACGGCGAACGTCGGCGGTTCGGAAACGGCGCCGGTTCGACGATTCTCCTAACTCGAGTATATCAAAACTTGAGCGAATTTTCAAGGAAAAAGCCGCTTTTTTGAATTTTTTTGGCGATTTCGCGAAGAAAAAAGCGCCGCCGTCGTTGGCTTTAGGCTCGACGGCGGCGCTTTAGATAAGACGCGCAATTTAGGCGGTTTTATCGACTTCGCGAACGGTCAAAAAACGCCGTTGCGGGAGTACCCGTAAGAGAAAACGGAGTAATCGCGGCTCGACGGCGGCGTCGGCGCGAGCGCGCGGCGCAAGACGCGTTCGACTTCGGCGGGCGTTTCGTTGGTGAAGTCGAAACGAACGGCGCCGATTCCGGAACGCAAAATCGCCGGGATCGCGTCGAGAAGGTCGACCGGGTCGGCGAGGTAAACGGCGCTTCCGACGACCGGGCGCGCGTCGACGGCGGCGTCGCCGGTCGGCGGGAGGCGGTTCGCGTTCTTTTCGACGAGGAAACGGCGTTCGTCGGCGTTCGTCAGTCGAACGAACGGCGCGTCGAAGAGCGTTTTTTGAGTAAACATCGCCAAAAGCCGCCCGAAAACCGGGAGACCGAGCGTTAAGCGGCGCTTCGCGAGGTAATCGTCGGCGGCGAGGTCGGCGAAAATCGCGTCGACGGCCCGGTCGGAAATTTCCGGCGAAAGGTAAAGGAGGTCGGCGCTTGCGAAACGGTCGGCCAAATAACGGACGGCGCGGGCGTTTCCGACGTTGAAAGTCCAGTCGAGCGCGAACGGAGGGCGCGGTTGCGAGTCGAGCGGCGAGTCGATCGACGCTTGCGAACGTTCGAAACGAACCGCGGAAGCGAGGGAACCGGCCAGCGGCGCGACGTCGGCGTCGCGTTGGAACGCCTCTTGATAACGCGGGCGATTTTCGAACTGAACCGGTTGCGTTTCGAAGTGAACGCGGTCGATTCCGAAGCGGCGGCAAACGTCGAACTGGGCGCGGTTGCGGACGACGGCGGTAAAATAGGGGATTAGGGCGTCGCCGGCAAGCGGGGCGCTTTCGTTGATCGGGGAAGTTGGGGCGGTTCGGCGAATTTCGGCGACCGGTTCCTGGCAAACGCGGCGGTACGACTCGACGATTTTCCGCTCGAGCGCTTCGACCGCCTCTTGCCGCAAGCCGTTGAGGAGCGATTTCGGAACGAAAACGTCGGCGTCGAAACGGATTTCCGCGTCGTCGAGGTAAAACGGCGTTTCGCCGAAGCGGTCGAGACCGTCGCGGAGCGTCGCTTCGTCCGCCGGGCGCTTTTGCGAATGTTCGAGCGACTGTTCCGAACGAACGGTCGCGACGGCGCGGGCGGTTTTGAGCGTCAACTCGAGCGGGCGGTCGACGCGAGCGGTCAAACGGGCGGAAATCGGTTCGCGGCGGCGGATTTGTTTGAGCGCGTTTTCGACCGTTTTGTTCAGCCGATGGTCGAAGGTGCGGTAAAGAACGGTCGCTTCCGGCGGAATCGGGACGTCGAAACGAACGAGGTCGCCCGGTTCCGCGCGCTCGACGAGTTTCGTTCGCCGCGAGTTCGTCGGGTCGACGAGCCGGATTCCGCCGACGTTGAGGCCGTCGAGCTTGCGCGCCGTCGCGTCGAGGAAAACGACGCCGTCGCCGTTGACGAGAGGGGCCGAGAGCCGAACCGCGTCGCGGCGAACGCGCCCGATTTCGACGCCGAAGTTCGACGAGAAAAATTCATTAATGATCGCCGGGTCGTGTTCGCGGAAATAACCGAAGTCGTATCCGCGGTTGAAAATTCCGGCGATTTCGCGTCGGCGGGCCGTTTCGACGACGGCGTCGGCGAGGTCTCCCTGCGTCGGCGCGTCGGCGTCGGCGGTCGACTTTTTGAGCGAAAGACGCTTCGCGGCGGTCGACGCGGAAACGCCGGTCAGCGAGTCGAGCAAGTCGCGGTAATAGCGGACGGTCGTATAAACGTAAACCGGCGACTTCATTCGGCCTTCGATCTTGATCGAGTCGACGCCGATTGCGAGAAGCTCGGCGAGTTCCGCGCGCCCTTGCAGTTGGTCTTTAAGGGACAGGAAGTAGCCGTATTCGGCGTTCGAGGCGAAGTCGAGCGTCGCGGCGGGACGTTTGGACGGGCGCTCGACGGAAGCGGAACCGGCGGCGTCGGCGGGGAGTTCGTCGCGTCGGAGGCGACGGAATCGGCGGTCGGACGTCGCGAGCGCGAGTTCCGGCGCGTCGGCGGCAAGCGTTTCCATTCGGTAATATTGGCGACAAGGCTGGGCGCACATTCCGCGGTTCCCGCTCCGTCCGCCGATGAAACTCGACAGATAACACTTGCCGGAACAGCCGAGACAAAGGGCGCCGGACGCGAAAACCTCCAATTCGAGCGACGTTTGCGAACGAATCGAGCGGATTTCGTCGAGCGAAAGTTCGCGAGCTAAAACGGCGCGATGAAACCCTTGCGCGGCGAGCCAATTCAACTCGGCGGCGGTTCCCGGCGAAAATTGCGTCGACGCGCAAAGCGGGAGGTCGGGGAAACGGTCGCGCAAAAAGGAGACGGCGCCGAAATCTTGAACGATAACTTCGTCGAGGCCCGCTTCGTAAAGACGGCGCAAGTCCGGTTCGACGAGATCGAGTTCCGCGTCGGAAAGGACGGTGTTGAACGTCAAGTGAACGGAGACGTTCGAGCGGTGCGCGAAGTCGATCGCGTCGGCGTATTCCTCGACCGAAAAGTTCTTCGCGAAACGTCGGGCGCCGAAACCCGCGACGCCCATATAAACTTCGTCCGCGCCGGCCTTGACGGCGGCGACGAGCCGGTCGAAATCGCCCGCGGGCGCCATTATCTTCATCGTTCGGTTCCTTTGTCGGTCGGCGGCGATTGCGCGCTTATTAATATATATTGACAACAGCGTGTAGCGCTTGGTTAAGGGAATTTTTTGAAATCGTTGAGTAAGCGCTTAGTTAACAACGCTTTCGGAAGAAAAACGGACGGCCGAGCGTCAAACGTCGTTTTCTTCGTCGAAACCGAGTTCGAGCGCGGTTCGACGGTCGCGGTCGGCGGCGACTTTATCGCCGAGTTCGCGTCGAACAAGCGAACGATAATAATAAGCGTCGGCGTTTTCCGGGTCGAGTCGGAGGGCTTCGTCGAAATCGGCGAGCGCTTTGTCGGTTTCGCCGAGTTCCGCGAGCGTCGAGCCGCGAGCGACGAAGCAGTGCGCGAATTCCGGGTCGAGTTCGAGCGCTTTCGAGTAATCGGCCAACGCGTCGGCGTATCGGCTTTCGCTCGCGTAAAGGACGCCGCGGTCGTAATAGGCCGGGACGAATTCCGGCGCGAGCGCGAGGCAAGCGCGGAAATCGTCGAGCGCCGCGTCCGGACGTCCGAGCATATCCGCCGCGATCGCCCGACCGTAAAACGCCGCGAACGCCTTGCGATCGAGCGCGACCGCTTGCGTATAATCGGCGACCGCGCCTTCGAAGTCGCCCAAAAAGCGTTTCGAATGACCGCGCAACTCGAACGCTTCGGCGCGTTTCGGATCGAGCTTCAGAACGCGGTTCGCCTCTTCAAACGCCCGCTCGAACTCTTCGAACTCGAGCCAAATCTTGCCGAGTCCGATTCGCGCCGCGAGATGGTTCGCGTTGTAACCGAGCGCCTGTTGGAACGCGTCGAACGCTTCTTCGAAGTCGCCGTCTTCGAGGGCGTCGCGACCCGCCGTCGCGAACGTTTCGGCCAACTTGCGACGGTTGTCGTCGGCGCCGAGCGAAATTTTGGCGTTTTTACCGGCTTTTTTCTTGCCGTTGGGGTTGTTCGCTTTGCCGTTCGCGGCGCCGGAAGCGTTTTTAGGAGCGTTTTTTTCGGAACGGCGACCGTCGGCGTTCGACGGTTGGGAAGGTTGGGAAAACGACATAACGGCGCTCGATTGGGAAAAATAGGAAGACGGGGAAGCGCGGATAAACGAAAACCGTCGTCGAACCGAAGGAAACGGCTCGACGGCGGCGATAAAAGGGGAACGGACGCCGCGACGAAGCGAAACCGCACCGGCGGCGCGACCGTTTAAAAGCGCGTCAAACGTCGAGATACTTGACGTCGAGCGCGAATTTTTCGATGAACTCGCGGCGCGGCTCGACTTTGTCGCCCATCAGGATGCGGAACAGGTCGTCGGCGGCTTCGGCGTCTTCCATCGTTACTTGAACGAGGGTGCGGTTGGCAGGGTCGAGCGTCGTTTCGCGCAACTCTTCCGGGTCCATTTCGCCCAACCCTTTAAATCGCGTGATTTGCCAACCTTTTTCGCCGGCTTCGCGAATCGAGGTCAAGAGCGAGCGGAGGTCGTCGACGCCGGTTTCCGATTCGCCGCGAATCAACTTGTACCGCGCGCCTTCGACGCCGGTGCGCTGAATCGGGTAAAGCGAGTCGATCTCGAAACCCGCGTCGCGCAAGGCGGCGAGTTGGCGGTTCAACGAGCGGATTTCGTGCAGCTCGACGATACGCAAAACGGCGTCGACCGCGTCGCCGGAGTTTTCGTCGACGTCTTTCGTCGGGTCTTGACTCAACCCGGCGGAGATCGAGGAACTCGCCGTCAACGCGTCGAGGGACGAGCCGGTTTCTTGTTCGATTTGCGTCGTGAACTCGGTCAGTTCGCGGCGGTCGAAGAACCAACGTTCTTGCTTCTTCCATTGAACGTGATACATCGGAAGACGCGCCGTCGCCGGGTCTTGAAGCTCCGCCAACGAACGGAGGCTAAAGCCGCGCCGTTCCAGCGCTTGGATCGATTCTTCCAACGAGCTAAGCGTCCGGCAGAGCGCGACCATCGCTTCGTTTTCGATCAGGCGGCCGTCGTTCGGGTCGAGCGCGGCGTTTTGAATCCCGGCGTCGAGGAGTTCCTTCTTCATTTCCTCTTCCGTCTGGACGTAGCGCGTCGTTCCCTTGCCGCCTTTGCGTCGGACGCGGAAGAGCGGCGGCTGCGCGACGTAAACGTGTCCGGCTTTGACGAGGTCGTACATTTGACGGTAGAAGAACGTCAGCAACAGCGTGCGGATGTGCGAACCGTCGACGTCGGCGTCCGTCATGATGACGACTTTGCCGTATCGGCGTTTCGAAAGATCCATTTCCTTGCCGAAGCCGCCGCCGAACGCGACGATCATACTGCGGACTTCTTCGTTCGCTAAAACCCGTTCGTCGCGGGACTTATAGGCGTTGATAATTTTGCCGCGCAACGGCAGAATCGCTTGATATTCGCGAATGCGGCCCCCTTCGGCGCTCCCGCCCGCGGAGTTCCCTTCGACGAGGTAGAGTTCGCATTTGTCGACTTCGCGGCTCGTGCAGTCGCGGAGTTTGCCCGGCATTCCGCCGTGGCTGAGCGCGTTTTTGCGGACGCGAACCATTTCGCGAGCGCGACGGGCGCTTTCGCGAGCTTCCGCGGCGACGACGCCTTTGTTGACGATCGTTTTCGCGGTCGCCGGGTTTTCCTCCAAATATTTCGCGAGCGCGGCGCCGAAGATCGTATTGACGATCCCCTCGACCTCGCCGTTTCCGAGCTTCGTCTTCGTTTGCCCTTCGAAACGCGGCTCCGGAACGCGGACGGAGATAACGGCGGTGAGCCCTTCGCGGAAGTCTTCGCCGGTCGGCGTTTGATTTTTGAAGAGATTTTCGTTTTTGCCGTAGGTATTCAACGCCCGAGTCAACGCGGCGCGGAAACCGCTGAGGTGCGTTCCGCCTTCGATCGTGTGAATATTGTTGACGTAAGAGCGGACGTTCTCGGTGTATTCGACCGTGTACTGGAACGCGATCTCGACTTGAACGCCGTCGGCCGAATCGGCGACGTAAATAACGTCGGCGTGCGCCGGCTCCGTCGAGCGGTTCAGGTTGCGAACGAAGTCGACGAGGCCGTTTTCATATTGGAACGTTTCGGAGCGACCGTCGCGAGCGTCGCTAAACGTGATTTTAACGCCGTGATTCAAGAACGCCAAGTCTTGCAGGCGACGGAAAAGGGCGTTGTAGTCGAATTTGACGTCGGTAAAGATTTCGGCGTCCGGTTTGAACGTCGTTTTCGTCCCGTGTTTGTCCGATTTCGCGCCGCGTTCGACCGGGCCGGTCGGGATTCCGCGTTCGTACTCTTGGTGGTAAGAGTAGCCGTCGCGGCAAACTTCGACTTCGCACCACTCGGAGAGGAAGTTGACGACCGTAACGCCGACGCCGTGCAGACCGCCGGACGTTTGGTAGGCGCCTTTGCTGAATTTGCCGCCGAATTTGAGGACGGTCATAACGCCTTCGAGGGTCGAAATTTTCAGCTCCGGGTGTTCGTCGACCGGAATGCCGCGCCCGTTGTCTTCGATCGTAACGGAGCCGTCGACGTTGACGACGACCGAGATTTCGGTCGCGAAGCCGGCCAACGCTTCGTCGATCGAGTTGTCGACGACTTCCGTAACGAGGTGATGGAGCCCGCGGGTTCCGACGTCGCCGATGTACATCGACGGACGGACGCGGACGTGTTCGCGGTCGCTCAGATGCTCCATATCCTTCGACGTGTAGGAGTCGGCGCCGCGCGGCGCTTCAAGCGGCGTCGGGACGCCGTTCGACCCGTCGACGGGCGTCGCGGCGTTTTCGAGAGGAGCGTTCGTTTGTTCCGGTTGGGAACCCGATTCGTTTTTAGGCGTTTCGTTCATATCGATTTCGGTCGCGACGCCGACGCCCGCTTTTGAACGACGGAAACCGTTTTCGTCGCGCAAAAAGCGTTTCGGACGCGCTTTTTAAGGAATGGGCCGCCGTCGCGCTCGAAAAACGAGGCGACGAACGGCGTTTTTAACGATTTGAGCGGGGATAAAGGACGTTACCGGACGACGAGTTTGATTCTTTCGACGTTTTCGTCCGGCAGGGCCGTTTGGATTTCGCGCAAAATTTGCGGCAGGTAAAAACTCAATTCTTGGCAAAGGAGGCGCGATTCGACGCAAACGCTCAACGTTCCGCCGCGGAAAACGACCGGGCGCGCGTGTTGCGAGTAGATCGCGAGTTTCGAAGTCGGCGCGAATCCGGCGTCGGCGCCGTTCCAACTTTCTCCGCTTTCCCAATCGTCCCAACCGTCGAGCGATTCGGCGCGGAAAACGGTCGCGAGCGCGTCGTTCCAAGCGTTGTGGAAGCGTTCGACGCCGATTTTTCGGCCAAATCCGTACTTGGCGACGATCGTCGGTAAAATCGCGCCGAACTTGGACGCGCGAATCGGGCGTTCTTCCGATAAAAAATTGAACCCGAGCGGATGCGGCGGCGCGGCGAACGGGTCGTCGCGTTTTTTCGACGTTTTCCGACTTTGGCGGGTCGTCGCGGCGTTTTTTGACGTTTTTTGGCGTTTCGGCGCGCCGGGGCTCTTGGACGACGGAGTTTTCTTCATACAATAACTTTCGAGGCGTCGACGGGCGAAGCGACCGAGCGTTCGCGAAGCGTCGAGGAGACGCGGCGAAGCGGGGCCCTTTCGCGACGAGCGCCGAATACTTTATTTTAACATATTTCGCCGGTTTCGACAAGCGCGTCGTCGGCCTCGCCGCGAGATTTTCCTTCCGAAAAAGGCGTTATTTTCCCGAATTTTTCGCGATTTTTTTTCGCCGAAATTTTGCGTCGCGGTTTGGGGCGTTTGGGAAGAACGGCGAGAAACGATCGGATTTAACGTCGGCGCAAGCCGGGTAGTTTGGGATAAAAGAAAGGGCGTTTTTATGTCGTCGACCGTCGCCGTTCCGCCGTCGCCGTTTGCGAATTCGTTTTTCTTGACCGGCCCGACCGCGAGCGGGAAGACGGCGCTTTCGGTCGAAATCGCTCGCGAACTCGGCGCGGAAATCTTTTCGCTCGACTCGATGGCGGTTTATCGGCGAATGGACGTTGGCGTCGCGAAACCGACGATCGAGGAGCGCGGCGGCGTTTTGCATCGGATGATCGACGTCGTCGAGCCGTCCGAAGAATTTTCGTTGGCGGAGTATCTCAAACTGGCCGCCGAGGGCGTCGCCGAGTGCGAACGGAACGGGCGGATTCCGCTTTTCGTCGGGGGAACGCCCCTTTACTTGAAGGCGATTTTGTTCGGCGTCTTCGAAGGGCCCGGCGCCGACCCGGAGATTCGCGAACGACTGCGGCGCGAGGAAGAGGAAAACGGGCCCGGTTGGCTGCATCGCAAGTTGGCCGAGCGCGACCCGAAATCCGCCGAGCGGTTGCACCCGAACGATACGAAACGTTTGATTCGCGCGCTGGAAATTCTCGAAGTCGCCGGAAAACCGATTTCCGAACTGCAAACGCAATTCGAGGCGGCGCCGCTCGTCGACCCGAAGCGCGTTTTCATCTTGACTTGGGAACGAAGCGCGCTTTACGACCGGATTAATCGCCGAGTCGACGCGATGATGGAAGACGGTTTTCTTGAAGAAACGCGGGCGCTCTTCGCCGAAACGCCGCCTCCGGGCCCGACGGCTTCGAAAGCGGTCGGGTATCGCGAACTCGACGCCGTGTTGCGCGGGGAAATGGAACTCGCCGCCGCGCTCGACAAGATTAAGCAAGCGACGCGGAATTTTGCGAAGCGGCAGGAGACTTGGTTCCGCTCGCTGACGGCGTCCGGTGCGCGCCGAGTCGCCGTCGACGGTCGAGAACGCGCCGAAATTCGGGACGAAATCGTCGCCGCGATTCGAGCGACGCTCGCCGAAAACGCCGCTCGTTAACGCGGACGGAAGGGAAACGCTCCGCAAAAACGGAAAAAAGGTAAAATGGGCGAAAGAAGCGGAACGGCGAAAACGCTCAACCGCCGAGCGGCGCGACAAATTCGAATTTTCGGTTCGTTTCGAGTTCGACGAGTTCGAGTTTGAAAACCGTTTGTTTTTTAGCGTTTTCGGACGCGTCGTTGTTTTGCGCGGCGGAGTTGTTCGCGCCGTCGCTCGGAACGGAGCCCTTTTCGACGTATCCGGCCAACAGATAGTCGACCGGTTCGCCGAGCGCGGCGACGAACTTTTTGCGTTCGGCCGGAATGAAGAGGTTGTTGGCGCGAACGTCGCTTTCCTTCAACGCGGCTTGAACGGCGCTCTTTTCGAGGAGGCGGAAGGACGAACTCGTTTCAATTTGCTGACGCGCCGCTTCGGAGAGACCGCCGAGATTGCCTTTGCCGGAAACGCCGAGGAAACAAACCGTCGCGTTTTGCTTGCCGTTGAGGACGGTCAAGCGTTGCAACTCTTGAAGCGCGTCCGACGTCGTTTTTTCGACCGCCGGAGACGAAACCGCCGCGACGTTTTCGCCGTCGTTTTTGCCGCTGAAACAGCCGGCGAAGAGCGTCGAGAAAAAGACGGCGAGGAGGAAACCGACGCCGACGCGCCGTTTTGTCGTTGGGAACGCGACGGCGAAAGCGGGCGACGAGTTAAACGTGCGAAGACGGAAAAACGACATTGAACTGCTCCGGATTTAACGGTTGGCAAAAATGCGCGCTTAGGGAAACGGGCGGTCGGCTTGACTTTTCTAGCGATTGGGCTTAGAATAAGGCCGACGGCGGCGCAAAACGTCGCGATTATGACTTTTTTTAACAAACGGCGCAAGACCGTCTTTCAATTATTTTGCGTTTGGAGCTTGGAACGATCGCGAAATGCCGCAATTGCTAAATTTTTTGCGTTATTTTTTCTTGGGACGCGCCCAACGGATTATCGGCGCGCAAGCGTTGACGGGGCTTTTGCTCTTGGGGTTCGGCGCGAGCGTTTGGACGTCGTTGCGAACGGACGTTTGCGATCAAGAAATTTATCGCGTGAAAGAAAGCGATTTTTACGTTTGGAATCCGCCGATTTGGGTTTCCGATCGTTTTGTCGCCGAAGCGCTCGAATTGCGCGCGCCGGAGGCTCGAACCGAGGAACTTAATTCGCTCGACCCGAATTTAGTCGACAACTTGCTGATCGCGTTCGAATCGCATCCTTGGGTCGAGAGGGTCGAGTCGATTGAAGTCCGGTTTCCGGCGCGCGTCGACGTTAAGTTGAAGTATAAAGAGCCGGTCGCGGTGATCGATCCGACGCCTTCGGTCGCGATCGATTTGAGCGATTCGACGACGCCGGTTTTCAACGACGATTGGCAAGACGGACAAAATGGACAAAACGGGCGAAAAGGGAACGCCGTCGGCGCTCGTTCGGGGGAAAAATACGTCGTCGACGCGAACGGGTATCGCTTGCCGGACGAGTATTTTCGCAACAATCCGAGCGCTTACCGCGACTTTCCGATCGTGTTGGGGATTCGGTCGACGCCGGTTTCCGGGTTCGGGCAGTGCGGCGATCCGTTGGTGGTCGAAGCGGCGGCGTTCGCGAGCTTCTTGGCCGAAAAAAACGCGTTTGAAAAACTTGGAATCAACCGCGTTATCGTCGCGAAGAAAAAAGGCGAGACGAAGGGCGTTTATTGTTTGAAAACCGTCGGCGGCGTCTCGGTGTTTTGGGGGCGTTTTGCGACGGCGGCGGAAGCGGAAGGCCCCGCGTTTGAACGGAACGCCGCCGACGCGTTGGCTCTTCAAGAAACGAAGGCGAGAAAATTATTCCAATTGGCCGAAAAATACTCGTCGCTCGACGACGTTCCGCCGGAAGCGGCGGCCGAGCTTAATTTAGCCGTCGAAACCGTCGCGGGCGACGAGGCGACGACGGAAAACGACGCGGAAGAAAACGCGAAATAACGTTCAAAAACGACGTCGCGAACGAACGTTCGACGATCGCGGAGAAGGCCGAGCGAGAGCGAAAAGACAAGAAACGACAAACGCCGTTCCAAACGAACGGCGCGTCAAAATCCGAGACCAAAACGAACGTTCGCGAAGAAAACGCGAAAGATTCGTTTCGACGGCGCAAAACGAGCGCTCAACGCGTCGACCGTCGTCGACGCGCGGCAAAAAGGCGGAACCGATATTATTCGAACGAATCGAACATTCGATTGAGCGCGATTTCGAATTTCTCGTCGGAGTAATAAGTTCCGGCGGCGATTTCCGAACGAATGCGGTTGACGAGGTCGAGGCGAATTTCAGAAGCGTTGAACGCCGCCGCGTTCGCGCTTTGAGCGGCTTCGGCTTGTTGGGTCGAAATTTGCATTTCGTCGCGTTGGGCGACGTTCGATTTCGTTTCGACTCCGGTTTCGCGTTTCAGCATTTCGGCTCGACGCGGCGCCGCGACGCCTTGCGTACCGTGAATTCCGTAAATATTCATTTTATGTTCTCCTGAATAAATCTTATCAGAAGTTGTCTGCAATCTTCGCGCCGCGACGCCCTTCCTTGAGCGTCGACGAACCGCCGACGTTAAACGTCGTCGCCCGCCGCGCCGCCGAACGTAACGGTTTCGATAAATTCAAAACCGGACTTATTCGCGTTCCTTTTCCGATTTCGCGCGACCGCTCGCCAAACTTCGCGTCGAAGTTAAACGTTGGGGCAAAATAGGGAAAAAGGAAAAATCGGGAGGCGAAAGGCTTCGTTCGCGTCGTTTTCTCTTTGCTAAGAGTATCGACGTTTAGGCGAACGAACTTGAGGTTTTCCTCGTCGCCGACCGCATTTTATCGCGTTTGCTTGGCCGGCCCGCGTCGGTGGGACGCGCGGCGTCGGGCGACGATCCGAACGCGTCGTCGGCAAAACGCCTCGGCGCGCAAGACCGTATGATTCCTATTATGCCAAAACGAGCGCAATTCGACAATAGCGATCGGGCGAAAAAGCAAGATTTTTGAAAATTTTTCTCGACTTTTTCCCGACGCGGTAAAAACGACGTAAGTTGGGTAAATTGGGTAAAATAGGATAAGACGGAGCGCGGCGGAAATCGCAAAACGGACGCGAAACAAGCGCGAAACGCTTCCGACGTTAAACGACGCGACGCGGAAGCGAAAAATCGCCGCCGCGTCGTTTGCGTTCGTTTTCAGTTCATAAAATGCCGTTCGACGAAGCCGACGTCGGGCGTTTCGTTGGCAAATTGGGGGCTTTTAAGGATTTTTAACAGCCCCGGGACGGAGGTTTTGATTCCGTCGACCTGAAATTCTTCGAGCGCGCGAATCATCGTCGCCAACCCTTCTTCGCGGGTTTGACGGCAAACGAGGAGCTTGCCGATCATCGAGTCGTAATGCGGACCGACGGTGTAACCCGGGTAGACGTGCGAGTCGAAGCGGACGCCGAAGCCGCCGGGGACGATCATATTCTCAATTTTGCCGGGGCAGGGGCGGAAGTTGCGCTCCGAATCCTCCGCGTTGATTCGGCATTCCATCGCGAAACCGAGGTGCGGAACGTCCTTTTGCTCGAACGTCAGTTTTTCGCCCGCCGCGACGCGAATCTGCCATTGGACGAGGTCGATTCCGGTCGCCATTTCCGTTACCGGGTGTTCGACTTGAATGCGCGCGTTCATCTCGATGAAGTAGAAGTCGCCGTTTTTGTCGACGATGAATTCGACCGTTCCGGCGTTCGTATAACCGGCGGTTTTCGCGAGGCACGCGGCGGCTTCGCAAAGTTCGCGGCGGCGTTCGAGCGAAAGCGCGGGCGCCGGGGTCAGCTCGACGAGCTTTTGACGGCGGCGCTGAATCGAGCAGTCGCGTTCCCAAAGGTGAACGACGTTTCCGAAATTGTCGGCGAGGATTTGCGCTTCGACGTGCCGCGGATTTTCGATCAGCTTTTCAATGTAAACCGCGCCGTTGCCGAAGTTGGCCGCCGCTTCTTGCGCCGCTTCTTGGAGCGCGATTTTGAGTTGATCGTCGTCGTAAGCGGGACGAATGCCGCGTCCGCCGCCTCCCGCCGTCGCTTTGACGAGAACCGGATAGCCGATTTGACGAGCGACCGCGAGCCCTTGCGCTTCCGATTCGATCAAGCCGTCGCTGCCGGGAACGGTCGGAACGTCGCAGGCTTTCGCCAAGGCGCGCGCGGAGTTTTTGTCGCCGAGACGCTCCATCGCTTCGACGCTCGGGCCGATGAACTCGAAACCGCAACTGCGGCAAATTTCGGCGAAATGAGCGTTTTCGGAAAGGAAGCCGTAACCCGGGTGAATCGCGTTCGCTCCGACCAACTCGGCGGCGCTGATGACGCGGTCGATTTTGAGGTAACTTTGGTTCGTCGGCGCGGGCCCGATGCAGACGGCGCGGTCGGCGAGTTTCAAGTAACGGGCGTCGCGGTCGGCTTCGCTGTAAACGGCGACCGATTCGACGCCGAGTTCGCGACAAGCGCGGATAACGCGGAGCGCGATTTCGCCCCGATTGGCGATGAGAATGCGTTTAAACATAACAAAAATCAATCCTTAACGTCGGGAACGCGACGCGTTGCGGGCGGGAAGCGGAGAACGAACCGGCGGCGTTCCGCGACGCGACGAACAAACGCGTCGAACCGTCGGGGAACGCGAACGCAAGCGCTTTTCGAAAAAAGCGGCAAACGGGACTAACCGCGGACGTCGACCTTGAACAACGGGGCGCCGAATTCGACCGGGTCGCCGTTTTTGACGAGAACCGCGACGATTTTGCCGGAAATTTCCGCTTGAATTTCGTTGAAAACTTTCATCGCTTCGAGGATGCAGACCGTTTTTTCCGGGCCGACGACGTCGCCGACTTGAACGAACGGCGCGGCTTTCGGGCTCGGCGAGGCGTAAAAGGTGCCGACCATCGGCGAGTCGATCGTCTTAATAAACTTCGCGTCGGCGTCTTCGGCGGGCGCTTGCGGAGCGCTCGGGGCGGCGGCGACGGGCGCGCTCGGCGCGGGCGCGGCG
>JAGBDN010000046.1 GCA_017937485.1 Thermoguttaceae bacterium
GCCGCAGGTTGTTCCGGGGCCGGAGCCGGTTCAGCAGAAGCCGCAGGTTGTTCCGGGGCCGGAGCCGGTTCAGCCGGGGCCGCCGGTTGTTCCGGGGCCGGAGCCGGTTCAGCCGGGGCCGCCGGTTGTTCCGGGGCCGGGGCCGGTTCCACAGGAGCCGCAGGTTGTTCCGGGGCCGGGGCCGGTTCCGCAGGAGCCGCAGGTTGTTCCGGGGCCGGAGCCGGTTCAGCCGGGGCCGCAGGTTGTTCCGGGGCCGGAGCCGGTTCCGCAGGAGCCGCAGGTTGTTCCGGAGCCGGGGCCGGAGCCGCTTCGGTCGGAGTTTCAGGCGCCGGGGCCGGGGCCGCTTCAGACGGAGCTTCGGGAGCCGGAGCCGCTTCGGTCGGTTGTTGCGCTTGAGCGGCTTGCGCGGCGGCCTCTTGCGCTTGACGCGCGGCTTCCGCTTGCTTTTGCGCTTCCTCTTGTTGGCGACGCAACGCTTCGGCGCGCTCGGCGGCGGCCTTGGCCGCGGCGGCTTCTTGTTCGCGTTGAATTTCAAGTTCGCGCTCGGCGAAATATTCCGGCATTTTGTTCGAAATTTGCCGCAATTCCGGAGGCAGTTTCGCAACGAACGTTTGCGGAGCGCGACGTTGGCAAACAATTCTCGCGTCGAACATATACGGATACCCGCCGCCGTTTCGATTCGGAACCGGCCCGCGCCCAATCACCGAGTGCGAACGGTCGGCGATCAAACTTTGTCGGAACGTTTGATAAACGGTCGTCGATTTGATTTTCGCTTGAATAATAAAGGTCGGTCGGCCGTTTTGATTCGCCAAATACCCAAGGCGAGTAACGACGAGATCCGGCGCGCTCGGAATACGCAACGCAATGTCGCGCAGTTCGTCGAGAACGACGACGCCTTGACGGTCGCGCCAGTTGTTCGCGTACATTAAAACGTTGGCCAACGGTTGCTTGCGCAACGCGAGTTGGTACTCCGTTTGCGCTTTTTTCTGCAGTTCGCCGACGGCGGCGCGCTCGCGGTCGAGTTCCGTTTTGTTCCACTTCCAAGCGGCGCCGAACCCCGCGCCGACGAGAACGAGGAACGCGACGACGATCGCCCAATATTTCGGCGGTTTCGGTTTTTCGCGCGGATGCAACAAGTCGATCGCCGGACGATTTTGCGGACGTTCGGCCAACAACATCCCCAAAAGGGACGCGAAACGCCCCGGGTTCTCCGGTTCCAACGTCTTCAACTGCACGCCGGGAACGCGGAACGGGTTCGCAAATTCCAGCTCGATTTCTTCGCCTTCCAACTCGCGCGCCAAATGTTCGCCGAGTTGCAGCGATCCGACGACGACGCTCGCCGCGTCCTCTTCGTCTTCGCCGATCTCCGTAATCGACGCGTGTTCGTCGGCGTCGGAATCGTCGTAATCGACGCCCGACGAAGCGGCGCTCAACGACGACGCGTCGGAGAAGAACAACGCCTTGCGGACGGCGGCGTCTTCCGGCAAATCGGCGATCCCGACCGCCAACGTTCGGGCGATTTCCTCGCGAATCCGCCGCGCCAACGCGGGCGCCGACAAGTCGGTCGCAACCTTAAACGAACGGAAATAAAGGACGTTTTTCTCCGCGTCGCAAAGAGTCAAGTTGACTTCGTCGCAGAGCGCTTGAATCAAGAGCGTCGGTTCGGCGAACGTCAATTTGCAGAAATCGGCGCGCAAAAACTCGGCCAACGACGGTTCGCGCAACTCGATTTTCGACGGGGCCCGCGTCGCGCCGATCAGCGTTTCGCGAACGCGGCGCTGTTTGTCCCGAGCGATCGAGACGGCGACGACCGAACGCGTCCCGACGCGCGACGGCGTTCCAAGGGGCAAGTAGTCGAGCGGCTGCGTTTTCGCGTCGAAAGTCGCCCATTCGCGCAACGCTTGATTCAAGACGAGTTCCGGCGTTTCCGCGTCGGTCGCCAGCGGAACGGTCGTGTAAAGAACGTCGAGGTCGCCGCGCTCCGCCGAATAAACGACGGTCGCCGAGCCGACGCGGTTTTCGCGCAACAGATTTTTCAGCGTCGTCGCCAACGGAGACGTTTTGAACGATTCGCCCTTTTTCCGTCGCGTCGTCGAAACGACGCGCGGGTCGTCGTCTTCCTCTTCTTCGTCGTCTTCGTCGAAAACCGGCGCTTTCTTCACCCCGGCGGTCTCGACGATTTCAATCGGCGAATCGTCGTCCTCGTCGTCTTCCGCCGCGACGTTCTCGCCGTCGACCGACGACGGAACAAATCCGGCGTCCTCGTCTTCGTCGTCCGCTTCCTCGTCCGCTTCGGCGATCGCGGCGGCCGCGTCGACGATCGGAGCGGAACCCGCTTTCCAAACGATCAGCCGATCTTTTTGAACGGAACCGAGCGCAAACCGCGCCTCGACGCCGTCCCAATCGATTGCCAAAATGCGCGCCATCTCGTCGTTGTCTCCTCCGAAAGCGTCCGCTTTCGTTTTTTATTCTCTTGCTTGCGAGCCGGTCGTCGACGCGCCGCTTCGAACGCGTCGACGTTATTTTCTCGCTTTTCGATCTTTTCGCCGCTCGAAACCGCTCTCGCCGCGCCGGTCTTTGCGCGTCGGCGCGTCGAAACAAAACGCCGTCTTTAATATAATAACCGAAAAAACGCTTGAAGTCTACTTTTTTTAAGGTAAAATTAACTAAAGCGAAGAAATTTTTGCCCGCGCGACCGTTACTTTCGACGATTTCGCCCGCGTCGCCGCCTTCGGGAAACCGACGTTCGCCCGCGCGGCGTCGGTTTAATCGCGTTTTTTGCCGCAATCGTCAAAAACGCTAAAACCCCGACGTTCGCGTCGTTTATTTTTCTTCGCAAAAATTCAGTATAAAGGCAAAATTGAAAATTTCAAGCGCCGACGCGCCGTTAAAAGCGCCCGACTTGCCAATTTTGCGCGTTTTTTTTATTTTACCCGAACTTCCAACGCGGTTCCTTCGCGTCGCCCTTCGCCTTTTTTCCGAAACCGACGCGCCGCGACAAAAAAACAATAAAAAGACGACAAACAATGAGACAAACGCTTTTCTATTTGCCGACCGAAATTTTCGGCTTGCCGCTCTTCGGCTCCGGGCTTCTTTTTTGGTTGATTTTGCTTCTCGGCGCGGTTTCCGTCCTTCGCTCTTTGCTCCGCAAGCGTTCGGACGACGCCCTTTTTTACGCGACGATCGCCGCGCTCGGCGTTTTTATCGTCCGCGTCGTCGGGCCGAGAATCGCCGAGTCGGGCGGCTTCCCGATCCGCGGATACGGCGTCTTTCTGATGCTGGCGATAGCGATTTCAACGCTTTTGACGATTTGGCGGGCGAAGCGGCGTTGGAATTACCCCGCCGACTCGATTCTCGGAATCGTTTTTGTCGCCGCGTTTTGCGGAATTTGCGGCGCTCGCCTATTTTACGTCGTCGAGTATTGGCCGGACGTTCGCGCCGCGACGTTGGGCGCGACCCTTATTAATATCGTCGACGTTACAAACGGCGGCCTCGTCGTTTACGGCTCGATTCTCGGCGGAATCGCGGCGGTCGTCGCTTACTTGGCGCTGAAAAAGCTCCCGATTCTCGCGACGCTCGACCTCTTCGCGCCGGCGCTGCTCCTCGGCGTCTCGATCGGGCGAATCGGCTGCTTGATGAACGGCTGCTGCTTCGGCGGCCCCTGCGACGCGCCTTGGGGCGTCGTTTTCCCGGCCGGCAGTCCGGCGCACCAGCTCCAAATGGAAGAGGGCGCGACCTCGCTTTACGGTTTGACGCTCGCTCTCCCCGAAACGTCGACGCAAACCGCCCAAACAGCTGAAAACGCCAAAACTTCCCAAACCGCCGACGCGAAAAAAGACGTTCTCCCGCTCAAAGGCGCGCACAAGAATTTGGCGACCGAAACGTTCGCGCCGGTTTACGTCGCCGCGGTCGACTCCGAAAGCGCCGCCGAAGAGGCCGGAATCGTCCCCGGCGCTCGAATTTGCGAACTCGGGCTCGTTCCGCGCGGTCTCCTCGCCGCCGACGCTCGAACGCGTCGCGCCGAAATTCGTCGTTATCGTCCGGAAAACAACGCGCAAGTTTTCTACTTTTTCCTTCATATTTGGGCCGGTTCTCCCGATTTTGACGTTTGGGCCGTCGTCCAAGACCCGCCGACCGCCCCCGAAACGTCCGAAAACGCCCAAACCGAAAAGAGCGAAACGACGCAACCCGCCGAAACGGCTAAAATCGCTCAAACCGGCAAAACCGCGCCGACCGGCAAGCTCCGCGAAGTCGTCTTCCGCCCAGCTCCGTCGACGGCGCGCCCGGTTCACCCGACGCAACTTTACAGCTCGACGACGGCGTTCCTCCTTTGCCTCGTTCTCCTCGGAATCGCGCGAGTCGTCAAGCGGGACGGTCTCGTCTTCGCGTCTCTTTTGATTCTTTACCCGATTAACCGTTTTTGTCTCGAGTTAATCCGCGTCGACGAAGAATCGTTCCTCGGAACCGGCCTCACCGTTTCGCAGTGCGTCAGTCTCGGGCTCCTCGCCGTCGGCCTTTCGCTCTTCGTTTGGTTGAAGGCGACGCCGCCGCGCCGCGCTCTCGACGGTTTCTTCCCGGAACCGACGCCGGAGTCGAACGCCGACGCCGCCGACAAAACCGCTAAAACCGGCAAATAACGCCGCGTCGAACGCCGACGCGCTCCGTTTCCCGCCTTTTCGCCGTTCGACGCGTCCCGTCGAGCGGCGTTTTTCGTTCCGGTCGACGAAGCGGCAAAACCGTCCGATTCGGCGCCGTTTCCCTATTCCCCGCTTTTTCGCGCCGTCGCTCGACCGCCGAAACATCTTATTTTACTCAATTCTCCTATTTTCCGCCGAAACGCGCCGTCGGGGGGCGAAATCGACAAAAATTTTCGCAAAAATCGCAAAAATTGAAGAAAAAGTTTGACGTCGGCGCCCGAATCGTTCATAATAACGCTTAACGACGGCGGCCCGCTCGACCGTTCGCGCTTCGTCCCCTCCGACGTCGCCTTTCGCAACGTCGGTCGAAGCGTCGGCGTTCGTTCCGGCCCCGTTTCGCGCGATTTTGACGTTATTTGTCGATATATTAATACAAACGTTAACGCGAATCGGCGATTTTCCCCTTTTATTAATGATTAGCGCGGCGCCGAGCGTCGTTTCGGCGTCGAAAAGCGCGTCGTTTCCGATTTTCGACTCGATTTTCCGGCGGTCGGAACGTCGCCGTTTTTTCCGCTTTTTTTACCTTGCCTTTGTTGAAGGAGGTTTCCGATGATTACGTTCAGTCGTTCGCAAGTCGCTTCGTCCGGCGAGATTCCGGCTCTTCTCGCTCAAGCGATGGAAGAAGGCGACGGTCTTCTTCGTTTGACGCCGAACTGGGTTCCGCGCGTCTTCTGCAAGCCGGGCCGCCGCATCAAATTGGCGCCGACCGACTGGTACGCGCTCGGCCTCGACCGCGGCGGAATCGACGAACGTTGGTTCGCCAGCGCGACGGAAGCGGAAAACGCCGGTCGCGCCGAAGACGAAGGGCTCAGCTACGTCCGCGTCGCGGGCAAACGCTTCCTTCTCCGCGACGCGGTCGAAGAAGGCAAAGGCGCGGTCGTCGGCGACGCGATTTGGGAAGCGCACCGTCGTTGGCCGGTCTTCTCGAAATTCTTCGACAACCTCGGCCCGCTCCCGCACCATATGCACCAAATGGACAAGGACGCGAAGCTGACCGGTCAAGACGGCAAACCGGAAGCCTATTACTATCCGCCGCAACTGAACGCCGCGGAAAACCGCTTCGACTATACGTTTATGGGTCTCGAACCGGGCACGACGAAAGCGCAAGTCCGCAAATGCCTCGAAGACTGGAACAAGGGCGACAACGGCATTCTCGACTTGGCGAAGGCTTACCGTCTGAAACCGGGCACCGGCTGGATTATTCCGGCGGGCGTCCTCCACGCGCCGGGCTCGGTCTGCACTTACGAACCGCAATGGGGTTCCGACGTCTTCGGGATGTTCCAATCGCTGACGGACAAAGACGCGATTCCGTGGGACTTGCTCGTGAAAAACGTTCCGGACGACAAGAAATTCGACCTCGACTTCATCGTCGAGCAGCTCGACTGGGAAAAGAACGTCGACCCGTACTTCAAGGAACATAACTACCTTGAACCGATCGTCGACGCGGAAAAATCGGACCCGAACGGCGGTTACGTCGACAAGTGGATCGTTTACGGTCTGATCGACGGCAAGCAACTCTTCACCGCGAAAGAGCTGACGGTTATGCCGGGTTGCCGTTGCGTCCTGAAAGACGGCGCGGCGAGCGGCTGGATCACGACGCAAGGCCGCGGGACGATGGGCAAGCTCGCGATCGAATCGCCGAACATGATTCGCTTCGGCGAAGAGCCGGACGACGAAATCTTCATCACCGCGACGGCGGCGACGAAGGGCGTCGAGATCGTCAACACCGGTTCGGAACCGTTGGTCGGCTTGCGTTACTTCGGCCCGAACGCTCACCCGAGCGTCCCGATGGTCGGCGACTACAAGAAATATTGGTAATCGTTACAAGCGAAGCGGCGGCGGGTTGAAGTTCACCAAGCGGAGAACCGCCGCCTCAACCCGGAAAAAACGCGCGACGACCGAACGGCGCCGAGATCGCGACGCCGGTTCGGAACCGTTGGTCGGCTTGCGTTGCTTCGGCCCGAACGCTCGCCCGAGCATCCCGACGGTCGGCGACTATAAAAAATATTGGTAATCGTTAAAAGCAAAGCGGCGGCGGGCTGAAGTTCCCCAAGCGGAGAACCGCCGCCTCGGTTCGGAAAAGCGCGCGAACGAACAGCGCCGAGATCGCGACGCCGGGGAGGAACCGCCGGTCGGCTTGCGCTACTTCGGCTCGAACGCTCGCCCGAGCGTCCCGACGGTCGGCGACTACAAGAAATATTGCTAATCGCGCCTTGACGACTTGAACGGCGGGAGAGTGCGTCGCGTTCGAACCGCCGTTCGCTCCAAACGCTATCGACGCCCGTTTTCCGTTCATTCGAGCGCCGATAGCGTTATTTTGCGACGTTTCCGGCGTCGCGTTCGCGTCAAAACGGCGTTTTTTCGTCGTCCGATTCGCGCGTTGCGGTCGTCGGCGCCCCGTCGCGGAAAAAATTGAGAAAAATTGAAAAAAGCCCCTTGCGCGATTCGCGATTTCGGTTAGAATATATGTGTCGCTTGAAGGAAACGACCACCGACCGTTAAGACTTTCTTAACGACGTTTGAAGTTTTCCCCCAATCGATAAAACGCCTCTATAGCTCAGCTGGTAGAGCAACGGACTCTTAATCCGTGGGTCGTGGGTTCGAATCCCTCTGGAGGTACTTAAAACGAAGGCTTTCGAGAAATCGAAAGCCTTTTTTCGTTTCTTGCGCCTCTTGCCGACGTTTCGTTTTTTGCCGCGCTGTCTTTTGAAACGCTAAATATTTGCTTTATCTCGGCGTCTCCGCTGCGTTATTTGAAGCTTAAAACTTTTCTCAATAAAAAACCTCTCCTTAACCGTTGAGATTACGAAGCTTACCTTTCTCGTTCTTTCAATAGTCGCGCGAAAGAAAAAAATTGGGAGGCGTAGCGTTTTTTTTTATTTTTCTCGCCGGGTTTATGGTATAATAGAAGATTTGACTTCGTTGCGTCGGCGGCGTTTTCGGCGTATTCCCTCCCCCGAAATTTCCTTCTTTTTTCGAAATCCCGCTTTTTTTAAAACGAAAACGCCGCGCGCCTGGTAAAATAGGAAGTTTGGTTCGTCTTTTCTTCCCTTCTCGCGTTCGATTTTGAAGCCGAATCGTTCCTTTTTAAACTCCAAACGCCTCTAAAAAAATTTCTCAAAGCCCCGTTTTTTTTAAAAGAAAAGTCGACGTCTCCGGTAAAATGAAAGGAGTCCGAATCCGAGCGACGACGCGCTGGAACCGCCGCGACCGCCGAGCGCCGTTCTTACGACACGGCAAAAACGCTTTTTAAAATTTCCAAAGTTTTTAACAGCGAACGTCCCGCGCCGAATACAATGGAATCGAAAGCGCCGCTTTCGTTCGACGTAATTCGCCCGAACCGCCAAGCAAAACATAGGTCGTCGACGCGAAAAACAATTCGTCGCGGAACAACGACGCGCCCAACAGGCGGTTCGATTCCCGCTTATTCACACCCCCATAAGGAGTTTTCAGATGTAGAAGGATTTTTGCAACGTTAAAATTTCGCGGCGGAAAGGCGCCAACCAATCCGCCGCGCTGTTCCGAGACGCTAAATTAGCGCCAAGACAAGTTAGCTCTAGTGTAGCGTCTCTTCACCTTTTTGTCAAGAAAAATCTCGCATTTTCCTTGGCTAGAGAGGAGTATTGCACAATGAGCATACTCAATTCCGGGAAAAAACGGCAAAAACGGCTTAATTTCCCTATTCGACTCGCCGCCCTTCTTCTGCGCATTGTCCTTTGCGCTCTTTGCGCAACTTATTGGGAGAGCCTAAGCTCTCCCGACGTTTCGTCGTCGGCGCTGTTCCTCGTTTTCTTTCTCGAAAACCTAATCGAGAGCCTTACGCTGGAACAGATAATCCGCGTTGGCGAATTCTTGCGTCGCTTGCTCGGGGCATTTTTAGCGCGTTAGAGCAAAGTCAAGCGCCGCTAAGCGATTGCGCTCGCCGCGTCCGCTCCTTAAATATCGAACGCGGCGATTAACGTTTTTATCGCCGACGCGCTCTTTGATCGCGTCGGCTTTTTTTATTGGCCGATTTCGTCGACGCTTTCGGCACGCGCCAATGCGACCGTTACATCAGGCAAATCCAGACGTAATGGAAGAAGACCGGCGCGGCGAAGCAGAGAGAGTCGATTCGGTCGAGGACGCCGTTGTGCCCTTCGACTAAAGCGCCGTAGTCGCCGACGCCGCGGTCGCGCTTGATCGCGCTCGTCGTCATCGTTCCGGCGAAGCCCATTCCGGCGATAATCAGCCCGGCCAGCGCCGCCTGCCACCAGTACGGAAACGGCGTAAAATACCACAGCCCCACCGCCGCCAACGACGTCGTCAACGCGCCGAGAATCACGCCCTCGGTCGTCTTGTTCGAGTTGATCAACGGCGCTATCTTGTGTTTCGGGAAAACCAACGACCACAGATATTGCGCGACGTCGCTAAGTTGCGTCAAAAAGACAAACGCGAAAAGAAGCGTCAAATTCGTCGATTCCAGCGCCCGACGCGGCGTCGAAACCGCGTCGCCCTGCTTCAACGTTTCGACGGCCGCCTCCGGCGTTTCCGCGCCTTCGGTCGTCCGCATCGCGCCCAACGAACGCTCGATCGTTCCGACGACCTTCTCTTCCAAATCGACCGCCTCGACCGCCAAAACGCTCGGCGTCGGTTTCGCGTTCGGAAGGTTTGTCGTCAACAACGCCGGCGCGTAACTTAGACAATATACGCAAATTAAGAGACCGACCTGCAACTTCGCGATTCGTTCGAGAAAAAATTTCGGGTCGCCGGACGCCGCGACGCCCGCCGGCAAGATAAGGAACGCCAACGTCGGAATCAGCGCCGAATATACCGGATACGTTCCGACGCCGAAGACGCGCTCAAACCAATCCGGATTCAAACCGACCAGCAAAAATTGCAACGGCGTTAGGATAAAAAAGACGCCGACGAGCGTTCGGTGGTCGGCCGGTCGAGTCGGCGTCAACGTCAAATACTCGCGCATCGCCCAAAAGGAAATCGCGCCGAAGAGAAAGACCGTCGCGATCGTTCCCAACAAAAGCGCGCAAATCAGCGAGCCGAACAGAAGCCACCAAGCGTTCAAACGCGAACGACACGTCGCCAACGTCGACGCGTCGACGCCGCTCGGTCGACGACGCAAATATTCCGTCGCCGTCGTCGCCGCTAAAAGGAGCGCCAAAACGCCGCTAATTAACAAAATGCCGCGATTATCCATTCTTTTCTCGCTAAATCCCCCGTTTTACCCCAACGTCGTTCGGACGTCGCTTGCTCGCTTGCGTTCGACGCGCGATTTTGACGACGACGCCGGACGCGTCGGGCGCCCGATTCGCCGTCGTTTTTCCGTTTTTTCGTCTACTTGAAACGGTTTCGCCGTCAACGCTTCGACGCGCCGCGGTTCTTCTTCCACCAATCGCGGAACGTTCCGGGCGACTTCGGAACCTCGCGGCCTCGCGTCCAGCGCCCCAAGAGCCAAGGTCGAACCGGCAGATACGGCGTTAAGCGAGCGCCGAAGCGGATCCAAAACATCATCGTCTTATACCGAAGCGGCGTCTTCATAAAGAACGAATACGCCTTCCACGTCAACGCGTCGAGCGGCGACGCGGCGGTCGATTTCGGGCGCGCTTCGATCGCCTCGGCTCGGAGCCGGACGAGCTGGTGCGCCAAGTCGATTTTCACCGGGCAAATTTGCGAACACGCGCCGCAAAGGCTCGACGCGAACGGCAGTTTCCCGGCTTCTTGAATCGACAAAAGTCTCGGCGTCAGCGCGGCGCCAAGCGGGCCCGGATAGACCCAGCCGTAAGCCCAGCCGCCGACTTGACGGTACACCGGACAGCGCGTCATGCAGACGCCGCAACGGATGCAACGCAGAACCGCCCGGGAATTTTTCGACGCCAGCGCCCGCGTTCGTCCGTTGTCGACCAACACGACGCGCATATCGCGCCCTTCGGTCGGGCCGTTGAAGATATGCCCGTAAGACGTCAGCTTTTGGCCGGTGCCCATTCGCGGCAACATATTCAGGAAGAGCGGCAAATATTTTGCGCTCGGGATAATTTTTTCGATCCCAACCAGCGCGACGTGCAACTTCGGCGCCGTCGTCGAAAGACCGATGTTCCCCTCGTTTTCGACCAAGCAGAGGGAGCCGGTATCGGCGATCGCGAAGTTCGCGCCGGACGTTCCCATATCGGCGTTGACGAACTCTTCGCGGAGCTTTTCGCGAGCGATCATCGTCAGCTTCTCGTGTTCGGCGGTGAACGGAACGCCGAGTTTTTCCGCAAACTTGCGCCCGATCTCCTCCGCGCTCAAGTGCGTCGCCGGGGTAACGATGTGCGTCGGGCGCTGCCCCAAAAGCTGAACGATGTATTCGCCCAAGTCGGTTTCGAGCGCGCGAATCCCGGCGGACGCGAACGCTTTGTTCAGCGCGATTTCCTCCGAAACCATCGACTTCGCCTTGACGACCGTTTTGACGTTGTTTTCTTTCGCGATCTGCAGAACGATTCGGTTCGCCTCTTCGGCGTCTTTCGCCCAGTAGACTTTAACGCCCTTCGCTTCGAGCTTTTCGACGAACGTCGTCAGGAGTTCGTCGAGGTGAGTCAGCGCGTAATCTTTAACTTGCTTCGCGGCTTCGCGCCAGTCGGGCCAGCGTTCGATGCTCCAGCAATGCGCCAAACTCGCGTCGGAACTGCGTTCGGCCGTCAACGTCAACGATTCGGACGCGTTCGGCTCGGCGAGCCCTTTCGTTTCGTCTTTCCAAAATTCGGCCCCGGCCAGAGGCGTCGAAGTCGTCGTCATTTCGCCGTTCCTTTCCGACTCGTCGTCGATATTTTCACATTATTGATAAAAGGTCGTTTTTGCGGTCGTTCTTCGTCGACGAAAAGTCGACGCGCGCCGCCAAGGAGCGCAAAGCGCCGCCGTCGACGCGGAAATTTCCCGCTTTTATTTTCTTCCTTTCGCCGCCGCTTGTCAATTGGGCGCGCTTCGATTTTTTCCTTTTCTCCGTCTCTTTTTTTCCTTTGGAGTCGGCGCGGTTCGCAAACTCGGAAAAATTTGTCGTCGGCGCCCCGTCGAAGTTTGCGCAATCTATCTTTCTTTACGTCGGCGACCGGGCCCGTTCTCGGCGCCGCTTTTCTCCGACGGGCCGCGTCTCGACGTTCGCTCGCTTTCGTCGACGGCGCGTTCCTTTCACCTTGAACTACAGGAAAACCGCAATGCAAAAAAAACGTTTTCTCCTTCTTACTCGTCGTTCGTTGGCGCTCGTCGGCGCGACGTTCCTCGCGACCGGCGCCGCGTTCGCGCAAGATTATCCGATTCGCGCTTATACGATCACGACCATTCAGGAAGAACCCGCCCCGGCCCCGGAAGCCCCGAAGCCCGCCGAACCCGCTCCGGCTCCGGAAGCCCCGAAGCCCGCCGAACCGACTCCGGCTCAGGAAGCCCCGAAGCCCGCCGAACCGGCCCCGACTCCGGAAGCCCCGAAGCCCGCCGAACCGACTCCGGCCCCGGAAGCTCCGAAGCCCGCCGAACCGACTCCGGCCCCGGAAGCCCCGAAGCCCGCCGAACCGGCCCCGGCCCCGGAAGCCCCGAAATCCGCCGAACCCGCCCCGGCTCCGGAAGCCCCGAAGTCCGCCGAACCCGCCCCGGCTCCGGAAGCCCCGAAACCCGCCGAACCGACTCCGGCTCCGGAAGCCCCGAAAGCGGAAGAACCGACTCCGGCTCCGGCTCCGGAAACGCCGCAACCGGCGGAACCGACCCCGGAACAAAAGGTCGAGGAAGCCGTTAAGGACGCGAAAGAAAACGTCGAAGCGGCGGCCCAAGCGGCGAAAGAAAAGGTTCAAAAGACCGCCGAAGCCGCTAAAGAAAAGGTCGAAGACGCGATCGAAACCGCGAAAGAACGCGCCGCCGAAGCCGCGCAAGCCGCTCGCGACGGGCTCGAAGAAACGATTCAAGCGGTCGCAAGCGACGCCGCCGGAGCCGCCGACGTCGCGAAAGAACAAGCCAAGGCCGCCGTCGAAGCCGCGAAGGAAAACGTCGAGCAAGCCGCGAAAGACGCTAAAGAAAAGACCGAAGCCGCCGCGGAAGTCGCTAAAGAACAACTCGACGCCGTCGCGCAAGAAGGCCAAGAGCAAGCGAAAGCCGTCGCCGACGCCGCCAAAGACGCGATCGAAGGCGCGAAAGCCGACGCCGCCGCCAAAACGCCGGTCAAGCCGCGGATGTACAACTACAACGCGTCGACGCTCTCCTGCGTTATGCAGTGCCCGGAATGCGCCGTTTTCTCGCGAGCGATTCACGAGTCCGGCCTCGAAGAGCTGATCGGCGGCGCCCGTCGCATCACGATCTTCGCGCCGACCGACGAAGCGTTCGCCCGTTGGCCGCAAGAGTCGCTCGAACAACTTTTTAACTGCCAACCGGCGCTCGCCGCGATCGTCCTGAACCATATTTGCCCGGAATCGCTCTCGCCCGCCGAGTTGACGAAGCTCCAACGCCTCGCCTGCTGCTGCAATTACGACGCCTGCGTCAAATATTGCGGTAAAGAACGCGCCGACGAACTCGCGCTCCACTGCGACGCGATCGCCGACAAGACGAAGGAACAGCAAGAAGTTTGCGACCGAAACGGCGGCGTCGGTCTCGGCGACGGCGACCTTTGCGCCGCCTCGAGCTTCCCGGCCCCGGTCGTCCGCTGCGTCAACGGGTACGTTTACCCGATCGACCGCGTTCAAGTCCCGCGCGGTCTCAAAGTTTACCAAGCGCTGAAGTCGCAAGAAGCGCAAGCCGAAGAAGAAGCGCTCGAATTCGAATTGGTCGAAATTTTGATTCCGTCCGAAACGCTCCAACCGCAACCGGAAGAAACGAAAGATAACGAAGAAATGAAAAAAGACGAAGAAAAGAAAAACGGAAACGGCAAAAAAGAAAACGGTAAAAACGGCAAAAACGGCGCGAAAGCCGACGACAAAGAAATGAAGGCCGAAAAAGAAACGAAAGCCGACGAAACGAAGGCCGAAAAAGAAACGAAAGAAGAAAAGTCCGACGCGAAGGATAAGGACAAGAAAGACGAAAAAGCCGAAAAGTCCGACGCTAAAGACAAGGACAAGAAAGACGAAAAAGAAAAGAAAGATAAGGACGACGACAAAGACGACGCCGACGATAAAGACGACGACAAGGACGACGAAGACGACGATAAAGACGAAAAAAAATGACGCTCGCCCCGTCGCGACGTTAGTCGCTTAACGCAAAACGCCGAAAACGCCCCCGGATCGCGCTCCGGAACGACGTTTTCGGCGTTCTGTTTTACCTGCTTTAACGACTTTGCCGTCTTTTACGCCGTCTTAGAAGACATACGACAGCGAAACCGTTCCGAGGTGCGACGTCGTTTTCTCGGACGCGACGAAGTCGTAATCGCCGCCAATAACCCAGCGTCGCTCGCAGTCGAGGTAACCGCGCGCCCCGAGCCCCGCTTCGAAGAACGATTCGCCTTGATCGACGCCGGCGACGGTAAAGGTCGAGTCGCCGTTAAACCCGGCGAAGCGAGCGGTCGAAACCGGCGCCGCGTCGTCGGTCAACAACATCCCGTAAAACGCCCGGGCGTCGAAGAGCAAAAACGGCGAATTGAACTCCGATTCCAAACCGACGCGGGCGAACGCTCGGCTCCAATCGGCGTCGTCGAACGTCAACGCGCTCCCGCCGCCGGTTTCGGTCGCGCCGTCTTGCCAAACTTGCTCGAAGTCGACCTGAACGACCGGACGCCAAACGCGGTAAAGCGACGTTTGGAACGGACGGTCGAGACGAATCGCCGCCGCGAACGTTTGCCCGTTGAAATCGGCGTCGAGCGTTTCCCGCAAATCGCCGATCTCGACGCGACGTTTACTCGCGTAATCTTGGAGCCCGCCGCCGACGTAAAACTTCGTTTCCCAACCGCTCGGCGCGGCGAAACCGCCGTAAAGGCCGAGTTGGAAGTTCGACGCTTCGACGCGGTCGCCCTCCGACCAAAGTCGCGGTTTCGAGAAACCGAACGCGAGCCCGACGAGAGCGCCGGAGTCGCGCGCCGCTTCGTATCCGACCGCCATCCCGGTTTCGTCGACGCCGAATTCGCGCGAATTGTCGTCCGAATTCGCTTCCAAGCCGCGATAGCTCGACGCGAACCAAGCGGACGTCGGCGCGCCGAGAGCCGCCGCCGGGCCGAGCGCGCTTCGCCCGTAATAACCGCCGTATCCCGCGTAACCGGCGTAACCGGCGTCGACGCCGTAATTCTCGTATTCGCTGTATCCAACGTAACCGGCTTGCTCGACCGCTTGACCGCGCGTCCAATATTGTTCGGACGCCGCCGCGGCGCTCGCTCCGTTCCGGCGCCCGGCCAAGTCGATTTGCTCGAACGGTCGGCGCCAAGGGGAGTTCGCCGCCATCGCCAAGGAGTTCGCGCGAACGTCGCCGGCCAATTCGGTCAAACCTTCGGACGCTTCGGCGCCGGTTTCGACGTTGTTCAACGCGTCGAGCGTCGAGCGGAGCGCCTTCGAGACGTTTTCGTCGTCGGTTCGAATCGCTTCGATCGTTCCGGAAACGGCGCTTTGGTTGCCGGTTTGCGCGTATTTCGACGTGTCGCCGTTAATCTTTAGTTCGACGTTCAGTTTTCGTCCGTCTTCGGAAGCGGCGGCGTCCAACGTGTAAAACGCCGTTTCGCGCGTCGAACTCTTGAAAACGTTCGCGTCGCCGTTCGTTTCGATCGCGACGCCGGAGTAAACGCCGTCCTTCAACGCCGAAACGTTCGACGCGGCGATCACGCTCCCCGCTTCCAACTCGGCGACGCCGGAACCGCTCAAAATCGCCTTCCCAACGCCTTCGCCGTCGGCGTCGAACTCGACGCTAAGAACGCCCCCTTTGCCGATTTTCAGCGAGCCGTTTTCGGCCAAAACGAGATCGTCGGCGAGCCCGAGTTCGAGCGTCGCGCCGTCTTTGAACGTCATCAAGCTCGTTCGAACGTTCTTCCCGCCGGAGTAAGACGCGGCGGCGCCGGTAAAGGTAATGTCGTCGGAAGAAAGCGCGTAAGCGGCGTCCCCGGAGCGTTGCGTATTGTTGACGACCGCCGTATTGGCGAAGGTCAGCTTGAAATTTTCCTCTTGAACGAGGAGACCTTGCCCTTGGAGTTTGACCGTTCCGCCGTTAAAGCTCGCGTCGTTATCCCAAATTTGCAGTTGCGCGAACTCGTCGCTCTTTTGGTCGGCTTTCCCGACGTTGTAAACGGTCGCGCTCGAAAACGCTTTCAAGCCGCCCGCGCCGGTTTTCGACCCGAGTTTCGCCAACCCGCGTTCGAGGTTGAATTCCTTAACGGTAATCGCCGCGGAATCGCCCGTTTCGAGCGCGGCGACTTTCCCATTTTGCGCGTCGGCGTCGATATTCAGCGTCGAAACCCGCGCCGTCGAAACGCCGAGCGCCCGCGCTTTCCCGCCGGAAAGGGTCAATTTGTTGACGTCGATCGCCGCTTTCGTCTTTTCGTCTTTCGCGACGCCGTTGGTAAAGGTTTCGTTTTCGCCGAGCGTCCAAGAGTCGATCCAAGCGCCCTTGCTCGAAACGGCCTTGTTGACCAGTTCGAACGACTTCGCCGACTCGTCGAACGCGACGTCGAGTTCGCCGGTCAAAATCAGCGCGCCGGAGTTTTCCAATTTGACGGCGCCTTCTTTGGCGTCGGTCGCGACCAAGACGTCCAAATCTTTCGCGTAAAGACCGCCGGTCGCGGAAATCGTCGAATCGCCGCGCCAACGAATCCCGGTCGAAACGACGTCTTTCGAACCTTCTTTCGCCGCGATCAGCGTTCCGTTCAGCGTCATTTTGCCGTCGAGCCAAACGTCGTATTTCCCGTCTTTCTCGACGACGGCGCCGGTCGCGTCCATTTTTTTGGTCAAACAGGTAATTTGCGCATAAGCGTATTGGTCGAGCGTCAGCGTTCCGCCGCTCCGCGTTCCTTTGGAATCGACGCTGGAGAACGCTTTCAAACCGCCGAGAAAAACGTTCGAATTTCCGTAAATCGAGTTGATAATATTCCCGCCGATTTTCAGCGTCGCGCCGTCTTTTTCGCTCCCGACGGTCGCCAAACCGCCGATTTTCACCAAACTCGTCGCCGCGAACGTCGCGTCGCAGAGGCTCGACCACTGGGCCGCTTCGAGGGCGCCGTTGATCGTCAGCGCGCCGTCCTTGCCGGTTCCGCCGTTCATTTCGATTTTGCCGGTCGCGGTCAGTTTCGCGGCTTTATCGTCGGAGTAAACGCCGAAATACGCCGCGTTATCGTCGCCGCTTTCGTTAAAGATCGAGACGAGCCCAGCGTTCGAGAACGCGCCGTCGCCGTCGACGACGTTTCCGGTCGTCTTTTTGTCTTTCGAGCCGACCGTCAGCGTTCCGAGTTTCCCGACGACGACGCCGCGCGTTTCGTCTTTCGTCGACGTTCCGACATTGAAAAGTTGCGACCCGGCTTCCAAAACGACCGAACCCGTCCCTTTTTCGCCGCCGATTTCGAGCAGGCCGCCCGCGCCGACCGCCAAGTTCGCGCCGGTTGCGACCGTTAACGTCGACCCGGTTTTCGCGTCCGTCGCCCCGACAACCGTCAAAATCCCTTTTTCCGACGCCGCCGACATATCCCCGACGACGATCGAACCTTTGTCGCCGAGCGTCAAATCGACCGCGCCGACGACCGCGTCCGCCCTGTTCGACGTTTCGTCCAAAACGCCGACGACGCCTTGCGCGCCCCCCTTAATCGAAATTTTTTCCGACGTCGAAACGCTCGCGCCGTCGTTCGCGCCGGTCAAACCGGTCGCGCCTTCGACGGAAAGAGTCGCCCCGTTCGTCGCGTCGACGTTGGCGTTCAGCGGCGCGGTCGACTCCGTTTCGTCGGCGCGAAGTTGGGCAAATTGCGAAATATATCCGGTCGTCCCGGGAAGAAGAACCGCGCTCGAAACAAGCGTTCCGAAAAGAAGGCGGTTCAAAAGTCGGCGGCGTTGGGCGTTTGCGTTTTTCATTGTTCGTTCCTTTTGCGCCCGACTCGACAAGCGGCGCGTCGCGTTTGGCTCAAATTTCCGACAAAATCGTTAAAATCGGCGTTTTTTTCGAGAAGTTTCGACAAGCGAAGGAGGCGTTTCGGTCGCGTCGCCGCCCTTCTATCGTTATTATCGTCGCGACCGTCAAAGTTTCTGAGAAAATTCTAGAAAATTTTTCGGATTTGCTCAAGTTTAATTTCAAAATAACCGCAAGCCCGATTTTTACCGTTAAAATAAAGAAAATACAACAACTTTAACGCGGCTTCGCCCCAAAATTCCGCTTTTAAGAAATAAAAAATCTTAACGTCCAACGGCGACAAAAAAAGCGAACGCGCTCCCAAAAACGCGTTCGCTTTCGTCAAATTTCAACGCTCGCGACGATTATTCCGCCGCCGCGTCTCCGTTTTCGTCCGTTTCGCCGCTCGTTTCCTCCGCCGACGCTTCGCTCTTAATCTCCGGGAAGAGTTCGTCGATAAACGTTTCGCCGTCGACCGCGTCGATCCAGTCGCGCCAAGGCGAGAAGAGCGGCGCCCGCAGCGTCGTTTTCTCCTTCGTCGTCGGGTCGACGAACGTTATTTCCCGAGCGTGCAGCGCGATCGCCCGTTCCCGTTCGTCCTCGAACTGTTCGCCGAACGCGACCGTCGAGCCGTACAACGCGTCGCCGAGAAGCGGAAAACCTCGCGACGCGCATTGGAGCCGAATCTGATGCGTCCGCCCGGTTTCGAGCCGAATTTCAAGCCAAGTCGCCCCTTCGAGCCGCTTCAAAACGCGAAAATGCAAGACCGCCTCCCGAGCGTCCGGCTTGATCGGCGAAACCATCTCCGCTTCGGCGCGCCCCGGAATTTTGCGCATATAGTCGACCCAAGTCCCCGAATCTTCCGGAACTTCCCCGCCGGCCAACGCCCAATAAATCTTTTCGACGGTTCGCTCTTCGAACTGCTCCGAGAACTTGCGCGCCGCCCGAGCGTGTTTCGCGAAAACCAACAAGCCCGACGCCGGACGGTCGAGGCGGTGCGGGACGCCCAAATATCGTTTCCCATCTCGATTATCGCGACAGTTCATAAACGCTTTGACGCGCGCTTCCATCGAGTCGACGCCGAGCGGAGCTTGCGTCAAAATTCCCGGCTGTTTGTCGACGACGAGCGTCGGGCCGACTTCGTAAAGAATGTGAAAGCGCGGTCGAGCGTCCGGGTTCGCCCAAACGGGCGCCGCGATCGTTTTTCCGTCCGAGTTCGCGCCGTCGTTTCGCGCTTGTTCGTTCGATTCGTTCGTCGTCATTCCAAGAACTTTCTTCTTTCCTTATTAATAATAACGCAATTTCCAAGCGTTTTTACCGCGAACCGCCGGGCGTTCGAAGGTCGAGCGTTTCCCGTCGTTTGACCGTCTTCCGTCATTTTACCGAAATTTCGCTCGACGTCGACCGGAGCGCCGCGTCGACGGTAAAAATTCCGTTCGTTTTCGGAAACTCGTCGACGCGCCCGCCGACTTGCGCCCCGTCGTTTTCGCCGTTTTCGCAAGTCCGCAACGCTTTTAACGGCAACGCGTTAAAACGACTGTACGATCGTTCCGAGCGCCGGAGTCCGACGTTTCGACGAAAAAAAGAAAAAAATTTAAAAAAGCCCCTTGCGGATTTTGCAATTCGATGTATACTTAGTTCATCATTCGAGGAGGATACGCGAATGGTTAGCAACCTGACTCGAAATCAGGCGCCGGCTTGCCGGTTGAGGGTTCGAGCCCCTTGTCCTCCGCTTTGTCGAAGTTTCTTCGACGGAGTATAAAACTCGAAGGCTCCTTAAATACCGCAAGGTTTTTAAGGAGCTTTTTTTATTTCTTGCGGCTTATCGTCGACGCGTTCGACGCCGACTTTTCGCCGACCGTCGCCGCTTGCTCAAACTCCGCGCGTCTCCCGCTCGACGCGTTCTCGAAATTCAACGCCGCCCCTCCAATCGTTGCAAACGTTAAACTTTTGCTTCTTGAAACACCGTTCGTCCGCAAGTTCGCCGTCCAACGCCCCGAGCCGAGCGCCCTATTTTCGTCAATAAGGAAGCGGCGGAATCAACGGCGTCGGCGACGCGTTCGGGCGCCCCAAAATCGCCCCGTCGGTCGTTCGCGGAGCGTCGTAATCGAAAGTCGGCGCCGCGTTCCGAACGTTCGCGTTCGACGGCACGCCCAGAAAATCGTTCAATCCTTCCCCTCCCGCCGCGGCGTAATTCGCCGTTCGCCGTTCGCTCGACGCGCTTGCCGCCGAGTTCGCTTCTTCAATCAAGCGCGAACCGCCCGTTAAATTCGTTAAAAACGTCGCCAAGTCGCTCCAATCTCTCGACGTTTCGACGGTTTCGCTCGTCGCGTCGTCGGCATAACGGTCATATTCAACGTAATCGTTCCAACCGCCGTCGTTTTTTTCGTTTCGCGCGTCTTCTTCGTACTCGTCGTAATACCCGTCGTTCGTCGCGCCGTCGCTCGTTTCGTCGTTCTCTCGACCTCTCCAAACGTTCCAATTATCCCAAACGCCGCGGCTTTCCCCGTTTTCAGGCTCTTCAATTTCCGAGTCGGGCGCCGCCGCTCCGTTCGTTCCCCTCGCGCCGCGTAAGTCGTTCAAAAATCGCGACCACCTCGACGAAACGGCGCCGTTTGTCGATTCCGCGACGTTTTCCGCTTCTTCGACGACGTCCGCCGCTTCTTGCGACAAAACGTTGTCCTTCAAATAGGTCTCCAAGTCGGCGATTTCCGAATTTAACGTCGGCGCCCCGTTTCGCTTCGCTTGCGTCGCCTCCATCGTCCCGACGAGCGTTTCGAAACGCGTCATCGTCTCCGATTCCGGAAACGCGCCTTTGAGCAAAAGGGAAATCGACGCTAAATAAGGGCCGCTTTTCGACTTATCAACTAAATCCCGGGTTTTATCCGAGCCCAAAACGCAAAAGAAGGTCAACACGACGCAAATCGCGCACCCCTTAAAGAAACCGAAAAGCGCGCCCGCTTGCCGGTCGAACTCCTTCAAACCGGCCAGCGAAACCGCTCTTTTCACAAACCGCGTCGCGACGCTCAACGCCAATAAAGTCGCGCAAAAAACGATCAACGCCGAAACCGGCGCGCGCCAAGGCTCCGGAATCGCGACGACCTCGCCGACGACGGAACCGTATCGCGCCGCCGCCAAACCGCTCAAAACCCAAGTCGCGATGGAAGAAATTTGAGAAACGACGCCGCGAAGACCGCCCCAAAACGTCGCCGTCGCCAAAAGAACCGTTACGACCAAATCGAAAACGCTTATATTTTCCATTTCTCCCAACCGTTCCTTTTTCTTTTATCTTCCTCGTTTACCGCGTTTATCTCGCTCCGTCGCCGCGCTCGCTTCTCGTCGCCTCAATAATTATATATTTTATCGACTTTTCCGTCAATCGACAATAAAAAAACGCCGCCCCGATTGCAAGAATCGCCAAAACCGCTTAAAATAAAAGAAACCTAAAATTCGGTTTACCGCGAATCGCTCGCCGGTCTTAAACGACGCGGCGTTCGACGCGTTTCCTTTTTTGCGCAACTCCTACATTTACCCCATACTTCCCAACGATGCCCGGTTATCAAACGCATATCGGCTGGAGTTCCGCCGCCGGAGTCGGCTTGGCCTCGGTCGCTCATTTATTTTATCACGTTTCGCTTCCGCAATCGGTTTTCGCGGGCGCGCTTTGCGCTCTCGGCGGCGTCCTTCCCGACGTCGACAGCGACTCGAGCCGCTCCTTTCAACGTTGTCTTTCGACGGTCGCCGGAACCTTTTCCCTTATCCTTGCGAGTCGATTGCGCGACTTTTCCTTGGCGGCGGAGTCGGTCGTTATGATCGGCGCGGCCGCGTATTTCCTTATTTTTTACGTCGGCGGCAAAGTCGTCAAAGCCTGCACGGTTCACCGCGGGATGTGCCACAGTCTTGTTTTCGGCCTGATTGCGGCGGAGATCGTCTTTATTTTATCGTCCGGCGACGCGCAACTTCGGCTCTTCAAAGCCGCGTCGATCTTTTTTGGCGTCCTCGTTCACTTAACGCTCGACGAAGTTTACAGCGTCGAAACGTCGGGAAGCCGAGCCGGCAGATCGCGGAGCGGCGGTCGGACGATTTACCTCAAAAACTCGTTTGGCACCGCGCTTAAACTGATCGATTACAAGCATATGCATTCGACGATCGCCTTTTACGTCGCGGCGCTTTTACTCGGCAACTGCGCTTTAAACGTTCAAAGCGCGCTCGCTCGATTCGAAAACGCCGACCAACGCAAAGCGCTCCAAGGGAAAGCGGCGGTCGACCGCGTTCGTTTGATTTATCCGACGCAATTCGAACTTTCGGCGGTGCAATGGATCGCGGAAAAGGGCTTTGTTCTCGAACCGGGCTCCGCGGACAATCCGAATTGGGCCGAACTTGAAGCCCTCCTCGCGCTCGGCAAAAATCGGGACGATAAAAACGCGAACGCCGAAAACGCCGTCGAAGAATCGTCCGCGCCGGAAATCGTCGACGAAACCGGACGCCGCCGTCCCGTTTCGCTCCTCGACGTCGTCAACTGGAACAGTCGCAATTCGGCGGAAAACGGCGCGTCGTTCGAGTCGCGTCCCTAACGTTCGTTCCGCGCGCCCGCCCCCAACCGCCCCGTTTCGCCGGCCTCCCAATTCGCCGACTTTCCTAATCCGTCGAGCTTTCCGGTCAAAAACGCCGAAAAGCGTTAAAAAACGCGCTCCGTTTCGCCGATTTTGCCAATATACTATAGAGCGCCGCCGCGTTAGCGCAAGCGTTCGCTCGCCGTTTTTCATTTCCCCAATCTTCCCGCCTTCCCCATTTTAAAGGAGCGAACCTTGCCTACTTTCTCCGACCGTTTAGCGACCCAAATCCGTCAAAAGAAAACGCCGGTTCTCGTCGGTCTCGACCCGCGTTGGGCGCAGATTCCGGACGCGCTCAAGAGCGGCAAATCGGAGTCGAACCCGGCGGACGTCGCCGAAGTTTTCGAAACGTTCTGCCGCAAGATCGTCGACGTCGTCGCGCCGTTGGTTCCGGCGGTGAAGCCTCAAGCGGCGTTCTTCGAGCAATACGGCCCGGCCGGTTCGGCGGCGCTCGCGTCGATTATCCGATACGCGTCGAGCAAGGGTCTTCTCGTCGTGTTGGACGCGAAGCGACACGACATCGGCTCGACGGCGACCGCTTACGCTCGCGGAATGATCGGCGCGACGAGTCCTTGGGGCGCGGACGCGTTAACGGTCGGCCCGTATCTCGGCGACGACAGCCTGACGCCGTTCGTCGACGTCGCGAACGAGCGCGACGGCGGCATTTTCGTCTTGGTGAAGACCTCGAACCCGGGCGGCGCGCAGTTCCAAGACTTAGCGTTCGAGGGCAAAACGCTTTACCGTCGGGTCGGCGAATACGTCCAAACGCTCGCGGCGGAAAGTATCGAAAAGACCGGTTGCGCCTGCGGATACGGGAACGTCGGCGGCGTCGTTGGCGCGACCTGGCCGGCGCAGTTGACGGAGCTTCGCGCGGCGCTTCCGAACGTTTGGTTCTTGGTTCCGGGTTACGGGAGCCAAGGCGGCGGCGCTAAAGACGTCGCGGGCGCTTTCGACGCCGACGGACTCGGCGCGATCGTCAACAACTCGCGCGGCATTATCTTCGCTTACCGTTCGGACGCGTACAAAGACCGCTTCGGCGAATCGCGTTGGGAGGAAGCGGTCGAAGCGTCGACCCGCGATATGATCGGCGCATTGGCCGCCGAAACGACGGTCGGTCGCCTCTAATCCGACGTTTCGCAGTGTTTCTTTGTTTTTACCGACATAACCTCAAAACCAACGTCCTCAACTATGCGTCGATAATAAACGATCGCGCGACGTTTCTCGCAAGCAACGCCGCGCGACTTGTTTTGTTCTCCTTTCCTCTTCTTTGGCGTTGCCAAACGATTCCCGCGCCAATAATCCGCCGTTAAAAAATCGAGAGCCTTCTATCCCAACCCGCCGCCAACTATCGTCGCCAGCGCGTCAATCGTCAAGCATTTCGAAAAGTTGCGCGTAAGTTACGTCAAGGTAATTCGCAATTTTTTCGCAAAGTTCAAGCGTCGCGCTGTGTTCGCCGCGTTCGAGCCGTCCGTAATAGGCGCGGCTTATTTCGCACTCCGCCGCGAATTCCTCTTGCGTTAAACGGCGCCCCTCGCGGTATCGCTTTAAAATCATTCCAAAACGAACGTTGATAGTTTTCTTCATTTTTTCCAAAAAACGTCATATATAGCGTTGAGAGTTTAAGTTTTTCATTCTATAATTGTAACGCAAGTAAGAAACTTTACTACCGCACGTTTTCTAAAAGGAGAACTTCGTATGGCAAATTATAACGTCGACGCCTTGACTTCAAATAACTTTCCTCAAACGTTTACCTTCAAGGTGGAATCCTGCAAAGCAATTCCCAACCCGTACCTCGCCAAAAAAAGAAACGATCCTAACGCGTTGCCCAACGCCGCGATGTATATTGTTCTGTGCGATATTCAAGAATTACCCAAAGAACGCTTTCCAATGGAAACTAATCCGCGCGAACAAAAAATGACGACGAGCGTTGCAAAAAAAATCAAAGAGACGCTCTTTGAAACGGAAAACCCCGTTTTCTATCTTTTGAATCGCGGTATTTTACTTTCGGCGGAAAGCGTCAAATACGATCAGTATAATCAGGAACTTACCGTCGTATTTGGCGATCCGGAAGTCCACGGCAACGTCGACGGCGGGCATACTTATCGCGCTATCTTAGATAATCGCGACAAACTCGTCGGCGCCGGCGGTTCGCCGCAATATGTTAAGTTGGAAATTCTCACCGGCGTCGAAGACGTCTTTCAACGACTCGCCGCGGCGCGGAATACCTCGGTTCAGGTTGAAGACAAGTCGATCGCCGAGCTAGAAGACAGGTTTGATCTTATCAAAGACGCATTACAGGACGCGCCTTTCCTCTCACGAATTGCGTTTAAGGAAAATGTAGAACTGACGAACGACGCAATTGACGTCGACGTTAAAGACGTCGTTGCTATTTTAAATATGTTCGATCTTGCGCGTTTCCCTGATCTTAGCGCTTGTCCAACAATTTCATATAGTTCCCCTAAAAAATGCGTTGATTATTACATTAAATATCATAAAGAAAACGAGTCCTCCGGTTCCCAATGTAACAATCCGTATTATAAAATGCGGAAAATAATGCAAGACGTCTTTCGCTTGCACGATCTTATCGAGCAAAATATGAAGATGTTTTATACCAAAAATAATTCCAGCGGTCGCTATGGCGCGATCAAAGGAGTTTTTACGCCCAAAGACGGGGAAACTTATCGTTCGTTATTTTTTCAAAACCCATTGGAATATAAAACGGCCAAAGGTCTCTTAATTCCGATCCTAGGCGCTTTTCGCGCTTTGCTCGAAGAAAAAGACGGGATTTATGTTTGGACGACCGACCCGTTTGAACTTTTGGTACAAAACAATAACGAGCTGGGCAGCGAATTAGTTGACACCGTAATTTCGATGCATCGTTCCCTTGGAAATAACTCCAATATTACCGGCAAAAACCCTAATCTTTGGAAACAACTGGCTATGCTGGTTTACGTAACCAAAATTCGTTGCGCTATTTGAAGGTTTCATTTCACCAGATAAAATTTTATGCGCGTCGCATTTTAACGACGCGCATTTTTATCGCTAACGAACGCGACACTCGAACGCTAAAAAAGAAATTAATCGTATTCAAATCGCCGCGTAACTGTTCGAAGAAAAAACACTTCGGAAAATCTAATCATACAATTGAGAGCAATCGCGCCGCAAACATCGCAACTAAGAAATGCTCAAAACAAATACGGCGAGATGCTAAAACCGGCGGCGTAAAAAACGGCGGTTTACGGCAAACGAACGTGGAAAAATCCAAACAAGCGAACTTTGCACTAATCAGCGAGCTCTCAAAGTCGGACGAATTGGCGCTAGTCGACGGCGCGAAAACGTCGGGTGGTTGGCTTTTTTCGCCGAAAATGAAACGAAAGGCCCCCGGGATTCCGAGCGCCAAACGCATAAAACAACGAACGGCATTTCTTCCGGACGATCGGAAAGACGCAAGCCCGAAAAGAAGGCAAACGCGCCAAGGACGGGACGCGTCGAACGCGATCGGCTCCCCAAAATGTCGAGATTAAAATGCAAGAAGTCGAAAAGACGGTCGAGCGCTTCGCGAAGGTAAATTGAGCGTCCCGAGACGGCAAGATGTTAAAATCGGACGATTGATGGCGTAAACGCGGCAAAAACAAACGAGCAAACTTGCGCTAAACGACGGCGCGGCGAGATTTTCAAAGATGTGAACGTTCGCCGAACTCGCCAAGTTCTAAAGGGGCGCTCGACGCGTTCGGCGGCGCGAGAAACAAAAAAAGCCGGTTAAGTTTCCTTAACCGGCTTCGTATATCATAGTAAAGATTTCACACAGTGTTTACCAATTTATCGCGATCCCTCGTAAAACAACCGATTTTACTCGGCTGAGTTTCTAAATATCCTTAGAAAGGAGGTGATCCAGCCGCAGGTTCCCC
>JAGBDN010000047.1 GCA_017937485.1 Thermoguttaceae bacterium
ATTCAATGTCAAGGGCGTATCCTTAGCGAGTTTAAGTGTTTTAAAGAGCTACTTCAAAAAGGTAAGGAAGCCGACCTGACTCAAACCGAAGAGTTCGCTTGCGCTCTTGCCGCGCTCAAAACCTCGGAACATCCGGTCGGCGGCGCCTGTATCGAAGCGTTGCTTGAACCCGACGACCGGGGCTAGTCGCAAAAAGCCCCAACCGCGCGTCCACGGTTGGACTTGCGAGAGGCGCTCAACCGGCAAGCTAGGCCCGCGACGTTGTTTTGAAGAAGGAAGGATTTGGAGATGAAAGAGAAGAAGAGTTTTAAAGGTTCGTTTAAAGATTTCGTTTGCGCGCCGTTTTATTTGATCGGCATCGTTGTATTCGCGACGATTCTGTTTCTCTTGAACGCGTTGAAGTACGTCGCGCCGCTCGCGCTTGCCGCCGCCGTCGTTTACTTTACTTGGACGGGACTTAACCGACTCGCGAGCCCCGACGTTTCGCCGGAGCCTAGCGCCGCCGTTCAGACGGAAAACGCGCCGTGAATTTAAGTAATATCGCGATATTGGGGCGGGGTTGAAAACGAAGCCGCCCCGACGCGCCGAGCCGAATGGGGGCTTCGTCGGGTTCGACTCCCGACCGGCGTTTCTCCGCCTCTCGTTCGAGGGATACGCCAAGCGGAGGCGCGCGCAGGCGTTTGGTCGCGCGGAACCGTTGAAAAACGGCTCGAATCGGATTCGAGAAATAACGGACGCCTTTTCCTTTCGGGCGTTTTGCGTCGACTCAAAAGACGCGGAACGCGGAGCGGGCCCCGCGCTCGCTCTCTTTGTCGCGGACGGTCGCCGGGTTTTACGGCTTGCCTCGGCTCTCGGTTCGATTCCGAGACGCGACGTCGTTTTAAGAACGGAAATAAGGAGATCGCCTAATGCGAAGTCAAGATAAAGAATACGCCGCCGTCGTGCGCGACTTGCGGAAGGTCGTTCGGCTTCTCGACGAGCTGGAAACGCCGCTCGTTCGGAACGCGCTCGACAACGTCGTTTCGAGCGACGTTTCCAACAGCGCGGCGAAACGTTGGAGCGGGGAACTCGGCGACGGAAACGACGCTATCCGCGTCGCGATTCGCCGCTTGTGGCAAGACGTTTTCGACCTGTGGGGCGACGATTCCGCCGCCGCGACTACCGAGGAAAGGAAGCAAAATGGAAACGACGTCCAATAAGAAAAACGACGCGAAAACGCTTACCGCCGAGGATTGGGAAAAGCTGTGCGACGACGACCGCCGCGTTTTGCTATATACTCGACTTTGCGGCGGCGTCGTCGCGAAAACGAAGGAGCCCGTCGAGTACGTCGACTGGTTTTTGAGTAATTTTTATCGCGACGGTCGCTTTCGACGGCGGCTTCCGTATTTGATCGCGGAAGTGGAAAGCGCGGCGCAATTCGGGATTTTCGAGCGGATTCATTCGCTAATCTCCGACAAATACAAGCTCGAACGAGTTCGATTAGCGGTTAAATTTGGCGGCGATTCGGTTTCCTTCGCGTTGTTCGTTTCCAATTCGGCGCTCGACGATTCGGTCGAGTTGGAAGACGACGTCCTGCGCGCGATTCGCGCCGACCTCGGGAAAACGTTCGCTTTTCTGGACGGCGAACCGCGCGACGTCGCCGAAGAGGTCGTCGCGTTGGGGTTGGGGCAATACCCGCCGGATATTTACGTTTCGAAGCCCGACCGTCGGAACGAAACGGTTAGTATGAACTTTATCGCCGCGGTCGCGATGTTGTTAAGCGGGAGGACGTTAGATGAACGAGAAAGTTAAGTTCAAGCGATTTACCAGTTTGCCCGACGCGTTCGATTATCTCAAAGCGGCGTCGCCGGAGCGCGTGTTTCTCGAAATCGACGCGATTATCGAATATCGCGGAGCTTCCGGGCCGTTTAAAGGGCGGTTCGTCGGTTTTTACGAAGACGGGAATTACAATTTGGAACGATGCGAAACGAAAAGAAGCGGTGTGAAAGAGATTCTCCGAAGTCTCTTTTCGTTTGGAAGGGGCGGAAAACGATGAGCGACGAAAAACGAGAGGATTTAGACGTCGACCTATTCGACGTGTTAGGGCCGTTGAAAACAGTGGGCTGGGCGAAAATCCTTGAAATGGGCGCGAAAGACGCTGAAAAGGTTCTTGCGGCAACTCAGGCGGCAGCCGGATGCTTAGGGGATTGGCTTGATAAGTGTTTCGACGCCGCTAAAAAAATCGGCGAAGCGACGCAAGACGCGCGAGAACGGCTCGCCGACCTCGAATGTCGAATCGCGACGCTCGAAAACGCGTTAGCCGAAACCGACGGCGAGAAGGAGGACGCCTAATGCTTTACGTTATGTGCGCGAGTTGGTTTACGGCGGGCGCGACGTTCGCGCTCTTTTGCGGCGCGGTCGCGGAGCGTTGGGGACGGAAGGCGAAACTTCGTCGAGACAAGGGGAACGACGGTTGGATGAGATGGCGTCGCGCCGCGACGGTCGGCGAACTTGCCGACGCGTCGCGACGCTATCCGCGAGAAACGCGCGTTCATATCGACGGACGCGTCGCGTATTATGGAATCGACGGGTTCGATCGTTTAGAATTTGCGCCGGGCGAGGCTATCGACGGAGACGTTGAAAACGACGACCGTCTAGCGCGATGAAAAGATCGTCGGTTTGGCGGTTTAACGACGTTCCGTCTTCAAGGAAAGCCCTTTTAAGACCGGGAACGAAGAACGAACCTCCGCGAACGGTCTCCTTGCGGAAGTCCTGATAAACGAAAATAGTTTGAACGTCGCCGTTTTCGTCGACGGCTTCGAAAGAATCGACTAACTTCCTCATTTTTGTTTTCCTTTCTTGGTTGAGAGGTTACTGTTTCGATAGCGTATTATACGCGCTTTCTTCCGGAAAGGCAAAACAAGAAGGGCGCGGCGTCCCGAACGTCGCCGGACGGGCGTTTTCGCTCGGACGTTAGCGCGTCGTTAGTTTAACGGTAGAACGCCGGGTTCCTAACCCGGTCGCTCCGGTTCGACTCCGGAACGGCGCCTGCTCGGACGCGGTTCGAGCGCCGACTTCTTCAACGTCGCCCCCCTTTGGGAACGCGGGAGAAGCGGAATGAAAAGAAAAGCGTTTTGGCTTGGCGGCGCGCTCGTCGTCGCGCTCGTCGCCGGTTGCGAGTCGACCGGAGCGGCGCGAACGAGCGAACGCGTCGAATTGCGGGCCGCGTATCGTCCGACGACGGGCGACGCGGAGCTGTCGGTCAGTTGCGTCGTCGAATCCGGCGACTAGAAAGGAAACGAGATGAAAATCGAAAAAATCGACGTCAAACAAGAACGCGCGCAAAACGTCTTCCTCAAAGTGGCGTTTTCGGCGGGGAAACGCGGCTTCGACGACGCGAAACTCCGGGCGCTCGAACGCGTCGCGAAAACGAGTTGCGTTTGCGGCGAATCTTTTACGGACGCGGAAAAGGAAGCGGCGAAGGGCGCCGTCGAAGCGTTCCGCGACGCGATCAGTCGGGCGATTACCTTGCTCGAGTTTAGCGGGCCGGGACTCGGCGTTTTCGTCGCGGAAACGGAACCGCTCGGCGCCGACGCGAACGGCGAGACGGTCGAAACGAACGCGGAAGCGGAGTCGGAAGACGCGGAACAAGCGACCGACGAACCGGCGGCGGACGCGGAATAACGAACGCGAAAGGAAAGGGAACGGCGATGATTTTAACGACGATTCGACGACCGCTTATCGACGCGCTTCGACGCGTCGCGTCCGTCGGCGCGCAATCCGCGACGGTTCGTTTCGACGGAACGACCGCGAGCGCGTCGGTATTTTGCGAAGGCGTTTTCGCGTCCGCGCCGTTCGAGACCGGGCGCGAAAACGGAAGCGCGTCGGTCGTCGTTCCGCGCGTCGCCGTTTCGTTTTTGAGCGAAGCGAACGACTCGACCGTCGAAATCGACGTCGACGACTCCGGCTGCGACGCGGTTTTTCGTTGCGGAACGTCGCGTTTGCGAACGACCGCGCCGAAGGTCGCCGAGTTCGCCCGTCCCGCCGTCGCGACGCGAACGGTCGCCTTTGCGTCCGAAACGCTGAAACGGGTCGTTCGCGCGCTCGCGCCGATCGCGAAGAGCGGCGACGACCCGCGTTACGCGCTTCGAACGATTTGCTTCGACTCGACCGAGCCGGGGCGTTTAAGTTTCGTCGCGACGAACGGTCGCGTTTTGGCGGCGGAGACGTTCGCGACGCCGAGCGATTTCGGCGCGGAGCGACGCGCGGTTCCGGCGGAAAAGATCGCCCGAATCGTCGCCGCGCTCGACGACGCCGCGACGGTCGAAGTCGGCTTCGTCGACGGGTTCGTTACCTTCGCGACGCCGACGTTTTGGGCGTCCGCGTCGAGCGTCGTCGGCGATTATCCGCCTTGGCGGCGCGTCGTCGAGGCGGCGGGCGGCCCGAAAACGGCGCGGGTCGAGAAGGCGGAACTTGCGAACGCCGTTCGACTCGCGAAGATAACGACGGACAAAAAGCGGCGAATTAGGCTCTTGTTCGACTTGACCGGCTTCACCGCGAGCGCGGTCGGCGCGGAGATCGGTTCGTCGGTCGTATGCGGCGCGGCGACGGGCGTTTTCGAAACGCTCGCGTTCGACGTCGACTCGGAATCGTTCGCGTTTTTGGAACGCTTCGGCGAGACGGAGACGGTCGAAATCGCGTTCGCGGAGCGGAAACCGATTCGAATCGCCGAAGTCGCGACGAAGGCAAACGGAGTCTCCGGCGCGGTCGCGGTCGTAATGCCGATGGGGCCCGAAGAGAAACGAGAAAGCAAGGGGAAACGGCGATGAACAAAGAGGAACGCCGCGTTGATCGCGACGCCAAGACGGTCAGGATTTACGGACTCGGCTTACTGCCGCTTCCGGACGAGCCGGAGGAGGCGAAACGAATCGTGCGACTATTCCGACGTCAAGCCTGCCGCGATTACGCTTGGACTTGGGGCGACGTTAATCGTCGCCTCGGCGGTTCGCGAGAAGAACTGCGGAGTCTCGGCGTTAAGATTGGACGACGGTGGTGCGAGAGGGGGCGGGTCTGGAGCCGTGTTTGCGTTTGGACAGTGCCGGGCTATTTTAACGGGCTTCGTCCGATTCTCGTCGGACTTTATCACCCGGACAGCCGCGTCGCGAGCTTCGGCGACGCGTTCTTGGTTCCCAAACGAAAGGCGGGAAAAGTCGTCGACAGAATGTTAAAGGCGTCGTATTATCAGAATTACAAATTGCCTTGGACGTTTCGACGTTGTCCGCCGGGAGTATTTTTTGAGACAGACCCGCTTGGGCAAGTTAGGATTCGCTGAACCGACAACCGGCGCTAAACGTTTTGGCAACGAAAAAGATTAAGAACGGACTATTATTTTTTACAAAGGGCGGTACAATGACGATTAGATTCAACAACAATTTCGGAAAGGAGATTGCCCGCCGTTATGACGCCCGCACGGAAAGAACCCAATATGGAAACGTACTCCGGACGCTTCGCCGCACGATTGCGCGAGTTGCGCGAGAAGGCGAAGATGTCGCAAGCGGAATTTGCTTCCGCGATCGATTCGAATCAACGAACCGTTTCGAACTGGGAAACGGCGCGTTGCGCGCCGCCGCTCGACGCGTTTCCGACGATTGCCGACGCTCTCAAAACCTCCGTGCGCAATTTGATGCCGAAAGAATAATCTTAAAAATTACTCAAATTTTGGCTAAAACCTGCTTGACTGTTAGCCAAAATTGGAGTATAACTAACTCCGTCGAGAGCGACGGAGTCCGTCTAATTTTTTTGACCGCCCGAGGCGGCGCCGCGTTCTTGACCGTTCGCGATGCCGTCGTCGGGCGTTTTTTCTTGCCGTTCCTTTCCGTTGAATCCGTCGGGCGGTCGCCGGAGTTTCCAATGTCGCAAGCCGCCCCCAAAGAACGCGTTCGCCGTCGTCGAGTCGAACCGCTCCGCGAAGAAGAGTATCGGCGCAATTTCGCGAATCTCGTCGAGCTTTGTTGCGCCGCGATCGACCTTCACGACAATAAACGCCTCGCCGATTTCGAGCGGAAGGAGATTTTCCGGTTGACGGCGCGACTCGCTTTCGAACGACTCGAACGCTTGCTCGCGCGACAAGCCGAAAGCGACGAGGTTTACGGCGTCCCGCAAGCGTCGAGCAGATAAAATTAACGAACGAACCCAAAGAAAAGAGAATCAAAAATGAAACCGTTAAAACGTTGCGCGAGTCGCGGTTACGTCGCGCCGGAACCGCCGAAAGACGTGATGACGCGAGGCGAGGCGGCCCGCTATTTAGGGCTCGACGTTCGGACGTTCGATTCCGTCGTCGACGGCGCGCGAACGCCGCGACTTCGAACGAAGTGCAAAACGCTTTTCCGCCGCGTCGACTTGGACGCTCTTTTCGTCGCGCCGGAACGCTGAATCGTTTCGCGGGGGCGGCTTTTGGCGGCGGTCGCTAAAACGTTGCGCCGCCCCCGCTTCTTTTTACGAACAATCCAAAAAGGAAAACGAAAATGAGAGAGAACCAAACGGCGAAAAAAGCGTTGCGAATTTCCGCGCTGATCGACGCGTTGACGGCGGCTCGCGAAGCGTTCGGCGATTGCGAAGTCGTCGTCCGCGACGCTTTCGAAGATTGGCGTTTGCGCCCGGTCGAGAACGTCGAAGCGAAGCCGGTCTTTACGGTCGGCGCCGACGTGTTGGAGCTGGAAATCCGATAACGCGGAGACGAACGGCAATGACTTTTGCTCAAATTTTACCCGATTTACTCGCCGGGCGCCGCGCTCGGTTGAGGAAACGCGCGCCGGACGATCCGCGAGCGTTCGAATATTTCCGGCTTCCCGACGGTTGGGAATCGGAACTTGAACTCGTCGCCGAACGGAGAAGCCCGAACGCGGGATTTTCGCAATACATACGTCGTTTTCCGTTGAGACGCTTTGAGTTGGAACGCAACGACTGGGAATTGCTCGACGACGAAAGACAAGCCTAACCGCCGGGCGTTCGCGCGCGGTCGAAAGAAGGAAGCCTCCAAAATGAACCCCCTGTATCCGCTGATTTTAGCGTCGGGAACGAAAGAAGCGTTGTTCGCGGCGCTTTGGCTCGCGCTCGGCGAGGAACCCGGTCGCGTCGTCGACGCGACGTTCGCGGACGTCCGAGAGACGGCGAAGCGTTTCGGCGTTTCGCTCTCCGAACAACAAATCCGCAAACGCGTTAAGGAACTGGAAACGCTCGACGTGTTGGAAATCGTCCCGCGTCGCGAACGCGGACGGTTCGACCTTTACGTCTATCGACCGTCGCCGTCTCGCTTTCCGGAACCGGTCGTCGCGAAGCCGGAACCCGAAACGCCTCTTTTCGACGCGACGTTCGGGAAGGGCGTCGAGTCGTTCGCGTCCGTTCCCGTTTTGAAAACGAAAATGGAAACGAGAACGGAAACGGAATCCGAAACGGTCGAACGTCGGGAGGCGGCGAATCGAAACGCGTTGGAAACGTCGGGAAAATCGGCGGTTGCGTTCGGTTCGGCAGTCGTTGCGAATCGCGAACGCGAAACCGCGCCTAAAGAAGAAATAATAATAAATATTAAAAATAAAAAAATAAATCAAACCGCGAAGGATTTAGAAGCGGAGGCGCAAGCGTCGACCGACGCGCGTTCGGTCGCCGACGTTCGCTCGCTCGTCGACTTCGAGTCGCCGAAAGTCGCGGCGTTGCGAGCGGAAATCGCCGAGCGCGTTTGGGAGCCGACCGTTCATCCGGATTTGATCGACCGTTTGACGGCGGCGGTCGTTTTGCGCGTCGGCGGCGCGACCCGTTCGGACGTCTTCGCGCTGATTCGGGAGGCTCGCGACGCGAAGTCGCTCTTCGAACGCTCGGACGGAAGAGCCGGTAAGCGAACGGTTTGGGAGACCGCGACGCTTCGAGTGAAACGCCTCTTTGAGAACGCCGGTTGGGTTTGGGTTCCGACGCGATTCGCCGACGAGCCGCGCCCGGTCGACGCTCGCCGCCAAACGCGACCGCTCGAGCGCGACCGCGCGTCGAAAGAGGCGGACGCGACGTCGGAACAACCCGTTGCCGAACTCTTGGCGGTCGCCGCCGGGTTCGAAGTTTCGGAACTCGAACTTTCGTTCGACGATTTCAAGCGGTTGACGCGGGAACGGCGGCGCCCGGCGAACGCTTTCGAAGTTCAGCGCCTCGCGTTCGAGATTCGAAGCGCTTTGCGAACGTTAAAAGAACGCGAAGTCGCGACTTGCTGAAAGGGAGGAAACGACGATGAATCGGTTTATTTGGGGTTGGATTCTCGGCGTCGCGGCGACCGGAAGCGCCGGTTTCGCGATAACTTGGCGGTTGGAAACCGAGTTGAACGAAACGCGAGCGCGGCTCGCCGAAAGTCGCGCCGAGACCGAAGAGGCGATTCGCCTTCGCGACGCTTTCTTGGCGTCGCTCGCGACTTCCGAACGCGGCGTCGAGTCGTTGGGCAAACGCTATCGCGCCGCGACGAAAGAGATTGAAGCCTTGACGGCGCGGCTTCGAGAGGCGGGCGTCGAGGTCGAGAACGACGGCGCCGCGAACGCGAAGGAGTGAACGATGGCTCGACCTTTGGACTTTACCGACTTTCCGGCGGGAGAAATTCTCGCGCCGACGCCCGGCGACCGGGTCGTCGTAAAAGCGTTTCGACGCGACGACCCGACGAAGATCGACTTCGCGGCGGTCGAATGCGTTCGCCGGAACGTTTGCGCGACGAGCGAAAACAAGTGCGACGACTGCGCGTTGAACCGCTTCGTTTGCCCGAAATATTGCGCGATGTACGAGACCGTTTGGCGGGCGGTCGAAAATCCCGCCCGAAAATCCGACGACGGCGAACGTCGAAACGAACGAACTCGAAAAACGAAAAAGAATAAGGAAACGACGATGGAAAACGAACGAACCCAAACCGACGCTCAAAACCTCGAACCCGAAACCGCTCCGGCGCCGTTCGAGCCGAAAGTCGGCGAACGCTATCGCTTCGACGGACTCGACGGCGCGTTCGTCTTCGAACCGGTCGACGCGGAACCGCGAAGCGACGAACACTGTCTCGAATGCGCGTTTTGCGGGCTCGACGGCGCCGATTGCGAAACCTGCGCTTGCGACGCGCCGCGCCGTTCCGACGGGCTGAACGTCGTCGCCGTCCGCGTCGCCGACGAACCGAACGACGACGAAGCGCCGGAAACGGAAGACGCCGAAGCGAACCGACGCAAGGCTTGGGAGCGTAAAATTCGCGAACTTGAAGCCGCCGAAGACGAATGCGAAAAGATGGAGCGTCTCGCCAAAGATATTGCGAAGTCGCTGAAAAAGCGGCGCGAAAAACTCGCCGCCAAACGTCGCGAATACACGCGAAACGGTTCGGAGGAATACGACGAACGCGACGAAACGCCGCTCCTTACGCTCGCCGAACAAATCTCGGCGCAAGAGGCCGCCGCCGCGCTCGAATCGGGCGCGAACGTCGCCCAAACGCTCGAAGCGATGAGTCGCGCCGCGACGCAACCGCTTCAAAAGGTCGACTTGTCGAATTGGGAGTCCGCGCCGGTCGCCGTTCTCGAAAACTCGCTTCCCGCCGCGCTTTACGAAACGGTCGCCGAAAATTTCCAAGACCTCGGCGAATTGAGCGCTTGGCTCGACGACCCGGAGCGCGTCAAAATCGGGATTTCGGCGAAGAAAGTCGAGGCGATTCAAGAGGCGTTCCGACGGCTTTTCGAACCGCTCGAGCGCGCCGAGGAAGAGAAAGCGGAGCGACTCGCGCGGGAACGCGAAGAACGCCGGAAGGCGGACGACGAAACCGACGGCGCGCCTCGACTTACGCGCGCCGAATACAAAGAAATCGCGGAAACGTTTAAGGCGGCCGCGAACGTCGATCCGGAAACGACGCCGTCGGAAATCGACCGCGCTTGGTTCGTCGACGCTCGACGCCGCGCCTTCAAAACGCCCGGAACTTTCACTCGCGACGACTTGGAACGAACGCGCGGCGTCGCCGTTTGGCTCGAAGCGCGCCGCGTCGCGATTAAGGCAGAGATCGACGAAGCGGTTCGAACGGTCGAGGCGGCGATTCTCGCGGGCTCGTCGCCGGAGGAAATCGACCCGGCGACGTTCGCTAAAATCGCGACCAAGTGGAAGTCGACGCATACGCTCGACCGAGACGACGCGGCGACGCTCCGGCGATATTTTAGAGCGGCCGAAGCGACGGAACCGAACGCCGCGTAACCGTTCCGATTTTCGCCGAACGACGGAACGTTCGGCTCGACGCGTCGAAGCGCCGCGAAGAATTTTCCTTGAAAAAGGCGATTCTTCGCGGCGTTTTTTTTTTGTAAAAAGGACGGAAAAATCGTTATAGGACGGCGAAGGAAGAAAGGAGCGAATGGACGCCAAGGTTTTTCAAAAAGCGTTGTTCGACCGCGCGTTAGAAGACGGCTTGGTCGAAGCGGTCGAGCGGTCGACGCGTTCTCGATTGCGGGGATACGGTCGAACCGACGTCGAAGACGCGATACAAGAGGCGACGCTTCGAGCGTTGCGTTCGTGCGAACGGGTCGCGCAAAAGAAGCTCGCGCTCGGTTTCTCGCGCGCCGACGCGCTCGCTTACGCCGCGAACGCTCGGAGCGTCGCCAAAATCGCCAAATTCGCGGCGCAAAACGCGACGTTCGAAGCGCGTCGAGCGCGGCGACGACGCGGACTTTCGCTTGACGCGACGCCGTTCGAAGTCGCGGCGCCGGAACGCAAGACGTTCGAAGCGTCGGCGAAGTGGACGGCGCGGCAACGCTCGATTTTCGACGCGCTCCTTTGCGGCGACTCCGTTCGACAAATCGCCGCGAAGGAGCGAATCTCCGAGCGCCGCGTTCGGTACGAGATGCAACTGATGCGTCGAGCGACGGAGGCGGACGATGAACGTTGATTTCGATAAATTCCCGGAATTTACGCGCGAACCGGCGGACTTCTACCATTCGCAAGCGACGAATTACCTTTCGTCGCATCAGCTGATCGACTATATGGAGTCGCCGCGCCTTTACTTCCGGAAGTTTTGCGGCGCGGCGAAACGTTCGTCGAGCGCCGCGTTCGAACTCGGACGGGCGGTTCATTCGCTCGTTTTGGAAGGGCGCGACGCGTTCGACGCCGAGTTTGCGACGACCGACGGCGCGCCGCGCAACCCAACTTCCGGCGAGATTTACGGCGCGACGTCGAAGGCGTATAAGGAATGGGCGGCGAAAGAGTCGCGAACGATTTTAACGCCGTCGCAAGTCGATTTGGTCGAAGCGTCGCGGCAAAGCGTCGCGTCTTGTCGCCGCGCGTCGGAGCTGTTGACGAACGGCGTCGCGGAACTCGTCGGACGCGCCGAATATTGCGGTTTGCGCTGTCAAATTCGATGCGACTGGATTCGTCGCGACGGAATCTTGATCGATTACAAGACGTGCGACCGGCTTGACTATTTCGAGTCGGACGCTCGGCGGTATCGGTATTTTAATCAAGCGGCGTTTTATCGCGCGGTCGTCGAGCGAATCGTCGGCGAACGTTTCGGCTTTTATTATATCGCGACGGAAAAACGCGAGCCGTTCGCGACGGGCGTTTTTCCGGTCGTCGGGCTCGACCGAGCGCAAGCGGAGAACGAACGCGCGATCGAGCGGTTGAAACGGTCGTGGGACGAAATGTATTGGCCGACCGGATGGGAAGAAGAAAGGGTTTTGAGCTATGACGGTTAGTTTGGCGGACGTGCAAACCGGAACGAGAGCGGCGCCGCCGCGAATCCTCGTTTACGGAATCGAGGGAATCGGGAAGTCGACCTTCGCTTCGAAGTTTCCGAAACCGATTTTCATTCAGACGGAAGACGGGCTCGACAATATCGATTGCGAGTCGTTCCCGGTCGCGCGAAAGTTCGAAGACGTCGTCGGCGCGCTCGACGCGTTGATTCGGGAGAAGCACGACTATTCGACGGTCGTAATCGACTCGCTCGATTGGCTCGAAGCGTTGATTTGGAAGATGTTGTGCGAACGCGAGGGCGTCGAGTCGATCGAGCAAATCGGCGGCGGATACGCCAAAGGATACGTTCAGGCGCTGACGCATTGGCGCCGCGTCGTCGAGAAGTTGCAAACGCTTCGACTCGATAAAGGTTGCGCGATCGTGTTGACGGCGCACGCGAAAATCGAGTTTCACGACGACCCGGAAACGGCGAAGTTCCAGCGGTTCGCGCCGCAGTTGCACCGCAAGGCGTATTCGCTTCTCGCGCAGTGGGTCGACGTCGTCTTTTTCGCGACGCGTTCGATCGGCGCGGCTCGGGGCGAAGGCGGGGGCGGCGACCGCGTTCTGCGCGCTCTCGGAACGTCGCAACTCGCGGCGAAACGACGGTACGAGATCGCCGACGACTTGCCGATGGACGCGGGCGTCGTGTTGCGGGCGATTTGCGATTATCAAGCGGGGATAGCGAAAGGGTAACGATGCAAATTAAATTCAACTTGGCGGAAACCGGCGAATATTCCGGTTCGACGCCTCCGGTTCCGGCGGGGCGATACCTCGTCGAGATCGTCGACGAAAAATACGGCCCGACCAAAAACGGGAAGGGAAACGCGCTCGAACTTCGGTATTCGATTCTCCAAGGCGAGAAGCGCGGCTACCTTATCCGCGAGTGGATTAATATCGACCACTCGACGGAAAGCGTTCGCGAAATCGCTCAAACGCAGTTGAAGTCGCTCGGAATCGCTTGCGGGAAACCGGTTTACAAAGATACGACCGAACTTTTCCGCATCCCGTTTTATCTCGACGTGATCGTCGAAGAGGTCGGCGGCAAAGAACGGAACGCGGTGAAGGGATACGCGCCTTACGGCGGAAACGCGGCGTCGCAAGACGCGCCGCCGCCCCAATATCAAGCGCAAGTCCAAGCGCCGCCGTCCCAATATCAAACGCAAGGGCAAGGCGCGCCGCCTCAATATCAAACGCAAAGTCAAACGCCGCCGACGCAAGGCGCGTCCGGCGCGTGGTGGAAACAATAACGCAAATCAAGGAGGGAAAATGCCTAACGTCAATTTGAGCAACTGTCGAATCGAGTTCCATTTTTACGGCGACGCTTGCGCCGACGCGTTCGACGAAACGAAAATCGCGGACGCGCTCGCGGAAGCGGCGAACGCTCTCGGCGACGCGGGCGACGACGGCGAAACGGTCGACTCCGGCGAACGAGCCGACGGGACGTCCGCGCCGGAAAGCAAAGGCGAGAACGAAAAAGCGTCGCCGAAAGTTAGCGTCGCTCGAATTTCCGAGCTGGTTCGACGCGCGGCGGCGAGCGCGTCCGAAAAACGCGATGGGGTCTAAGTCGCGAAATAAAGGCGCGCGCGGCGAAGTCGAACTGTCCAAGGAGTTGACGCGAGTTCTCGGCGTCGGCGCGCGTCGCGGGCGCCAGTTTTCCGGTTCGCCCGATTCGCCCGACGTTCTCGTCGACAGTCCCGACCTTCACGTCGAATGCAAGCGCGTCGAGGCGTTTAACGCCTATAAGGCGCTCGACCAAGCGACGTGCGACGCGGGAACGAAGGTTCCGATCGTCGCGCATCGGCGCAATCGTCGGGAGTGGATAATCGTTTGTCGGCTCGACGATTTGCCGCGCCTCGCCGCCGTTTTAACGGAGATTCTTCAACGACAATGCTCGACGACGAAATCCTAACGATAGCCCGTTCGGTCGCTTCGCGGTTCGCCCGCTTCGGCTCGTCCGATTACGACGAAGCGACGAGCGTCGCCGCGTTGCGAATGTGCGCCGTTCGTTCGAAGCTCAACGCCTCGCGGTCGGAACCGGAACGTCGCGCTTACCTTCGTCGTTGCGCGGAAACCGCGATTCTCGACCGCTTGCGCCGGGAGAGAGCGGAACGACGAAAAATCGCCGATTACGTCGACTCCGGCGCCGCGCCCGGGGAGGCGGTCGACGGCGAAATCGACGTTCGCGCCGCGCTCGACGATTTCCGCGCGACAACCTCGCTTCGCGACGCGGTTTACTGGGATTCCGTCGTCGACGGCGAAACGGCGAAAGAAGCCGCGTCGCGACTCGGCGTTTCCGTTACGACCGTTCGCAGTCGGCGCAAACGGTTGCGCAAAAGATTCGCCGCCTATTTAAACGAACGGCGCGACGAACGAACGCCGTCTCGATTTTAACGCCGTCGGCAAAGGAGAAACCTTGACGACCGAAATTTACCGCCTTTCCGATTACGACGCCGACGCCGCGCCTTCGGTTCTCGTCGCTTATCCCGACGTCGCGACCGTTAGCGACGCCGACGGAAACGACTTGACGAACGCTTTGCTCGCCGACGGAACGCTCGTTTTGACGGGAGTTCCAAACGCGGACGCGTTTTCCGTCGTTTCGGACTTTACGTCGTCGACGGCGACCTTTTGGGCTCCGTCGCCCGGCTTTTACGTCGTGTCGTATTCGGCGGACGGCGTCGAACGAACGGTCGCGGCGACGGTCGAGGGATACGGCGAAACGTCGGTCGTCGTCGATTCGACGGCGCGCTATTGGTTCGTCGAGCCGGTCGACGGTTCGAGCGGCGAAATTCGCGCGACGTCGACCGTTTCCAATCCGCATATTTGGCTGGTTTACGACCGAGCGCTCGACGCCGATTTCGACGCGCGCCCGGCCTTTTTAACCGCCGTACTCGAACAGTTTCCGATGTCCCGATATTACACGAGCGGCGAAACGCCGATTTTACGCGCTCGATTGGTCGAATCGTCGACCGTCGCGCCGATCGTTCCGAGCGATATTAAGTCGGCTTTTTACACTTGTTACGCCGTTTACTCCTACGGTTCGAAGCGTTCGCGCGTCGCGGTCGACGGATTCGTCGGCGTCGCGGTTCCGGTCGGCGAAGACGACGCGACGAGCGCTTTCAAGTCGCGGCTTATCGTCGACGACCCGCGTTGGCGCGTCGATTCCGACGGCTACAACTTCGCGTTCGAGCCGGACGCGACGGAAAACGACCTTTTCCCCGGCCCCGGAACTTACGAAATCGACGTAACGATCGTTCCGAAAGCGGGGAACCCCGTAACGCTTACCTGGACGGCGGCGGTTAAGTAGTGGAGCTTCGCTGGTACCAAAAAGAAGCGGTTGACAGGGTTTACGACTATCTGCGTCGCAACGAAAGCGGCGCGCCTTGCGTCGTCTTGCCGACCGGAGCCGGGAAAACGCCGGTCTTGGCAACGATGTGCCGCGACGTCGCGCGTTGGGGCGGACGCGCGCTGGTTCTCGCGCACGTCAAAGAGCTTTTGCAACAGGCGCGCGACCGAATCGCCGCCGAAGCGCCCGACGCGTCGGTCGGGCTGTATTCCGCCGGACTCGGCGAGCGAACGACCGACGCGCAAATCGTCGTCGCGGGAATCCAAAGCGTTTATCGTCGCGCCGAAGAGCTCGGCCCGTTTCGACTGATCGTCGTCGACGAAGCGCACCTCGTTCCCGATTCGGGCGACGGAATGTACCGAACGTTTTTGGAGGGAGCGCGGCGCGTCGCTCCGGACGTCCGCGTCGTCGGTTTGACGGCGACGCCTTATCGGCTCGGTTGCGGTTGGATTTGCGGGCCCGACAAAATCCTTTCGGAGATCGTTTTCGAAGTCGGCGTTCGCGACCTAATCGCGCAAGGTTACTTGGCGCCGCTCAAAGCGCGCGCCGGGCGTCGACGACCCGATTTTTCGAACGTCGCGATTCGCGGCGGCGAGTTCGTCGCGTCCGAGGTCGAGAGCGTCGTCAAGAAAAAGAACGTCCTTGAAGCGGCGTGTTTGGAGATCGCCGAACTGACGCGCGAGCGTCGGAAGGTTCTCGTTTTCGCGTCGAGCGTCGAGGCGGCAAAGCGGATCGAAAAGACGCTCGCGACGCTGACGGGCGCGGAAGTCGCGACGATTACCGGCGAAACGGACGCGTCGGAACGAGCCGACGTTATCGCGCGGTTCAAACGCGACGCGCCCCGCGTCGATTTGCTCGGGCGCGAAACGCCGTCGCTCAAATACCTCGTCAACGTCAACGTTTTGACGACGGGCTTCGACGCGCCGAACGTCGACTGCGTCGTTTTGCTCCGACCGACGAACTCGACCGGGCTTTACCAGCAGATGGTCGGGCGGGGGCTTCGGCTCGCGCCGGGGAAAACGGATTGCCTCGTCCTCGATTACGGGCAAAACGTCGTTCGTCTCGGTCCGGTCGATATGCCGGTCGTCGGCGCGAAAGGGGCTCGACGCGGGCCGCCTCCGGCGCGGGAGTGTCCGGAGTGTTCGGCGGTCGTCGCGTCGGGATACGCGGCTTGTCCGGAGTGCGGGAACTTGTTCCCGGCGCCGCGTCGTTCGGACGGGCTCGACGCCGAAGCGTCCGACGCGGAACCGGTCGACAAAGGCTCGATCTTGGAGTACGACGTCGACGCCGTTTTTTACTCGGAACACGCGCGGCGAGACGCGGAGCCCGACGCGCCGCGAACGCTCCAAATCGATTACGAAATCGCGCCGAGAAAATACGTTCGCGAATGGCTTTGTCCGGAACACGTCGGGTTTATGCGTCGCCGTTTCGAAGAGCGTTGGCGCGCGCTTTCGAACGTTCCGCCTCCCGCGACCGCCGAGGAAGCGGCGAACTTGGCGACGTCCGGAGCTTTGGCGACGCCGCTTCGGATTCGCGCGACGCGCAAACCGGGCAAGAAGTTCGCCGAGATCGAATGGCTCGAAGCGACGGAAGTTCCGGATTTCGACGGCGAACGTCGGACGAACGGCGGCGGTTTCGAAGAGTTCGACCGTTTCGACGCGCCCGATTTCGACGCGCCGTCGTTTGAAGAAGACGAACGCGGAACCTTGCGAACGACGAACGTTTGCGGCGTCTGTTCGCAATGTTTGAATTATTCGTTCGGGTATTGCGCGGCGCTCGACCGCGACGTCGACGGGAACGCGCCGATTTGCGACCAATACGTCGTTAACGACGACGATATACCGTTTTAGGCCCCACCGGGCGCTCCGGGCCCGCGTTTCCGCGCCCGTCGAAGGCGGTTTTATCCGCGTTACCGAGCGAACTTGTTTTCCTCGCTCCCGTCGGTCGCTAACGGTCGAGCCCAACAGTGTTTAAAGGGAAAGTCAATGAACGAAAACGAGACGAAAGATTGTCGAGAAGTTCCGGAAACCGAATCCGCCGAGGATTTGCGTCGCGAGACGATAGAGTCGCAATTTGAAGCGGCGACGTTGCCGAACGGGTTGGAAACCTACGTCCTGAAAGGAACGCGCGTCGTTTCGCAGGTCGAGGAAATCGCGAGGCTTAACGAGCGAATCGCCAAAGAACGCGAGGAAAACGACGGATTGAAGCAAGTTTTGACGCGTCGTTTGAACCGCGTTCAAGAGCTTGAAAAAGAACTCGGCGAAAGTCGGGAGCGAATCGCCGAACTGGAAGAACGCGTCGAGAAGTTGAAGGAAGCGAGCGAAATCGTTGTGAAAGATTGCGAAAACCGCGTCGCCCGACTCCAAAAAATCTTCGAGTCGACGAGCGCCGACGCCCGCCAAACCGCCGAAGAGTTGGCGGAAACGCGTTCGCAGGTTTTCCGTTGGCGGCTTATCGCGCTTTCGGGCTTTGCGGGAGCCGTTATCGGTTCCGTTATTAACTGTATTCTCCAAGGATAGAAAGGGGAAGGTTTATGCAAATTGCGCAATCGCAAAAAGTCGCGTCGCTCGTTTCGGGGATTACTTCCGAACGTCGAGCGGTCGTCGCGGTCGTTACGTTTTCGAATCGAGATCACGCCGGAAACGACGCGAGCGTTACCGAAGCGCAACTCGATTTGATTTTAGCGAAAATTCGCGCCGAACTCGAAACTTACGGCGTTCAAGTCGGCGCTTGCGCGACCGTCGCGACCTTCCCGGCGACGACGCTCGAAGACGGGGAAACGCTTCGACTTGTCGCCGAAGCGACGCTCGAAAAGCTCGCGCCCGACCCGCTTCCGGAGATCGACGAAACGGAAGCGCTCGAACCCGAACCGGCGACCGAAGGCGAAGAACCGGACGTCGCGTCGGGCGAAGCGGAAACGCCGAGCGCCGAATCGCTCGACGAATCGGAAGAAACGCCGACGGAGGAACCGTCCGCCGCGCTCGAATCGGAAGAAACGCCGACGGACGCGACGAGCGAACCGGTCGAAAGCGAAGCGGAAGAAGCGTCGCCCGACGCGTCGCCGACGGAAACGGCGTCCGGAGACGCGACCGACGAAATTCTTGAATTTGTCGAGGAATAACGAGAAACGGAGCCGCGCGAATGCAAACGATCGGACTCGTCGACGCGGACTTGCTCGACGGCGGAACGCGTTTCCCAAACCTCGCGCTAATGAAGATCGCGTCGTTCGAGCGTTCGCGCGGCGCCGCCGTTCGACTTTGCTTAACCGCCGCCGACGCGACGCCTTGCGCGAAGATTTTCGTTTCGAAAGTCTTTACGAAGTCGCGCGTTCCTCGATGGATTGAAGAAATCGCCGACCGTTGCGAGTTCGGCGGAACCGGTTTCAACCTTGTCGACGCGCCGCCGCTTCCTCCGGAAGTCGAACGTTCGAAACCGTTTTACGACTTGTACAAACCGTTCGTCGATTCGTTTGGCGACGCGCCGCCGCGTTGGCTCGACGCTTACTCGAAAACGTCGATCGGCTTTACGTCGCGCGGTTGTTTTCGCCGCTGTCCGTTTTGCGTCAATCGAAAAAAAAACGCGTTTGGAGCGTTGGTCGCCGGTCGCGGAGTTCCTCGACGAAACGCGACCTTACGTCGATTTGCTCGACGATAACGTTTTCGCTTGCAAGGATTGGCGCGAAATTTTCGCGGAGTTGGAATCGACCGGGAAGCGTTTCGCGTTCAAACAAGGGCTCGATATTCGCTTGACGAACCGCGAAAAGGCGGCGGCGCTCGCTCGCGCCAAATATCGCGGCGACGTAACGTTCGCGTTTGACAATATCGCCGACGAACGAGAGTTTAGACGCGGCGCCGAAAACTTTCGCGCCGAATGCGACAAGCAAGCGAAAGCGTATTTGCTCTGCGGATTTTATCAACGCGGACTCGACGAACTTCGCGACCTTTTCAAGCGACTCGACGTTTTGGCGGAATACCGAATTTTGCCTTATTTAATGCGACACGAACGGTATGAAAACGACGAATATAGAGCGATTTACGTCGACCTCGCGCGTTGGCTCAACCAGCCGGGATTTTTCAAAAAACTTTCGTTTTTGGAATTTGCCGAAAAGGCGGGATCGCGAAAAACGCGCTCGACGCTCGCGTCGAACGAACTCGCGCCGCTAACCCTTTGGTTGGAAAGACGGTTTTGGAATTAACTAGCTAATAAAGGAGGCGTAACCGATGGCAATCGTTTACTTTACGTCGAACGCGTCGACCGGCGCCGGTTCGCTTGCCGAAGCGGTCAAAAACGCCCAACCCGGCGACGTCGTCCGCCCCGACGAAACCGTCTTCGAACGCGGCTCGACCATCGAAATCGTTCTCGCGTCGACGCTTACCGTCGCTAAAAACTTGACGCTCGACGCGGCGCCGTGTCGCGTTCGGCTCGTC
>JAGBDN010000048.1 GCA_017937485.1 Thermoguttaceae bacterium
CCCGCGCCGCCTCGCGTCGCGCCGCGTCCGGAACCGCGCCCGGCCCCGCCCCCGCCGCCGAAGCCGCGCTGGTACGACGTTTTCCGCTGGTTCGATTGAAAGCCCGTTTGCCGATGAAGAAAAATTTCCGCGCCTCTCGTCTTTTCGCTCGACTTCGCCGCCGCGCCGCCGTCGTCTTGACGTTGGCGGCGACGCTCCCCGGCTCCGTCTCCGCGTTCGGATACGAATCCCGATACGTCGAAGTCCGCGGCGCGAACGCCGACAAAATCGCCGAAGAGTGCGACGAAATTATCGACCGACTCGTCGCGCGGTACGGCGAGCCGCGAACTTGGAAGCGTTTCCCGGTAATCTTTACGTTCGGCGGCGGAAGCGTCGCCGGTTACACGAGTTACGCGGGCGGCATCGTTCGCGAAGTCGTCGTCTATCAGACGTTCGACGTCGCGCGCGGCGGCACGCTCGACCACGAGCTGACGCACGCTTTTTTCTTCTATTGGCTCGACTCGAATTTCAATCTCCTTCTGAACGAAGGACTTGCGCAAAACAGCGAATGGCGACGCCGCGCCGCGCTCCGGAAAACCGTTTACGAACGCCGACGCGGCGACGAGTTCGTTCCGATCGGCGACCTTTACCGCCGCGACGGTTACGACGGCCGCCTTCTCGTTTACCATCAAGGCTTTTCGGTCGTCGACTTCCTGATCGCGCGGGGCGGCTCGCGTTGGTTCGCCGCGTTCGTCGACGACTTAACGAACGGTTCGCGCGACGTAAACAAAGCGCTTAAAACGTATTATGGATACGAATCGCTCGACGAATTGAACGCGCGTTGGCTCGAATACGTCGACGCCGGACAAGACCGAGAAGCGACCGAAGCCGTCCGCTAACGCCGCTCGCCGTCGAAAATCGCTCGAAGTTGGGCGAGCGCGTCGCGACCAACGGAAGCGGAAACCGAACTTCCGGTAGCTCGAATAAAACCGCCCTCGGCGGCGCCGCCGCTTTTGCAGTCCGGCGGCGTTTCGCGCCGTTTTTTTCCGAACCTATCAACGCTCTTAGAGGGTCGATAAAATGACAAGAAAAACGAAACTCGCAGGCGTCGCGGCGGCGCTCTTCGCCGTTCCGTTCGCGCCGCTTTGGGCCGACGCGCCGAAGTCGACGCCCCCCTCGCCGCCCGTCCCGACTTCTCAAACGTCGTCGGCCGCTCCGGAGCCCGGCGAGATTCGCGTCGTTTATCCGTCGTCGGCAACCTCAAACGAACCGATCGTTTTCGAGCCGCGCGACGTCGTCCCGCCTCGCTCCGAATCGCGCGACGCGCCGTTCGGTTCCGACGTCGAAACGCCGATCGGCCAAGTCCGCGCCGTCTTGGCGACGCTCGACGAACTCCGCCGAACGCAAGCCGCGCTCGACGCCAAGCTCGACGCGTTGGCCGCCGCGCCCGCGCCGTCGCTCGACGTCGCCGTCTTAACCGGCCCGCTCGAAACGCTCGCGACGCGGCTCGACGCGCAAATCGCCGCGCTCGAAACCTCCGTTCAAACCGCCCTCGCCGACTCGGAAACGCGCCGCGCCGAAGCGCTCGAAACGGCGTTAAACGCCGCGATTCCAACAACGCTCGCGACCGACTTGCAAACGCTCGACGGCAAGCTCGACGCGGTTCTTGAAACCGCGTCGGTTCCGCAAATCGCCGCGCCGCCCGGTTGGAACCTCGTCCGTTTGTTAACGCTCGCGACGTGCGCCGTCGTTCTCGGAAGCCTCGCCGTTCGCGCCGCGCTCGCTCTTTGGAACGCCGGGATCGCGCGCCGAGAGCAAGAGTTCGCGGCCCGCCTCGCCGCGTACAACGCCGAACAAAACGCCGCCCCGTCGCCCGCCGTTTCGACGTCCCGCAAGTCGAAATCGTCTCCCACAAACGCCTAAATCCCGAAAAGAAAGCCAAGAATGAAAACGACTCTTGAAACGAAAACCGCCGCCGTCGCCGCCGTCCCGGCGAACTCGACGCTCGTCCTCTTCGCCGCCGTCGTCGACGGGAACCCGACCGCCGCGCAAATCGAAACGGCTCGTTACACGCTGGCCGCGAACCTCGAAAACGTCGGCGCTACCGCGATAAGCGCTTACCTAACAAGGTTTGAACCGGTTGTGGTCGACGTCGACGCCGACGAAGGCCTCTTGTTGACGGTCGACGCGACGCTCTCGAAAGTCGCGCCCGAACCGCTCCCGGACGCCGTCGAACCGGAAACGTTCGACGAAACGGCGTCGACGGAAATCGCGTCGAGCGAAGAAGTTGCGACCGACGCAAATACCGAAACGCCGGTTAACGCCGAATCTGGAAACGACGCGACGTCGTCCGACGCGGCCGCAATCGACGAAACCGACGTCGCCCCGGAAACGTCGGAGGCGTAACTGATGGCCGTCGTTTACTTTACGTCGAACGCGTCGACCGGCGCCGGTTCGCTCGCCGAAGCGATTCGCAACGCCCAACCCGGCGACGTCGTCCGCCCCGACGAAACCGTCTTCGAACGCGGCTCGACCATCGAAATCGTTCTCGCGTCGACGCTTACCGTCGCTAAAAACTTGACGCTCGACGCGGCGCCGTGTCGCGTTCGGCTCGTC
>JAGBDN010000008.1 GCA_017937485.1 Thermoguttaceae bacterium
CCCGCGCCGTCCGCGCCGAGCCCGAGTCCCGCGCCGTCCGCGCCGAGCCCGAGTCCCGCGCCGTCCGCGCCGTCCGCGCTAGATCAATTCTGGGAAAAACACAGAAGTTTTCAGCTTACGTCTGTTGAGCAAGACGTTGCTATCGGACTCGACGCCCAACAATCTCTTACGGACGCCCTGCATTTCCTCAAAGCCAAGGTTTCCGGAGAAGATTTTGGCGAGTTGTTCAAACGCATTGCGAACGAACTTGGCTTGGTAGTCGAAAAAGAAGAAAAGGAGACCAAAGAGGCTGTTGAAAAGTCTGGAAGTGAAGCCAAGGAAGAGGCGAAAGCCCGGTCAAAAGGCAAACGCGAACTTATCAAAAACTTTTCCGAGCAGTTTCGGAAGCTGGGGACAGGCCTTAATCCATACACGGAAGCACGAGCAAGGTATTACATTAATAAAAATGTAGACGGGCGGGCTCTTGAAGCTATATCTACCTATAATAGTATTATCCAAGAGTTTCCCAACATTAGCCTTGAAGCCGTTGCCAAAGTAGCGCGTGAAAGGAGAATGTTTTTTCACCCAGCGTACATTCAAGCGCTGTATGAAACAAATCCAGGCCTTGCTTTTCAAAGAAAACGAAGCGGACAAGAGTATATCGACTTCCACGCCCTTTCATCCGACTCGACTGACGACGGAACTCTTGACTTAAAAGTTGCCGCCGAGAACGCGAAGGCGCAAGCAAGAAAAACTTCTCCAAAAGGTCGCAAAACCACCCCTTTGGATATTCTGAAATCTTTTGGGCGCGGCGGTTTTTTCGGCGCCTTCGAGTCTCTGGGGCGTTATCTTTTTTCTAACACAGAAGAAGAACGTTTCCAGCCTGTTTCTTCCGAGGAAGTTGCGAATATTATTGAGGGCGCCCGTCAAGACATTGAGCGTGCGACTCTTGAAGATGGAAGCGTTGACCCCAAAAAAATTACCGATCCAAACGTTTGGCGCCTTACCAACAGTTCGGACTATATCAACACCGCCTACAAGATTGTTCTGGAAAGGAGGCGCTCGCGGGCTTCTAGTGTAGAGCCGAGTTCAGCGCAAGGCCTGCCGAGAAGAACGAAAAAGCCTTGGTCGTTTCCTACAGACCCGTTCCGCGAAACCAGAGAAGGTTTCTCGTTCGCGTTCGGCGCAGCAAAGTCCGGAGCGCACAGGGTGTTTGATCCGGTGCTCAAAGCCGCTGGCAGAGCGTGGCAAGCCGTTAAAGACGACTTCAATGGCGTTTGGGGCGTCGGCGACGAAGAGTTTCAGGCGGCCATTGAAGAACAGCGTTCTCGGGTTTCGGAGTACTGGGAAAACAGAAGGGCTAGCGACGAATATCACAAACAACGCGTTCAAGAGGCCGAAGAAGAGTTTAACGAGCTTGACGGCCATCGCGACGAATTAGAAGACAGCGTTAAAATTTTTGGCGAACCGGAGGAAGAACGTTGGAAGAAAGCCAAGCGCGAATATCGTAAACGACGACGCGAATGGGATAAGTACAAGAAGCGGAGTTCAAAAGAGGACGCTCGACAACGCAAAAGCGAAAAGTCTTTCAGCGACTGGGAGACGAAGTTTCTGGAAAGATGGAAAGGCGGCGACGCTCCACAGGCGCCGGAACCTAGCCCCGCGCCGACTGCGCCGTCCGCGCCGGAGCCTAGCCCCGCAACTTCTCCGAAAAAACCTTCTGAGAGCAACGCACCTTCCGCCCCGAACGTCGAAACCAACGAAGCTCCGAAAAAACCTAAATGGAAAGTCGAAGCTACCGACTCCGCAGGCAAACCTTTTACCGACGTTATTGAAGGCGACACGAGCGACGAAGTTATTGAGGAGCTTAAAAGTTCTGGATATAAAGTCGAAAAAATAGAGCCGTTCAAAGAACGCAAGCCCGCTAAACGTCGCGAAGCCGGAGGTTCGCCGGGTTCGCCTAGCGGTTCAGGTGATTCGTCGGGCGATTACGAATTAGACCCCGACGGGTTCACTATTCACTACAAAACAAAATCAGGCCCGGCTCCCGGCGGTTCTGCTCCCGGCGGTTCGCCGGGTTCGCCGGCTGGCGCCGCTGTCTTGACGCGTATCTTCGGACTAATCGCCGCGCTCATCACCTTAATCGCCGCTGTCAACAAGGTTAAGAAAATGTTCGACCAAATGTCGTCGGCCACGCATTCTTTTAACGACAAGTTCTCGCAATACAATGCCACAATTTCGGGCTATAAGTTACAGCAAGACGCCGCCGCGTTTAAGAGAGACGTTAAAACAGCGGCGGAAGCGGCGAGACCTTACCCGGGCGGAGCCTCTCCGCAAGGCGTTATGACAAAGGCGAGTATCGAATGGGAGGATTCAAAAGCGGAACTCGCCTCGGCGTGGAACCGAAGAACCTCGCCCTTTAAAGCTTTTGGCATGAAGGTTTTTAGCAACCTCAACGAAGATTTGGCCACTGTCCTAGACCCAAAAAGCGCTGGCGACTTTGCCTCCGCTCTTAGCGCCCCTATTTTTGGCAATAGCTTGCGCGATTCCTCAAAAGAAAGAATCGCTTCTGGTATCGACAAGGTTATTGAAAAGCTGACCGGAATAGAAGGGTATGCCGAAGAATCCGCCAAAAAACGCGAAGAAGAGAAAAACCCGCAATCCGGCGGAATCAAAGCGTCGGCGTTGCTTAAAGCCATTGAAACAATGGGCGACTTGAAAGCGACGTCGGGTTTTATGCAGTCTAATAGTCCTTCAAACAACTGGACGGCCGGGTTTAAAACGGAAGGACAATACGGGCGAGACGCTAGCAGTCCTAGTAAGAAATATGGTTCCGGATTGACGTACCACACTCGCAAGGAATAACAATGAAAGTAGTTTACAACGGCGTCGAGATCGAACGCGCCTTGACAACCTCTTGGAACGAAGTTGTTCAGTACGACGAAGCGGGCGTCAATATGCTTGGGTCGAAGATAACAATGACGTTCGAAGGCACGGTAACGTCGGCTTCGCTCTTGGACTATCCCGATACGCCGCATACGACAATACCAGCCCCAGCGAGCGGACAGCCTCTTCCGGAGAACGTCGCCTACAACTACCGTTTAAACAACATTCTTCGGCTTTTAGAAATGCCGCGCCAAACGCTGGAAGTGTACGACGACGCAAACGGAGCGCTTATCTTTGCCGCTTACTCGGCGGATTATTTTCGCTCCGATTCGTCGGCTTCGGAAGAGGCGAAAAGGAATATGGACGTCGATAACGGGCCTAAGCCGAGAAACGTTCAAGTTGTCCAACAAGTAAGAAATTACGCCCGCGTTTCCTTTACCGTCGACGTTATGAAGATTCGGTGCCTTGGCGGCGAAACGGGCGAAACGCCTCTTGGCAACGACCCGACGCAAGGCTTTGTTGTCTCGAATCGTTGTTGGACGGACGAATCACTTGACGAGGCGTTCTATATCACCAGAACTTTTACCGGTCGCTTGCGTATTTCCGACCCGCGAAGGAGTGTTCATTTTTATAGAGACGTATATTACCCGCCTCTTGAAGTCGGGTTTTATCGCCAAAGCGTCCGCTTTTCCGAGTCGGAAGACGGATTGTCGCTAAACTACTCGATCACCGATAAACAACGCCGAACTGCGGCTCCGTATCCTTGCACAAAAATCGACGGAAGCGCGAAGTATACGGTGGTAAACATGGGGCAGGCAATCTACGACGTCGAGGTTTCCGCCGTCGGGTCTTCTTACGCTCCTAAGCAAGCGCTTGTTACCCGCGTACTCGACCTGCTTGGGCGCAAAGTCAACGATATGATTAAGGACGCCGGTGCGGACGGCGTTATCCCGAATTTCGAGGTGTCGGAGAATTTTGGCGACCCGCCGACGGTTTTGGCCCGCGCTCGATTTTTGTTGCTTTCAACCGAGGCCGCAACGGCTGTTGACGTAAACAGCAACGCGCTTTTTAAAGCGACAGGCATCGGAATTTCCCAAATTGGACGCCCGTTAGACTTCGACCCTTGGGAAATAAACGGCGAGGCCGTCGAATACAAACGTTACTTGTCGCAAACCCCAAACCCGTTTGGCTATCAAGTTTACTCCGTCTATGACTCCGAGACTTCTGCGGCGGGCGGCGTTCAAGAACGCGAGGAAAGCGGCGAGTTTTTTAAGTACATCAAGTGCCTTGCTTCCGTTCCTTGCGTTGCTCGTCCACTCGGTTACAACAGCGGACTTGCGACGGAAAGCGAACTTGACGAAGAAGAATTAAAAACTATCGTTCAGAACGACGGAACCGGGGTAAGTTACGGCGAAGAGAAAAGCGGCGTCGTAAAATCTGCCGTCGAGTTCCCTTGGACGTTTTATAAGAGCCACATCGTTTACGACACGAATAATATGACGGTTGCGTTGCCGTCCGCTATGGGTTCAGCCGAAGGTTCCGGTTCTCCGGTTGTTGTTAAACTTGCCGGGAGTGTTCCTAAGGCCCGCGTCGTCATTGAGGCGGAACGCAAAAACGCGTTGCCAACGTTTCCTAGTCCCTACGACGCGGTTACTGTAATGCCTGATACGCTAGAAACCGACAATCTAACATTTACGCCTCTCAATAGCAGTATTCAGTACAACGAGCCGCAACGTGGAACCATCGGAGAAGACGTTGTTTTTTCCGGGAAATGCGAGATAGAGTACGCTATGTCGCGCGAGTTCGGCCCGTTCGACGAAGTTTGGTTGCTTGGTAATCCAACCTTCCAAAACAACTGCCTTTATCCTGTGAAAGCCGACGGCACGACAGACCCGTCTTCTTTCCTCACCGCCTTCGATGGCAAACAGTTGAGCCGCGACTGGGATAACGGCGAACAAGGTTCCGGCGACGCCAACGACGACAATAACCAATAATTAGGAGAATCCAATGAGTAGAATTTCCGACAACGGCCTTCCGCGTTCCGTTCCGACGCTTGCCGATCGTCCGGCTAACGCGTACAACGGTTACATTGTTCTTGTGGAAGAAACCGGCGTTCTTTACGTCTACACGGGCGCGGGGTACGCGACGATCACCACGACCTCCGAGGATAGCGGCGAGGATTCCGGCTCAGGAACCGACGTTAGCGGCGACTAACGGCGTTGCGTTGTTAATAATGTTGTCCGCAACGCTTTTTCCGCGTAAAAACCGTTGTCCAACAACACTTTTTCCTTGCAACTTTCGCCGCTTTGTGGTATACTACGATAAAGCGGCGTTTTTTATGAAATCGCGAATCACGATGAGAAACGCAGGCGAAACCGAAGTTCTAAGGCGCGTTGTCGCGCGACTGCAATCTTCGCTTAATCTTTCCTCCGACCGTTGTTTTCTAACGTTCGACCAACGTTCCGTTAATCCGACGACGGCTCCCGATTCCGGCGTTTTCGCTTACTTTATTAGCTCTTCGTTTCCGGAAATCGACCAACAACCGAGTTATCTTAAAGAAGACGCGCTTATCGGCGTTACGGCGTTCAACCGTTCGCATAGCCTCGACGATTCCGACCGCGCCGACAGCTTAATCGTCGACTACGACTCGAATTTGCTCGAACTTAAACGCCGCGTCTTGCGGGCCCTTGTCGGCTGGAACCTTGCCAACAGCGCGGACGACGCGTTGTATGTCGGCTCTTTTGTAAAAGCCGTCCGTTGCGGGCAACCGGAAGTCCTCGCCCCGAAACACGGCGGCGCGTTTTTTACCTTCATCGACCTTATTTTTAGCGTTCGTTACTACGTCGACGCGTGTTCGGAGCTTAACCTGTAATGGCCTACCGCTATGAACTCCCGCAAGAGGCGATTTTTCCCGTCGGCAAGACCGGCGATTCCGACGTTAATCTTTGTTGGGCCGCGTCGTTATCGTCGGTTCTTTGGCAAAGCGGCTGGGCGGACGACACGCTTGTTTACGGAACGGAGGAGACAACCGACCCGGCGACCGGCGTAGTAACGACAACCGATCTTAAATTTTCTTCCGCAAACGATGTTTTTAACTATTACAAAGACTGTTTCTCAAACAAGACCGGATACGGTTATTTTGGCGCCTCTTGGTTTTTTTCCGGAGAATACCCCGTCGCGTTCGCCGGAGCGGAAAACACAAAATGGGGCGGAGGCTTCCGAAAAGCCGTCAATTACGGCGATTACGCTTTCTGGTTGCCGTCGTTTAACACGGCGCAATTAGGCGCGATTTGGCCCGATTTAAGCCCTGTTTCAGCGGCCTCGGCGGAAGAGGACGAGCCCGTCAGAATCCCCAATTACGGCGGCGTTATCGGCGGCCTTTACATCACAAACGCCGGTTCGAACGGCTCTTTCCCAAGTATCGAGAACGCCGAAAACGTTGTCTCGAAACACGAACTTGTCGTTGTCGGGTATGAAACGGGAGGCGACCACTCCTATGAGTTCGATATTGTCGAGCCTTTGCCGAACGATATGGGAAGTTTCCCGACCTCGACCGTTAGAAATCCGCGATACGTTACCGGATTTTACTTAATCGACCCCGACGACGGATTAACGACAACGGACGAAGAAGGCGTCGAAACTAGAACCGAGCCCGAACCGTTTTGGGTTTACGCCAAATACTATCCGGACTTGCGGGCGTTCCGGCTTAAACCGGAGCAAACTAAGGCTTCGTGGGAAAACAGCGAATCCTTTTTAACCGACTTTTTCTTTTTGCTTAAAAACCCGAACGGACAAGGGTTTGTTAATCAGACCGAAGAAACGACGCAATGACGCAACAATTTAACGCTTTTTGGAGATGGACGGATTCAAGCGGCGTCGCTCAAACCGCCCCGTTTCTTTTTGAAGACCCGGACGGCGACTTTCTCGGACGCGTCGAACGGTACCTCGCTCCGCGTTGGCGTCGCGACTTTCCTTCAAATTACGCGGCTTGGGCCGCCGAAGCGTCTCAATCGGCGCCGAAACCGGTTCCTTACCTGAACCTTCCCGAGCCTCCGATCCCGGAAGTCAACGTCCTTTGGTTCCCGTGCGTCGCGTCCCAATACGCGCACATCGCGGCGATCTTCAACGTCGAACTTTCCGTCGGACAAAAAGTCGAGCTTGTAACCAGCGTTCCTCTTTGGCGCCGTTCGTCGTTGTTCTTTGGGCCGTTCGTTCCGTCGACCGCTGACGTCCCGCAATACGTTACAACCCTTTATGTCGCGTCGCGTCGAACCGCTACCGGCGATCCTTCGGCGGGGCCGTTTATTTGCGTTCTCGTCGATTGGCGATATTTCGTGCGAAGCGTTCCGTTTGAGATTATCCAAGAACAAGAGGGCGACGCGTACTTTTTCGATCAAGTCGCGGCGATTCTTGAAAAATACAGTTATCTTAGCGCCGACGACTTAAACGCCGTCAAGACCTCCGGTATTTGTTCCGACGCCGCGAAAGCGCTTGCGGCTGTTCCGCTCGATCAAAACGTTTTTGCGGAAGGCGCGCCGTTGCCTCTTCTTATCGACGCGGCCCTTTATTGTCGCGGCGCTTACCTGTACAACGGCCTTGGAGTCGTTCCCGGACAAACGCAAACGCCGTCCGCAAGATACCCGATTCAAGTCGGTTTCCCGACGGTCGACGCGTCCGGAACGAGCGTTCCTAAACCGAAATACTTCTTCCCCGACTACTGGACTTCCGTAAACGAACAAGGCGCGACCGTCGACCCAACCCCCGCCGTCAACGCCGACAAAAGCCTTTCGCTAACCGGATACGTCGACGTTCCGGCGGTTTTAGACGAGACTTCGACGGCTCCGAATTTCACCCCGTCCAATGTCGAACAACTGAAAACAATCGCCGGTTACGTCGGACTTGCGGTCGATACGCTTGCGAACCTTTCGCCCTCCGCGACGTTTTGGCTTGGCGATTACGTTGGCCCCGACGAATATCTTTATATCCCAAACGGCGAGTTCGACAACGAACAAAACTCAATCGCCGGACTTAATACTTGCGTCAACTTTCCGATTTTTAGCGCCGCTTCGAAGCCTTGGGACTTTAAACGCGGACAAATCCTTATCGATAAAACAAAATTAGGCCCGTTCCGGTATCAATATTCAACTGTTCCGGTCGAGTATGTCAATAGCGATTTTTACACCGGTTGGCGTTTCGTCGGCCCGTTTATGGACGCGGAAAATACAATCGAGGCGTCGAACTCGGTTATCGGCGTTCAGGGCAACGGCGTTTCGCTTGGCTTCGAACCCGTTGCTCCGTATGATAATACCGGTTTTAATACCTACGGCGTTACAGAATCGCGAATCGTGTTAGTTACCAGCGGAACATACGAAGTGTATTACGCCGCCGACGCGCCCGTTCCGATCGGTTGCGGCGCGGTTGTCGACTGGAACTTCGACGGTTCGCGATTCCTTTTCTCCGCCGTAAACGCTTCGCAAGGGTGGAGCGGCGCGGCTTACGGAACGCTTTACGCGGACTTTACTCAAAACGACACGCGGGACGCGCTCGCGACCGTTATTCTTGTTGGGGAAGACAAAACGCTTAGAAGCGTTATAGAAGCGGCGGGCGGTTATCTGAACACGGCGCGGTATATGTGTTATTCGCCGTTTTCCAAACCGGGCGACACGATGGCTTCCGGAACGCGCGTTTGCGTTATCAGAAACGCCGCCCTTAAACGGTTCGAGATTATTCAAGCGGAGTGCGAATAATGGCAAATTTTCGATGGCAAGTCGGCGGGTGCGGGTGCGATTGCAAAAATAAGTGGACTTGTATCGATGGAATTTTTTTAGAAGATGTTCCGTGTTACTTGGGGAAACACCTCGACGTCGACGACATGGAGTCCATTGTGAACACTTGGAGCAAGAAATACAGAAACTTCGGCGCCTATTTCGGCGGTTTTTCCTATCCGCCCTCTGCCGCTTCATTCGTTTACTCATTCGACTATCCTGACGACTCGATAGACATTGATTTTAGCGCCACGATTACAGAAAACAACGCTGTGCCGAGCTTAGGCAATATGACAATCGGTTATTATACCAACGAGACGCTAGGAGAGTTTACTAGTTTTTTTACTCCGGGCTACGAGCAGTGGGGGCTTTGTTCAGCTTGTGAGATACTAAGCACCTTGCGCAAGAAAGGTTTTAGCAACAAAAACGCTTCTATTGTTTTTGACGCCATTAGCTATGACTTACCATCTGCTAACGACGACCCGTTTTCTGTTAAAAACTTTTCTTCAACATTCAAATATCGTGTTGAGTATGCGGCTCCATCAGGCGTCGTGTTTCAATCTTCGGGTCTAAACAGAATGGGCGCTGTCTCCGCATCGCTGGTTATAATCAACGACGTAACCCCCCAAGTCGTCAACGCCTTTCAGTCTCTCACTCCATTAATACAAAGATCAGTTTGGAAAAGCAATGACAGTCTAATAGCCATGACCCAACTTTATGGCAACAAAGCATTTAGTGGCGGCTCTTTTAATACTTTGCCTTTGTACTGGGACGGTGGAACGTCGATCTACCGAGGGTCTTATTACAAAATTGTTTACAAGGTTTCACCAGTATCGTACCAGTTGGAATTGAATGATATAGTAACAAACAACGCGCTTAACTACTCAATCAATAGCGACGGGCTAATTTACGAAACAGGCGTTTTTGGAGCTTCAAAAGAAACTATACCTGTCTCTGCAACCATAGAAACTGTTAGCATTGATGTTATAACGGAAGACGAGTTTTTAGCAAATTCAACAGCCGACAACACCTTCTCACAAATTCCTTTTAACGCTTCAGGAAACTTTGAGCAGAATATTGTGAATGTTAAGAACAAGGTCGTTCCACTTTACCTCGAAGAGATTTTCAGGAGGTCTTTAAGCCTCCCGTCAGTAACATTAGGCTGTCCCGTCTCTATGCTTTCTTTCTATGTAAGCGACATTAACAACAACGCGATTCGACACCCCGTCTGCCAAGAGGTTTCTAGATGAAAAACATAGTTCTCCCGGCGCTTTGCCAACACGCAACCTTCACCGGCGTTCCGTGGAACCACAGCCGCAACAACTGTACCCGCGTCGAGTGCCGTTGCCCGGAATCCCAAATCGCCGCGAAACAAGGAATCTTCCCGCAACATTTTCGCGACTTGCCTGTATCCGAAGTTCGCCGCGCGGTCGACGAAAATTGGAGTCTCGTTCCGAACCCGGACTATATCTTAGTTCGCTCCCGTCAATGCAATTCTAAATGCCCGTATTTTAAAGAAAAATAGTTTTATGAGTACTCTTTGCGCATACGAAAATTATCTTCGCGACCGTTACGTTCTCGGACAATCCGTTCACTACGCCGCCGGTTCCAGCTCTCCTAAACCCAAATCTTATGACCGCGAGGGCAACGAATACGTTTGGTCTGACGAAGCGGGCGATTATGTGCGGCAAGTCGGCGGCCCCGGCGGCGGGCGCACGATTCGGCTTAGCGAAGTCGAAGAAGCGAAAATCGAACAACCGCAAAACGAACAAGTTGACGCCGATTCTAACCAACACGGTTCTAAAAAAGAGGCGACGTCTCAAAACAACGTTGACTACTCTGAATTTGCCGACGCGTACAAAAGGTATCGCGCCGAAGACAAAAAGGTTGCTTCGTTAAAAAGAAAAGCCTCGAAAATCCAGAAGACTGTCTACGCTCCTTCATCGGGCGCCACCCCGGAAGAAATCCAGTCTGCTAGGGAGTCTTTGGCGAAAATCCGAGGCGAGATTTCTGCTTCCGAAAAAGTCAAGGAGTCTTTGTCTTCCGGACTAAATTTGTTCACCCTAAAACACTACGTCGTGTTTGTCGACAGCGGCAATTCGTTTGTCATCAATCCGTCGCTAGAACTACTTGATGTGCTTAAACAAAGAAAAAGACTCCAAGACCGCTTTAAAAAAGCTCGGAAAAACGCAAAAGAGGCGAAGAAAGCTGGGTCAAAGGTCGACGTAGACAATTTCACCTCTGTTGCCGACATGCTCGAAACCGAAATCGGTCGCGTCAACGAACAATTGTCTCAAATGTTTCCTAACGAGACTGTCGTCTCCGTGGTCGACGAGAAACCGAAGAGCGGCCCGGCAAACAAAAAGCAAGAGCCGCAAGAGGAACGCGCGGAGGAAAACGCGTACAGGAATGACGACGAAACGGACGCAACAGAGTTTAAACCCGGCGACCTATTGTTTAAGCGAAATCTTCTTGACCACAAAACTGGATATGGCTCGTACCGCTCCCAACCAAGCGAATACGGCAAAGCTGACCTTGACGCGCTTTTTCACGCCCTCAACGCCAATGATTTGAGTTACTTCGAAGACATTAACACGACTGACTTCGACAACTCAAAAAAATTTGTGGTTACAACCAGACTTGGCGACAAAAAGGAGTTTACCGCTCGGAGTTTGTTTGAAGAAATACAAGAAGAGAGCGCCGACGGGGACGGCGGTTTCAATATATACAACAACGCCGACACGAACAATTTCATTGGTCGATACAAAGGCTCAAAGGGTTGGCCGCGTCGCTTCCAAAAAATTTTCTCTGAAACAAATAAAGAGCCAAAGTTAAACTGGCAACTTCAACTTGCAGCCAATACCCTTGAAGACACGAATTACGAGTTTGCTCGCGGTGAATTTGGCGGGGACTACGCCCCGCAGTATTTGAACTCCGTGTGCTCGCTCGTTTCTGACCTTGGCCAATCCTTGCCGCCGATCAATGCCGACCCAAAAACTAAGGCTGGTTTCCTTAATCGCTACCTTTGTTTTCTATACGGAAGCGCCCTTGCGGCGTATGCGTCAGACGAAGAAGGGTTGCATCGGAAAGAAGCCGATAAACTTGCTTGGCAGTTCCTTAAAGCGGGGCGCGGTGAAGTTACATCAAGACTTCTTAAAAAACTCTTTAACGCGGCGGAAAAACAAGGGTTTACCAGCCCCGCCATCGATTCCCCTATTGGCGTAAATAGCGGCGTATATTATCTGGGCGACCTCCAAAAAAAAGAAAACGCCCCCACCGCCCAAAAACAGGAACCGAAAAACGCCGTTGTCAGGGACGTTAAAAGCGCTTCCGGGCACGGTGTTGACGCCAACACGGATTCATTCGTTGAAGGAATGGGAATCGGAGGCTTGGGTTTGCCATCCAGTGAATCGACAAGCCCTGTTGTCAAAGACGGTTCCTCGAACAAAGACGCCGCTTATTTTGTCCGTCGCGATCTTGAAGCGACTCCAAAGGCGGAAACAGAAGAGATGGTCGAAGAAGTCGACGAGGTTTCCGAATCTCCTTCCAGCGAGGCTCCTCAGCGCGGCGACGACGCGGCGTTAGAGCGGAAAGTCAAAGAGGCTCTTGGTAAGGGCGAGCCGTTGCGTAAGAAAGCCACGCGTCTTCGCTCTAAGGCAAAGGACGCCGCGCTTAAAGGGCGCAAAGAAGAGGCCGCCGGACTTCGTAAACAGGCCGATGAAATTGAAGCCGAAGCTCGTAAATATATCGACGAGGCTACAAATGCAGGCGTCGAACTTAAAAACCGTCGCGCCGAGGCTTCGCAAGAAACGGTCTATAATCCGGTTGAAAATGCAGATGCTGTATCGAATCCCGTTGCCGATCAAGACGAAGTGGAAACCGTATGGATAAAAAAGTCGCGTGAAGCAGATGAAGACGTCGCCCCCTATGTTGGTGAAATTTCTAAAAAACTTAAACAAGAAGCCGCATATTACGCAAAACAAGGCGACGTTAAAAAGACGGAAGCCGTTTTAAAAGCTCTTAAAACTTTTTCGGAAAAGTGGGGGCTCGAATTTAATCAAAGGTTTGCCGACGCCCGTCTGCGCATCGCTTCTAGGGGTGGTGTGTCGGAAGAGAACACCTCTTCGAAACGCGATATGCCAATCGACCCCGGAAGTCAAACAACGCACCCGCAAGACCCTAGATACTACCCGATCGACGAAGAGCAAATCCGTGTGGCAAACAGTATTACGTCTCATTTTGCTCCCCCGGTAGGGACGGAGACCACGAGGTATCGCCAACAGGTCGACGAAGCGATCGAGGCAGGCGAGCTTCGCAAAAGAGAAGTCGACGCGCGGTATCACGCCGATATTGATAAATCTGTTAAACGCTACGCTAAAAAACTTGCCGATTGGATTAACAAAAAATGGAAAATTATCGGCTCTTACGGCTCTTCATATGTCGTAGGCTCGGGCAATTACAGCATACGAAAGCACGACAAAAAGCATCGGCGCCTAGACGCACACAACAAAGGTTACGCCGAAGTTAAAGAGCTATTCGAAAGCATCTCACGAATTGGAACTCCTAACGCGCAACAACCGGTTCCCGAAACAAAAGAGCCTATTAAAAAGCCGGAAGTCCCTAGTTCTTCCGTTCCGGAGCAACAACCCGAACCGGTCGCGGAGACCGCGCAAGAGCCGTCCGCAAGACCGCGCCCGGAACGTTGGACGCCGCTTAAAAGCAAAATGGACGACGACGATAAACGCGTTGTTGAAAACACGCGAAAACGTCTCAACTTCGGCCTTGGCGATTTTGCGTGGCGCATCGCAAACGCGAAAGAAAAGAAGGACTGGCAAAAAGTTAAAGAACTCACCGTCCTCGCGGCCCAAAGATACCTTGAACAAGCGCGTCGCGCCTATCGCTCTCACGGCGGCGCGGAAGCGTTGGCGGCTTTTGACGAGGCGCTTTCCGGCGAAGGCCTTGCCGTCGGTCAAGTCCGCGATCTCGTTGTCGACAAGTTCCGTCAACTCGCGTTAATGAACGTCGCCGACCTTCATAAATACGCTGGAGAAAGACTTGACGAGTGGGAAACTTTTAGTCAAGGTGCAGAACTTCCTGCAACGAAAGACAAAATCGCTCTCAACCGCCTTCTTGACAAACCCCATTACGCTCCCAACGCAGTTCCGTACACGCCGCCGGAAAAGGGCAAGGTTTACGAAGTCCCTATCGACTCCTTAAATCTTGACCCTAGTCGTTTCCAGTTTAAGCTGAACACCAACGCGCAAGGCGTAACCGACGACTTAAAAGGAGCCGAGTTCGACCCGATGCAAGCGGGGATTATTCACGTTTGGCGCGACCCGGACGACGGCAAGGATTATATTGTCAACGGACATCACCGTTTTAATCTTGCTAAGAACTCCGGATACGACGGCAAAGTGAACGTTCGTTACATCGATGCCGATATCGCCGACGACGCGAAAGCGTTTGGCGCCGTCGCTAATATCGCCGACTCAAAAGGCACCGCGACCGACGTTGCCGAATTTATCCGGACGCGCGGAAGCGACGATATTCGGACGCCCGGCGGTAAGAAAATCGCGACTAAAAACAAGCTCCTTGCCGACGGTCGAACTCTTGCGAAACTTGACGAAACCATTTTTAGAAAGCTGAAAAACGGTTCAATCGACGAGAAAACCGCGAAAGTTATCGCGTCCGAACTTCCCGACGACAAAGACAAGCAATTACGGCTTTTCGCTGACATTGAACGTCTTGGCCTTGACGCGTCGCAAGCACAAGATCGCGCTTGGGCATACGCTTCTATCCAAGGCGAAAAACAACAAGGCTCGCTCTTTGGAGACGACGCGCCGAAGGAATACGACGTGGATTCGCGCTCAAAACTCATCGGCGAAATCAAAAAGGCGTTAGGAGGCGCCAAAAAAGCCGCGCAAGCGGGCGGCTCCGCTCGTAATAGCGAATATTGGGAATCCCAAAAACTCGCGACCAATTTTGACCGCGACCGCGCCAAACAACTTTCAAAATCCGCCGGGCAAACGTTGGACTTTTTCAAGGGCCATATTCGTTTAACCGGCCCTATGCAAAACATCATTAAAGAGGAAACCGATGAATACCGGAAAGCGAGCAAAGCAGGAAAAGGCGTCGAAGAAGTCGTCAGACGCGCGATTGAAAGAATTAAAGACGTCGCGCAAGGCGGCGACGGATCCGTGCAACGAGTGGAAGGGCTTGGGCTTGAATATGAAGATCGTTTACCAAGCGCTAAAAGCGAACAAGCAGGACAAGGAGTGGAGGCAAATGGAGGAGGAGAAAAACAAAAAACTCCGCGAACGCCTAGCCAAAACGTTCGGAACCGAACAGCCGGTGAAGTACGCGAAAACGGAAGAACCGACCGACTTTCTGACAATGGGGACGGACGGAATCTCGCTTCTGTAATCACCGAAGAAGCCAAAAAATCCGGCATTCCGAAAAGCCGCGTCCGCGAAGCTCTCGACGCGCCTCGACAGTCTAAAACTTCCACTCCTCAGGAAGAAGAGAAACCAGACTGGTTGGTGGCATTGGAGTCGCAGGAAGAACTTAAACCCGTTTCCAGAGGGAAATACAACCCCAACGCTAAACCGTACAGCTGGAAAGCCAAATTCCCTGAAACGGAGGACGAACTAAGAGAATATTGGCGAGAACACGTTGACGGCGGCGAAGACGAAGAAGTTTCTTTTGGTTCTGACGGAGAAAGGATTTCCGTTGGCGAACAAAGTGGCGACGCGCCTATGACGCCAGACGAGTTAAGGCGTTTCGCGCAACTTCGCCACGGGCGCGAACTACGTAAGTCTCTTGGACTAAGCGAGCATTTTTCGGAAAAAGAGTTGAAAGAACTCCAAGAACCTAGTGAAAAACGCGGACGTGGACGCCCTGCGAACACTCCTTCCGAAGCAACGACAAGAGTTGCGCGAGAAGCTCAAAAGTCCGAAGTTTCCCAAAAACAAGTTCAAGAGAGAATTGCGGAAGCATTGGGCGCCCCCTCTGACACTAGCAAGCGAAAAAGCAGTCGTCGCCCCAAGGTCTTTGACCCCGACTCCATCAAAGACGACGTTCAAAAAGCTATCCAGATTCGCGACGCCGACAGAAGCTACCTTTCTGCCGAATCAATGGAGTCTATGATGTCGATAGCAAAAGATGTTTCTGATAAACACGGAATAGGTGGGCTTAAGGAGTTTATGCGTCGTATTGACGTAGTGCCGACTGCTAGGACTCGGCCCCAACTATTAAAAGAACTTGGGGCGCATCTTGGAGAGGTTTCTTCAAACCGTTTCAGAGCCACTACAATCCGAAAAATGTGAGGCGAGAAAACATAAATGTCCCATTTTTTGTCCCATACCTAACCGTAAGTTGTTTACCTACAATATCAAGTAAAGGCCGAGTGGGACTCGACCGTAAAAACTCCCTATTCGCCGTTAATCCTTTTCAGTACAATACTTAGAAAATGAAAAGCCGGGTTTAAACGCCCGGCCTTTTTAATGTTTTTACACGTTTTTTCA
>JAGBDN010000049.1 GCA_017937485.1 Thermoguttaceae bacterium
AAACCCGGACGACGTCGCGAGCGTTTCGAGCGCCGGCGTCTCGATTCAATTTCGCTCGCCGAAAGAAAAGTTGGAAGCGGAGCGTCTTAAAGCCGCGCAAAATTACAACCCGTTCGCGTTCTTCGACCCGAACGACCGGAGCTTGCGCCGATGAGAAACCCGTTCGCGCGACTCGCCGCCGCTTTGCGTCGGCCTCGACTCCTTCGTTTCGCGTCGGCGGCGCTCGACTCGGCGGCGAAAACGGAGCGAACGGCGGACTATTACGCCGACGCGCTCGACGAACCTGCGTCGCGAACGCTCGACCGCGAAACCCGCGAAGAGTGTCAAGCGCGCGGGCAAATGGAGTTCTTAAACGACTCCCTATTTTACGGCGCTTGTCAGAAAGTCGCGGCGCTTGTCGTCGGCGTCGGCCCGGTGTTGAAAATCGACGGCCCGTTTTCGCCGTCCGCCGCCGCGCTTTACGTCGACGCGACCGACAAAACGCAATACCTCGAACGTTGTTTCGCGCGATTCGCCGACGCCGTCGACCTCGTTTCGAAGCTCCGACTTGCGACCCTTTGCGCGCTGTATCACGGCGAAGTTTTCCTCCGCAAGACGCCGAGCGTCGCGACGTTCGAAAAGTTCGATTACGCGTTCGTCCGACCGGGCCGCGTCGCCGACCCCGGCCCGACGCTCGACCCGCTCGTTTGCGACGGAATCCGATACGACCGCCCGGACGACGCCGCGACGCCGGTCGGCTATTACGTCTTGATCGAAGGCGTCAACCCGAACGCGGACGCGTCCTTCGAATACGAGTTCGTCCCGGCGGGCGAAATGATTCACCTCTTCGACGCGATCGTTCCGCAACAGCGGCGCGGAGTCCCGGAAGCGCAAGCGGCGCTCGACCTGATTCGCGAGCTGAAATTATTGCGCCGACTCGAAATTCAAGCGGTCAAAAACGCCGCGAAAACGAGCGTTATTTTTCACACGGACGACCCGGAGGTGTTGCGCGCCGCCCGCGCTTCGAGCGTCGACGGCGACGGAACGATCGCCGCGCCGAAACCCGGTTCCCGTTCGGAACTCCCCGACGGCGTTCTCGTCGCGCCGGTTGGATACGCGCCGACGTTTGGCGACGCGAAACACCCGACGACCGGCTTCGACGCGTTCAAGAAGCTGATCGCGGCGGACGTCGGCGCGACGCTCGGCGTTGGAAGCGGCAAAATCAACAACGACCACTCGAGTTACAACTTCTCGAGCGCGAAAATGGACGAGCAAAACGACGCGATCGCAGTCGCAGTCCGGCAGAAACGCCTTGCGCGCGGTTTTCTCGACGTCCTTTTCAACGACTGGCTGACGGAGTTCGCGGCCCGCGACGCCGTCGCCGAAGAGCTTTTGCGGCTGGCGGGCGCGCCGGAGAACGTCGCTCGCCGTTGGCTCTTCCCGGAACCGCGCGCGATCGATCGCAAAGCGGACGCCGAAGCGGACGAAATCGAACTCCGCAATGGAACGACGACGCTCGAAAAAATCTTCGCGCGGCGCGGCGAAGATTACGAAGATTCGTTCCGCCAACGCGCCCGCGAACTGAAACGAACGGCGGAATCGCTCGAAGCGTCCGGCCTTGGACTCTCGACGACCGGCGCGCTTTCGACGACGGACGCCGCCGCGCCGTCGCCCAACAAACAACCTATTTTGGGCGAACCCGCCGTCGACCGACGGGAGACGAAACCGAGTTCGCGCGGTGGCGCGGAACCGGAGCGCCCGGCGGCGCCCGAAAGGAGCGTTCCCAATGCAAAATAACGAGCGATACCGCGTCGCGAACCTCGCGGCTCCGGCGCAAGTCGACGTCAAGGAGAGCTTGCCGACGATCCTTTTCGATCCGGCGTATTCCGGCGGCTTGCTCCGAATGAATCCGGACGTTTGGCCCCTTCCGACCGTCTTCGACGTCGACGGACTCGAGGAACGCCCGCAGGAAGTCCCGATTATCCGCGATCACGACCAAAACCAAAAGGTCGGGCAAACCGACCGAATCGAGTACGCCGACGGCAAAATCGTCGCGACCGGAACGCTGATCAATTTCGGCGTCGACCCGGCGGCGTCGAAAATCGTCCAACTTTGGAAGCGTGGCGCGCGCCTTCAAGCGTCCGTCGCGACCGGCATTATTCCGCCGGAAAATATCGAAAGCGTTCCGCCTGGCGCGGTCGCGGTCGCGAACGGTCGAACGTTCGAAGGCCCGATCGAAATCGTTCGCAAGTGGCGGCTGAAAGAAATCTCGATCGTAACGCTTGGCGCCGACGACGAAGGAACGCGCGTCGTCGTTGGGAACGCGTCGGGAAATTTTAACGCGCAGAAAGGAAAAACGAAGATGAAGAAATGGCCCGCGTTGATGAGCGCGCTCGGACTCGCCCCGACGACGTCGCGACCCGCCGCGTTGAAACGAATCGCCCGCGCCGCGTCCGATCCCGGAACCGCGCCGCTCGACCCCGAAGTCGTCGAGCAAGTTCTCGAGGAAACGCTCGGCGCCGAAGCGGAAGGAGAAATCGACCCCGCCGACCCTCAGTTTGTCGCGTTCGCTGCCGAACTTGGAATCGACGACGTCGCGTCCGCGCCGCCGGAAGCGCTCGAAGTCGCGAAAGCGGCGTTCGCTCGTTTCGGCGCGGCGGAAGGGGAAGCCGACCCCGACAAAACCGGCGCGGCGGAAGGGGAGACCGACCCCGACAAAACCGGCGCTGCGGAAGGAGAGACCGACCCCGATAAAACCGGCGTTGCGGAAGACGGCGACGACTCAAATAAAACCGGCGCCGCGTCGCGCGGACTTTCCGGCGTCCGACCTTGGACGCGAACCCGTTTTCCGGTCGATACGCTCGGTTCGTTTTCGCAAAAGTTCCCGGGAACGCGGCGTCCGTCCGCGGCGCGCGTTGCCGAAGCGGCGTTGCTTGGAACGTCGGGCGCGACCGGCGCGGAGCTGACGCGGCTCGGTTACTCGGAAACGGAAATCGACGAAGCCTCCCGTTCCGATCGTCGCGGCGTTACCGTTCGCGGGCTCCTTTACGAAACCGGCGCCGTTCGCGTCGGGTACGCTCGTTCCGCGACCGACGTCGCCGACGCGCTCCGTCGCGCCGGTCGCAAAGCCGAAGCGTCGGGGTATCGCGTCGGTTCCGCCGCCGGGCCCCTCTCGACGGTCGATATTCCGGGCGTTTTGTCGAACGTCCTGCACAAGTCGCTTATTCTCGGGACGCAATCGATCGACGACCCAACCGATAAACTCGCGAAGACGGTCGCCGCGTCCGACTTCAAAGATATGTACTTCGTCGATCTCTTGACCGAAGGCGAGTTCGACCGTGTTAAAAAGAACGCCGAAATCGAATCGCTGAAAATCTCCGACGAAACGTACCGCAACAAGCCGAGCTTGCGCGGGTTCGAGGCGACGTTCTCCTTCGAAGACGTCGCGAACGACGATATGTCGGCGTTGACGGAAGTCCCGAAAATTATGGGGCGCAAGGCCGTTTTGCGAAAACAGCGGATTTTCTGGGAAACGCTTTGCGGCTACCTTGACGGCGTCGCGTCGCCCGACAAAAACCCGGCGCTTAGCTTGAAGGGGCTCGACGCGGCGTCGGCGACGTTCGACGCGCTTCAAGACTCCGACGGCGACCCGATCGGCGGCGCGGCGAAGTTCCTGATCGTCCCGACCGCGTTAAAAGCGACCGCGTTCAACCTTGTGAACGCGACGCAGATCGTCGCGGCGGGGGGCGGTTCCGGCGACGTCGTCGCGCTCCCGAACACGAACCGCTTTTCGTCGATGTTCGAAATCGTCGCGACGCCGTACCTTGGATCGAAGTCGCGCAACGCCAAGAAGTGGAGCGACGCCGGCTATATGCTCCTCGCGTCTCCCGACGACCGCCCGCTGATGACGATCTGCTATTACAAAGACCAACGTTCGCCGACCCTCGAAACTGCGTACGGTCAACTGAAAATCGACGGCCTGCGCGTCGCCTGTTACTGGGGTTTCGGCGTCGCCGGAGCAAAAAAGAACGCCGCCGTTTTCTCGACCGGCGCCGGTTCCTGATCGAACGAACGATTAAGAAAGGAGCGATAAAATGACCGCAATTTTCAAACGTCGCGGCGATATGTGGACGATCGTCCCGACCGTCGATATTCCCGCCGGAACCGTCGTCGCCGTCGGCGCGCTCGTCGGCGTCGCGCCGACCCCGATCGCCGCGAACGAGCCGGGCGACCTCAACGCGTTCGGCGAATACGACGTTTCGATAACGCCGGGCGCCGCGATCGCCGTCGGCGACTTAGTAACGACCGCCGCCGTAACGCCCGACGGAACCCCGACCGCGGTCGAGTTCGGCCCGGCCCTCGTCGCCGCCAACTCGACCGCGACGACCGTTCGCGCCCGATTAAGAACCGATCGCGACGCCGCTTAACTCTAAAAATTCAACGTTTTAATAAGGAGACCCGAAATGAAAAAATTTCTCGCCGTTTTATTTGCCGCCGCCGTTCCTTGCGCCGCGTTCGCTTCCGACGCGCCGGTTTACTCGCCGTCGCCTTGCGCGCCGGTCGCGACTTGTTCGCCGTCGCCGCCGGTTCCGGTTTGCGCGCCCGTTTGCGGGCCGGTCGGGGAGGGCGTCGCGGTCGAATCGAACGCCGAAACCGCTTGCCCCGGCGGCGTTTGCTCGCCGAACGTTAACGTCGGAACCGCTTGTCCGGGCGGCGTTTGTCCGCTCGGCGCGAACGCTTGCGAAGGCGGGCGTTGCGAAATCGACGTCGGCGGCGCGTCCGGCTTTTGCTCGGTCGCCGTCGGTTCGAACGTCGGCGTCGGCGGCGCGAAGAAAGTCCGCGCTTGGTCGACTTGTTTGAGCGCGACCGTTAGCGACCAACGGGAGCGCCGAAACCGTGTTCGCGCGGTAGCGCGGGCCCGGAACCGCGCGGTCGCGGTCGTCGTTCGCTCGAACGTTTGCGCCGGAAACGTTTGTTCGACCGGAACTTGCGCGCCCGTAACCGCCGCGCCGCCGCTCCCGTGCGCGCCGGTTTGCCGCTGACGCTTAAATCAACGCTCGACGTCGGAAACGGCGCCGGGCGTTCTAATCGATTTTCCAAGACTCCGCTTGAAAGGAGCCGTCCCAATGAATCGCCGTTCTTTTTTGAAAACCGCCGCGACCGCGTTCGCCGCGTCGCTTCCGTTCGACCCATTCCGAACCCTTGCGTTAGCAAGCGGTTCCGACGACGGCCCGACCTTCCGCGCCGCCGCGCCGACTCTCGACGACGCGCACGCGGCGTCGTGTCGCGTCCGAGTCGACGGCGCGTCCGGAAGCGGAACGTTCGTCGGCGTCGCGGGCGGACTCGCTTGGATTCTGACGAACTATCACGTCGTCGGGCGGGCGAAAACGACGCGGCTCGACTTTTGGACGAATAGCGTTCTCGAAACGGTCGACGCGTCCGTTAAGTGGCGCGCTTACGACGCTTCGCGCGGATACGACTTCGCGTTTTGCACCCTCGACCCGGCGGAACTCGCCCGAATCGCGCCGCCGTTCGTCCGACTTGGCGGCCCGTCCGCGACGCCGAGTCGCGACGCGTTCATCGTGTCGAGCGGCTGTCCGGACGGACGGTTTGCGCAGGCTTGGCGGGGCAAAATCGTTTCCTTTTGGAACGACTCGACCGCGCTTTTCCAGCCGCCGCCGGTTCCGGGTCAATCGGGAAGCGGCGTTTTGGAACGCGTCGACGGTCGCTTAACTCTCGTCGCCGTCTTGACTTGGCTTGTCGGCGAACGCGGTCGCGACGACTCGAAGGGCGGCGCGATTCCGGTCGCGAACCTGCACGAAGCCGCCGCGCCCGGGGCCCCCGCCGCCGCGCCGTTCGGCGACCCGATCCCGCCCG
>JAGBDN010000009.1 GCA_017937485.1 Thermoguttaceae bacterium
CCCTCTCGACGGGGGCCGCGATTCCAGTCGGCTTGCGGACGGTCGCCCTCTCGACGGGGGCCGCGATTCCAGTCGGCTTGCGGACGGTCGCCCTCTCGACGGGGGCCGCGATTCCAGTCGGCTTGCGGACGGTCGCCCCAAGGTTGCGGCGCGCCCCATTGCGGAGCGAACGGCGCCGGAGCGAAACGAGCGAAGAACATCGGGCCGAACTTCTTCTGCGCCGCTTCGAGCGCATTTTTGCGTTCGTCTTGGTCGATGAAGCCGTCGTTGTTTTGGTCCGCCGCTTTGAGCGCTTCGGTCAATTTCGCGACGTCGATTTTGCCGTCTTCGGCAAGGAAGGCCGGTTTTTCGAACTTCGGCGCGAGTTCTTTCATTTCTTCGCGGGTCAAGAAACCGTCGCCGTCTTTATCGGCGGCTTTCATTTTGTCTTTATGCTCTTGCGGAATGCGTTCCGGGAGCTTGGCGATTTCGATTTTGCCGTCTTTGAAAGCGTCGCCGAACGTCGGAGCGCCGAAACGCGGGCCTTGCGGGCCGGGGCCGAATCCGGGAGCGCCGAAACGCGGGCCTTGCGGGCCGGGGCCGAAACCGGGAGCGCCGAAACGCGGGCCGGGGCCGAAACCGGGGCCGTTTTCTCGCGGCGGGAAGAGCGCCTTCCATTCGTCGCCTTCGACGAAACCGTTTCCGTCTTTGTCGGCGGCTTTCATTTTGTCTTTATGCTCTTGCGGCGTTTGTTCCGGGAGCTTGGCGATTTCGATTTTGCCGTCTTTGAACGCGTCGCCGAACATCGGGCCGGGGCCGCCGAATTTCGGAGCGTTTTCTTGCGGCGGAAAAGCGTTTTTCGGCTCTTTGCTTTCCGGGCCGCCGTCTTGAGCGATAGCGAAGGTCGCGGTCGAAGCCAACAACGCGGCGAAAAGAATCGTCTTTTTCATTTTGTCGTCTCCTAAATATGTTGCGTTTTAAAGAGGCCGCCGTCGAGCGCGTTCGATAAAGGGCGCGTCGACGGTTCGCGTTTGGAACGCGCTTCGACTTTTGCTCGTCGTTTCGGTCGTCGACGAAGCGTCGGGAGCGAAACCGGTTTTCGGCGGCGAGTCGAAACGTTGTTTGCGTCGGTTTCGAACTCGTTCGGCGAACCGGACGGTTTCGCAAGCGCGAAAACTTAGGTCAAAGCGAGCGGCCGCTCTTACCTTCGACAAGTCTTAAACCCGGAACGTCGAGAAAGGTTTCGGCGCAAAAAAATTTTTTTTCGAAAAAGTTTTTGGAAACGGAGCGAAACGGAAATAAAGAAATCGGAGGAAAAACGAGAGGAATAAAGGAAAATAAAAGCGGCGCGAACGAGCTAGCGTCAAGGACGGTTTCTTGAACGCTAGCGAAAACGGTTAGCGTTTGAGAAACGGAAAAAACGCTAGTCTCGTCGGTCGCGCGGAACGTCGAACGACGAGACGCGTTAAAACGTTAAATAGGAACGATTAGAGCGATTCGGTTTCGCCGCGGTTGCGGGTGATCGCCGCCGCGAACGCGTCCATATCGACCGTTTCCGAAACGAAGCGGCAGGAACCGTCGCAGAAGAGCGCGTTGATTCCGCTCGGGTGCCGGCTTCGCGCTTCGTATTGGTAAGCGGAGCATTCGGAACAGCTCCAGTCGAACGTTCCGCCGCCGAAATGATCGCACTTCGGACGGTAATTAATCGGCGCTTTCGTCTTGCGAAAAATGTTCGTGCCGACGATCCAACTCCCGTTGTCGTAAGTTTTAGGCGTTCCGGTTTCGTAAGACGACGCTTCCGCGACGAGGAGCGTGTTCGACGTTCCGTCGGTAATTTCGGCGAGACGAACCGAACGCGATTCGAGCAAGACGCCGAGTTCGTCGTGCGCGAGCGTCCAGCCGTCGGTCGTCGCGGCGCCGTATTCGCTGATTTTTTCGGTAATAATTCCGGCGTAATGCGACGGCGCGAGCGTCAGTTGTTCGAGCGCCCAACCTTTGTCCGGGTTGTAATAGTCGATCGAGCGGACTTCGACGTCGCCGTCCGACGGGCAAAGGAAGAGCGGAAGGCGCGTTTGCCCGGCTTCTTGGTTCTTTTCGGAGTAAACTTTTTCCTTAAAGTCGACCAAATTTTGGACGTTTTGTTGTTCGCAGAAGGGGAGGAGGAGGGCGCCCCAACCGAAATAGTTGCCGTCGTTCGTTCCGTCGGCTCGCGGGTCGGAAAGTTTGCCCGGCGGGAAGGAGCCGATCGTGTCGGCGTAATTCAGCGCGGCGATCCCGAGTTGGCGCATATTGCTCGAACAGGACATGCGCCGAGCCGCTTCCCGCGCCGCTTGAACCGCCGGAAGGAGGAGCCCGATCAGGATTCCGATAATCGCGATGACGACGAGTAACTCGACCAACGTAAAACCGGCGAAAGACGCGGAAAAGGTCGGCTTTTTAATGTTGTTTGAAATTTTTGAAAAACGTCGCGATTTGATTTGCGACGCGACCAAAGCGGAAGCGAAACGATTCGCTTGCGGAAAAAGGAAACGCATTGGAGAGATCTCCCGTTGTTTTTCCGACTCGAAACGGAGCGTCGGCGCGGCGAAGAACGATTCGTTGGAATGGAACGCGAAACTTCGGCGAGCGCGATTCGACGGTTTATTTAGCGTTTTCTTTTAGTTTTGTCGCTAAATAAAAAGGCGTCGTTCGAGTCGGGGAAAGAAAAAACGGAGCGACTCTTGAGATTTGGGGGTTCGACCCGACCGACGCGCCGTCCATCGCGGCTGACGTTCGATTTTGAGATTCTCCGAGAAAAACCTCAAAGACGCGGGAAGGTCTTCTGACTAACGGAATCCTTTTTTCCGGTCTTCTCGACGCGAAGCGTCGGCGCGGATAGGACGTTAGAATTTTTGAAAACGGCGGCGCAGTTTTAAAAACGTCGCGGAAATGCGTCGTCGCGTTGTCGTTTAAGCGAAAGGAACGACGGCGGTCGACCAAAAATTCAAACGTCGTCCGACTCGCCGAAGCGCGTCAATGACGGCGACGCGAACGCTTGCGAAAAAAACGGTGAAAAATTTTTTCGAAAAAAGCGTTCGCGAAGGGAAAAAAGTTGAAAACGCGACGCCAAGGAACGAAAGCCGAGAAGCGCGTTTTCTCCGAACACAGCGGCGAGGACCGTTCCGGATTGGCGCCGGATTCCCTGTTGCGCGAGTCTTGCGACCCGCCGCCCGCGTCCTCAAAAAGCCGACGTTCGCGGTTCCGAACCCGAAAAACGAGACGCGGTTGCGTCGGCGGCGCGGTCGAAATCAAGTCGACCGGCGGGCGGAGCGGGACGCTCGAAGGAGCGCGCAAACGTCGGCTTTATTATCGCGCGAGAAGCGATTTTGTCAACGGGGCGAAACGGCGGTCGAGGCGTTAATTGAAAATCGGCGCTTGGGGAACGCGGTTTTCAAGATTTTTGAGTTCCGCGGCGAGTTTGTATTGCTTGATTTTGTTGTACATCGTTTTTTCGCTAACGCCGAGTTTTCGCGCCGCGAGTCGACGACAGCCGTTGCAAGCGACGAGCGTTTCGAGGAAAGCGAGCCGTTCGATTTGAGGCAACGTCAACCCGGCGAGTCCGAACGACGAAGGCGAAACGTCGGCGCGACCGGTCGAGCGAAAAGAAACGGGAAGAGGACGCGGCGGCTCGAGCGGCGTCGGAAGGGAAACGTCGGCGACCGAAACGCAAGATTCGTCGGCGTTTGCGTCGCGAGAAAGTCGGTAAACGGAACGCGGCTTCGCGACGGAAAGCGCGGAGTCGACGCGTCGCGTCGGCGGAGAGGCGACTTCGGGAAGAACGGCGGAAGAAACGTCGCGACGGAACGGCGATTCGGAGGGCGCGGAATATCGGCGGGAAAAACGGTCGAAGGAGTTCATTGAAAGCAAGGAAGCGGCGAAAGCGGAGAGCGGCGGAACGCCGTCTTACGAAAGGCGGCGCGGATAACGTTGACTGAAACGTAATTTATTGAAACAAAGAATCGGTTGAAATCGTCTATTTTATCCACTCAAGTTGGAAGAAAAGGCAGATTTTGTTGAAAAAACAGGTTAAAGCGGCTGTGAGAGAAAGGAAAGTCGGTTAAAAAGCAGGAAAAGGGAGAGATGAAAAGAAAGCGATTATTAATAAGTTAGGGAGGGTTAAGTAATTTGGTAAAATCAAAAAAAGGCCCGTTTTTTGATTTTGGGGCCCGATAAGGAAAGATAAGTCGTTTGATAAGATTTTAGGAGAAAGGCGGGAAAAGTAAAAAAAGCGGGAAAAAAAGAATAAAGGAAATTTCGCGATAAGCGGTAATGGTAAAAATAAACGGTCGGCGTTGTTTGGGGAAATATGAGAAAATAGAGCGACGAAAGAAAAACGCGGCGCTAAAAATGCGCTTTTTCTTTCCTTGTCGGGCGATTTAACTTGACCCGACGCTTTCTTTCGCCTAAAATAAAAGTAGAAACGAAAGCGAACGACGGTTTCGCGGCGACGTCGAACATTGCGATTGAAGAACGATTCGTCAAACCGCGAAAGCGGAAACGACGAACGGCGTCGAGCGAACGAACGTTGCTTTTCGGCGCAAAAAAGTAAAGGAGAAATAAAATGAGTTTGGGTTTGTTTGCGATCGGAGCCGGCGCGCTCGTCGGAATCGTCGTCGCGGCGGTCGCGGCGATCGTCGTTCTTTGGGCGATTAGCGTTTACAACGGCTTGGTAACGGCGCGCAATCGTTATAAAAACGCGTTCGCGCAAATCGACGTTCAACTGAAACGGCGATACGACCTGATTCCGAACTTGGTCGAGTCGGTCAAGGGCTACCTGAAACACGAAGCGCAAACGCTCGAAGCGGTGATCGCCGCTCGCGGCGCCGCGATGGGGGCGAACCAAGCCGCGTCGGCGCAACCGGGCGACCCGAGCGCGATGCGTCGCTTGGCCGGAGCGGAGGGGGAACTTTCCGGCGCGCTCGGCCGGTTGGCGGTCGTTTGCGAAGCGTATCCGGATTTGAAAGCGAACCAAAACGTCCTCGCGCTCCAAGAAGAGTTGACGTCGACCGAGAACAAAATCGGGTTCGCGCGTCAAAGTTTCAACGACGCGACGACGCTTTACAACACCAAGCGCGAAATGTTCCCGACGAATATTATCGCCGGAATGTTCAATTTCGGCGAAGCGTCGCTCTTTGAGATAACGAACGAAGCGGAAAAGGCCGCGCCGAAAATCTCGTTCTAACGGAGCGAACGGAAAGTAAGCGAAAACGGAACGCCGTCGTCGGCGGAACGCGATTTTTTGTCGTTATTAATTATTAAGGGCGAAAACGGCGTTGCGACGCGAACGGCGGCGTTTTTTTAAAGGGCGAAAAGCGCGAACGTCGGCGAGCGGCGCTTGCGTCGACGCGAACCGACGGACGAACGAAACGGGAACGACGATGAACTTTTTTGAACGGCAAGAACAAGCGCGCGGACGAACGAAACTCTTGGTTTTCCTCTTTTGTTGCGCTCTTTTTTTCACCTTTGCGGCGGTTCTCGCGTTGGTCGCTTGGTTCGCGGCGCTTGGAACCGAAACGGCGTCGACCGGCGCGTCGACGTCGGAGCTTTTCGTTCGTTATTTGGCGGAACCGTCGCTCGTCGCGGGCGTCGCGGTCGTCGTTTTTTTGCTGATCGGCGGCGGCTCGATCTTTAAGGTCGGCGAACTGAAGTCGATGGGCGCGGACGGCGTCGCGGAAGCGCTCGGCGGAACGCGGATTACTCGGGCGGCGACCGACGGAGCGGAGCGTCGCCTTTACAACGTCGTCGAGGAAATGGCGATCGCGTCCGGCGTTCCGGTTCCGAACGTTTACGTTCTGCGAGAGGAAAAGGCGATCAACGCTTGCGCGATCGGCGGCGACCCGGAATCGTCGGCGGTCGCGGTAACGGACGGCGCGCTTCGGACGTTGAGCCGCGACGAGTTGCAGGGCGTCGTCGCGCACGAGTTCGGGCACCTCCTCAACGGCGACGTCAAGATGAATATGCGGCTGATCGGCGTTTTGTTCGGCTTGCAAATGTTGACGTTGCTCGGGATCGGGATTTTCCGTTCGACGTTGTATCTGTCGTTCGGCGGCTCGTCGGACGACCGCAAGGGCGCGGGCGGAGCGGTCTTCGCGATTTGGATGTTCGCGTTCGGTTTGGTCGTTATCGGCTCGATCGGCGTTTTCTTTAGCAACGTTATCCGAGCGGCGATTTCGCGTCAGCGGGAGTTTTTAGCGGACGCGTCGGCGGCGCAGTTTACGCGGAATCCGGCGGGGCTGGCCGGCGCGCTCAAAAAAATCGGCGGCTTGGCCGGAGGTTCGCGGGTGAACGCGGCGCGTTCGGCGGAGATGGCGCACCTCTTCTTCGGCTCCGTTTTTTCCGGCGGCTTTATGGAGTCGCTTTTCCGAACGCACCCGGATTTGACCGAGCGGATTCGCCGACTCGAACCGACGTTCGACGGGCGTTTCGAACGCGTCGGCGGCGCGAGCGACGACGGGCGGTTCGGCGTCGCTCTTTACGACGGAACGCCGGCGAGCGTTCGCGGCGCTTCGAACGGAACGTCGGCGGCGCCGGAGCGTTTCGCGAACGGAGCGACGTTCGCGGCGGCGCTGATCGATTCGATCGCGACGCAAGCGGCGGGAAAACTCGACGTCGCCGAAGCGTTGCTCGGAGAAACGCCGCCGGAAGTCGAGCCGCTTTTGGCGGAGTTCGACGGCGCGCGGGCGGTTCTTTACGCGCTCTTGACCGACGCGAACGAAGCGGTTCGAAAACGTCAACTCGAAGCGATTCGCAAGGCGGAAGGGACGGCGCTCGACGCGAAAATCGCCGCCGCGTTGAGCGCGCTTTCCGGAGCGTCGTTCGCGACGCGTTCGACGGTCGCTCGGCTGACGCTTCCGGCGTTGAAGACGGCGAATATCGCTCAATATCGGAAGTTGCGCGAAACGATTTTGGCGCTTTGCGCGGCGGACGGAACGCTCGACTTGTTCGAATACGCGCTTCAAGCGTCGGTCGTTCGCGAGTTGGACGTTTATTTCCGATTGTCGCGGGGAACGAAAATCCGTTTTTCGCGTTTCGACGACGTCGTCGAGCCGTTCCGAACGGTTCTTTCGCTCTTGGCGAGCGAAGGCGCTTCCGGCGACCAAGCGGCGGCGCGCAAGGCGTTCGACGAGGGCGCGTCGTATTTTTATTTGGCGCTTGAGCCGACGCCGCCCGAAGCGCGAACGCTCGGCGCGTTCAGTCGAGCGCTCAACGATTTGTCGCAAGCGACGCCGGTTTTGAAACAAAAATTGTTGACGGCGTTTTATCGTTGCGTCGCGGCGGACGGCGTCGTCGTCGAGCGCGAGGGAGAACTCCTCGAAGCGATCACGTCGGCGCTCGGCGTTCCGTCGCCGGTTTGGGGGCGTTGGGCGCGTTGAGCGAGCGGAGACGGGAAATTTTTCCGCTTTTTTCGGCGCGTTTAACGGATTTCGCTTGAAATTTGCGCGCCGATATGGAAAATAACGGTGAGACGCGGCGTCGAGAGCGTTCGGCGCCGCGTCGTTTTTTTTGACGTTGAAACGCGTCGAGTTTTTATCGTTTTTTGAGAATGGAGGGCGTCGGGCCCGCGGGAGGAACGGAAATGGATAGAAGAACTTTTTTGGCGTTGGGGCTTGCCGCTCCGTTGGCGTTTAAGTCGGGCTTGGTTTCGCCGAAATGGGCGTTTTCCGCCGAGGATAACGCGATCGAAGTTTCGTTCGCCGCCGACCCGAGCGCGCCGAAAGTAACGCTTTGGCAAACGCCGCGCCAAACCGGGTCGCAGATGATGGGGTATATTTTCCGAACCGCGACCGGCGAAACGGTTGTTTTCGACGGCGGCATGCCGGGCGACGGCAAGTATTTGGCCGAACTTCTTAAAAAACATTGCGGCGGAAAAGTCGACGCTTGGTACCTGACGCACGCGCACGGCGACCATTTCGGCGCGCTCGGCGAAATTTTGGCGAAAACGCCGGACGCGCTCGAAATCAAGAAGCTCTACTTCAACTTCCCGAACCGCGAATGGCTCGATAAGTACGAAGCGGGCGGTCGGAAGTGGCGCGACCCGTTCTTCGCGGCGGTCGAGAAGAACTTTAAGGGCGAGATTATCGCGCCGAAGCCGGGCGACGTTCAAAAGTTCGGCGACGCGCTGACGATCGAAACGCTGAACGACTTCGACGAGTCGCTGACGAGGAACGCGATCAACAACTCGACGATTATTTTCCGCTTGGACGTCGCCGGGAAGTCGCTCTTGATGCTCGGCGACCTCGGCGCCGAGGGGGGCGACCGCGTTCTGAAAAACGTTCCGAAGGAAAAAATCGACGCGGATTTCGTCCAAATGGCGCATCACGGGCAGCAGGGCGTTACGAAGGAATTTTACGCCGTCGCGTCGCCGACCGTTTGCCTTTGGCCGACGCCCGATTGGCTTTGGGACAACAACGCCGGAGGCAAGGGCAAAAACACCGGCCCTTGGAAGACGCTCGAAACGCGCGCTTGGATGGAGGAACTCGGAATCGACAAGCATTACGTCTCGAAGGACGGTTTGATCAAGATGACGTTCTAAAGACGGTTGGCGAATGGACAAAACTTGGAAACGAGGAGGAACGAAAATGGACAGAAGAACTTTTTTGGCGTTGGGGCTGGCCGCTCCGTTGGCGTTTAAGTCGGGGTTGGTTTCGCCGAAATGGGCGTACAGCGCCGAAGATAACGCGATCGAAGTTTCGTTCGCCGCCGACCCGAACGCGCCGAAGGTAACGATGTGGCAAACGCCGCGTCAAACCGGGTCGCAGATGATGGGGTACGTCTTCCGAACCGCGACCGGCGAAACGGTCGTCTTCGACGGCGGAACGTTCGGCGACGCGGATTACTTAACCGCGCTTCTCAAAAAGCATTGCGGCGGAAAAGTCGACGCTTGGATTATGTCGCATATTCACTCCGACCACTTCGGCGCGTTCTGCCGCATTATGGAGACGAACCCGGACGCGCTCGATATTAAGAAGCTCTATTTCAACTTTCCGGAACAGAGTTGGCTCGACAAATACGAAGCGTATTGCAAAGGGGAAACGGCGCGATTTTTCGCCGCGCATAAGCGTTTCAAGGGCGAAACGATTACGACGAAACCGGGCGACGTCCTGAAATTCGGCGACGCGCTGACGATCGAAACGCTCAACGACTTCGACGCGTCGCTGACGATGAACGCGATCAACAATTCGACGATCGTTTTCCGTCTCGACGTCGCCGGGAAGTCGATGCTGATGCTCGGCGACCTTGGCGCCGAGGGGGGCGACCGCGTTTTGAAAACGGTTCCGAAGGAAAAAATCGACTGCGACTTCGTCCAAATGGCGCATCACGGGCAGCAAGGGGTAACGAAGGAATTTTACGAAGCCGCGTCGCCGACCGTTTGCCTTTGGCCGACGCCCGATTGGCTTTGGGACAACAACGCCGGAGGTCGCGGCAAAAACAGCGGCCCTTGGAAGACGCTCGAAGTCCGCGCTTGGATGGAGGATCTCGGCGTCGACAAGCATTACGTTTCGAAGGACGGTTTAATCAAAATGACGTTCTGATTTCGCGGCGACGGCGGAAGCAAAACGTCGGCGCAAGGTGTAAGCGTCGCTCGACGTCGGAACGCTTTTTCGGAGGAAACGAAAGGGCGTTTCGGCGAACTCGGGCGGCGCCTAAAGGCGTTTCTTGCGAGCGGGGCGGGAAAAAGAACGACGAACGAAACGCGCTCCGGCGGGCGGAACCGTCGCGGCGGCGCGGCGTTAATAGATTAATGGGCGCGTCGCGCGAGCGTCCCCGTTGAAAAGACGGTCGACGGCGGTATAATAAATAAGGGGAAGAACGAAAACGTTCGAGCGCGAGCGACCGAACAAACGAAAGCGGAGGAAAACCGAAAATGACCGAACGACCGACGACCGACGCGGCGGCTTCCGAACGTCGCGAGGAACTTTGCGGACGAACGCTCGGCGATTATCGAATCGAACGTCGAGTCGGCGGCGGCGCGACGTCCGACGTCTTCTTAGCGACGCAACTTTCGCTGGGGCGTCCGGTCGCGCTGAAAATTTTGAAGGACGAACTGGCGCGCGACGAGACGTATTTGCGGCGATTCGTTCAGGAAGCGCGAGCGACGGCGCGTTTGGAACATCCGAACATTGTTCGCGTTTACGAGGTCGGCGTCGCGACGCTCGACGGCAAAACGCGGCGCGATTTCGACCTCGAATCGCTTGGCGGAGACGCGGCGGACGGTTCGAACGTCGGCGCGAAAACGAAAAAAAAGCGGCGGTTTGGGCGGCGGCGCGGTTCGACGGAAAAAACGTATCGTTTCATCGCGCAAGAATACGTCGACGGAATGAGTTTGCAGCGATTCCTGCGGCGCGGCGCGAGAGCGTCGATTCCGCAAACGTTTTCGGCGCTCGAACAGATCGCGGCGGCGCTCAAACGCGCGGCGGACGCGGGCGTCGTTCACCGCGACGTCAAACCGGAAAATATTCTGCTCGACGCGAACGGAACGATTAAGGTCGTCGACTTCGGCTTGGCGCGGCTCGACGGCGCCGTCGGCGCGACGAGCGCGACGTTGACGCGAACCGGCGTCGCGATGGGAACGCCTCTTTATATGAGTCCGGAACAGGCGCGCGGCGAAAAAATCGATTCGCGTTCCGATATTTATTCGCTTGGAATCGTCGCGTACCGAATGCTGACCGGAACGGCGCCTTTTAGCGGCGACGCGCCGTTGGCCGTTATTTTGAAACACTTAAACGAACGACCGCGCCCGATCGAGGAATCGCGTCCCGACGCGCCGCCGGCGTTGGTCGCGCTGATTCGGCGAATGATCGAGAAAAAGCCGAGCGACCGTCCGGAGTCGCCGGACGTTTTGCTCGACGCGTTGCGAGCGGCGCGGCGGGAGTTCGAACGAAGCGAAGCGGGCGCGAGCGAGTCGATTCAAACGGCGTTCGAATCGGCGGCGTTCGGCGGAAACGGTCGAGCGGGCGAAAGCGAACCGGAAAGCGACGTCGCGGCGACCGGATTTTTTCAATCGGCGGACGAGCGCGCCGCGTTCGAACGCGCGCTCGAAACGACGAATTTGTCGCAAGTTTGGCAAACGAACGGCGCGAAATTGCGAACGTTGCGCGCCGAGTCGGCGAAGCGTTGGACGCGGCGCGGCGTCGCGTTGACCGGCGCGGCGCTTGCCGGAGCGTTCCTTTGCGGCGCGGCGGCGACGGCGGCGAAGAACCGATGGATCGCGGCGCAAACGACGGAGCCGCCGTCGACGATTCGGCGTTTCGATTCGGTCGAAGAGCAATGGGTTTTCGCGCTGCACACCGGGACGGTCGACGCTTGGCGAAGCGTCGGCGAGTATTTCCCGAACGACGCGTACTGGTCGAGTCGAGCGGAGCGGCAACTGGCGTTGGCGTATCTCGACGAGAAAAACGTCGCGGAAGCGAAGGCGATTTTCGAACGAATCGCGTCGAATCCGAGCGCCGGTCGCGACGCGGAACCGTTTGGGCTGGCCGGGCTCGCTTGGTGCGCCGCGCTCGACGGCGACTTGAACGCGGCGGTCGCGACGATTTCGGAACTCCGAACGGCGAAAACGAGCGGATACGACCGTTTGACGGAGTTTGCGTTGGCGAAAACGGAAGAAGTCGTTCGTCAACAAACGGAAGTCGCGTCGCCTCGTCGATTGGGCGGCGGTCGCGGCGGCGCCGGGAACGAACGACGTTCGAACGAAGGAGGCCCGAACGGGAATCCGAGGAACGGCGGTCAACCGGGGCCCGGTCGGGGCGGTTTGCCCGGGAATCCGCCGCCGGGCGGCCAACCGAAACCGGATTGGAACGTCCCGAACGGGAATCCGAGGAACGGCGGTCAACCGGGGCCCGGTCGGGGCGGTTTGCCCGGGAATCCGCCGCCGGGCGGCCAACCGAAACCGGATTGGAACGTCCCGAACGGAAAACCGGGCGACGTCGGTCAACCGAAACCGGATTGGAACGTCCCGAACGGAAAACCGGGCGGCGTCGGTCAACCGAAACCGGATTGGAACGTCCCGAACGGTCAACCGGGCGGCGAGCAAGCCGGGCCCGAGTTTGGCGGTTTGCCCGGGAATCCGTCGTCCGAGAGGGAGGCGGCGCCCGATTTCGGTTGGAACGACGCGGCGTTTTGGAGTCGATTTTCTTTCGAAGACGCTTGGAGTCGTTGGAGCGAACGGTCGGCGTTTGAAGAATTTTGGAGCGGAACGCTTGAAAGAAAAGCGCCGTCGACCGCGCCGGAGTCGAGCGAGACGTTCGTTAACGCGGAGAAAATCGAGACGGGCGGCGAAACGACCGACGTCGCGTCGGCTTGCGATTCCGTTTGCGGCGATCCTTGCGTCGCGTCGGCTTGCGATTCCGTTTGCGCGGAACCTTGCGTCGCGTCGGCTTGCGATTCCGTTTGCGCGGAGCCTTGCGTCGCCGATCCTTGCGGAGATCGCGGGGATTTGAAACGGCGCAAGTCTTGCGAGTCGTCGATTTAACGGCGTTTTTAAGCGGGTAAAAGAGTTGGTCGCGGCAAATAGGCGAAAATAACGAGAACGGAGAAGCGCGATGGGAACGACGAACGGCGAACCGGAAGTGATTTTGTATACCGACGGCGCGTGCAGCGGAAACCCCGGGCCCGGCGGTTGGGGGTTCGTGATGCGGCACCTGCCGACCGGGAAGGAAATCGAACGTTCCGGCGGCGAACGCGAAACGACGAACAATCGGATGGAGTTGCAAGCGGTCGTCGAGGGACTGTCGGCGTTGAAGCGTCCGACGGCGGTAAGAATCGTCAGCGACAGCGCTTACGTTCTGAACGGACTGTCGAGCTGGATTGCGAACTGGAAGCGGAACGGCTGGCGGCGGCGCGAAAAAAGCGGTTGGGCGGAGGTGAAAAATCTCGACCTTTGGAAGAAACTCGACGAACTGACCGCGTCGCATTCCGTTCAGTTTGAGAAGATTAAGGGACACTCCGGGCATCCCGAGAACGAGCGTTGCGACGAACTCGCGGTTCAAGAATGGAAAAAGATTCGCGGCGAACGTTGAAATAGCGAAAATAGGCGAAACGGGCGAGCGTTGAAATAGCGGGAATAGGCGAAATAAGCGAAACGGGCGGACGCCGAGCGGCGCGCGGCGGCGGTCGCGCGGATTCGGATTCGGACTCGGCAAAGCAAGCAAAAACGGGCGAACGTCGGACGGGGGAGCGGCGACGTTCGGCGCGTTGGAACGAGCGTAATATTTGTTAGATTGGCAAGAATAGGAGAGATAGTTAAAGAAAGGAAGGGCGCGAATGTCCGAATATTTGGAGGTCGCGATTCGAGCGGCGCGCGAAGCGGGCGCGATTTTGCGGGAAAAAGTGGGAAAAGTCGGGTATCGCGAGAAAAATCCGGCCGACTTAGTAACCGAAGCCGACGTCGCGGCGCAAGCGAAGATCGCGGAGATTGTGTCGACGGCGTTTCCGGAGCATTTTTTCATCGGCGAAGAGCCGCAAAGTTCGCTCGGCCCCGCCGCGCCGCGCCTTCAAAACGTCCTGCGCGAAGAGGAATGCGGAAGCGGCGCTCCGACCGATCTGCCCTTCACTTGGATCGTCGACCCGCTCGACGGAACGACGAACTTCGTTCACCGCGTTCCTTTTTTCGGAACGTCGATTGCGTTGGCGCGGGGAAACGAGTTGCTTTGCGGCGTCGTGTACAATCCGATTTCCGGCGAGCTTTTTACCGCCGAACGGGGCGCCGGAGCCTTCCTCAACGGCGAACGAATCCGAACAAGCGACTTTGCGCGACCGACGCAAGCGCTGACGGCGGTTTCTTTTCCGACGCAAACGAAACCGGATTCGCCCGATTATTTGGCGTTCAAACGTTGCGTTCCGGTCTGCCAAGCGATGCGGCGCACCGGGTCGACCGCGTTGAATTTGGCTTACGTCGCCGCCGGACGCTTCGACGCGAAAATTTGCCAATGCGCGCACCCTTGGGACGTCGCCGCCGGCGTTCTGCTCGTTTTGGAAGCGGGCGGCGTCGCGACGAACGTCGACGGGCGACCGTTCGATTTGGCGATTAAACCGCTCCTCGCGACCGCCAACGCCGAGCTGCACGGCGCGTTTTTGAAATTGCTCAACGACTGAACCGCCCGGCGAAAGACGTTTGCGTCGTTGAAAAGGTTGAAGTTTAACGGTTGAAACGTCGTTGGCTCCGACGTTGGCGGCGTTAAAACCGTTAAAAACGGCGCGTCTTGACGGCGCGTCGTTTTTTTACGTCGATTTTCTCTTTTTTATCGCTTTCTTTTCCGCTTTCCGCGCGTTCTTTTGCGTATTTTAAAGCGCGGTTCTTTTTCGAGCGGCCGTTTTCGGGGGCGCGTTCCCGTTTTTTTCTTCTCCTTTTTCTTTTTCCCCTTTTCTTCTTGTTCGGGCGTTTTCGCGTCGACGGCGGCGCCGTTTTTGCGCGTCGCGTCGTCGACGCAAGGACGGGGAACGCAAAATCTGCGTCGGACGACGCCGGTTTTTACGGTCGACGCGATTTTTTGCGCCGCGCCGGTCGCGACGCGAAAAGCGAATCTAGGCGCTTTGCGGGAAACGCGGCGGCTCGTCTCGGTATTTATTTCCGATTTTTCGGTAACTTTTAGCGGCGTTTTTTCGCGTGTAAAATTTCTAGACGAATTTGTTTTAAAATCCTGCGATTAAGGCGTTTATAGTCTGTAAGGAATCGGAATTTCGTTGTAAAATGTCGACGTCGCCGCAAAGGAGCGCGCGAAGGAACGCCGGACGCGAAAAGGTTCGCGACCTTCCTTCCCGACGGCTTGGCGGCCCGGAAGCCGAAAGGAGAACGCGAATCGCGTCGATTTCGCCGTCGACCGAAACGGCTTCGTTGGAAAAGGAAAATCGTTTATCGTCGATTTTGTTTTCGTTATATATTCAAGCGACGCTCGAAGATTCGCGAAAGCGTTAAACGAGCGAAAAAAAAGAAAAGGAACTCAAATGAGCAGCGCGTCTTATTATTCGTTGGAACAACAAAATCAATCCGTCGACCGTTTGGCCGCGTCCGATTTCGGCGCTTCGACCGTCGAGACTCGGAACGACGACGGCGCGTTTTTCGCCGCCGCCGTCGAAGAGCGTCGCTCGACCGGCGAACGTTCGGTCGCGTCGGTCGCGGCCGACTCGATCGTCGTGCTTTGCGGGGACGCCGGTTCGCGGGCGGCGATGCGTCGCTGTCTCGAAGTCGAAAACGTCGGCGTCGTCGAAGCGGCTTCGCCCGAAACGCTTTCCGGACTCGCGCTCGGGGACGCCGCCGGGTTCCTGATCGACTCCGCGACGTTGGACGCGTCGCCGGAAACGCTTTGCCGTCAATTGGTCGACAAATACCCGGACGCGCCGATCATCTTTATGGACGAGCCGACCGGCGACGCGGAGCGCCGCAAACGGTTGAGCAAGTTCGTTCACTCGTACATTGTGAAACCTTGCGAACGCCAAGCGCTTCTGCAGGCGACGCGGCAAGTCTTGAAGTTGAACCGGATGGCGCGCGAAAACCGCTCCTTGCGCCAAACGGTCGGAACGCCGGCGCTTCCCGCGACGATGGCGGGCGTCTCGACGCCGATTCAAACGTTGCGCAAACAGATCGAAGCGTTCGGACGGCTCGACGCGACGATTCTGATTTCCGGCGAACGCGGCGTCGGGAAGAGCGTCGTCGCTCAACAGATTCACCAAGCCGGGCCGCGGGCGCGTTTTCCGTTCGTCGTCGTTTCGTGCAACGCGCTTCCGCCGGAGACGCTCGAAGCCGATTTGTTCGGCGTCGCCAAAGGCGCGATTCCCGGCGTCGCCTGCGACCGGCCCGGTCGGTTGGAGCTGGCGCGCGGCGGAACGATTTTCCTCGATCACGTCGAAGATTTGTCGCCGTCGCTCCAAAAGCGGATTTTCCAATTCATTCAAGACAAAACGACGCGCCGGGTCGGCTCGACCGAAACGCGCCGAATCGACGCCCGCGTCGTCGCCTCGACCAGTTGCGATTTGGCGATCGCTTGCGTTCAAGGCCGGTTCCGCGACGAACTTTATTTCCGGCTGAACGCGCTGACGCTGAACGTGCCGCCGCTTCGCGACCGAGTGGAGGATATTCCGGCGCTTTCCCGCGAAATTATGAGCCGCGTCGCTCGGGCGAACGACCGGAATCTGTCGATTTTGTCGACGTCGGCGCTGAACAAATTGCGCCAATACTCTTGGCCGTACAACGTGCGCGAGCTCGAGTCGGTGTTGCAAAAGGCGATGGAGACCGCGCCGGACGTCGTCGTGTCGGAAAACGACATTTCGTTCGACACGATGATTAAAGATTCGCGTTCGCCGGACGGCGCGATGGGGTTGGCCGGGCTAACGATGGCGGAAATCGAACGCCGCGCGATTATCGAAACGATTAACGCTTGCGGCGGGAACCGGGCGCAGTCGGCGCGCAAACTCGGCGTCAGCGAGAAAACGATTTACAACAAAATCAAGCAGTTCAAGTTGCGCGGGATCGTTTGAAAATCGGCGAAAACGGCGCGGCGACGGTCGGAAAAGAACGGACGCCGCGCCGAAGCTCTCGTTTAACGTCGGTTCGAGCGTTCTAATTATCGAACGCCGCTTAACTCCGTTGAAACCGTTGAACGCCGCTCAACCGCGGAAGATGAAGAAAACGGCGCCGGCGATGCAAAGCCCGGCCCAAAGGTAGTTTAAGCCGACTTCCTGCTTGGCGAAAAGGATCGCGAACGGGACGAAAACCGACAGCGAAATCGCTTCCTGCAAAATTTTCAACTGCGGGAGCGTCATCGCGGTCGAACCGATTCGGTTCGCCGGGACTTGCAGCATATACTCGAAAAACGCGATTCCCCAACTGACCAACGCGGCGACGAGCCAACATTTGCCTTTGAGCGTCGAAAGGTGTCCGTACCAAGCGAACGTCATAAACGCGTTCGAGCAAATGAGAAGGAGAACGGTAATGAAAATTGGCATTGTTTTCTAAAAATCAAAACGCGGCGTCGGTCGCCGGCCCGTGAAATATCGCGGGGGAGTCGGCGAACGGCGCAAAATAGGCGGTTAAGGAGAAACGAGGAAATTAAAGCGAACCGCGCAAAACGGCGAGTTGGGCGCGGTTCGCTAAGCTGGTTAAAAAAGCTAGGTTGGCGGAATTGGCCGTTTTCGCTAATTTAGCCGAATCGGCGAAGTTTGGCGAAATCGGCGGAGCGGGCGGCGTCGGCGGTTAAGGCCGTTTCAAGCAAAACGCGCCGAGCGGACAAGCGTCGCACTGCGGACGGCGGGCGATACAATACTCGCGCCCCAAGTAAATGAGGCGGTGGCTCCCGTCGACCCAATCGTTTAGCGGAACGAGTTCGTTGAGGTCGCGTTCGACTTTTTCCGGCGTTTCTTCGTCCGAGAGGCCGATTTTGCGACTCAACCGCAGAACGTGCGTGTCGACGACGAAGCCGGACGCGATTCCGAACGCGTTCCCGAGAACGACGTTCGCCGTTTTGCGTCCGACGCCGGGGAGTCGGACGAGTTCTTCGAGCGTCGCCGGAACTTCGCCGTTGAAACGCTCGACGATAGCGCGGCTTGCTTGCGAAATGTTCGCCGCTTTCGCTCGGTAAAAACCGCAACTTTTGATTAGCTCTTCGATCGCTTCGACCGGCGCGTCGGCGAACGCTTCCGCCGTCGGGAACCGCTCGAAGAGGGCGGGGGTAACGGCGTTGACGCGCTTGTCGGTGCATTGCGCCGAAAGTATCGTCGCGACAAGAAGCTGGAACGGCGACCGGTGGTCGAGCGCGCAACTCGGGTTCGGATAGCGTTCGGTCAGCGTCGCGAAGACGCGGTCGGCGAGTCGGCGGCGCTCCGTCGGAGAAAGCGTCGACGGCGAAGCGCTTTTCGGCGTCGCCGCGGCGGTTTTCTTGTCCGTCGTCGTTTTCTTGCAAGCGCGCTTTTTGACGGGCGTCGCGTCGGCGGCGTTCGCGTTCGTTTCGGCTTTTTCGGCTTTCTTGCAAACGCGCTTTTTGGCGGGCGTCGCGTCGGCGGCGTTCGCGTTCGTTTCGGTCTTTTCGGCTTTCTTGCAAACGCGCTTTTTGACGGGCGTCGCGTCGGCGGCGTTCGCGTTCGTTTCGGTCTTTTCGGCTTTCTTGCAAACGCGCTTTTTGACCGGCTTGGCGGCTTTGTCGACGTTCGCGTTCTTTTCGGCTTTTTCGGCTTTCTTGCAAACGCGCTTTTTGACCGGCTTGACGGCGTCGACGGTCTCGGGCGTTTCGGCTTTTTTTTCCGTCGATGTTTTCTTGCAAACGCGCTTTTTGACCGGCTTGACGGCGTCGGCGGGCGTTTTTTTAGCGGACGCGGCGGACATTCGTTTTCCCTTTCTTGACTTGGAACCGTCGGCGAACGATTATTTTTCCGGCGACGGCGCGCGTTCGAGTTCGGCGTCGTCGGCTTTTTCCGCGTCGATACCGCGACCTTCCGGCGCTTTCGGAGCGTCGGCGTTTTCTTTCGCTTTTTGCGCGGCTTCGCGAGCGGCTTTCTCGGCGGCGGCTTTAGCGGCGGGGTCGACGCGCGGGACGATGCGGAACGTTTCGACGATTTCGCGACCGGAATCGTCGTAATTGTCGAGCATATCGGCGCGGATTTCGAACATCAGCGTCGCTTGGTTCCCGTCTTCGTCGGTAACGAGGTAGTAAACCCAACGGAACGGAACGCCTTCGTACTCGCCGTCGGCGACGACGTAATAAATCGAGTCGCCGGACGGGCCCGCGTAAACTTCGTCTTGAACGAACGCTCCGAAACGGTCGCCGAGCCCCTTCTTGATTTCCGCTTTATAAGCGTCGATCGACGGTTTCGATTCGAGGTCGATTTTGCCGTTCGCGGCAATGTTGCACTGCGCGATCGCTTCGCCGCCGACGACGTAACAAAGGGACGCCGACGTTTCGCCGTCTTGCGTCATCTTCCAGTCGCGGGAGTGTTGGAAACGCCAAAAACCCTTTTGAGCGTTGTAATAAAGGCGCAACAACTCCGGTTCGACCGGGCCGCGGAGGTCGGCGACGACTTCGTCGGTCAGCTTCTGCGGCGCGTCGAGCGGCGCGACGTTGATTTGCAAGGTCGCCGACCATTCGAGACCCGGCGCCGCGACGCTCTCCGACCGGCGTTCGTCGACGCGGACGCCGAACCAAGTCAAACGGCGCGCTTTCAGGTCGAACTGGAACCGGCCTTCGAGGTCGATCGCGACGCTGGCGCCTTCCGACGCGCAAACCAACGTGCTGGGCGTCGGGTTGCCTTGGGCGTCCGGGTCGCCTTGCAGGTAAAGCTCGACTTCGGCGAAATCGTCGACGATCGACGTCAACGTCAGCCGCAACGTGTTGTTTTCGATCGCCTCGACGCCGAGGAGCGCCGCGAGAACGTCGTTCGGGACGCGCCAATCTTCGCCGAGTTTGACCGTTTTGTTCGGGAGGAGACGGTCGAGGAGGACGGTGTTGAACGGCAGTTCGCTAAGGAGCGAATACTGTTCGCTTTTCATCGCGCCGACGGGGGAGTAGATCGTCGTTTTGGCGCCGTCGAAATCGGAGACGATAAACTTGCGCGACGCGTCGAGGAGCGGACGGGCGACGCTCGCGCCGAACTTGCGCTTCATCCCGGCTTGCTCGTATTGGCGAATCGAACGAACCGGCCCGACCGGCGAATAACGCTCGTATCGCTCTTCGTATTTGAAACCGGCGACGACCTCCATCGGCGCGCGTTCGGTTTGACCGTCGAAGGTCGTTTGGACGACGTCGCCGGACGCTTCGAGCGAAATTTCGACGACGTCCGCCGAGCCGACCTTGCGCGACGATTGCAGGAGGCAAGACGTCGGCGCCGACGCGGCGGGTTTCGCGGGCGCGAGCGCGCCGAGACGTTGCGACGGAAGCGGACGCGGCGCCGGAACGGCGCCTTTGCGCGTTTGCGGGCCGTTTGGACGCGGCGCGACGGGGCGGTTCGCGGCGGGCGCTTTCGAGCGGTCGGCGTTCGCTTGGTTGCGGAGCGCGGAACCGACGCGTTCGGCGAAGGAGCCGCGTTTCAAGTCGGCGTTTTGAGCGGCGGCGTCGCCGGGCGCGCCAAGGGCGGCGGTTCCGAAAATCGCCGTCGCGACGAGAACGAGGGCGGCGCGGCGGAAGGAACGTCGAGTCGAACGGGAAGCGAGACGCGTCATTGTTAATAGTCTCCTGAATGGTCGTCGGGCGCGTCGAACGGGGTTCGGACGGGCGCAAAGGGAAAAGGAAACGTCGACGGGGCGCAAAAAAGCGTTGAATGGGAAAATAGGCGGTTGGGGCGAAACGGACGGTTGGTTAAGGCGTCGGCTCCGTCGGGAGCGTCGGGAAGCGAAAGAGCCGCGCGGCGTTTTCGGTCGTTTGGCGAACGACGTCGGCGACCGAGAGCCCGCGCAACTCGGCGATTCGTTTGGCGACGAACGCGGTCGTCAGCGGCTCGTTCCGTTCGAGCTTGCCGCGAAGCGGATGCGGCGTTAAAAAAGGCGCGTCCGTTTCGAGCAAAATTCGGTCGAGCGGCGCGACTCGGGCGGCCTCCGCGATTTCGGCGAATTTGCGGTTCGGGTAAGTAACGAACCCGCCGAAGCCAAGGTAAAAACCGAGTTCCGTCCAAGCGAGCGCCTGTTCCGGCGTTCCGCTGAACGAGTGAACGACGCCGGGAGACGGGCTTTTCGGCGTTAAATTGGGCGAGTCGGGCGAATTGGGGAAAACGGAAGCGTCGGCGGGCGCGGCGTCGGCGTAAAAGTCGCGCAAAACGGCGTCCAAATCGTCGTTCGCGTCGCGGCTGTGAATCAAGACCGGGAGCCCGGTTCGGCGGCCGAGTTCGAGGTGTTTAAGGAAAAGTGCGAGCTGGACGTCGAACGGCGCGTCGTCCCAATAACGGTCGAGCCCGGTTTCGCCGACCGCGACGAGCTTGGCCCCGTCGAGGGGCGACGAAACGCCGGAGTTTGCGTCGGTTGCGTTGACAGCGCCGGTTGCGTCGGCTTTAACGTCGCCGTCGACGGCGGCGAGCGCGAGGCGTTCGATCGCCTCCCAGTCGCCCGGTTCCGCCAACGCGGCGTGATTCGGATGGATTCCGACCGCGGCGTAAAGAGCGTCGAATCGGCGCGACAGTTCAAGCGAGCGCAACGACGATTCGAGGTCGACCGCCGGGCAAACCGCCGCCGCGACGAACGGTCGGAAGAGCGCGTCTTCGACCCGACGTCCGCGGATTTCCGGAAAACGACCCGAGCGCGACCGAGCGACGACGTCGTCGAGATCGGCGGCGAAAGCGTCTAAATTCAGGTGGGCGTGCGTGTCGACGAGGGGCAAAAAACGGACGGGCGCGGACATTGGCGGCGAAAAAAGGGCGTTGAAGCAAAGGACGATTAACGGGGAAAAGTCGAACGTTGGGAACGGCGAAAAACGCGAACGTCGGTCGAGAAAACCGGCGCGACCGGAAAAATCGGCGCTTTGCAAACGTTCCGTCGTTGGTAATAATCGACGCGGCGCGGTCGGTTGTTGCGTTAAAATCGACACGACCGTCAAAATTTTTAGTATTTTTTGCTTTTTTCTCGTTTTTTCTCGTTTTTGCGAATATATTTGCTGGTAGGCGACCGTCAAAACGATAAAATTATAGTCGGCGTATTGGGCGCTATTGCGAAATTTTCTAAAAATCCGATTTTTGAAAGTTTTCGGCGCGGCGACGTCAAGCGTTCGACGGTTTCCTTCGCGAACGATTTAACGCGACGGCGAAGGACGCGTCGACGCGAAAAATAGGGAGAGACTCGCCGAAATCGATCGGGCGAACGAGAGGCGTTCGGCGTTTGCGTCGGGACGCGTCTCGGCGTCGGAACGGTTTCGAGGAAGGATGTTCAAAATGTTGGTGCTTTCGAGAAAAAAGGGCGAAAGCGTCGTCGTTAACGGCAACATAACGATCGTCGTCGTCGACGTTCGGGGCGATAAAGCGCGCCTAGGGATCGAAGCGCCCGCCGACGTCGCCGTTTATCGGAGCGAAGTTTTGACGAAAAAAGCGGCGTCGGGCGAGGGCGAAACCGAAGCGGAAAAGAAGCCGCGCGAAACGAAAAAAGGCGTCGCGGCGAAAAAACGCTCGAAACCTCGGCGATTTGGCGACGCGAGAAAAAAATCGAGCGAACCGTCCGGAGAAAGCGCGGTCGAAACGCTCTATCTTTCGAGCGAAGCGGAAGCGTATCGCGGCTCCGACGCGGAGAGCGACGCTTGCGAAACGTTTGGGTTAAGAAACGACGTAAGATAGAGGGAATAAGCGAATTAGCGAGATTTTGCAAACGTCTTCGGCGCTCCGGGCGACGCGTAAACGGCGTTGCGCGAAGTCGCGAAAAACGTTAACATCAAAAAGTCGAGCGAAAAAGCGACCGCCTCGTCGCGTTTTGGGATAAAATGCGACGAACGCGGGCGGAACGAGCGGAATTCGGCGTTTGAACGGCGAACGCTCGGTTGAGAGCGAAGATTATCGGCGTAAGAAACGCGCGTTCGAACGGACGGCGTTTCTTATTTTTTTGGCCTAAAAGCGAGAAAGGCGAGCGGAGCGACCGCGTCGGGAGGAAAAATGCGCGAAATTGCGGAAAACGCGTCGAGTTTGTCGAATCGAACGGCGGCGCGCGCGGGCGCTTGGCGTCAAGGAATCGCGGCGTTGGCGTTGATTGTCGGCGCGTTTTGGGGCGCGGCGGCGAGTCGATCGTCGGCGTCGGCGCAAGATACGGCGACCGCGCAAGAGCGAACGGTCGCCAAGGCGGCGAAGTCGGTCGACTCGGCAAACGGCGCGGACGGGGAAGACGCGGCGGTCGAGAACGGCGAAAGCGACGGCGGGCTCAACGCGGAAGCGGTGCGTTCCGGCGTCGACGGCGCGATCGCTTTTTTGCGTCAAAAGCAGCGACCGACCGGCGAGTGGGACGAATATCCGGGATACAAACCGGGAACGACCGCCCTTTGCGCGCTCGCGCTCCTTAGCGCCGGGCTCGACAAAGACGACCCGACCGTCGCGAAAGCGCTCGAATTTTTGCGCGGTTTTTCGCCGAAAGAGCAAAATCAAACGTATCCGATTTCGTTGCAGACGATGGTTTTTTGTCTCGCCGACCCCGAAACCGACCGGGCGCGAATCGAGGCGAACGTCGCTTGGCTCGTCGAACGGCAGCTGAAAACGTCGAACGAATACGACGGCGGCTGGTCTTACGTCGGAATCGACCAAGCGTCGGAACGGGCCGACAACTCGAACTCGCAGTTCGCCGTTCTCGCGCTTTACGAAGCGGAGCAAATTGGCGTCGCGATCGACGAAGCGGTTTGGAAACGCGCCGAAAATTATTGGCTCCGAATGCAAAACGACGACGGCTCTTGGGGGTACCGCGCTTCGACGCTCAATCCGGAGGGGTTCCCGAGCGGATACGGAACCGGGAGTATGACGTGCGCCGGAATCGCGGCGTTGGCGATGACGTCCGGCGTTCGCGAGGCGGCCCGAGCGCGCGTCGAGGGGGACGATTTCCTCTGTTGTCAAGATTTTGAAGACGAGATCGCCGTTCGAATTTCGTCCGGGCTCAACTGGATGGGGAAGCATTTTAGCGCGAAGACGAATCCCGGGCGCGCCGCCGGAGCGGACACGTACTTTTTTTATTATTTGTACGGGCTCGAGCGAATCGGGCGGCTGACCGCGAACCGTTTTGTCGGGCGCAGCGACTGGTATCGCGAAGGCGCCGACGCGCTCCTTCGGCGCAAGGGCGCGCTTTCGCAATTTTGGAACGCTCAAAAAGACTTGGCCGGGAACAACTGCGTTTCGACGGCGTTCGCGCTCCTTTTCTTGTCGAAAGGGCGTTGGCCGGTTCTCGTTTCGAAGTTAAAATACGGGGACGGGGAAGACTGGAACGTTCATCCGAACGACTTGGCCCGGCTGACGCGCCGCGTCGAACGGGAATGGAAGACGAATCTTATTTGGCAAACGATCGACGCTCGACGGGCGACGCTCGACGATTTGTTGCAGACGCCGATTTTGTCGATGAGCGGAACGGAAACGCCCTTGCCGGAAGACGCGGAGGAAAAACGACGCTTCGTCGAAATGTTGCGCGGTTATTTGGAACAGGGCGGTTTTATTTTCGCGGAGGCGATCGACGGCGACGTGAGTTTCGAGCGCGGTTTTCGGGAGTTGATCGCGGAAATCGCGGCGAAAGACGGCGGCGAATTGCGTCTTTTGGAGCCGGATCATCCGATTTGGACGGCGGAAAAAATCGTCGTTCCGGAGCGAGCGCGGCCGATTTGGGGACTCGATTTCGGGTGCCGAACGAGCGTCGTTTTCGTTCCCGCTTATCGCCCGACGCCGGGGCCGAACGGGGAAGCGCCGAGCGTTTTCGACGACCGTCCGTCGTTGTCTTGCCTTTGGGAAGCGGCGAAACCGTTCGAACGGAGCGGCGGAAACGGGCCAAACGGCGACGGCGGAACGTCGGCGATTTCGGCGAACGCGGCGGCGGAGATCGAAGCGGCGTTCGCGGTCGGCGTGAACGTTTGCGCGTATGCGACGAATCGCGAGATGAAATTTAAGGAGGAGATTCCCGCCGACGTCGCCGCCGAGTTGGAGAAGACGAAGGACGTCCGCAACAGCCTCTTCGCGGCGATTCTTGAATGCGGGGCCGGTTCCAGCTGCGCGCCGCGGGCGATTCCGAACTTGATGAAGGCGGTTCGCGGTAATTTGGGGGTTCCGGCGCAACTTTACGTTCCGCGAGCGTCGGCCAAACGCGACGATATTTTCGATTACCCGACGCTCTTTATGCACGGTCGCAACGATTTTTCGTTCGAAAAAGAGGAAAGAGAGCGATTGCGACTTTATTTCGAGCGCGGCGGATTTTTGTTCGCGAACGCCGTTTGCGCGTCGAAAAAATTTGAAGAGGCGTTTTTGAAGGAGATCGCGGCGATCTTGCCGGACGCGGAACTTGTCGACGTTCCGGCGGACGACCCGATTTTTACCGGACGATACGGCGGTTTTAAGATTGAAAAACTGCAATATCGGACGCGAAAAGAGGAAAACGGACGGAAAACGGCGGCGACCGTCGTCGAGGGCCCGCCGCGCTTGAAGGGCGTCGCGATCGACGGACGTTGGGTTTTGCTTTACTCGCCGGACGACGTCGCCTGCGCGTTGGAAAACGTCGCCGCGTCGAACTGCGACGGCTTAACGCAAAAAAGCGCGTTTCGTTTGGCGACGAACGTGCTGTTTTACGCGGCGGAGTCCTTTTGACGGTCGTTAAAAAACGTTGTTTGGTTAAAATAGGCAAAGTGGGGCGCGGCTTGTAAACGGTTTTGACCGCGGCGATAAAGCGCGTCGAGCGTTTGCGTCGGTAAAAACGTTAAAAAAGGGAATAAAGACGCGAATAATGAAGAAAAAGGAGAAAAATTGACGCCCCCTCCTTGCGCTTATTGCGTTTGGGAGTAAAATCGGTAAGATTAGAAGTCGGCTTGCGTAAAGCCCGCCTTTTCGCCTAAGTCGGCGGCGTCGGAGCGGACGCGTTCCGAAAAAACGTCGATTTTGTCAATATATATTAATAGCGCGTCGTTTTTGAGCGCAGAGCGAAGTCAACGGACGCGGCTTCAAGCCGACGCGTCCCTTTCGAAACGAGTCGAGTCGTCCTATGTTTGAGTCCTTAACCGACCGATTAAGCGCCGCGTTCCGCGCGATGACGGGGCAAGGTCGCCTTACCGAATCGAATATTCGCGAGGGGATGAACCTCGTCCGCCAAGCGTTGCTCGAAGCGGACGCGAACGTCGAAACGACGCGCAAGTTCGTCGATTCCGTTCAAGAAAAGGTTCTCGGGCTCGAAGTTTCCCGCGCGTTGAACCCGACGCAACAAATTTTGAAGATCGTCAACGACGAGTTGATCGCGCTGATGGGCCCGGTCGACCATTCGCTTCCGGAAAAGAAGCCGTTCGCGACGATTATGCTTTGCGGGTTGCAAGGGTCGGGTAAAACGACGAGTTGCGGCAAATTGGGGAAACGTCTCTTGGCCGCCGGTCGCAAACCGATGTTCGTCGCCGCCGACTTGCAGCGCCCCGCCGCGATCGACCAGCTTGAAGTCTTGGGCGGTCAGCTCGGCGTTCCGGTCTTCGTCGACCGCGAATCGAAAGACCCGGTCGACGTTTGCCGTCGCGCGCTGAAAGAGGCGAAGGACAAGGGCGTCGACGTCGTTATCCTCGACACCGCCGGGCGTTTGCACGTCGACGAAGAGTTGATGGCGCAACTGAACCAAATCGAGCGCAAAGTCCAGCCCGACCAAGTTTACTTCGTCGTCGACGCGATGACCGGGCAAGACGCGGTCAACAGCGCCAAGGCGTTTAACGACGCGCTCGAACTCGACGGCGTTATTTTGACGAAGCTCGACGGCGACGCTCGCGGCGGCGCGGCGCTTTCCGTCAAGTCGGTTACCGGCGTTCCGATCAAATTCATCGGGGTCGGCGAAACGCTCGACGCGCTCGAAGACTTCCATCCGGAACGGATGGCGAGCCGAATGCTCGGGATGGGCGACGTGATGACGCTCATCGAAACGGCGCAAGCGAAGTTCGACGAAGAAGAACTCCGCCGCCAACAAGAGCAAATGGAAAAGGGCGTCTTTACGCTCGACGACTTCCGCAAGCAAATGTCGCAAGCGAGCCGTCTCGGTTCGATGAGCAAGATTATGAGCTTCATTCCGGGGATGAGCCGCCTCAGCGGAATGCTCGGCGAACTGAACGTCGACCCGGACAAAGAAATGCGCAAGATCGGCGGGATCATCGACTCGATGACGCCGGAAGAACGCCGCCGCCCGGACATTATCGACCTGCGCCGCAAAAAGCGCATCGCCGCCGGCGCCGGGGTCGAAACGTCGCAAGTCAACGAATTGTTGAAGATGCACGAGCGAATGGCGACGATGGTCAAGAGCTTCTCGTCGATGGGAATGGGCGACCGAATGCGCGCGATGCAGCAAATGACGCAACAAGCGTCGGTCAATCCGTTCGGAATGTTCGGCCCGATGAAAAAGGGCTCGACCGGCAAACGCCTCACCCCGAAAGAACGCGCCGAGCAACGCAAACGCCTTGAAAAAGAGCGTCGCAAGAAGAAGCGCAAGTAAGAAACGACGCGAAAAAGCGACGTCGGTAAATTTTGCCGAAAAGTCGGTAAAAACGAAAAAAGAGAAAAGACAAACGACCGGTTAAACGTTCCGGTCGCCGCGGCGCAAAGCGAAAACGCCGCGTTTCCCGAGTTTCGACGTTAATTAAGAGAAACCGGGTGATTTAGAGAATATTTAAGTTGGTTGGAAACGCCCTCTTAAATCGAGTCGACGTTGGAGGTTGGCGCCGCGACGTTCGCGCTTGGCGGACGAGTCCCCCCGAAACTCGGGCGGTCGCGCCGAAAAGGTCGACGGTAAACGAACCGAATCGCCGAAAATTTCGGACGATTCGAAAAAAATAACGAAATACCTTTTGACGAAGGAGTTTTAAGTGGCTGTTAAAATTCGTATGAAGAAGTTCGGTCGCAAGCACCGCCCGTTTTTCCGCGTTGTCGCCGTCGACGCTCGTTGCCCGCGCGACGGTCGCGTTTTGGAAGAACTCGGTTACTATGACCCGATGGTTCCGGAAACCGACGCTCGCGTCGTTCTCAAGAACGAACGCGTCGCTTATTGGCTCGGCGTCGGCGCTCAACCGACCGACAAATGCGCCGTTTTGATCAAAAAGTACGGCCCGAACGGCAAATGCCTCGAAGCGCAAAAAGCCGCGCAAGAACGTTTGGCCCAAAGCCGTCGTCGCCCGACCGTCGACGCCGAATAATTTCGGTTCGACGCTCGAACGAGCGAAATTGAGTAAATTTTTTGCGGAGCGAAGACGCGAGCGCGTCGAAAACTCCGATAATTTGTCGTCGACCGCCTGTTAAAATGGGCGCGAGTCGGCCGAATTCGAAACGAGTCGAGATTTTCGAAACGAAATAACGGCTCCGAACGACGGCGACCGATTTTTCGCGGCCCGGGGGTATAAAGCGAATGCGATTCGACGTTTTGACGTTGTTTCCCGGAATTTTTGAAGGTTATCTTTCGGAAAGTCTGTTGAAAGACGCGATCGAACGCGGCGCGCTCGAAGTTTGCCTCCACAATATGCGGGACTGGGCGAACGACAAACACAACACGATGGACGACCGGCCTTTCGGAGGCGGGCCCGGCATGGTGTTGAAAGTCGACAGAATCGTCCCTTGCGTCGAAGAGGTGCAAACGTACGCCGAGCGACCCGGTCGTTTGGTGATGTTGACGCCGCAAGGCCGTCCGTTGACGCAGCGCGTCGTCGAAGAGTTGGCTCAAGAAGAGCGGATTCTTCTGTTGTGCGGACGTTACGAAGGGTTCGATCAGCGCGTCGTAGAAATCCTGCAGCCTGACGAAATATCCATCGGGGACTACGTTTTGAACGGCGGGGAAGTTGCGGCGGCGGTCGTTATCGATTCCGTTATGCGTTTGATTCCGGGCGTGTTGGGAGACGAAAATTCGGCGGTGGTCGATTCGTTCTCCTCGGGAAACCGGCTCCTCGAAGAAGACCAATACACGCGACCGCGCGAATATCGCGGTTTGACCGTTCCGGAAATCCTCCTGAGCGGCGACCACGGCGCGATCGAGCGTTGGCGATCGAGCAACCGCAGAGAAAAAACGCTGGCTCGGCGTCCCGATTTGTTGGACGGCGAGGAAACGAAGATCGACGAAGACGAGAAAAAGAAGAAAAAAAAGAAGCGACCGAAGAAAACGGAAGAACCGGAAGCGGTCGCGGAATCGGAAAACGTCGCCGAAGCGAAGCCGAGCGAAACGCCGGAAGCCGTCGACGCGACCGAAACGAACGTCGACGTTTGATTTTCGAAAACAATAAAAGGGGCGAGTTAATTGGAATCGGCGATTCGAGCGAATCGCGACGAGCGTTCCGACGAGACGTCGGGGAATACGTTTCCAATTTTCTTTCTAGTCCGGCGCGGTTTGCCGGAAGTTTTTAACGCCGCCTTTCCGAGAAAAAAATCAAGAAATTGAAGGAATATATCCGTGAGTCAAGATCTCATTCGTTTAGTTGAAGCTCGCGCTAAAAAAGAGAGCGTTTCCAAATTTGAAATCGGCGACGTCGTCAACGTTCACTGCAAGATTCTCGAAGGCGACAAAGAACGCATTCAAATCTTCAACGGCGTCGTCATCGCGCGCAACGGCGGCGGGGCGTCCGAAATGTTCACCGTTCGTCGCATCGTCGCCGGCGAAGGCGTCGAACGCAAGTTCCCGGTTCACAGCCCGCGTATCGCGAAAATCGAAGTCGTTCGTTCTTCGGTCGTTCGTCGCGCGAAACTCTACTTCCTCCGCGACCGCGTTGGGAAACGCACCCGTTTGGCCGCGCGCCGCGTGGAACGCGACACGACGCAACAAACCGGCGCGAAGGTTATGAAACGCGGGAAGAAGGCCGCGCGCGCTCGTCGCGAAGCCGCCGCCGCGAAGAAAGCCGCCGAATAATCGCCGCTTAACGTTCGTCAAAACGACGACGCGAACGTAAGACGCTTCAACGTCCGACGTTCGCGTCGTTTTTTCTTGCCGTTTTCAACGCGGCGCGCTTAACGAACTCGGCTTGGCGTTTGCCTATTTTGCTTATTTTCTCTTGTCGGCGCGTTTTTCTTCGAGCGTCGAGGGCGGAGCGTCGACGGGTGCGTCGCGGATATTAACGCGGCGACGAACGACGAGTCTTAATTCTTCAAGGGAAACGTTTAGTTCAAGCAAAGACCGACGTGCGCGGCGCCTCCGACGGTTTGCAAGGCGGCGCCGGCGATTTTCCCGAAGAGATTTTGAACGGACCTTGGCAAGAATGGGCGCGATCGACGCCGACGATAAAAAAGGAAAGGCCGACGCGACGCGTCGGAAAATTTTACCGACGGCGGCGAACGGGGAAACGTCGCGAAAAAGAAACGGGAAAGGGAAGCGAAAGGGGCGGAAAAACGCGAAACGCCGCGTCGACCGACGGGAAAAATCGGGGCGCGGCGTTTGCGCAAGTTATTTAACGAAAAACGTTAGGGCGAGATCAGACTTCCCAACCTTCGCGGTATTCCGTTTGCAGGAACTTGTTCGCGTCGGCGTTGTTGACGATCTTCATCGCCTTCGCGTCCCATTCCAGCTTGACCTTGCCCGCGCGGAGCGAAACGGCGCCGAGTTGCACCGCTTCCGAAAGACGACCGGCGTACTCGAAGTTGCAGAGCGGCGTCGATTTGCCGCCGTCGATGATCGCGTTGACCCATTCGCGGTGATGGCCCGCCGATTTCGGAATCGACGGCGCCGGACGTTCGTATTTTTCGTATTTGTCGGTCGGATAAAGGCGAATCGTGCCGTAGTCCGCTTCCAAAATCCCTTCGTCGCCGACGAAGATAACGCCCATCCCGAGGTTCGCCAGTTTCTTTTCGGCGATGACCTTCGGACGACGCTTGCCGTCGTACCAAGTGAGCGGGAGCGTTTTGCCGTTCCATTCGAATTCGTAACGGCATTCGACGTCGAGCGGGCAGCACATCGGGCTGATTTCCGTGTCGCACGTCGCTTCGATCGTCTTCGGATATTGCAGATCGAGCGCCCAGAACGGCAAGTCCATCAGGTGGCAGGCCATATCGCCGAACGTGCCGGTGCCGAACGGCCAATAGCCGCGCCAACGCGCCGGGACGTAGCACGGATTGTAGTCGACCCATTGCGCCGGGCCGAGCCATTCGTCCCAGTGGAAGTGTTTCGGAACGTCGAATTTTTCTTTCGACGGTTCCGGATAACCGCCCCAACCTTTGCCGCACCAAACGTGAACTTCTTGCGTTTCGCCGATCGCGCCCGCTTGAACCAGCTCGACGACGCGGCGATAGTTTTCGGTCGCGTGAATGACCGTTCCCATTTGCGTCGCGAGGTTCTTTTCCTTCGCAACCTTTTGCATCGCGCGGATTTCGGCGACGTCGTGCGCGAGCGGTTTTTCGCAGAAGCAAGGAATGCCGCGCTTCATCGCCGCCAACGATTGGACGGCGTGCGTGTGGTCGGGGCCGCTGACGAGAACGCAGTCGAGGTCTTTCATTTCGTCGAACATCGTTCGATAATCGTAAAAACGTTTCGCGTCCTTATATTTGGCGCCTTGCGACGCGAGCGTGTTTTCGTCGACGTCGCAAAGAGCGGCGATATTGACGAGGTCGTGCGGAAGTTCGTTGATGTTCCCGGCGCCGCGACCGCCGATCCCGATGACGGCGATGTTCAGCTTCGACGAAGCGTCTTTAGCGCGGGCGACATACGGGGAAGCGACGCCCGAAACGCTCAAAGCGGCGGCGGAAAGCGCGGACGTTTTCAAGAATTGACGACGATTAAGAGCCATCGCGGCCTCCTTATTGGGTAAAATGGCGAAAATGGGTGGAATGAATGGGCGCGTCGGCGACGAAACGGCGGGAGGGAACCGCTCGCCCGTCGGCGCGTCGACGCCGTTTTTATCGGTTCTTTCGAACGCTTCGGCGTCGGAAATTTTGCGTAAAATCGTTAAAAACGCTAAAATTTGCCGTCGAGCGGCAAGAAAATCGCGCAAAATCCGCTCGACGCGTCGCGTTTTCAACGATTTTACGTCAAACGGCGGCGAATTTCAAGCGAAAAAACGGATTATTCCGGCGTTTTTTCCAATTCGTTCAAGAGCGCGACGAACCAAGAGCGGTTGTCGGCGCCGCAATACGTCATCCGCCCGCCCATTCGACTGAACGTTTTGCAGTAGCGGTGATAATAAGCCGGGTCGGTTTGCGGCGGTTCGCCGTCGCGCGTCCAATCCCAAGTCGACTCGGCGAGGTCGACGACGTGAATTGCGAAGTCGGTAATCGAGCGGCCCTCTTGGCGGGCGACGTTGCGCGACATCGCGAGCGACTTTTCGAAAATCATCGGCGACAAGACCGCGGAGCCGACCGAGAGATAAACGCCTCCTTCGAGCTTCGAAACGGAGTCGGCGTAAAGGAGGAAATCGCGCTGGGCCGCCCGCCCGATGGCGGCGCAGTCGTTCGCCGGGTGCGTGTAAATGATGTCGCAGCCGATCATTGGGCCGCAGGTGAAGCGGACGTCGGCGCGTCGGGTTCGAAACGCGGTCGAGTATTCGCGGAACGGGTGCGCGATTTCGAGCTTGCCGTCCGGGAGCGCGAAACGGCGTTTGGCGCGAAGCAGGTCGGCGGCGGCCGCGGCGCGGTCGAGCGTTTCGGCAAGTTGGGCAAGCTCGGCGCTTTGCGACGCGGCGGAGGGGAAGGGCGGGACGGCTTCGTCGGCGATTTTCGCCCCGGCGTCGATCGCGTCGCGCAGTTCGGCGTCGGTCGGGATTTCGAAACCCTCGTCGAGAATCGTTTGGCCGACCGACGCGCCGTACCCGAGGCCCCGGTAAGCGCCGACGACGATCGCTAAGTTAATAAAGCGTCCGGTTTCCTCCCAAATGCCGAACTGGCCTTCGGTCGCGTAACGCCGGACGTCCTCGCCCGATTCGCCTTGGAACGCGAACTCCCAGTCGTGAATGACGCCGGCGCCGTTCGTCGTTAAGTGCGTCAGCCAACCGCCTTCCGCCAAACGGGAAAGAACCGGGCCGAGACCGTTCTTAATCGAGTGCGCGCCGTATGTTAGGACGCGAGAAGAGCCGAGTTTTTTAGCGCGTCGGAGTTCGGCGGCGGTCGCTTCGACGTCGCGAAACGCTTCGTCGGTCAGCGTAACGGGATAGGTCGCCGGGTCGATCGCGTCGCGGCGAATATCGAGCTTGTTGACGCGGCGGGCAAGGGGGAAAATTTCTAAACGGTCGCGGGAAAATAGGGACATAACGCGGAAAGTTGGGGTAAATAAGGGAAGTGGGGGAATGGGGAATGACGGCGGGAAGTCGGCGCGATTTTTAATTTTCGCCGGATTCGCGAATTTGCGTCGCTTTAAAACGGTTGAGCGCGAACTCTTCTAAAAAACGACGTAATTCTTTAATCATCGCCGCCGCCGATTTGGCGGTTGGAACGACGTCGAGGCCGCGCATAAAGAGCGTCAGCCCCGGCGTTTTATACGCCGTTTTTACTCGTTCCGCGACGAGGATTATTTGGTCGATCGTCTCGGACGCCAGTTCGCGGCGCGTTTGGTCGCGAAGTTCGAGCGCCGCTTGAATTTCCGGCGCAATTTCCGCTTGAAGACGCTCTTCGACGGTCGGCGGTTTGACGCCGGTTTTGAGCCAACGTTCGAACGCGTCGACGTCGTTTTTGTCAACCAACGCAAGATCGAATTTCTTCGCGACCGCCTTGACGAGCGGCCCGGACGCCTTGCCGAAGTCGGCGACGAGCGTTTCGACCGAGTCCGGTTCGCCGATTTCGGGAACGACGCCGTTTTGGAAGTCGACGACGCGAGCGACAAAACCTTCCGGCGTTTTGCCGAGTTTTTGACGTTCTTTTTGAAGCGTCTTTTTAAATTTAAGGAGTTCCGTTTTGAGTTCCGAGATCGACGGCGCTTGAAAGGTCGCCAACAGTTCTTCGAGCGCTTTCAGCTCTTTTTGTGCGGCGGCGTTCAAAACCGGAGTCAAGGCTTGAAAGGCTTGCAACAACGGCGATTTTTCTTCTTTCATTGGTAAATTCTCCGGTAAACTTCGGTCGCGAGACGGCAAAAGTAAGGTTGGGACGCGCCCGGCAAGGCGCCGCCGGCGATTCCGTTGACGTAGTTGCCGCCGGAACGGCGCGGAATGAAAACGTCGAGAACGGCGGAACGCTCGGAAGCGTCGGAAAAATGAACGCGATAGTCGTCGCAGGCCAACTTAATGAGATTTTTATTTTTTTCTTCGAGCGGCGTCAAGCCCTTTTCGTTGTTCGTTCGATTGAGAATCGCGCCGCCGAATTCAAGGAAGGAATTAAGATTTTTGCGAGTCTTTCCGAACCAGTTGACGGTTCGCGAAACGGCGTTGACGTCGAACAACTCCGGCGCGGTCGGCATAAAGACGCAGTCGGACGCGAGAAGAGCGCAAACGGACGACGCGGTCAAACGGGGCGGGCAGTCGAAGAAAACGAAGTCGTATTTTTCGAAAATTTCCGGTTTGTGGAACCAAATGCGGTGATAGTAACGCGTTTCGAGGCGGCGACTCGCCAACTCGTTGAGGCGGCGGACGTCCTTGTCGTCGAGCGTTTCGTCGGCGGGAATCAGGCGAGCGTTCGGGAGCCCGAGGAACGGAACGGTTAATTCGTCGAACGTCGCTTGGGTTTGGCCCGGCGTTTCGAGGAGTTTGGTCGACGTCAAGCCTTTTTCGTAAGCGCCTTGCAGAACGAGCGGTTCGGCGCAGCGTTGCGAGAGCGTGCCTTGGAAGTCGAGGTCGACGACGAGAACGCGGGCCGGGCGGTTCGCTCGACCGTCGAGGTCGCGGAAATTGCCGGACGCGAGCGCCGCGACGAGGTTCGCCGTCAGCGTCGTTTTGCCGACGCCGCCCTTTAGATTAATGAAAGAAACGATTCGCGTTTTGTCGCCGCCGGGCGCGGGAGGGCGGTTTTCAATCGGCGTAAATTGGGGGATTTTCTCCGGTTCTAATTCCGTCGGACGCGTCCAAATCGAACTGCTCGCTTTTAAGACGCGTTCTAAACGTTTTTCCGCTTTCTGATAAAATTGATGAAGTTGGCGCGCCGCGTCCTCCATTTCGCCCAAGTTTTCTTGGAGCGAGTCGAGAATTTCGCGGTATTCTTCGGCGGACGGTTCTTCGTATTCGTTGCGCGGCGTGAGAATTTTAACGATTTTGCGGCGCAGTTCGTAGAAATCTTCCAACTGACGCGCGACAATTTCCGGCGGCGATAATTTTTTCGGCGACGACATTGCGAAAACTCCCAAACGCGAAGGAAAAAGGGATTGCGTAAAACGATAAACGGCGAAGTTGGGAAAGTTAGGGGGATTGGGTCGGCGAAATCGCCGCGTCGGCTAACGCTTTACTCCGTCAACGCGGCGACGATTTGCTCGACCGTCGCGGTTCCGGTAACGCCGATCTGCTTGATCGTGATCGACGAGACGACGCCCGCTAAAAACGCCGACTCGACGAGCGAAAAACCGAGCGATTTCGCGAAAACGAAACCGGCGTTCGTCGCGTCGCCCGCGCCGCAAATATCGAACGGCGGGGAAACCGGGCGCGGCGGGACGGCGGAAACGGCGATTTCGGTTGTTTGCGTTGTTTGCGTTGTTTGCGGCGTCGAGGCGAGCCGGGGGAAATCGGCGGTTGGCGACGTTTGGGAAACGTCGGCGGTTTCGGCGGTCGAGGAAAGCGGGGAAAGGGCGACGTCAAAAAGGAGGGAACCGAGGGCGCCGCGCGTCGCCAATACCGGGCGACCGTTGCGCTTCGCCAACCAAGCGCCCGCTTCGCAAAGCGCCGCGACGTTCGACTCCGCGTCGCCGGAGAGCGTCGTTTCTCGTTTGCGGTCGGCCCCGCGAGCGGTCGCGAAAACGTCGAGAAGTTCGTTCGCGTTGCACTTGACGAGCGTTTCGCGGTAACTTTCGGCGAAAAAGCGCGAGTCGCAAAGGAAGAAAACGTCGGGGTTGGCGCGGGCGACGTCCGCCAAAAAGGCGCGGAAGTTCGGCGAAAACGTCGTTTCCGAACCGGGCGGGAACTGCTCCAAAACGACGACCGCGTCGAACTCCGCGACGCGCTTGCGGAAGTTGGCTTGGAGCGCGTCGACCGCCGACGCCGGGAACGGGCCCGGGTTGCGAACGTCGAAACGATTCGACTCGACCCAACCGCCGGCGCCGTCCGGGTTCGTCGGCTTAACATAAGTCGACGTAAGGACTTCCGACGACGCGACCATTCCGGAAACGTCGGCGCCGATTCCGCGAAGCGCTTTCAAAAGCTCGAAACCGTCGCCGTCGTCGCCGACGATTCCGAAGCAAAACGTCGCCGCGCCGAGCGCCCGCAAGTTGTTCGCGACCGTCCCGCCCGCTCCGGCAAAGACGCGTCGCGCCCGGATTTGGAACGCCGTTTTCCCGGTTTCGACCGAAATTTCGTTTAATTCCGGCGACAAAAAGAGATATTTGTCGAGACAAAAGTCGCCGATCACCGCGATTTTCGGCGTTTTCGCGGCGGCGAGACGCGCCAAACGGTCGGCTAAGTCGGCGGGCGGAGCGAACGGAACGGGCGTTAAATCGGACATTGGGAGCGCTTTCGGGAAAATAGGGGGATTGGCGCGGTCGCGAAAGTTGGCGGTTTTAGGGAAGACGCGGGGACGACGGCGAGTTTAAGCGTCGGCGCCGGTCGTTAAAAAGCGGAACAAACGCTCCGGAGCGGCAAAGTCCGGCGCGATAACGTCGGCGCCCGCTTCGAGGAGTCGGCCCCGCTTCCAAGCGTCGACGCCGGCGCCGGGGTTCGCTTCGTTCGTCGCGACGCCGACCGCGTAACCGCCGACTTCGCGGACGTTTTCGATCTCGACGTAACCGTCGCCGAAGCCGACCAACTCCGCGCCGTCGAGTTTGTTAATCTCAATCAAGCGCGAGATGACGAGCGCTTTCGAGAACGTCTTGTAATCGTCCTGCGCGCCGTAAATTCCGCCGTCGAAAAAGTCCGTTAATTGAAGGAGTTCCGCCTCTTGCTTGACGTAAAACTCGTCGGTGCCGCTGGCGAGATAAAGTTTGTAACCGGCTTCGCGCAAAAGAGTTAAGAAACGACGCGCTCCCGGGACGACGAAATCGTCCGGAGAAGCGGTTCCGGCGGCCAACGCGTCGACTCGGCTTTGAATCCGCTCTTGAAGACGTCGCAAATATTCCTTTTTGTACAAAAGCGGATCGAGCGGCGTTCCTCCGCGCTCCTCGACTTCCTTCGCCAACTGAATGCATTGGTAAATCGTTTGTTTGCCGGTGATTCGGTCGACGAAATCGCGAACGATTCGCTCCGCTTCCGCCGCGTCCTCCATCGTTTCGAGGAGAACTTCGCAAAAATACGGAACCATAATGTTCTGCCAACCTTCGCGAACGAGGCTCAACGTGCCGTCGAAATCGAAAAGCGCGGCGCGAAAACGGCGGTCGGTTTGAGGGGCGCGGATAATTTCAAGAGAAAACGGCGAGGCGGTCAACGGAACGCTCCTTTCGGGACGGTAAAGCGGCGAAATTGGGAAGATTGACGGGGATAGAAAGCGGCGAACCGTCGTCGAGGACGGCAATTTGTTCGCGGTTTCGACCGTTCTATTTTAACTCCAGCCGTCGCCGTTTGTCAAGGAACGAACGAATTTTGAGAGAATTTCTCGTAAAATAATCGCAAGATTCGCCGACCGCGCAAAGAAAACGAAAATAAAAACCATTTGATTTTTTAATCAAAAGGTAATCTATATTTCTTTTAAAAAAGCGTTTTTGGAAGTTTTCAGCGGTAAAAGAATGGAAAAAACGAGAAAAAAGAAGAAAAACAGACCGCCGCGTCGAGCCAAAACGCAAGACGCGGCGAATCGGAAGAAAGGACGGCGTTCGACGGGGGACGGTTTAACGTTCCGGCGTCGCGACGACGAAGAAACGAGCGCCGGAAACGAATTGGTCGAGCCAACGCGTCCAACGGAAGAGCGAATCGTAAAGTTTGAGCGCTTTCCGACTCGGCGTTTTGCCGTCGCGTTGACCTAAGAACGCCGCGAGCGCGTCAAAGCGTTCAATTTTTTCGGCGCGGAATCCGGCGGCGGCGAGGTTTCGTTTGATTTCTCGTTCCGAATAAGATTCCGAACCGCAAGCGGGAAGCGTAAAAACGACGCGACCGTTAGATTTTAACAGCGAACGGAGGCGACCGAAGGCGTCGGCGTCGTCGAAACGGAGCGCGTCGACTCGGTTGAAAGCGACGATCGCGTCGTATTCGGCGTTGCAGACGACGAGCGTTTTGGATTCGGCGCTTTGGGAAGGTTGCGCGGTCGGGGCGCTTTCCGTCGATTGGGAGGAATCGCTAAAATCGAGAAGCGGAGCGTTTTCGTCGGACGCGTCGAGGCGGAGGCGAGCGACGTCGACGACCGCGTTGCCGTCGTAACCGGCGCGTAAAAATTTGACGTTTTTCGCGTCCGCGTCGGCGAGCGTCAACCGTTCTTTTTGCGGCAGATAGCGCGACGTTTCCCCTTGGCCCGCGCCGATTTCGAGCGTTTGCAAACCGAGATAAGGAACGGCCTTGGCGACGGTCGCTTTGGTTGAAAGACGGCTGCGTTCGAACGTTTGCGCGGCGGCTCCGTCGGAATCGCCGTCGTAAAAACAGTCGTCGACGAGCCAATATTTAACGATGGTGCGGATCGCGCTGACGCCGTCTTTCCAACCGATTTTCTTCCCTTCCGAGTAACGGCGTCCGTTGTAACTGATCGGCACTTCGTAGACCGTCCAGCCGCGCTTGGCGATTTTCGCGGTGATTTCCGGCTCGATTCCAAACCGATTTGAACGGAGCGGAATCGACTTTAACACGTCGGCGCGAAACGCTTTATAACACGTTTCCATATCGGTCAGGTCGAGTCCGGTCGTCCAGTTGGAAAGATGGGTTAAAAATAGATTTCCGAGCTTGTGATGATAATTGACAATTTTGCGCGTTTCGCGAGTCGCAAATCGCGAACCGTACACGACGTCGGCGCGACCGTCGAGAAGAGGGGCCAAGACGAGCGAATATTCGTTCGGATTGTATTCGAGGTCGGCGTCTTGAATAATCGCGTAATCGCCTCTCGTTTCTTGGATTGCGCGTCGGATGGCGGCGCCTTTTCCTTGATTTTTCGGCTGTCGAAACGCTCGAATTTTGTTCGGATAACGGGCGACGATCGACGCGATCACCTCCGGCGTGCGGTCGGTCGAGCAATCATCGACGAGAATCAGTTCCCGGTCGACGCCCTCGGGAAGGGGCGCCGCCAAAACGCGCTCGACGACTCGCGCCAAATACGCCTGTTCGTTGTAAACCGGAATCAAAATCGAAAAGAGGACGCTCCCGCGTTCGGCGGAAGTCGACGGCGAAACGTTGGCGCTCATATTAGTTTGCGTTGAATAGGGGAAGTAGGAAAGCGGACGACTAGCGAAAATAAATAAAATAAACGGTTCGGAGCGTTCGACTTCCGTCGCAAGAGGGCGAAACGGAACGTCGACAAACCCGGCGAAGTCGCGCTATTTTCTTTATATTAACCATTATAGCGAGAAGCGCAAGAAGGTGAAGCGGCGTCCGCGTTATTTTCGGGCGCTTTTGCGTCGCGACGGCGGAAAAATCGGACGGAACCGAAGAAAACGAACGATCGGAGGCTTTACGTCGGCGAAAAAACGTTATAATATAAAAGAGAAAAAACGCGACGAAAGAAGGGCGCCCGTCGCGTCGAAACGCTTGTTTGTCGCGGCGCCGTCTTTTCGAAACGTGAAACGTTAAGGTCGCCGAGCGAGCGAACGAACGACGGCGGCTTCTTTTTAAGAAAGGGTTGAAAATGAAGAGTTTAAAAGGTACGAAGACCGAAGCGAATCTGTTGAAAGCGTTCGCCGGCGAGTCGCAAGCGCGCAACCGTTACACCTACTTCGCGTCGCAAGCGAAGAAAGACGGGTTCGAACTCGTCGCCTCCGTTTTTGAAGAAACCGCGAACCAAGAAAAGGAACACGCGAAGCGTTTCTTTAAGTTCTTGGAAGGCGGCGACTTGGAAATCACCGCGACCTTCCCGGCGGGCAAAATCGGGACGACGCTCGAAAACCTCCTCGCGGCGGCTTGCGGCGAACAAGAGGAATGGGAACAAATGTATCCGGAATTCGCGAAAGTCGCGGAAGAAGAAGGCTTTAACGAAATCGCCGCCGTTTTCCGCAACGTCGCGATCGCCGAAAAACAACACGAACGCCGTTATCGCGGTTTCGCCGAAGCCGTTCAAAACGGAACGATGTTCGAAAACGACGGCGAAATCGTTTGGCGTTGCCGCAACTGCGGTTTCGTTCACCTCGGCAAGTCGGCGCCGAAAGTTTGCCCGGCCTGCGCGCACCCGCAAGCGCACTTCGAACGCCTCGCCGAGAACTGGAAGTAGTTCGAAACGCCGTTTTTTAAAGAGTCTTTGATTTTTTGAAAACGGAAACGAAAACGCGCCGTTCGAGCGGTTGAAAACGCCGAACGGCGCGTTTTTTGTCGACGTTGAACGGGACGCAAACGCCGCGTTTGAAAACGTTGAAAAATGTTTGATTAATCGGCGGCTCCGGCGTCGCTTCAAAAGAGCGAGCGGAGTTCCCGCGTCTTGGCGACGACGTCCGGCGCTTGCGTTATCTCTGTAACGAGCGCGATTCTTTCGATGCCGAGCGAGCGCAACGTCTTGATGTGGCGCGCTTTAATTCCGCCCATTACGGTGCTGGGAACGGTCGTCGCTTTTCTTAATTCCGCTAAAAGTTCGAGCCCGACCGGCGGGTAGGCGACCGCTTTCGTCTGCGTCGCGAAAATCGGCCCGATATTTAAATAGTCGACGTTAAGCGCTTGCGCTTCTTGGATTTCCGCGAGGTTGTGCGTCGACGCGCCGATCAATAATTCCGGCGCTAAACGTTTGGCAATTTGGAACGGCAAGTCGTCTTGGCCGAGGTGAACGCCGTCCGCGTTCGCCGCCAGCGCGACGTCGAGGCGGTCGTCGACGATAAAGAGCGCGCCGAAACGGTTTGCGAGTTTGCGGCATTCGACGGCGAGTCGGAAAACGTCGCGGTCGGACGCCGTTTTTTCGCGAAGTTGAACGATTCGCGCGCCTCCTTCGAAAACTTGTCGAACGACGTCGAGCGGGTCGCGCCCGGCGCAAAATTCCGACGTAACGACCGGATAAATATCGACTTGACGAAACGCCGCCGCGCGTTCGGCGAGCGAGCGAAAACAGGACGACGGGGCGGTGAATGGCGACATAGTAAGCGGTTGCAAAAAAAGGTTGATCGTGAAAAAGAAAACGTCAGGCGGCGACGCTAAACTTATAATAATAAACGCTTATTATAAGTTTAGCGTAATAAGCGCCGGAGTTCGGCAAATCGTCCGCGACGGCGCGTCGTCCGAATCAAGCGAATCGTTGGAGGCGACGCGGCGTCGGAGGCGCTCGAATCGTCGGAGACGGGCGGCGTCGGAGGCGCGCGAATAGTCCGAATCGTTGGAACCGGCGGTCGCGGACGACCTTGGGAAAACGGTCGGTTCGATTAACGTTGCAAACTTTCTTGAATCAAACGCGCCGCTTTGCGACCGGAAAGGAGCATACCGCCGAAAATCGGACCCATTCTATAGCCGCCCATTACGTTGTTTGCGCTCATTCCGCAAGCGAAAAGATTCGGGAAATATTCGCGCGTGTTTTCGACCGTCGACGCTTCGCCGGACGTCGCGAACATCGGTTTTTCTCCGAGGATTCCGCCGGTCGGGGTGTCGAGTTTGATTTGCGCTTTTTTTGTCGCGAGATTGATAATTTCGCTCGGGTGCCCGGTGCCGTCGAGAACGCGTTTGGCGAGAACGACGAGCGGATCGACGTGCATTCCGAGGCGCTCGACCGGCGTCCAGTTGACGACGAGCCCGCCGATTTCGCCGTTTTTGAAGACGACGTCCTCGACGCTCATTGCGTTAAACAGTTTCGCGCCGGACTTTAACGCGCCGAAGATTAAACCGCTCGCCATCTCGACCGTGTCGAGCGTGAAAAAGCCGGGCGCGGTCGCGATCTCTTGCGTTCGAATTCCGAAATCGTCGAGAATTTCGAGCGCGTCGCGTTGAACGACGGCTTCGTTGAAGAGCATACCGCCGCCCCAGGTTCCGCCGCCAGGCGCGAGTTTGCGTTCGAAAATCGCCGTTTTGACGCCCGCGTCGGCCAAATATTTCGCCGCGACGAGAGCCGACGGGCCGCCGCCGACGATCGCGACGTCGACTTGAAGATAATCGTTAAGTTTTGCGCTAAAAGAAGATACGATCGCGGAAGAAACGAGGTTTTCCATCGTCGGCGTTTCCTTTCTTGAGCGAGGCGAAAGGAAATTGGGCCGATTGCGCGGCGTTCGAGCGACCTCGGTTAAACGGAAAGGTCGCGGGGAAACGGGGCGCGTCGCTCGTAATTTCCTTCGCCGGCATTATCCGGAGCAGGTTCGAGGGGTGCTTCTCAGCCTCCGTTCGCGGTCGAACGAAAGCGCCCCCATTACGTTGGCGGGTCGACCGAACGTTGGGATCGCGTCGCTAAACGTCGACCGTTCGGTCGTTTGCGTTGTTTCGGAAACGTTAGGCGCAAAAAAAAACGGACGGCGCGAAACGCTCGAAACGACGGTCATTATAATCGTTTGGCGGAAGAACGCAAGGGGGCGGCGTCATTTTTTTGACGTTTTGGAGAATTAGGAACGCTTATAATAAGTCGCGCTAATGAAGACTCGGCGAATGAAGAAAATGGAATAAGCGGCGCTTATAATAAGCGAGGCTAATAAAGAGCGGCGCCAAAACCGACGCGTTCGCGGGAGGAACGCGTCGGTTCGAGCGGTTGGAATATAGAAGCGTTGAACGGTTAAGCGATTAAACGACAACGCGTTAACGTTTGACGGGCGCGGCGTTAATCTTTGTAAATTTCGGCGTGTTCCGGAACGTAAACGAAGGCGCCCGGTTCGCGTTCGCGGATTTTCGACGCAAGCGCTTGCGACGCCGACTTTTCGCCGTGTACGACGAACGTCGTTTTCGGCGGCGTCGGGAACGCGGCTCGCCAAGCGACCAGTTCGTTTTGGTCGGCGTGTCCGGAAATTCCTCGGACGACGATAATTTCGGCTCGCACCTTGCGCGGCTTCCCGTGAATCCGAACCTCCGGCGCGCCGTCGACGATGATGCGCCCAAGCGTTCCGGCGGCTTGGTAGCCGAGGAAAACGACCGAATTTTTCGCGTCGCCGATGTGATTCGCCAAGTGGTGCTTGATGCGACCGGCGTTGCACATCCCCGACGACGCGAGAATCAGCGCCGGGCCCTTCATGTCGTTCAGCTTGCGCGACTCGTCCGGCGTTCGCAGCAAACCGAGATTCGACAACGTTTGCGCTCCGCGTTTCGAAAGGGCGAGCGTCTCTTCGTCGAAACATTCCGGGTGCCGAACGAAAATTTCGGTCGCTTCGACCGCCATCGGGCTGTCGAGGAAAACGGGGACGTCGGACGGAATTCGCCCGGCTTCGCGGAGCGTCGCGATTCTGTACAAAATCTCTTGCGCTCGTTCGACCGCGAAAACCGGCATAATCGCTTTGCCGCCGCGAGCGACCGTTCGAGAAATCGCGTCCGCCAACTGGTCGTCGACCGACTCGACCGCCTCGGAGATTCGGTCGCCGTACGTCGACTCGAGGAAGAGGTGCGAAACGGGCGCGTCGTCGACGTAACATTCGGGATCGCGGAGGATAGGACGGTTGGCGCGGCCGAGGTCGCCGGAGAAGACGAGGCGTCGCGGCTCGTCGGTTTCGAGCGCCGGGCGGCTAAGCTCGATTTCAATGAAGGACGAGCCGAGAATATGTCCGGCGTCGCGGAACGTCGCGCGGACGCCGGGCGCGACTTGCGTCGGCGTCGAGTAGGGAATCGGGCGAAAAAGACGGAGCGTCGCGTCGACGTCGCCTTGCGTGTAAAGGGCGCGATTCGGACGGTTGGGATTCGGGGCGCGATTCTCTTTGGCGTGTCGCTTTTTCTTGAACGCGACGTCTTCTTCTTGAATGCGCGCCGAGTCGAAAAGGATTAAACGAGCCAGTTCGAGCGTCGCCGGGACGCCGTAAATCGCGCCTTTGAACCCGTCGGCGACGAGTTTCGGGAGCAAACCGCAGTGGTCGAGGTGCGCGTGCGTCAAGAAAACGGCGTCGAGCGCGCTCGGATTTTCCGGGAGTCGCTCCCAGTTGCGACCGAGGTGCGCCCGTTCTTGGACGAGTCCGCAGTCGACGAGGAATTGAAAATTGTCGCAAACGACGAGATGTTTCGAGCCGGTAACGCTTCCGGCGGCTCCGCAAAATTGAAATTCCATCGCGAAATCCTTTCGTTAAACGATTTGCATCGATGAGGAAAGAGCGTCAAGCTGCGTCGCGGCGCGAACGCTCCCGATATTTTCAGTAATTAATTATAGGGAACAACGCGATAAAATTCAACTTTTTCTGGAAAATTTTTTGAATTGAGGAGAATGTTAGGAAAATATAAGCGGAACAAATAATGTGAAGCAATAGAATAAGTGTTGTGAATGGAATGACTGTAAATAAGTAAATCGAATTTAACGCGCTGTTAAAATAAGTAAAACGGACGCGCGGCGTTCTAGAATCCGCGGAAGGGCGAACGTCGATAAAATCGCCGTTGACTTGCGACTCTTTTTTTGGTAAAGTCGTTAATATTTAGGCGAAAGACGACGGCGACCGAAAGAACGCGTCGGCGGAGTTTGACGACAAGGCAGAATAGTAAAGACAAGGAGACGCGGCAACGATGAAAAATAAGCAAAACGCGGCGCTTTGGGGCGTTTGTATTCTTCTTTTAGCGTTCGTCGTCGGACGCGACGGCGACGCGTTGGCGCCGTCGAGCGTTGAAGCGCAGACCGGAGCGACCGGGGCCGACGTTGAAGCGTTGCGCGCGTCGATTGGGAATTTTTTCGAAAATCTCTCCGATCCGAATCAAGGCTCGCGAAAGGCGCTCGCCGAATTGACGAAAAATACGACGTTGGGCGACAACGAGGCGCTGCTGACGGAGTTGACCGACAATTTGAAATTGATCGCCGCTAACTTCGGCGCTTACGTTGCTTACGAGCCGGTCGGCGTGAAAGCGCTCGGTTCCGATTTGATTGAATTTAGATATTTATACAAGTGTCAGAATCACCCGGTCGTTTGGCGTTTCGTCTATTATCGACCGCGTCCGAACGCCGCCGACCCGACCTCGGTTCCGTGGACGTTGATCGGCGTGAGATTTGATTCGAACGTCGACGCGGCGCTTCGCGATTCGGGATTTTGACGATCGCGGCGGAAGAAGCGAACGTCAAGTTTTCGCGTCGACCGCCCCGACGAGCTTTTAACGCTAAACGCTTTCGCAACGACAAGTTATCGGCGTCGCGAAAGCGTTTTTTTATCGGCGCGTCCAAGGAACGCGCGACGCGAAGATTAAGCGAACAAGTCTTCGGCGCCGACGAGCGCGACGTTCGCCGCTCGCAAGACTTCCAACGCTCGGTCGACGTCGTTCATCGACAAAACGATCGCCGCGACGCCGCGCTTTTTCGACGTAAAGCCGTACATATATTCGACGTTCAATCCGTCGTTGGCCGCGAAAAGACCGAGAAGTTTCGTCAACGCGCCCGCTTCGTCCGGGATTTGAACGGCGAGAGCGGAGGTTTTTTTGACGGTGAAGCGGCCTTTCAGCGCTTCAAACGCGGCGTCCGGGTCTTTGGCGAGGACGCGCAAAACGCCGAATTCGCCCGCTTCGACGAGCGACATTGTTTCAACGTTGACGCCGGCGTCGGAAAGGGCGGCGCACGCTTCCATCAAACGACCCGGTTTGTTTTCGAGAAAAACCGAAATTTGTTGCAGTTTCATTGTTTTCGCTCCGGAATTTATGACGGTCGCGAGCTTGCCGGGCGGTTCGCCGACTCGCGCAACCGAAACGAGCGAGCGACGGGGCGACGCGGGGAAAAACTCGCGAAAATTGTTAAATCGCGCTTACATTATACCAAAAAAATAAACGACGCAAAAGACGTTGAAGCGTTTGCGTCGTTTTTTTATACGTTTTTTATCGCCGGACGCGCCGCCGTTTCCTTTTTTGACGGTTGCGCGGTCGCGACAGTCGGCGTTTTCGACGCTCTTTGATTTTTTGAAAAGCGACGTCAAAAAACAAACGGTCGGCCGGTCGCGCCGTTAGAAAGTAAGGCGCGCGGCGAACTCGACCCGGAACGCTTCGCCCGGTTTCATCGCGGTAAATACAGGAGTGTCGCCGGTTACGTCGGCTTTTTGATACTGCGTTTGCCAATAGCCGAGTTCGACGCCGGTCATAAACTGCGGCGTCCAGTTGTACAAAAAGTTGACGAAATACAACTCGTTGCGCGTTCGCGACGTCGAGAAACCGTTTGCGGCGACGCTCGTGCCGACGAGGTCGTCTTCGTCCATCTTTTCGATCCCGTATCCGACGTTCGTCGCGAATTTTTGCGTCCAGTCGGTATGCAGCGCAAGCCAACCGCCGGAAGCGCCGAGCGCGTCGCGACGGTAAAGGTCGACGCCTTGGTTAATCCCGCCGCAGAAAGAACTTAGGTTCGCGCCGACGGTGTATTCGCCTTGAAGTCGGAGCTTTTCCGTCAGCGGAATATCCGCGTCGAAGTTCGCCGACCAAGTGTCGACCGCGACCCGTTCGGACGTGTTCGCAAAGGTTCCGGCGATCGGCGAAAACTTGTAATATTGTTCGCCGATATGGCCCGAGACGCCGAGGGTTATCGGGCGGCCGCAACGAGCGTCTTTGAAGAGCGAAACGGCGTAACGTCCTTCGATCACCGGCCAACCGGACGTCGCGGCGGAAACGCCCGGCGTCGACGTATAATCGCCGAGAATATTGTCGCAGACGGCGATTTGCGCGAGCGTTTGCAAATCTTTGCTAAACGTAAGGCCTTGTTCGAAGCGGACTTGAGCGCGTCGATACTGGAGGCTTCCGGCGAAACCGCCCGGGAGATAGTTCAGCATTTGCGGGCAGAGCGGCGAAATAATTTCCCAATCTTGCCCGGCTAAGAAGCGGCGTTGGTTTTCCGCGTCGACCAGTTCGGCGTAAGCGCGGCGAAGTTGGAGGCCTCCTTTGTTTTTCGAACCGTTGTAGGCGCCTTGGAAGTCGAATTCGAGACAGCCGCGCAAGTCGGCGTTCAACGCGTCGACGCGAGGCCCTTCCATCTTGAAACCGAGGCGAGACGTTCGCGCGTCGACGGTAAAGTCGGACGAATCGTCGACTTCCGGCGTCTGCGCGTAAAGGATGTATTCGCCCGGAACGGCGCGTTGCGTGTCGGTCGACATAGAAAGGTTTAGGAAACCGTAAGGCGTGATTCGAAAATCGCCTTTTTTCCAAGTCATCGTCGACATTTCTTCCCGAAGCGCGTCGAGTTCTTCGCGAGTAACGAACGTTCCGTTCGAATCGAGGCGACCGTCCAGGTCGAGCGCGGGCAAGTTCGGGTTTTCCGGCGTTAGTTTCGGCGTTTCGACTCGTTCGACGTGTTCGACCGGCTCGACTTCCGGCGGTTCCGGCGCGGTTTCGGCGTCGTCGAAGCGGCTTCCGAAGAGGCGGTTCGTTCGAGCGCGACGGAAGGAGCGCAACCGATGAAACGGCCCGGTTTCGGCGTCGTCCGCGACTTCCTCGGCGAGCGGTTCGGCGTAGGCTTCCTCCGTTTCCGCTTCCGCGTATTCTTCCTCGTTCGCGTAATCGACGGTTTCGGGTTCTTCCGAATTTTCGTCGAGCGCGTCCAAGGAGACGGCGTCGGTTTCGGCGTCGTCGGTCGCGACGACGCGCCAACCGTCGTCTTCAAACGCGAACGTTTTCGACGGCGCTTCGTTCGGAAGCGAAATAAAAATAGCGACAAAAAACGACAAAACGCCCGCTCCGCGACCCGAAACGGGGCGAAGCGCGTTCCAAAGGGCGCGGCGTCGGCGAGACGCGGCGTCGGCGGCGGAGAAAACGACGGTTTTCATAGCGGCGACTTCATAAGCGGTTAAAATTTCAACGAAGCGCCGGATTTCAAACGATTAAGCGGCGCGTCGGGCGAAATCGGTTCCGCGAAACGTCGTTTTTGCCATTAATATATTAATAGCGCGGCGTCGGCGGAGCGGTTTGAACGCGGCGCCGTTAGAACCGGAAAAGTTTAACGGCGTTCGTTATCGCTGGTATCGTCGTTTTTACCGTCGCGACGCGAATATTTTTCCAACGTTATGGGGAAATTTTGCAAAAAAGAGAAAAAGGCCGAAAAAAAACGCTTGAAATCGCCCTCCACTTGAGCTTATAATGAACGGATAGCGTCGGACGGTTTCGCGCGGTTTTTCGCAACGTCGCGTCGGGAACGTTCGCCGCTCATTTTTCGACGCGTTTGACGGCGGCGTTTTCGTCCGTTCGTTTGCTCAAACGGCGCGGGGCGGTTCGCGAAGCGTTCGCGACGGCGTTCGACGGAACAACCCGGGTTTCCCAAGAACCCCGGATTTGGCGACGATTCGCGGCTCTTGCGACCAAAAGCGCAAACGGACGAAACGGTCGGCGGTCGACGCGAAATTTCCGGAAATATTTTCGAAAAACCTTCAGGAGGTTCCTATGGGTATGTACGGGCGTTTGCAAGTCGCCTATTTGATGCAGTTTGCGATTTGGGGTTCTTGGAACATCGCTCTCGGCGCTCTCGCCGCGGCGAAAGGGTTCAACCCCGGCGCTCTTTATTCGTTCTTCGCGCTCGGCGCTCTCTTCGCTCCGGTGATCGGCCCGATCGCCGACAGCAAGTTCGCGGCGCAAAAGGTTTTGGCGTTTATGCACTTCCTCGGCGGCGCGGCGCTCCTCGCTTGCGGCGTCGTTTCGAACGCCGAAACGGTCAATATGACCGCCTTCATCGCGTTGATGTTCGTCGCCGGTTTCGCTTATATGCCGTCGATTCCGTTGATCAACGCCGTCGTTTTCAAACATATTCCGAATAAAGACAAAGCCTCGTTCGTCTTCATTTTCGGGACGCTCGGCTGGATCCTCATTAACCTCGTCGTGAAACCGACGACGTGCTTCTACCTCGGCGGTTTGGTCTCGCTCGTCTTCGCCGTTTACGCGTTGACCCTTCCGAACACCCCGCCGGCCGGCACGAAGAACAACGACCCGTTCGGTTTGAAAGCCCTCGCGCTCTTCAAACGCAAGGACTTCGCCGCGTTCATGATCTGCGCCTTTATGGTCTCGATCTTCGGTTCGAACTTCTACTTCCCGATGTTCGGTTCCTACGTCAGCGACGTTCTGAACGTTTCGACGGACCGCGCCGCGACCTTCGGGACGCTGAACCAAGTTTCGGAACTCCTCTTTATGGCCGCGTTGGCGTTCGCCGTCGGTCGCATCGGTTTGAAAGGCGTTTTGCTCTGCGGTTTGGCCGCTTGGACGCTCCGTTACGCGCTCTTCTCGACCGGCGTTATGCCGTTGGCCGTCGTCGCGATCTTGCTCCACGGTCTCGCCTACGCGTTCCTTTACACCGCGTCGTACATGTTCGGCGACCGCGTCGCTCCGGCTGAAATGAAGGCGTCCGTCCAATCGCTGATCGCGTTCCTGCTCCTCGGCGTCGGGCAATTCATCAGCGGTTTCGCGCTTGACACGCTGAAAGATAAGTACACCGTCGCCGACGCCGCCCAACCGGCCGCCGTCCAACAAGAAGCGACGACCGAAGAAGCCGCCCCGGCTGAAGAAGCCGCTCCGGCCGAAGCCGTCTCCTTCGCTCTGACGAGCGTCGCGTTCGCGCAAGACGCTTCGATCGACGAAGCCGCCGTTCCGGCTGAAGAAGCCCCGGCCGCCGAAGCCGCCCCGGCTGAAGAAGCCCCGGCCGCCGAAGCCGCCCCGGCTGAAGCCGCCGCTCCGGCCGAAGAAGCCGCGACCGTCGAAGCCGCCCCGGCTGAAGAAGCCGCTCCGGCCGCGAAAACCGACTGGAAAAAACTTCTCTACATCCCGACCGTTTTCTGCCTCTTCTGGACGATCGTTTTCGCCGTCCTCGGCAAAGAACCGAAATCCGCCGACGAAGCCGCCGCTTCCGACGCCGCGTGATTCCGGGATTAACGGTTGAAATTGAAGCGGAGCGGGGCGACGTTTCGACGGCGTTTCCGTTCCGTTTCCCGCGTCGCGTCGTTTAAAATAGGCGGCGCGAACAAAATCGAAAAACGCAAGGCTCGCCGCGACGAAAGCGGTCGCGTCTTGCGTTTTTTTGCGTCGGGGCCGGCGCGCTTCCGGCGAATCGACGGCGGCGGAAACCGATTGGTCGCGAGCGTTGCGTTTCCCGGCGATCTTTTGCTTGGTTTAGGGCCCGTCTTTTTCGCGTTCGGACGCGAGCCGAAAAGGCCCGATTCCGCCGACGCGGCGCAAGAAACGTCCGCCGCCGTTTGACGCGCCGACTTGAAACGGCGGTTTGGGTAAAATGAGGAAGATGGTGAAAGGTTGAGTAAGGGGACGACTTTGCGGGTCGTCGCGCTTTTTTTGGAGTCGGTAACGGCGAACGGTCGAAAAAGGGATTGAGTCGCGTTTTTTCGACGCGGCGCGTCGCGGTCGAACGAAACGACGGCGGCGAATCGGAACAACCCGCAAACTCAAACGGCGGCGGAGCGGCGCTCCCGTTCGTCGAGGAGAAGAACGATGAAGTTCGAGAATATTTTCCGCGCGGCGCTGAGCGTCGCGGCGTCGGCGTTCATTTGGGCGAACGTCGCGAACGTCGAAGCGCAAGAGGAAGTCGACGCGACGGCGAGCTTGGGCGTCGCGCAACAAAGCCGGTTCGCCGACGGCGCGGAGCCGGTCGCGATGGAACGGGCGCGAATCGTTCCGGGGACGCCGCTCGCCGTCAACTCGACGATGCAACGTCTCATTTCGTCGAGCAGCGGGTCGTTCGGCGGAATTTTGTCGCGTTACGACACGGCGAATTTTGGGAAGTTTTTCGGCGGCGGCTCGGTCGCGTTGCGCGATTTGACGGCGTTGAGCGACCGACTGGCCGAGCTTGAAGATTTGGCCGCCGGAGACAACGAAGTCGAAAACGACGTCGAAGTCGCGCGGATGTATCCGCCGCGTTTGGCGATGAATTTCGCCGAATTTCCGCGGCGTTCGTTGGCGTCGGGAAGCGCGCAAATGAATTTGGCGACGCAAATCGAGAACGTCGTCGCGCGTTTTCCGGTCGATAAAAACGTCGAAAGTTTCGCGTACGAGGCGAAGGGGAACGTCGTTTATTTGCGCGGCAAATTAAAGTCGACGCGAATGATTAAGACGCTTGAAAACGTCGTTTCGATGCAGCCGGGCGTCGCGAAAGTCGTCAACGAAATCAAGCCGCTCGAACCGGCGACAAGCAAGGTCGACGTGTTCGGGCGACCGTTGAAAACGCTTTGACGGCAAAGCGCGTCGGGCGTCGCGAGCGTTGCAAGCGGCGAAAGAACGAGCGTTGAACTTAGCGCGTCGGCGTCAAGCGCAAGTTGTTAAGCGGCGGCGACGCAAGAAACGAAAAACGCTCGCGGAGGGGAAACCTTTCGCGAGCGTTTTTCATTGGTCGGCGCGACGTCGACGTTAAAACCGTTAAAGTCGACGCGTCTTGTCAAAGCGTCAATAACGAGCGGGCGGGCGACCGACGCGCACTTCCGTCGGCGGCGCGTCGGAGTCCGGTTGGAAGTCGCCGAGTCCGTCGTCGAACGCTTGCGGCGCGGTCGTTTGCTTCGTCGTCGCGACCGGAAGTTGCGCCGCGACTTCGTCGGCGAACGCGACGCGAGCCGGTTCGGGAGCGTCGGGATAACCGGGCGTCGTCGGCGCGGTCGAGCGGAGTCCGTTTTCCGGGCCCTTGGCGTATTGTTCCGTCGCTTGTTCGGAGAGTCGGGCGGCGCGGTTCGTCATTTCCGACGCGAAGTTTTCCGTTTGCGACCGATAATCGGGACGGGCGTCGCGGAAGTTGAGCGCGTCGGCGGCGTCTTGTCCGGCGCGAAGCGTTTCGTTTTGGTCGAAGCGAGCGCGGGCGTCGAGGTCGCCGTTTTCGATCCGTTCCAAGTTTTGACGGCGACGGTCGCGATGATAAGCGGTTCGTTCGTCGAGTTGCGCGAGAAGTTCTTCGCGGCGGCGCTCGCTTTTCGCTTCCGTTTTCTCCAAGAGCGACGCGGTCGATCCGGCGCGACGGTTGTTTTCGTCGTCGAGTTCCGAATAGTCGAGAACGGCGCCCGGCTCGTCGGAACGCAAGCGCGACGGCTCGACCGGAATCGATTCGCGGAGGCGCGTTTTCCCCTTGGCTTCTTCGTCGGCGCGTTTTTTCGCTCCGCGAACGGAGTAGCGTTTCTGCAGTTCGGCGATCGGATTTTCAACGTCGTCGCCGAGCGCTTCGCGGGCCCATTCTTCGGCGGCGCTCGCTCCGTCGCTCGCGGTCGTTTCCTCTTCGTCGTCCTTAATTTCCGGCGACGTGCCGGGCGCGACGATCACGATCGGTTTCGACAAGGTCGCTTCGCCGGTTTTGCCGTCTTTGAAGATCGAAAGAATCGTGTACGTTTTCTCCGGTTGATCGTATTCGCCTAAGTCGAGCCAAATATGATAGGTATAGCCGGTTTTTTTGTCGAATTGACGATGGCTTTCGTTCAGTTCCTCCGACGTAAGAACCATTTGCGCGTCCGGTTGCGTCAGCGTGATTCCGGGTTTGTCCCCTTCGTAAACGTTGACGGTGAGGGTTCCGTCGACGAGAATGGCGCGCGAGTAACTGTTCTTCTTGAAAAAGCGAACGACGCCGGCTTTCCCGCGACGCAGCGGCAGGGACGGATCGTCCGGTTTGAACGCGCCGTACTCGTCCGACCAAAGGTCTTCGAAGATTTCGACTTTTTCCGGTTTTGGGTCGCCGAAAAAGACGTATTTACGCGGCCCGACGCTCGAGCAACCGAGCGTCGTCGCAAGGGAAACGAGGAGCGCGCAAAGAGCGCAAAGTTGAAGGCGTCGCGGCATTTCGGCCTTTCCTAACGCGAGCGAACGACGGCCGAAGAGCGGTCGAACGGAACGCGGGGCAAACGATGCGTTGTCGGTGAATGGGAAAAAAGGGGAAAACGACCGCTTGCGGGGGCGGACGCGTCGAACGAGTTTCGCGAACTCGAGACGGGCGGGCGCTCGCGGGCGTCGCGACGAAAAATCGTCGAATTTGCCGAGAGCGACCGCCGGGCGCGGCGCGCGAAAAAAACTCGACGACGCGTCGGACGGCGCCGTCGAGCGCAAAAGTTAGGACGGGCGAGCGGAACTCGCGCCGTCCCGAGCTTGAATCAGACGCCGGTTTTTTCGGCGTTCGAGCGGATCCACGGGAAGGCGAAACCGCGCGGATTTTTCAACAACGGCGTCTTTTCCGCGTCCGGCGCGGCGCCGCGAACGCTCGTCGCCGACGCTTTCGAGCGGGTTTGCTCGGAGGCGCGACTCGACGGAGCGCGTTTTGCGTCGGCGTCGGCGCTTTTTGTCGTCGACGTTTTGCGAGCGGTCGACGATTTCGCGTCGGTCGCTTTCGCGGTCGAGCGTTTCGCTTCCGCTTCGGCTTGGGCGACTTTCGCCGCGGTCGAGCGTTTTTCGGCGGAGGCGGAGCGGACGGCGTCGTCGCGTCGCGGCGAACGTTCGGCCAAATCGTCGTCGTCCATCAGGATGAACGTCGGTTCGTCGTCGTTTTCCGTTTCGACGGCGGGGATCGCCGGGCGTCGCGACTCGGCGGCGGAGGTTCGCGAGGGATTTACGCGGGCGCCGGGCGTCGTTTTCGCCGTCGAGCTTCTCGGCGCGGAAGTTCGTTTCGTCGTCGGCGTCGGAAGCGTCGTTTGCGGACGTTTCTTATAATCGCGACTCGGGTCGTATTCCGGGACGTCTTCCAACTCGTTCATTTGATCCGGGTGAAGGAGATCGTTGACGATGTTGCGCGTCTTCTTCGTTTCGCGGCCTTGGTTGGTCGCGGCGTCGTAAAGGCCCATATCGCCGTTGATTTCCATCGCTTCGGAAAGGTTGACGTTCGTTTTGTCCATTTCGACGCGAACGATTTCCTCGAAATCTTCCGGCGTGCGCAAGATGCGCGGCGTCATCACGATGAGGAGTTCTTTGCGTTGTTCGCGCTCTTGGTCGTAACGGAAGAGCCAACCGAGTCCCGGAATATCCGACAGATACGGAACGCCGCGGCTGATTTTTTCCTTCGTCGAGGTCAACAAACCGCCGAGCATCACCGTTTCGCCGTTGCGGGCGCTGATCGCCGTCATCGCTTGGATCGTGTCGATCGATTGCGATTTGATGACTTCGCCGTCTTGCGAGTAAATCGGAACCGCGTCGGCGTCGTTCCCGAGCGACGATTTTTCGGCGCCGATTTCCATAACGACGCGACCGTCTTTCGTAACGCGCGGCGTAACGAGGAGAATCAGCCCGACCGGCGTGTCGGTCGTGTTCATTTGAACGCCGTAGTTGGTCGTCGTCGTGCCGTTGATGCGCGGGACGCGTTGACCGACGAGGATGAACGCCTGTTGGTTGTCCATCGCCGTAATTTGCGGACGGCTAAGGATTTGCAGACGGTTCTTCTCGCGGAGCGCGCGGAGCGTTACGTCGACCGAGCGGCTGCTGGCCGAGAGAACGAACCCGCCGTAACCGAGGGCCGAACTCGACGCGCCCATCCCGAAGTTGTTCAGGACTTGCCCGGCGATGTTCGTCGCGGGAACGCCGGAGTTCATATTCGTTCCGGGGCCGCCGCTTCCGACAATGTCGAAACCGGGCGTTCCGGTCGAACCGTTGTTCGTAATGAGGCTGCGGTCGAAGGACGACGCGTCTTGCAACCCGGCTTCGATCCCGAATTCCTCTTGGTCGGTGAGGGTAACTTCGGCGATCAAGACCTGAATAACGACTTGCGGCGGGTCGGCGTCGAACGTTTTAATCATTTCGAGGATTTTCTCGATATGTTCCGGCGACGCGCTGACGATGATCGAGTTCGAAATCGATTCCGGAATAACGATGACCTGCGATTCGTAAAGCTGGTACGTCGTCAAGACTTCCGAAAGCGTTTCGAGCTGTTGCTTTTGCGCGAGGTAGTCGTCGATCGCCGTCGCGACGACGTCGGCGCGAATGTTGCGCAGTTGGACGACTTCTTCGACCCGTTCGGTCGCGTCTTGAACGTCGAGCGCGACGATGAGCGCGTCGACGATCGCGAGTTCGCGAGGCGCGGCGGCGGCGATGATGACGTTCGTGCGCGTGTCGATGGCGAAACGAACCGGAACGAACGTTTCTTCGCCTTCGGCTTGCGGAAGGGTCGGCGTCGCGAGGGCGTCGTCGCTCGTCGCGAGGAGCGATTGGAGCGTTTGCATAATCGACGAAGCGTCGCCGTGTCGCACTTGGAAGAAGCGAATTTCCGCTTTTTTCGGCGCGACGTCGAGGACTTCGATGAGTTTTTCCATAAACTCCATACAGTCGGCCGGCGCGTTGACGATCAACTGATTGTGGTAAACGTCGGCGCTGACTTCGACGTCCATCATCACGCCCGATTGAATCAAGCGTTGGCCGCTTTCGTCGACGGAGAGAAGCTCGAGGACGGGGAACTTCGCCGCGTCGGTTTCGAGCGTCCCTTGTTTCGCCGGGAGGATCGCGTTTTGAATCGTCGTCAAAATATCTTCCGCGAGGGAGTTTTTGAGCGGGAAAACGCGCGTCGTCAGTTTCGTCGCCGTCGTGTTGACGTCGAGTTCGACGAGGAGTTTTTCGATTTCAAGCCAATCGTTCGGCGACGCTTGGACGACGAGCGAGTTGGTGCGAACGTCGGTGAAGACGAGGATGCGCGGCGCGAACCCGCCGGTTCCGTCGACGAGCGGCGTCGGGAACGCGTCGGTAAGGAGCGCGGCGATTTCGGTCGCGGACGCGTGTTTCAAGCGAACGACGCGCAGCGTTCCGGTTCCTTCGGCGATCGGTTTGTCGAACACTTCGATCAAATTCTTCATATCCTCGAAGGCTTGCCCCCAGCCGACGACGAGGATCGCGTTCGGATTTTGCAACGCGTAGAACATAACGCGACCTTGCTTCGTCGCGAACATTTCCGCGTAAAGTTTCGTCAAGACGCCGTGAAGCATCGCTCCGTCGACGTGGCGCATCATATAAACTTCGATCGTCGGGTCGGCGATTTTCGCCAGCTCTTCGATCTGCTCGATCATTTGTTTGATGCGTTCGAATTCCGCGTCGGTCGCGTTGTCGACGATAACGACGTCGAGTTCCGGGAGAACGAGCGGGACGAAGTCTTGAACGACGCCGACGCCCGGACGACCGTTTTCGTCCGTCGAGGCGAAGTCGCCGAGGTCGCCGAGCGGCGCGTCCGCCGAACCGAGCGCGTCCAAACCGACGGCTTCTTGGTGCGCGACTTGACGAATCGCGTTCGGAACGTTCGAGGCGAGCGCGGTTTCGAGCGACGGAATCGACGGCGCGACGTTCGAGAAATACGGCGCGAAGCGAGCGAACGGCGTCGCGGCGTTCGTCGTCAAGCGGCGAACGGCGTCCGTTTGCGCGAGGTCGCGACCGAAGTCGCCGACGCCGCGGTTCAAACCGAGGGGCGCGACCGGGGCCGGCGTCGCTCCGCTTTCGAAAATTTGACGGATTTTGTTCGAGTCGCCGTATCGAATCGGGATGAAGCGGCGAACGACGCCGGTCGCCGGCGGCGGCTGATCCATCGCGCGGAGCAAAACGAGCATTTGCGAACAGAGCGCGGCGTCGCCGTCGAGCGCGATCGCGTTACGTTTGGCGTCGAAGTCGACGTCGCAAACGCGGACGGTCGATTCGTCGGGCGTTTGACGCTTAACGAAGCGATAGGTCGCGGTTTGCGTCGCGGCGTTCGCGTTTTCGAGTTTTTGGAAACGTTCGCCGAAGAGGCGGGTCAACGCGTCCAGCAACTCGGTCGCTTTGCGGTATTGCGGTTCGTAGACGTCGTTCGCGGAGCCGGAAACGGCGGGCGCGGCGAAGCGCGGCGCCGGGGTCGCGCCGCCGAACGCTTGGCGAGCGACGCGGAGGCCGGTCGGTTCGGTCGAGTCGACGCCGTCGATCGGGCGCAAAACGCCGGTCGCGACGCGCGGGTCCGGTTGACCGGGCGCGAGCGTCGTCGGGTAAATGTCGAGCGACGCGAAATATTTTTGGACGGCGCGTTGGAGTTTGCGGTTCGTGTGAACGACGATCGTGCCGAGTTGGCGGTCGACGCTGAACGCGATTTCCGAAATCGACGAGAACTCGCGACGAGCGAGCGCTTCGATTTCGTCGACGCGCGTCGGCAAGCAACGGTACGAAACGATCTCGAGCGCCGAGTCTTCGCGGGGCGCGACCGCCGGAGCGGCGGAACCCGGGAGCGGCGGCGCGAGCGTCGAAACGTTCTCGTCGGCGACTTCGGAACCGAAAACGACCGCTTCGTTTTGCGGCGGCAAAATCGCGGCGTCGGCGTCGTAAGCGACGCTAACGAACGCGTTGCGTTCCGGATCGTAGTATTTTTCGTTCGAAGCGCGACCGCGATCTTCGTATCCGGACGTCGGCGCGACGCGTTTCGGCGCGTCTTCGCGTTCGACGAAACCGGCGGTCGCGACGAATTGATAGCGTCCGGCGACGTGCGCGTCGTAATCGTCGCGATCGAATTGCTTCAAGAGCTCGTCGACGACGTTAATCGACGCTTCGGGGCCGTAAACGGTGATTTCGTTCGCTTTTTCGTCGTAGCGCCAAAACGTTTGGCTCCGCAGCGAATCCGGGAGAAGGCGGCTGAAGTAACCGCCGAGGAGCGCCGCGTCGGCTTTGTCCGGAGCCGCGAACGTCTTTTGAACGCAACGCCCGTTTTTCGTCGAGAGATTCGAGCGGTCGGGCGCGGACGCCGACGGCGTTTTCGACGTTTTCGCGGCGCTAGCGTAAGCGGAGCGTTGGGTCGAAGCGGGTTTCGAATCGGACGAAGAAGGGCGATTTTGCGCTCGAAGATCGGCGTTCGAGAGCGCGAGGAGACCGCCGAGCGCGACCGCGAACGCCGCCGCGCGCAAAACGGCGAACGTTCGACGAGGCGAGCGTTCGTTTGCGTCGCGACGAGGCCGTCGGTCTCGCCGGAAAAACTTTCGCATTTGTTGCTGTTTTAACATAACCGTAACTCTTGTTTCTGGCGACGCGGGCGCTTCGACCGTCGAGCGGCGGCGAAACGCGGGCGGCGCTTTGCAAACAAACTATCGACGCGTAAAATTCGACGCCGAAACGAGAACCGTCGCAAGGACGGAACGCTTTTCGGTCGAGTCGGGGCCCGACGGGGGCAGGCGCTCTCGTCGCGAAAAACGGAGCGACGGTCGAGCGGACTCGCGGCGCGTCGACGGAAAAGTCGACGGCGGTCGGTTTTTAGGGGCGTCGATAGAACGTCCTAAAATTCTATGCGCGCCAATAGTAAACGAAAAAAGGAAAGCGTTCAAGAGCATTTTTTAACGTCGGCGGTAAATTTTGACGTTTTTTTCGATTTTTAGCGCGGCGCGGCGGACGAGCGGCGAGAAAAGAAACGGTTGCGAATCGAGCGAGAGAACGCGCCGCTTAAGAACGCGTTAAAATGGGAAAGACGAGGAAAATGGGCCGTCGGCGCGACGCGAGCGGGAAAACGTCGCGTCGCGCCGAGTTCGGGCGGGAAACGTCAACGTCCGCGACCGACCGCGACGAGCGAAAGTTCCGGGTCGACGAGGGGCAAGTCGACTTCGCCGACGCCGGAAAGGAACGAAATCGTCGCGACGCGGTCGAAGGACGGGCCGGAAAGCGCCTTGACGACGCCGACGCCGAAGCGCCGGTGCCGAACGAAGGAGTTGACGGCGACCCGTTTGAGCGCGTCCGCGTCCCGTTCGACGTCGGGGGAAGCGTCGTCGGAGCGGAGCGCGGCGCCGGTCGAGACGGCGGACGGCGCGACCGGGCGCGGCGTTTTTTTCGGTTTCGGCGCGGGCGCTTCGAACGGAACGTCGTCGAAATCGGCGGCGTCGGACGGCGTCGGAACGAACGGACGGCGCTTCATACCGCGCGGCGCCGCGACCGCTCGCGGGACGCCGTCGTCGTCGACGCGAATTTCCGTTTCGCCGTCGTAATCGCCGATTTTGCCGACCGGCGGCTCGTCGGCGTCGAACGGCGCGTCGGAAAAGTCGGCGGGATCGTCGAAGTCGAGCGCGGACGAGTCGAATTCGAGGTCGTTTTCCGGCGCTTCCTGCGAAAAATCGTCGACCGGCTCCGCGTCGACGCAGTCGTCGAAGTCGGCGTCGGCGAAATCGGCGCGACCGCGTCGGCGGCGTTGGGAAGCGTCGAAATCGTCGACGAACCCGTCGTCGGCGAAACGACGCGGATAACCGGCGCCGCGTCGGCGTCCGGCGTTGCGCGGGGCGCGTCCGTCGACGCGGAAAACCTCCTCTTCCGGCTCGCGGTCGACGCCCTCTTCCCAAAGCGCTTGGCGTTGCGAACGACCGTCTTGACGCGGGAACATCTTCGGAACGGCGATTTTCGCGTCCGGGTTCTCGGCGGCGGCGTTTTCGAGCGATTGGCGCCAATCTTCGACCGACTCGAACGAGTCGACGCCGTCTTTCGGGAACTCGAAAAGGAAACGGCTGACCATCGCCGGGGAAAAACTCCCGCGGAACTCGCGAAACCGCGTCCGCGAGAGGCGCAACTCTTCTTCGGCGCGCGTCAACCCGACGAACAAAAGGCGGCGCTCCTCTTCGAGCTGGCGTTTGTCGTGAAGCGACCGCTCGTGCGGAAGGACGCCGTCCTCGACCGCGACGAGGTAAACGACCGGAAATTCGAGTCCTTTGGCCGCGTGCAGCGTCATTAACGAAACGCGGTCGTCGTTTTCGTCCCAAGAATCGACGTCGTTGACGAGCGCGATCTGTTCGAGGAAGCGGCCGAGCTTGTCGTTCGAGCGCGGCTTCTCCGGGAAGAGCGGAACCGGCAGGTCTTCCTCTTTTTCGTTGCGGCAGTCGGCGTCGAATTCGCGGACTTCCGAGAGGAGTTCCTGAACGTTGGCGAGACGCTGGGCGTCCTCTTCCGTTTTCGCCGCGTCGCGGAGATATTCGACGTATTTTGTTTCGTTTAAGATGTGCGATAAAACGACTTCGAGGTCTTCTCCGGCGGCGAGGGTCGCGCTCGCTTTGTCGACGAGCGAAACGAAGGAGGCGATCGCCTTTTGCGCTTTCGTCGAGACGCCGGCGACGCGACCGACGGCGCGGGCCGCGTCGAAGAGCGTCGCGTTGTTTTCGGCGGCGAAATTTTCGAGTCGATTCAGCGTAACGCGACCGACGCCGCGCGCCGGGAGATTAATGACGCGGCGGAACGAAACGACGTCGTTCGGGTTGTGAATCAACTGCAGGTAAGCGCAAAGGTCTTTCACTTCCTTGCGGTTGAAGAACTCGAGTCCGCGAACGAGCTGGAACGGAACGCCGTACCGCTTCAAGGCGTATTCGAGGTTCCGCGAGAGCGCGTTCATTCGGTAAAAAACGGCGTAATCGCGAGGGCGGCGCTTCCCGGACGCGACCTCGGCGGCGATTTCCGCGGCGATCGCCTCCGCCTCTTCCTGTTGGTCGAGACATTGCAAAACGCGGGGGGCGACGCCTTCGTCGCGCTCGGTGTAAAGGTCTTTGTCCTTGCGGAAAAGGTTGTGCTTGATGAGCGCGTCGGCGACCCGGAGAACGCTCTTGTCGCTCCGATAGTTTTGCTCGAGCCGAACGACTTTCGCGTCTTCGAAATCTTGCTCGAAATTCAAAATGTTTTGAATGTTCGCGCCGCGCCAACCGTAAATCGACTGGTCGGGGTCGCCGGTAACGGCAAGGTTCGGGTAGTCGATGGAGAGCGCCCGAGCGATGGCGTACTGGACGACGTTCGTGTCTTGGTACTCGTCGACGAGAATGTAACGGAAGCGGCGGTCGAGGTGAGCGCGGATTTCCTCGTTCTCTTTAAGGAGAACCGCGACGTGAAAGAGGAGGTCGTCGAAGTCGACGGCGTTCGCTCGGCGGAGCGCGTCTTGGTAAGCGGGGTAAACTTCCTCGACGATCTTGCCGAGGAGGCTTCCTTCTTTCGCGCAGTACTCCGACGCGGCGACGAGCGAGTTTTTCGCCCAACCGATCGCGGAGGCGATTTTCGGCAGGTCGACGCCGTTCGGGAGGTCGCGCTTGCCGACGACTTCTTCGAGGAGCTTCTTGCTTTGGTCGACGTCGTAAATGACGTAATTCTCTTGGAGCCCGACTTGCGGCGCGTAATAGCGGAGCAAATAGGCGCAGAAGCGGTGAAAGGTGCCGATCCAAACCCGCGAGCCCGGCGAGAGCGTTTGGAGACGCGTTTTCATCTCGTCGGCCGCTTTGTTGGTGAACGTGAGGGCGGCGATTTGCGAGTCGCGGACGCCGTTTTCCATCAGCCAAGCGATTCGGTGCGTAACGACGCGGGTCTTGCCGCTTCCGGGCCCGGCCAAAACGAGGAGCGGGCCGTCTTTATGCGTCGTCGCTTCGCGTTGAGCGTCGTTGAGACCGATTAGAAGACGGTCGGCGTTCGAGGCGGCGGACGGGCGTTCGGCGAAAGGCGTCGAGTCGGACATATCGGGCGGCGGGCGGAAAAAAACGGAGGAAAACGGCGAACGGGGTAAAATAGGCGAAATGAAAAAGACGGCGAAACGGTCGCGTCGACCGCGTTCGTCGGCGATTCTTTCATTAATATATAATAGTCGTTCGCGGAAATTTTTCAAGGACGGCGCCGACGCGATTTTTCGAGTCGGCGCGATTTGGCGGGTTGGAGGGACGGGGAGAAACGCGGCGTTTGAAAGGGACGCGGCGTTTAAAGAAAACGCGGCGTTTAGGCAAGTTGGGCGGTTTGTGTCGTTTGAGCGACGTCGGGGCGTTATTTCGGCGTTTCGGACGGGGCGAGCGTTTCGTCGAGGAAGGCGAACGCGTCGAAAGCGGCGGCGCGACCGTCGGTCGTTTCGACGACGAACCGCGTTCGGAGCGAGTCGGCGTTCGGCGCAAGACGCGTCGGGTCGAAAACGACCGGAACGACGAGAACGAACGGCGCGGCGGATTCGGCGTCGGGGACGGGATCGACCGTCGGGTTCGGCGCGGGCGCGTCGGGGATTCGGGCCGAAAACGCGGCGTCCGGCGACTCGACCCGAGCGAGCGAAAACGGTCGGCTCGACGCGACGACGACGTTCTTGACGACCGGAGCGCCGGAGCGGAACGCCGAGAAGTTCAGCGTCGACGGCGAAACGGAAAGACCCGGGCGAACCGTTCCTTCGACCGAAAGCGTCGTCGGCGCTCGACGCGTCGAACCGTCCGACCAAAGAGAAACGACCGCGTCGAACGGCCCGACCGGCGCGCTTTCGTCGACCGAAACGAGCAGGGGCGTCGCTCGCTCCGCTCCGACTCGGCGCGGCGTTTCGAGTCGAACCGAAACGAACGGCGTCGACGATTCGGCGCGAACGATTCGCTCGCCGAGGGGCGCGAAAACGACCGCTCGGCGGCTGCGCTTCGGGGCGTTTTCCGGCGTCGCGAGTTCGTCGACGAGGAAGTTCAAGCGCGGCGGCTCGACCCGAACGTCGTCGACGATAAGAGCGCGAACGCGGAGCGGGATTTCGATTCGCTCCGGTCGACTCGCGGCGGCGAAGTAAACGAAAACGGTCGCGTCGCGAACGCCGGTGAAACGAACCGCGTCCAATTCGACGACGACCGCCGCGCCGTCGCCCGGTTCGAACGTCTTTTGTTTCGGAACGAAAACGCGAACGCAGCCGCAGCTCGCCCGGGCGCCGAGAAGACGAATCGACTCGCTCGAAGCGTTGACGAACGGGAACGCTCGTCGAGCGAACGAACCGCGCGGAACGTTTTGGAAGTTTTGCTCCGTTTGCGCGAAAAACGTTCGGGAAACCGCGTCGCCTTGCGCGAAACTTCGCGGAAAAACGGCGAAGTCGGTAAAAATAGCGAAAACGGCGAAAATAAACAAGACGGAAACGGCGGGTTTTACGCGACGCATCGGACGGCCCTTTCGATTGTTGAGCGGAAAAACGAACGGTTCGGCAAAGTTTTCGGTTTTAGATTTTACGTCGTTTCCGTCGCGACTGGAAAAATCGGTAAAGTTTGCGGTCGCGTCGCGGAGGCGGCGAAGCGGAAGCCCGCTATCTTCGTTAAAATTGAAACGTTCGATTCGGTAAATGGGTCGTTTCGAAAATTCGCGTCGTCGAACGTCAACTTTGGGGACGGCGGCGGTCGACAAAAACGATAACCGGGCGTCGGCGGCGCGTCGTTTTTTGTTTTTTAAGACGAAATTTTTTTCGTTGGCGTAAAAAAAACGGGGCCCGCTCTTGACAATTGCGACGAGAAACGTAAAGATTATATTGACGAACTTTTTCGCCCGAAACGTCGGCGCGAATCGGCGAGACGCGCGCCGCCTTGAACGATCGCGACGGTTGGAGCGATTCGAACGAAAAAAAGGGGCGGCGAAGGGCGAACGGCGACGAAATTTTTACGTTTTTGCGGAAACTTAACGAGCGCGCCGGGTATCGAATAAAAATTAAGGAGGCGTCGCGGTCGTCGTTTTTTAACGACGGCGGACGACGGAAGCGCGTTAAACGAATTTTAACGACGCGAAAAAAGGAGCGTCGACGGCGAGCGTCGCGTCGACGGCGTCCGCGATTTATTTTGCAAGGAGAAAGCGACGATGTCGAGTATTTTTCGAAATTTTAAAAGCGAATCCCAAAAGCGCGGCGAACGCGCTCCGATGAAACCGCGACGCCTCGCGACGGAGACTTTGGAAGATCGCCGACTTTTGGCCGTTTCGCCGGAGATTTTGACCGCGCTCAACGGGTACGAGTCGTTCGGCGATTACTCGGCGGACTCCGTTTCGACGATTGAAATCGCGAAAAACGACTTGACGCTCGACGCGCTCAACGCCGCGATCGCGCAAGCCGCTTCGACGCCGGGCGACGACGCGATTTTGATCGTCGGCGGCGGAACGCTGACCTTCCAACCGGGCGACAAAGCGATCTCGATCGAACTCGACGACGCGACGCAAGGCGCCTTGACGATCGTCGGGTACGGCGGGACGTTCGAAATCGACGCGGCGGGCGTCGACCGCGCCTTCTCGATCAAGAGCGGGACGGTCAAACTCGGCTCGATCGAAATTTCGAACGGTTCGGCGGACTTCGGCGGCGCGATCGCCAACGCCGGCGACCTCTACCTCGAAGACGCGGTTTTGACCGACAACGTCGCGTCCGTTAGCGGCGGCGCGATCGCGGACAAAGGTTGGATTTCGGTCGAAAATTCGCAACTTCTCCGCAACTTCGCGACGGAAAACGGCGCGGCGATCTATCGCGGCGATTTCGAGTTCGCGACGGAAGAAGTCGTCGCGCCGGAAGCGACCGGAACGATCGGCGACGTCTCGGCGGCGTTCGGCGAAACGGTCGAAATCGACCTCTCGCAATATTTCAGCGAAGGCGATTGGACGTACTCCGTCAAACTGCCGGAAACGCTCTCCGACGCGCTGGCCGCCGCCCCGACCGTTTCCGGGAACACGCTGACCCTGAAATTCCTCGCGCTCGACGATTACGCGTTCGACCTTGATTTGAGCGACGTCGAACTCGTCGTTTCCGCGACGACCGCCGACGGAAGCGCCTCCGCCGACTCGAACGCCTTCAACGTCGGTTTGACCGACCGCTATTCGTCGCGTTTGACCGCCGTCTTGACCTCGGGCTCCACCGACGACGCTTACGATTACGAGTCCGGACGCGGGAAAAACAAATATTACGGCGCCGACGAAGTTCCGGTCGCCGACGCGACGACCGCCGCCGGCCCGATGAGCGTTCTGCTTTGGGCCGAAGACTTCTCGGAAAATCACGGGTTGACGCTGAAAAGCAACGTCGCGTTCACGTTCGTTTTGAAACTTGAAAACGCGGTTCTCGACGTGGACGAAGTTTACGGCGACGACGGTTTTTACGCCGATTTCTTCGACGCGAGCGGCGGTAAAATTTTCACTTCCGAAGAACCCGGTTACGAAGCGTTGGGAGAAAACGAATATTACGTTTCGGTTCTCTACAACTGGCAAGAAAAAGCGCACGGCGTTCAAGCGCCCGCGATGTTGCTCGCGTCGTTGCCGGTGATCGCGACCGGCGAAGGCGACGTTTCGGCGACCCTCGAACGCTGGGTCGACGTCCGCGACCCGCTCGTTTACCGCCGCTTTGAAGACTTGGCCGACGCCGTCGAAGTCGACGATTCCCAAATCGATTTGGTCGGTTCGACGTCCGTTTCGGCGTCCGGCGCGGTTCTCTCGAACGCCGAAATCGCCGCCGCCGAAACGACCGCGACCCGCGCCGCCGTTCTCCGCGACGTTCTGATCGCGAACAACGTCGCCGACGGCGAAGGCGTCGTTTACGTCGCCGCTTCGTCGAGCGCCGCGCTCCTCGTCAACGCGACCGTCGTCGACAACGACGCCGCCGGCGCCGCGTTCGTTTCCGCCGCGAACGGTTCGCAAGCGGTCGACTCGATCTTCGTCGGGAACGGCGCCGCGGTCTCCGGCGTTTCGCTCCAAACCGTCTTGACCGACGACGGAGCCGAAGGCGCGATCGCTTACGACGCGTCGAAACCGCTCTTCGCCGACGCGGAAAACGGCGACTACTCCCTCGCGAAAAACGCCCAAGTTATCGACCTCGCGACCGGAACCGACGCGAACGAAATCGATTTGGCGGGCGTCGACCGCGTTTCCGGGGCCGCCGCCGACCTCGGCGCTTACGAATACCAAGGCGTCGCGCCGTCCGCTCCGACCAATTTGGCGATGACGAATTACAACGGTTCGAAGAAAACCGCGACGCTGACTTGGACGGATAACGCCGACGACGAAACCGGCTATCTCGTCGAAAGTTCGACCGACGGCGGCAAAACTTGGAATAAACTGACGACGCTCCCCGCCGATTCGACGACGCGCGCCTGTTCGGGGTTGCAACCCGGTTCGACGTACATGTATCGCATTGCCGCGACGAACGCTTACGGGCGCTCCGAATGGGTCGGAATTACCTTCGAAGCTCCGACCGCGCCCGCCGCGCCGACCGGTTTGGTCTTTACGAAGTACGACGCGTCCGCCGGAAAATTGACAATGAAGTGGAACGATAACGCCGACAATGAAGCGATTTACGTCGTCGTCGCGCTCGTCGGTTCCGAAAATTGGAAAACGGAAGAGTTGGCCGCGGACGCGAACGGATGCGTTTTCACCTCCGTCGACCCGAGCAAGAGCTACGTCTTTCGCGTTTACGCGTCGAACGCCGCCGGCGATTCCGACTATATCGAAGCGACTTTCAACGCCTCGACCGACGTGTTGACCGGCCTTAATTTTTCGACCGACGCGCCGAAAGTCGGCGAAGAATTGTCGATTACCGTCGCCCCGACGACGGCGAACGTCGCGCTCCAATGGTTCCGCGTCGACGCTTCCGGCAAAGAAACCGCGATCGAAGGCGCGACGGGCGCGACCTATACGCCGACGAACGCCGACCTCGGTTATACGCTGAAAGTCGTCGCGACCGGCCTCAACGCCGCTTACGCTTCGACCGTCTCCGCGACGACCGGCGCCGTCGAAGTCAAATTGACCGCGCCGAGCGCTCCGACCGACGTTAAGTTCGGCGCTTACGACGCGGCTTCGCAAAACGCGACGCTGACTTGGGTCGATAAAGCCGACAATGAAGCGGGATATAAGGTCGAAGCGAAAGTCGACGGCGCTTGGAAAGTCGTCGCGACGCTCGACGCGGACGCGACCTCTTACGTCGCGGAAGGTTTGACCGCCGGAACGACTTACGAATACCGCGTTTCGGCGTTCAACGACGCGGGTTCGTCGGCGTCGGTCGAAGCGACGATTACGACGCCGGAAGAAGAAACGGTTCCGGCGGTTCCGACCGGTTTGACGATGACGAATTACGACGCCGCGAAGAAAACGGCGACCCTCGTTTGGAACGACGTCGACGGCGAAACGTCGTACATGATTCAAAGCTCGGTCGACGGCGGAAAAACTTGGAACAATCTGCCGAGTCTCGACGCGAACGTTACGTCGCGCCTTTGCTCGGGGTTGACGCCGGGCCAAACGTTCGTTTACCGCGTCGCCGCCGCGAACGACGCCGGTCGATCCGAGTGGGCGGAACTCGTCTTCGAAGCGCCCGAAGTCGAACCGGAACCGCAAACGCCGAACGCGCCGTCGAATCTCGTTTTCGGCGCTTACGACGCGCCCAACAACGCGCTTCCGATGAGCTGGACGGACAACTCCGACAATGAAACGGCGTTCGTCGTTCAGTACAGCGTTGACGGCGGCAAAACTTGGCTCGCCTCCGCGACGATGAAAGCGAACGAAACCGGCCGCGTCGCGTCCTACGTTTGGTCGAACAAGGCTTACCAATTCCGCGTTTGCGCTCGCAACGCCGAAGGCGCCTCCGATTGGGTTTACGCGTCCTTCGACGCCCGCGTCGACGTCTTGACGCCGCCGACCTTCTCGACCGACGCTCCGGCGCTCGACGAACCGATCGCCGCCGCGTTCGACTCCGAAACCGCGAACGCGACCTTCCAATGGTATCGCGTCGAAGCCGACGGAACCGAAACGTTGATCGAAGGCGCGACGAACGCCGAATATCAACCGACCGCCGCCGACGTCGGGCTCCGCTTGAAAGTCGTCGCGTCGAGCGCGAACCCGGCTTACGCCGCGACCGTTTCGGCCGTTAGCGAAGTCGTTCTCGAAACGGCTCGCTTCCAACCGACCGCGCCGACGAACGTCGTTTTCTCGAATTACGACCCGGCGACCCAAAAAATGTCGATGGCTTGGGACGACAACTCGAACAACGAAAAATACTTCGAAATCGAGTACCGCAAAGACACCGGAAACAGCGCCGGAATTTGGCGCTCCGCCGCGAAGGTCGGGCGCAACGTCGAAGGGCGCGTCTGCTCGATGGTTTACGGCGACACGAACTTTGAGTTCCGCGTTCGCGCCGTTTACGAATACGTCGACGAAAGCGGCGAAACCGTCAAACTTTACTCCGATTGGGCCGAAGCGTCGTTCCAATACGGCCGCGACGTCGTTACGAGCGTCGAACTGTCGACCGACGCGCCGCAAGTCGGCGTCGCGATTACCGCGACGGTTCCGGATCGCGTTGTCGAAGCGACCCAAGGCGGCAAACCGGTTTCCGTCGACGCGACGTTCCAATGGTACCGCGTCGTCGAAGGCGTCGCGACCGCGATCGAAGGCGCGACGAGCGCGACCTACGTTCCGACGCTCGACGACGTCGGCTGCCAACTCCAAGCGGTCGCGACGAGCGCCAACGCCGCTTACGTCAGCTCCGCCGCTTCGACGACCGCGCAAGTCGTCGACGAAACCGCCGACTCGCGCCCGGTTCCGCCGAGCGGGATTGTCTTCGGCCAATACGACCCGGAAACCGACACGCTCCCGATGAGCTGGACGAACAATTCCGAAATCGCGACCAAGATCGTCGTCGAGTATCGCTCGGCGGGCGGCGCTTGGAAAATCGCGCAAATTTTGGACGGTTCCGCGACCGGTCGCGTCGCGCAAAAGGTTTACGCCGACCGCGTTTACGACTTCCGAATTAAAGCGGTCGTCGGCGAAGGCGAAGCCGCGCTCGAATCGGTTTACGCGACCGCGTCCTTCGACGTTCGCCGCGATATTCTCGAAGGCGCGTCCTTCACCTGCGACGTTCCGACCGTCGGCGAAGCGACGCAAGTCGTCCTCGACGGCGTCCGCAACGAAGCGACGTTCCAATGGTACCGCGTCGACGCCGAAGGAAACGAAACCGCGATCGAAGGCGCGACGAACGCCGCTTACGCTCCGACCGCTTCCGACGTCGGGTTCGTCCTGAAAGTCGTCGCGACCGCCGCGAACGGCGCTTACGATTCGCAAATTTCGGCGACCACCGAAATCGTCGTCGCGACGCCGAGCGTTCCGAACGCTCCGACGAATATCGTTTTCGGCGACTACGACGCGACGCGCCGCGAAGTTGAGTTGAGCTGGACGGACGCGTCGAACGACGAAACCGGGTTCTACGTCGAATACAGCGTCGACGGCGGCAAGACCTGGCGCGCTTCCGAAACGATGGACGCGAACGAAACCTCCCGCAACGCTTGGGGCCTGCGCGTCGGAACGACGTATCAATTCCGCGTCGCGGCGTTCAACACGGCGGGCGTTTCCGAATGGACGGTCGCGTCGTTCCAAGTTCCGGCTCCGGCCGCGAGCGCGGCGGTTCTCGAAACGGCGTTTGAAGACGACGATCTCGTCGACGGTCTGCTCGACGAACTGGACGACTTCTTCGCGACGCTCGACTGAGTCGTTAAGTTGAGGAAAAAGGCGGTTTCGAACGCGGAGCCGTCGTTCCTCGACCGCGTTAAACAATAAAAAACGCCGCTCAAAGTTTCGGCTTCGAGCGGCGTTTTTGCGTTAACGTCGAGCGGATTAACGTTTTCGCGTTAAATTAACGTTGGGCGGCGAGTCGACGTCGCCGTCGCGGATTAACGACTCAGAAATCGAACTCGCCGTTCCAGCGGACGAACGCTTCCATCGCGAAGAACTCCGGAAGCCCGACGCGGTTGTAAGCGTCGGCGGTCGCGAGGTTGCGGTCTTCGGCGCGTTGCCAAAATTCGCGAGCGTCGGAGCCCGGGAAGAGCGCGGCGTCCTTTTGCGACTCGTGTCGGAAGATCGCGGCGCGTTTTTTGTCGGAGTCTTCCGGCGAGAGCGGAACCGCGATCTCGATTTGGTCGAGCGGCCATTCTTGCCAAGCGCCGCGGTAAAGGAGCGTTTCCGGAATTTCGCGCCCTTCGGCTTCCATTTCTTTCAAAACGGAGAAAATAACCTGAGCGCAAACGCGGTGCGTGCCGTGCGGGTCGGAGAGGTCTCCGGCGACGTACAGCTGTTCCGGTTGAAGTTCTTCGAGGAGTTCGCGGACGATTTGGCGGTCGGCGTCGGACGGCGGACGTTTTTCGACGGCGCCGGTTTCGTAAAACGGCAGATTCAGGAAGTGAACGCGATCTTCCGGGACGCCGCAAACGAGGTCGGCGGCGCGGGCTTCGCTCCAACGGATGAGACGCTTGATGAGGAGAACCTCCGGCGAGTCGACTTCGCCCGGCTTTTTACGGCGCAACGACTCGGCGACCTTTTCTTCGAGGATCGGCGTCATTTGCGAGTCGACGCCGAATTGGCGGTTGATTTCCGTCATCAGGTCGGCGAAGCGGCGCGCGTCGTGGTCGAAAACGGCGATGTTCCCGCTCGTCATATACGCCATATGGAGTTCGTGTCCGTCGTCGACGAGGCGAATCATCGTGCCGCCCATACTGATGACGTCGTCGTCCGGGTGCGGACTGAACGCGAGAATCTTCTTTTTGCGCGTCCCGGACGGGTGCGGTTCGATCGTTTTCATCATCCAGTGGAAGACGCTCGTCGCGGCTTTCGACGCCGGGCCGCGAGCGCGCAGGAGCGAGTGCAGCCCGTGCGCGCGGAAGTCGGCGTCGGTCAGTTTCAGGAGCGACTTGCCCGATTTTTCGCAGAGCCAAAGAACGGCGCGCTTCGTCATATTGTCGTCCCATTCGACCGAGCGCACCGTCCAAGGCGTCGCGACGTCTTGGAGCGCGGCGGCGGCGCTTTTGTCGACGATGAACGAAACGTCCGAATGGTTGCGGAGCCAACCGGCGGGCGTCGCGTCGGAGAGCGGCTCTTCGATCGCGCGGCGAATCACCGACGCTTTGCCGTCGCCGAACGCGAGAACGACGATTTTGCGCGCTTCCATAATCGTACCGAAACCGATCGTGAGACCGTGCGTCGGAACGTTCGCTTCGCCGAAGAAGGTCGACGCGGCGCTGACGCGAGTTTGCGGTTCGAGCATCGCCAAACGGGTTCGGCTCTTTTTCGACGTGTACGGCTCGTTGAAGCCGATCGCGCCGTTCCCGGCGACGCCGAGGAGAAGAACGTCGATTCCGCCCGCCGCCGCGATTTCCTCTTCGTAACGTTTACAGTAAGCGTCGACGTCAGCCGCCGCGACGGTAGAATCGAGGAAACGAACGTTCGCCGGGTCGAGATTGACCTTTTTGACGAAGTTTTCGTTCAGCCAAAGGCGCAAACTTTGCAGGCGTTCGCGGTCGAGGCCGTAATATTCGTTGACGGTGAAGACGGAAACGCGCGAAAAATCGAGGCCGTTTTCCTCGTGCAGGCGAACAAGCTCTTGGTAGACGCCGATCGGACTCGACCCGGCGACGAGGCCGAGCGTCGCGCTGCGACCGAGCGAGTTTCGTTCGCGAATGATTCCGGCGATTTGTTGCGCGACGTGGCGGCAAGCGTCGCCGCTGGCGTCGAAGACGTAAGTCGGCGCCTCGACGTTGCGCACCGGGAGCGCGACGCGCGGGGAGGCGGTTAAATTTTGCATCTCGTTTCTCCGTCTTGAAACTTTGGGGTTGGCGTCGGCCGATTTTCTGTTAAAATAGTAAAGCGGTGGAAGACGCGCAAGGCCAAACGGCGTTCGGCGACGCTTGGAATCCTCCGAGGAGAGCGGAAAACGGGCGTCGAACGAACGGATAACGTAAAATTTTTCGGTTTTGCGAGAGAAGACGCGTTTTTTTTGCCGACTAACGGTAAAATAACGGTTTTTCGGCGTCCGCCCCCTCAAAAAAATTCGCGTCTATATTATAATATAAATTTAAGCGTCGGACTAGCCCGATTTTGAAATTTCGTCGCGCGAGGCTTTGGGGGCCTTGTCGAACCGGCGTTCGTCGTTTAAAATAGAGAAGCTAAGAGAACTAAATTGGCCCGACGCTTTTTGGCGGGCGACGTTTTTTATAAGAGAGGAAAACGGACATGAGCAAACGAACGAGCATCTATCGTTTTGCGACGTGCGGCGCGCTGGGTTTGGCGAGTTGCGTTGGGTTGGCCGGTTGCGGCGGAAGCGAGTATTCGCAGTACGTTCAAGACGTCGCTTTTGAAGCGGAATCCGCGACGGAAGACGAACAAGACGCGTTGGTCGACGAACTTTTGGCGGGCGCGGCGGGCGCCAATTTCGCGGGCGCCGGCACGACGGGCGCGGTTCCGGGATTCGTCGCCGCCGGTACGACGGGCGCGACCCCGGCGTTCAATTTCGCGGGCGCCGGCACGACGGGCGCGACCCCGGCGTTCAACTTCGCTTCGGCGGGTACGACGGGCGCGGCTCCGGCGTTCAACTTCGCTTCGGCGGGGACGACCGGCGACGCTCCGGTCTTCAATTTCGCGAACGCCGCGACGACGGGCGACGCTCCGGTTTTTAACTTCGCTCCGAGCGCTCCGGCGGCTCCGGCTCCGACCGCCGTGAAACCGGCCGCTTCGAAACTGCCGAAAAAACCGACTTACGACGTCGCCGCCACCCTCGCGGTCGTCGAAGCGGAAACGAAAGCCGCCGAACAACAAGCCGCCGCCGAAAAAGCCGAAGCGGAACGCAAAGCCGCCGAAGCCAAGGCCGCCGAAGCGGAAGCGAAAGCCGCGGAAGCCGACAAAGCGCGTCAAGCCGCCGAAGCGAAAGCCGCCGAAGCGGAAGCGAAAGCCGCGACCGCCGACAAAGCGCGTCAAGCCGCCGAGGCGAAAGCCGCCGAAGCCGCGACCGCGCAAAAAGCCGCCGAAACGAAAGCCGCCGAAGCCGCCGCCGCGCAAAAAGCCGCCGAAACGACCGCGACCGAAGCCGCCGCCGCGCAAAAAGCCGCGGAAGCGAAAGCCGCCGAAGCCGCGACCGCGCAAAAAGCCGCCGAAACGAAAGCCGCCGCCGACGCGACCGCCGCCGCGAACGCTCTTAAAGCCGCGGAAGCGAAAGTCGCCGAAGCCGACAAAGCGCGTCAAGCCGCGGAAGCGAAAGTCGCCGAAGCCGACGCCGCTCGCAAAGCCGCGGAAGCGAAAGCCGCCGAAGCCGACGCCGCTCGCAAAGCCGCGGAAACGAAAGCCGCCGAAGCCGACGCCGCTCTTAAAGCCGCGGAAGCGAAAGCCGCCGAACCGGCTCCGGCCCCGGCCGAAGAACCGGCTCCGGAAAACACGGTCGCCGCTTTTTTTTTTCTGAGCTGAATTCCGGCTATTCCGCCGAAGTCGAACCGCGCCTTCCGTCGATCGCCGACTTGGAAAGCGCGCTCGACGCGACGATCGCCAAGCTCAAGCGCGACGTCGAAGACCTTGAACTGATTCCGAGCTTTGAAGACGGCGTCGTCGGGCTTTATCGCGACGCGAACGCCTTGGCCGCCGTCGCGCTCGCGCTCGGGAAGTCGACCGAAGACGCTCCGGCGAAAGCCGCCGCTCCGGCGATCCTCGAAGCCGCGCGGGCCGCCGCCTCCGCGAAAAATCTCGAAGAAGCGCAAGCGGCGATGAAAGCGATCGAAGCGGCGCGAACGAGCAAAGGTTCGACCGACGCGCTTCGCTGGAACCAAAAAGTCGTCGCGCTCCGTCCGCTGATGAAAAACGCGGTGCCGGCGCTGACGACCGAAATGAAACGCCTCGGGCGCAACGAAAAGACGTTTTTGCGTCGCGGCAACGCGAAGAAAGTGATCGACAACTCGACCGTTTTAGTCGCGCTCGCGCTCGCTTGTCGCGAAAACGTCGACGAAACGCTCGCGCCGGAAGAAGACGAACTTTGGCGCGAATATTGCGAACGTTTGGCCGCCGCCGCGAACGATTTTAACGAAAAAGCGAACGCGACCGCCGCCGGAAAAGGCGATTTCGCCGAAGCGCTCGCCGCGATGAAGACGGTCGAAGCGACGTGCAACACGACTTGCCACGAAAAATTCGGCGGTAAAGCGGCCGAATAATCGGGCTTTCGACGCGTCGTCGCGTCTTGGGCGACGACGTTATTGACTCGGGTTTTTCGACGCGATTTTCCAAAGGCGCGTCGGAAAACCCGATTTTTATCCCTCTTGGAGACATTTCGCGATGCGTCGCGTCAAACTCGAACTCTGTTACGACGGCGGCGACTACGCCGGTTGGCAAATTCAAAAGAAACAGCCGAACGTTCGAACGATTCAAGAAGAATTGGAAAAAGCGATTCGTCGCGTCGTCGGCGCCGACGTCGAGGTTCTCGGAAGCGGGCGCACCGACGCCGGCGTTCACGCGCTCTACCAAGTCGCGGCGTTTTCGACCGACTCGACGCTCCCTTGCGAAACGTTGACGCGGGCGATCAACGCGTTTTTGCCGCCGGACGTTCGAATTTGGCGTTCGAGCGACGTCGCCGAAGATTTTCACCCGATTCGCGACGGCGTTCGAAAACGCTACCGCTATCTATTGAGCGACGCTCGCCCGGCGTTCCCGTTTTGGCGGCGCAACGTTTGGAACCTCCGCGAAGGGTTCGACGACGCGGCGGCGCTCGACGCGGCGAAATTTCTCGTCGGCACGTTCGATTTCGCCGCGTTTCAAACGCAGGGCTCGCCGCGCAAAACGACCGTTCGCACCGTTTACGACGTTCGCGTCGAGCGGCGCTCCGTTTCCGATTCGTTCGTTTTTCCGAAAGCGAAAAGCGCCGCGTCGAACGGGCTGAACGATTGGGAAAATTTAAGCGGCGTTCCGAGATCGCCGTTTGGGCCGCCGTCGCTGATTTCGGTCGAAGTCGAGGCGAACGGATTTCTGTACAATATGGTTCGTTCGATCGTCGGAACGCTCTTTTGGTTCGCGACGCGGCATCAAGGGTTCGAAAAACCCGAGAAAATGCGGCAAATCGTCGAGGAGGCCGATCGACGCAACGCCGGGCCGACCGCGCCGCCTTGGGGGCTCTATATGATCGACGTCGTTTATCCGGATGAAATTCAAAAAGAAGAAAACGCGGCGGCGAACTTGCCTTTTTCCGAAAAAACGACATAATAAAGAAAAGCGGCGCGACGTTGGAAAGACGCCGCTTTAAGGAATCGTTTCGAGGAAGAAAATGGATCGTCTGCTCGTTAAACTTCCGTCGTCGCCGACGCCGACGACGCATTGGATTCGCTCCGACTCGATCGTCGTCGGGCGGCATCCTTATTGCGACGTCGTTTTGAACAACAACGCCGTCAGTCGCGAACACGCCCGGCTAACGAAACGCGGCGACGGCGTCTACGTCGAGGATTTGCACAGTCGCAACGGCGTTTGGGTCAACGGCGTAAAAATTGCGGAGCCGACTCGGATTTATTCGCGGGACTCGCTTCAAGTCGGCGACGCGACGCTCGTTTTTTACTCCGATTCGCCGCTCGCCGTTCGGGAAACGATTCGAGCGGAACAACTGCGGCAAAATTCTCTCTGCTGGCGCGACGGCGAACAGGATCGCCCGAACATTACGTCGCAACTGACGTTAAATTCTTCCTCGTCGTTTTGCGACGACGCCGTCGCCAACCGCCGAACGGCTTGCGAATACGAGCGCGAAATTCGACTGTTGGAAGAGCGGGTGCGCGTTTTGCTCGATTTCGCGCGGATTTTGGGGAAAGCCGACGATATTTCCGACTTGACGCCGCGTTTTTTGACGAATATTTTGCGCCTTTTCCCGAGCGCGGACTCCGCTTGCGTTTTGGCGCCGGACGCGAAAGAGTCGACGGCGAAGCGGCCCGTTTTGAAACTCGTTCATTATAAACGGCGCGACGAGGAGAGCGACGAGCCGTTTCGCGTCAGCCGAGCGATCGTCAAACACGTCGTCGCGACGCGCTCGGCGGTCGTTTCCGACGCGGCGTTCGAGGATTCGCGATTCGATTCGTCCGAAAGCATCGTTCGTTCCCATATTTGCTCGGTGATGGCGGCGCCGATTTGCGACGTCGCGACGAACGAAATTCTCGGCGTCATTCAGATCGACGCGCGCAAAAACGGGCGCCGATTCGAGCAGGACGAGTTGAAACTGCTCGTCGCCGTCGCGAACCAAATCGCCGTTTACGTCGAGAACCAAAGTTACCGCGACGCTCGGGTGCGCGAGAAAATGGAACGGCGCGAGATGGAATTCGCGACGCAAGTTCAGCGCGGCTTCTTGCCGATCGAGTTGCCGAAGGTCGAAAATTACGACTTTTACGATTATTACTGCCCGGCGAAGTTCGTCGGCGGCGACTATTTCGACTACGTTCCGCTTCCGGACGGCAAGCTCGCGATTCTTTTGGGCGACGTTTCCGGCAAGGGGATTTCGGCGTCGCTTCTGATGGCGAAGCTCTCGTCGGAAGCGCGTTACGGACTGCTGCTCGAAAAAAAATACGCCGCCGTTATGGAACGCTTGAATCGCGTTTACTCGGAGAATCGTTGGGGCGACCGCTTCGTTACGTTCGTTTTGGCGATTCTCGAGCCGGAAACCGGAACGCTCCGCGTTTACAACGCCGGACACCTTTACCCGATCGTCGCCAAAACGGACGGAACGGTCGAGTTTATCGGCGAAGGGCGCAACGGTTTTCCGCTCGGCGTTATTCCGGACGCGACCTACGAGGAGACCGTTTATCGAATGGCGCCGGGCGACGCGGTCGCGCTGATGAGCGACGGACTGCCGGACGCGATCAATTCCGACGATCAAGCGTTGGGCGGGCGCGGGGTTTCGGAGCTTTTCCGCAATCCGGACGGGCTCGCCGCGGCGCCGCTCGGACGGCGGTTGGTCGTCGGCGTTTTGGATTACGTCGGCGGCGCGCAACAGGTCGACGACCAGTGCCTCGTCGTCTTTCGGCGCAAACCGCTTGAAGAAACGGCGGCGCCGGAAGCGACCGTCAAGGCGACGCTCGACGGTTGACGACGTTGCGCTCGACCGTCGGACGTTCGACGAACGATTTCGGACGCGCTCTTAAGTATTAATGGCAAAATCGACGATAAGGAAAAACGGCGGCGAGACGTTCGCGGCGTTGTTTTTTGTCGGCTTTTTTAGAAAGCGTTGTTGAAAATGGAAAAAACGAAGGAATTTTTTAAGCGTTTGATCGAAACGCCGAGTCCGTCCGGTTACGAAGAGAAAATTCAGCGCGTCGTTCGCGAGTACGCCGCCGACTTCGCCGACTCGATAACGACGGACGTTCACGGGAACGTCGTCGCGGCGCGCAACCCGGACGCTCCGATTCGCGTGATGTTCGCCGGACACTGCGACCAAATCGGCTTGACCGTCAACTATATCGACTCCGACGGTTTCGTTTACGTCCTTCCGCTCGGCGGCTGGGATCCGCAAACGCTTGTCGGCGTTCGCGTTACGTTCTGGGGGCGCAAGGGCCCGGTCGAGGGCGTTATCGGGCGCAAGGCGATTCACCTCTTGACCGAAGACGAACGCAAGCGCGTTCCGAAGGTTACCGACCTTTGGGTCGATATCGGCGCCAAGGATAAAGAGGAAGCCGAAAGCGTTCTCCGCGTCGGCGACTGCGGGACGATTCCGCTCGACTGCCGCGAACTGATGAACAACCGCGTCGCGGCCCCGGCGACCGACGACAAAGCCGGCGTTTGGGTCGCGATGGAAGCGCTTCGCCGCATCGACGGAAGCAAGCTGAAGGTCGGCGTTTTCGCGGTTTCGACCGTTCAAGAAGAAGTCGGTTTGCGCGGCGCCCGAACGAGCGCTTACGGCGTCGACCCGCATATCGGGATCGCGATCGACGTAACGCACGCGACCGACTGCCCGAACGTCGACAAGAAAATCTGCGGCGACGTCAAACTCGGCGGCGGCCCGGCGGTCGGGAAGGGCCCGAATATGAATATGCGCCTCGTCGACGCGCTCCTCGACGTCGCCGAAGCGAACGAAATTCCTTACCAACTCTGCGCCGAAAACCGCATCACCGGCACCGACGCGGCGGCGATTCAGGTCAGCCGAGCGGGCGTCGCGACGGCGCTGATTTCGATCCCGAACCGCTATATGCACACGCCGGTCGAGATGGTTTCTTGGGACGATATGAACGCCGCCGCCGATTTGCTGGCGCGGTACTGCGAATCGCTCGACGAAAACGCGTCGTATATTCCGGAATGATCGGCGTTTTTTACGCGGCGACTGTTATAATCGCTAGAATCGGCGTTCGCGTTGAAAAACGAACGCCGATTTTTCGATTTTTAGACGCGCTTTCTTTTGGGTTCGCTTGCGCTTAACGTACTAAACGTTAGAATTGATTTCGACGGGCGGCGCGCGCCGTTCGTCGGTTTCTCCGCTCCGGACTTAGGTTTAGCTTTCTTGACGCGTCGCTTAACGGGAAAGCTAAGCGCGGCGGAGAACGTTCTCGATAGGCGTCGTCGACGTTGACTTTGACGATTAAATGGAAAAACGTGATTTTGAAGACGGCGCGGGGCGGCGTCTTGTCGGAAAAACGAGAACGGTTCATTTTTGAGGGATTTGCGTTTCGTTTTGGTCGATACTTTTTCTACCGGTTTTAGAACGGACGCGCCGTCGAACGCGTTCGACCGTTTGCAACGACGTAAAAACGTCGATTGATTTTGGAAACAAACAATGAATTGGAAAACTTGGTTGTGGCTCTTCGTCGCGCTCGTTACCGGCGGCGCGGCGGCTTTGGGCGTAAAGTCGATATTTTTTGTCGAATCGGACGAAGTCGTCGAAGAGGTCGCCGTCGCGCCGGGGGCGAAGACGCAAATTTTGGTCGCGAACGTCGATTTGCCGGCCGGTTCCGAGCTGAACGCGCAAAACGTTCGTTTGACGTTGGCGCCGGAGAACGAGATTCCGCGCGAAATGCAACCGCTGTCTTTTAGCGAAGCCGTCGGCGCCTTAACGGCGCGCGACTTAAAAGCGGGCGAACCGATTTCGTTGTTCGACGTCGCCGCGTTGGAAGAGTCGGCGTCTCCGGAAGAAACTTACGTCAAACCCGGATACGCGATCGTGCCGATCGAGATTCAAACGGCGACAAAAGCGGGCGGCGGGCGCGATTTTCTGAAAACGACGAAGCTCGATAAAATGCTTAAACCGGGCGACGTCGTCGATTTGGCGGTCGTTAAGGAAGACAAAAGCGTCGCGCCGTCGGCGCTCGGCGTCGCGCCTCGCCGTCGTTTGACGACCGAAACGATCGTCGAAGGCGTCGAAGTTTTTAGCGTGGCGGACGCGAGTCGTTTTTCGCAAGAGACCGGCGTCGCGGAGCGCGCGTCGACCGTTTGCGTGCAACTGTCGCAAGAACAATTGGCGGCGGCGTTGAAAGCGGCCGAACAAGGACGCGTCAAAATTATTCCGCGCGTCGACCAAGCCGAATTTGAAACCGGTTCGGCGGACGCTCCGTTGGCGCTCGACGGAAATTTTAACGGCGGCGCGTTTGAACCGCCGATGAACGCCGATTTTTCCTTTTCCGGCTTGACGGAGGAAACGACCGCGCCGCAAATCGTCGAAAACGAAGCGTCGAACGCCGCTAAAGCCGAGGACGCCGACGCGAACGATTCGGTTCCGTTTGAAATCGCGACCGAGGAAGAAACGCCGGTCGTCGACGAGAAACCGGAAGCGAACCCGACGCCGGACGCCGCGCCCGTTCCGTTTGAAATCGCGACCGAGGAAGAAACGCCGGTCGCCGACGAGGAACCGGAAGCGAACTCGACGCCGGACGACGCGCTCGTTCCGTTTGAAATCGCGACCGAAGAAGAAACGCCGAACGTCGACGAGGAGCCGGAGCCGGATTCGGAAAAAACGACTCCTTTCCGACTGCGCAACGCGAGCGTTCGCTCCGAAAGCGCCGACGCCGAAGAAGCGGAAGACGAGGAAAACGCCGAAGAAACGCCCGACGGCGCGGCGGCTCCGTTGGCGCCGACGAAGGAACCGCGGCAAGCGTTTGGCGCGCCGTACCGCGAAAGCGTCGTCGAACCGAGCGTCGCCGAAGAAGCGAGCGCGGCGAGCGGATTCAAATACGTTTCGCCTTTTGTAACGGTCAATCCTAAAACGTCTTCGACGTCCGTCGCGCCGATCCGTCGCGCAAGAGCGTTTTCGCGTTGAATTCGCGGTGGAAACGGTTTGAAACGGGCGACGTCGCGTTCGACGGACGCGCCGACGTAAAACGGGAGTGTGAAAAGGGGGAAAATTTTGAAACGCGAAATCCTTTGGGCGCCTTGGCGAATGGCGTATATTAAGAACGCGGACGACGCGAAACCGGCGGCTCCGCCGGAGGTTTGGCCGGGCGGCGATCCGTCGTGTTTCATTTGCCAAGCGGTCGTCGACGAAACTTCGGAGCGCGAACGTTTGGTTATCGGGCGAACCGAGTCGACGTTGACGCTCTTGAATCGATATCCGTACAATAACGGGCATCTTTTGGTCGCGCCGAAGCGACACGTCGCGCGGTTGGATTTGCTGACGGCGGACGAATGGCGCGAAATTTCGGCGGAGCTGACCTTTTGGGTCGGCGAAATCGAGCGAAAGATGAACGCGGAGGGGTTCAACGTCGGTCTGAATTTGGGCCGCGTCGCCGGGGCCGGGTTGCCGGGACACCTGCATTGGCATATTGTGCCGCGTTGGAACGGCGACTCGAACTTTATGCCGACGATCGGCGGAACCAAGTCGATACCGCAGTCGCTCGAAGCCGCTTGGGAACTCTTGAAGCGCGACTAATCGAGAGAAGACGATAAATAGAAAGACCGCGACGTTTAGAACGTCGCGGTTTTTTTAACGCTTGTCGGCGGCGGAATTGACCGCGTCGACCGGCAGTCGACCGGCAGTCGAGCGGCAGTCGAGCGGAAGTCGAGCGGCAGTCGAGCGGAAGTCGAGCGGCAGTTGAACGGAAGTTGAACGGAAGTTGAACGGAAGTTGAACGGAAGTTGAACGGAAGTTGAACGGAAGTTGACCGGAAGTTGAACGGAAGTTGAACGGAAGTTGAACGGAAGTTGAACGGAAGTTGAACGGAAGTTGAACGGAAGTTGAACGGAAGTTGAACGGAAGTTGAACGGAAGTTGAACGGAAGTTGAACGGAAGTTGAACGGAAGTTGAAC
>JAGBDN010000050.1 GCA_017937485.1 Thermoguttaceae bacterium
ACTCCGGAACGCAAGCGTGCAAGGCCCTGCGGGAACTCGGGTATAAGATCGTGCTGGTCAACTCCAACCCGGCGACGATTATGACCGACGCCGTGATGGCCGACGCGACGTATATCGAGCCGTTGACGGTGCCGTCGATCGAACGGATCATCGAAAAGGAACGCCCGGACGCGCTCCTTCCGAACCTCGGCGGTCAGTCGGCGTTGAACTTGGCGATGGAACTCGAAAAAGCCGGCGTCCTCGAAAAATACGGCGTTCGCGTCATCGGCGTTCAGCTCGACGCTATCGAACGCGGCGAAGACCGGCTCGAGTTCAAAAACACGATGGCGGAACTCGGCATCGAAACCGCCCGTAGCGAAATCGCGCATACGCTGGAAGAAGCGGAGGCGATCGTCGAAAAACTCGGTTACCCGTGCGTCGTGCGTCCGGCGTACACGATGGGCGGAACCGGCGGCGGGATTACCTACAATCCGGAGGAATTCCGCACCGTCGTTGCTCGCGGGTTGGCCGCGTCGATGGTTTCGGAAGTCTTGATCGAAGAATCGGTCGCCGGTTGGGAGGAGCTGGAAGTCGAAGTCGTCCGCGACGCGAACAATAAGCTGATTTCCGTCTGTTTTATCGAAAACGTCGACCCGATGGGCGTTCACACGGGCGACTCCTTCTGCACCGCGCCGATGTTGACGATTAGCAAGGAGTTGCAAGAGCGGCTCGAAGGTTACGCGCATAGAATCGTCGAAAAAATCGGCGTCATCGGCGGCACGAACGTTCAATTCGCGCACGACCCGGTTTCCGACCGCGTCGTTATTATCGAAATCAACCCGCGCACCAGCCGTTCGTCCGCGTTGGCTTCGAAGGCGACCGGTTTCCCGATCGCGCTTGTTTCGGCGAAGTTGGCGGCGGGGATGACGCTGAACGAAATGCCGTACTGGCGCGGCGGAACGCTCGAAGATTACAAGCCTTACGGCGATTACGTCGTCGTCAAGTTCGCGCGTTGGGCGTTCGAAAAATTCCGCGGCGTCGAGGATAAGCTCGGAACGCAAATGCGCGCCGTCGGCGAAGTGATGAGCATCGGCAAAAACTTCAAAGAAGCGTTCCAAAAGGCGATTCGCTCGCTCGAAAAGGGGAACTGCGGCCTCGGTTTCGCGAAAAACTTCAACGAACTTCCGGTCGAAGAACTCCTGCAAAAGCTGAGCGTCCCGAACAGCTGGCGTTACTTCCTGATTTACGAAGCGTTGCGCAAAGGGGCGACGATCGACGCGATTATCGCCAAGACGCAAATCAAACGCTACTTCTTGGAACAAATCAAAGAACTCGTCGACCTGGAAGAACAACTCTTGTCGTACAAGGGGAAAGAGCTTCCGGACGAACTCCTCAAACAAGCGAAATTGGACGGGTTCTCCGACCGCTACCTCGCGAAAATTTTGGCGATTCCGGAGAAGGAAATCCGTTCGCGTCGCTTGGCGCTCGGCGTGAAGCAAGTTTGGAACAAGGTCAACGTCAGCGGCGTCGAAGACGCGCAATACTGGTACTCGACGTACAACGGGACGGACGAAAACGTCGTTAGCGGCAAGAAAAAGATTATGGTGCTCGGCGGCGGCCCGAACCGCATCGGGCAGGGGATCGAGTTCGACTACTGCTGCGTCCACTGCGCGATGGCGTTGCGCGCGGCGGGTTACGAAACGGTCATGGTCAACTGCAACCCGGAAACGGTTTCGACCGACTACGACACGTCGAACAAACTTTACTTCGAACCGCTGACGCTCGAAGACGTTCTCAGCATTTACGAAGCGGAACAACCGGACGGCGTCGTCGTTCAGTTCGGCGGTCAAACCCCGCTCAACTTGGCGGCCGACCTCGCGAAAGAAGGCGTCAAGATCATCGGCACCTCGCCGGAAACGATCGATATGGCCGAAGACCGCGACCTCTTCCGTCAAATGATGCAACGCCTGAACATTCCGCAACCGGAATCCGGGATGGCGACGAACGTCGAGGAAGCGCTTGAAATCGCGAACCGCGTCGGGTACCCGTTGATGGTGCGTCCGTCCTTCGTTCTCGGCGGGCGCGCGATGGAAGTCGTTCACGACGAACGCCAACTCGTCGAATACGTCGAAGCGGCGGTCGACGTTTCCCCGGAACGCCCGATTTTGGTCGACCGCTTCCTGAGCAACGCGATCGAAACCGAAGCGGACGCGATTTCGGACGGCGTCGACGCGTTCGTGCCGTCGGTGATGGAACACGTCGAGCTGGCCGGGATTCACTCGGGCGACTCCGCTTGCGTCATTCCGCCGATTAGCATCGCGCCGAAACACGTCGAAACGATTCGCGAATACACGAAGCGCATCGCGGTCGAAATGGGCGTCGTCGGCTTGATGAACATCCAATACGCGATTATGGACGACGTCGTGTACATCTTGGAAGCGAACCCGCGCGCCAGCCGCACCGTTCCGCTCGTTTCGAAGGTTTGCGACGTGCAAATGGCGGCGCTCGCGACCCGGGCGATGCTCGGCGAAAAAATCTCCGAAATGAAGCTCGAAACGAAGCCGATCGGGCACTTCGGCGTCAAAGAGGCGGTCTTCCCGTTCAACATGTTCCCGGAAGTCGACCCGATTCTCGGCCCGGAAATGCGCTCGACCGGCGAAGTGCTCGGCTTGTCGCCGTCCTTTGGGCTCGCGTTCTATAAAGCGGAAGAAGCCGCCGGTTGCGTGTTGCCGACCGAAGGCGCCGTCCTGATGACGATTTCCGACCGCGACCGCGCCGCCGGAAGCGTTTTCGCGACCGTCGCGCAAGGCTTCGCTCGCCTCGGCTTCAAAATTTTGGCGACCGAAGGCACTTACGCCGCGCTCCAAGAACTCGGCGTTCCGTGCGAAAAAGTCGCGAAGATCAACGAAGGCCGCCCGAATCTCGTCGACGCGATGAAGAACAACGGCGTGCAACTCGTTGTCAATACGCCGCTTGGAAAACGCGGTCAAACGGACGACTCGTACATCCGCAAGACGGCGATTCGCTTGGGAATCCCGTATATGACGACGCTCGCGGCGGCGTTCGCGGCGCTCAAAGGGATCGAAGCGATTCGCGGCGGGCTCGAAAAGGTCTGCTCGTTGCAAGAGTATCACCGCTAATTGCCGCCGTTTGACGCGGCGTCGCGAGTAAGCGGCGCCGACGTCGACGCGTCGCAAGCGATTTGCCCGGTTGTTCCGTCAAGGCGACCGGGTTTTTTTGTCGTTTTTTCAGGCGTCGCGAAAAATTTGACGTTTTTCGGTCGCCAAACGCGAAAAAGCGCGTATAATATATTAATGAGAAGCGGCGAGTTTTGCGCCGCGTCGACGGACAACGAAACAATGAAACGGCGGGCGAACGACCGCGACGGAAACGACGCCGTTAAAGAAGATAGGAGAGAAGCGTTGGCGCTTTATTTGCTTTTTATTATTCCGCCGATGATTTTGGCGATGATTGCGCAGGGGTTGGTTTCGTCGCGGTACGCTAGCGCGAAGCAAGTTCCCGCGTCGCTGACCGGGGCCGCCGCGGCGCGGCGCGTTTTGGATTCCGCCGGACTGCAAGCCGTTGAAATCGAACGAGTTCCGGGACATTTGACCGATCATTACGACCCGAGCGCGAAGGTGTTGCGGTTGAGCGACGAAGTATACGACGGGCGGAATTTGGCGGCGATCGGGATCGCGGCGCACGAAGCCGGGCACGCGATTCAGGACGCGAAGCGTTACGCGCCGATGGTCTTGCGGCAGTTGGCGGTTCCGGCGGCGTCGTTCGGCAGCAACTCGGCGTTTTTGTTGATTATTTTGGGCGCGGCGATGAACGCGGCGGGCCTGATTTTGGCGGGCGTCGTTTGCTTCGGCTTGGTCGCGGCGTTCCAAATTATCAACTTGCCGGTCGAGTTCAACGCGAGTTCGCGGGCGAAAGAGCGTTTGGCGACGCTCGGTTTCGTCGGGCCGCAAGAGGGGCCGATCGTCCGAGGCGTGTTGAACGCCGCCGCGCTAACTTACGTCGCCGCAATGCTTTCCGCGCTTATGACGTTCCTTTATTACGCGCTGATGTTTTTCGGCGGTTCGCGGGACGAGTAAGACGAACAATTTTGAAATCGACGGCGCGATTTTGGCTAACGTTAAGCGCCGATTCGACCGATATTAAAGACGTTCGGCGAAGCGCAAACGCGTCGTCGAGCGTCGTTTTGTTTTCGAGCGCGATTGGCGAGACCGCTCGACGCAACTTATTGAAAATAAAGATTTGCGCGTCGTTCTTCCGGCGCGTTTAGCCGACCGAGGAGGGCGCGATGCGCGACCGATTTTCCGTCGACCGTTCTATTTTCCGTTCTTTCCGTTCGACGTTAGGCGCGAAGTTAACGCCGAAAATACCGGCGAGGCGCAGGTTGGCGTTCGACGCGTTGGAAGAGCGAACGCTTTTAAGCGCGGTCGGTTGGAGCGACGCCGCGTCGGAAGGGAAAACCGCTTTAACGTCGGAGGTTAGCGTCGCCGACGAATGCGTCCTCGTCGATCGTTTTGATATCGAGCTTGAAGTTCTTGAAAGCGGCGCCGCGCGTTACGTAACGCAAACCGGCGTTCGTTACTCGACGTCGACGTCGTATTGCGCGGTTCCCGATCCGGTTTATCTTGACCTTCTCGACCGAGCGTTGACGCGCTGGGAGGAGGTTATCGCGTTGGGAACGCCCGACGTCGAGGGCGTTCCCAGCGCGACGGAGGATGAAAGCGAAACGACGCGAGACGTCGACGATATTTATATAACGTTTGGATTTTCCGATTCTTACGCGTCGGCGAGCGCGGGTCTCGGATCGGCTTACGACTACGCTTGGCGCCGCGACGACGGCGAAGGGCTTCCGGCGACCGGGTCGTTGATTTTTAACGCGAAATACTTTGCCGCGAACCCTTCGGAAACGGTGCGAAACGTTTTTTACAACACCGCGTTGCACGAGCTGGGACACGCGCTCGGTTACAACTTGACGACGTTGAAAGCCGAGGGGCTCGTTGTCGAGTCGAGCGACGCGCCCCTTGAACTCGACGCTCTTTTTAACGACCGAGATTATTGGTTTTACGTCGGCGAGAACGGCGTCGAACGTTGGCGAGCGACGTACCCGAACGAATTGACCGACCGTTCGCCGCTTGGGTTTGCGATGGAAACCGCGTCGGCGAACGGGACTTTCGGAACGCACCCAAGCGCCGCTTACGGAACGTTTTACGCGAATATCGGCGGTCGCGACGGAATGACGTATTCGATTTCGACGACCTACGAAGCGACGATAACGGCGACAACGCTCGGCGTTCTTGAAGATTTGGGCTATACGGTCGATTACGACTTCGCCGACGCGGTCAATTCGCCGATTCCAACGTCTTTAACGGCGGAGGTTTGCGGCGCGTCGGTTCGTTTGAATTGGGAGAAGTCGACCGGCGATTTTTCGGCGAAAGTTTCGTCGGCGTCGCCCGCGACCTATACCGTCGAACGTCGCGACGCGTCGAACGAAAATTCCGTTTGGACGGCGATAGCGACCGGCGTCGACGGGACGTCGTATGTCGACGCGTCGGTCGAACCCGGCGCGACGTATCGTTACCGCGTCGTCGCGAACGACGTTTTTTCGGCGGTCGACGTCGGCTTGTTCGAAGCGTCGGCGGGAGAACGCTTTAGTTGGGAATCGGACGGCGTTATGTTCCAAATTTACGCGCTTGTCGGGAACGGTTCGAACGGCGTCGTTTGGAAGTCGCAAGGGACGACGCGCGAACAATTTTGGACCGCGAATAGTTTTTCGGCGGCGCCCGGAACCGGCGCGACGCTTTATCGCGTCGTAGAAGTCGGCGCCGACGTCGACGCGACGGCGCCAAGTCGCGCGATTACCGTCGAGATTGCCGACGACGCGGATTCGTTCGTTCCGCAAGGATACTCGGCGACCGATTGGAACGCGCTGAAACGCTTCTTGGAAACGACCGATTCGCAAGGAGTTAAGAACGGAAAGAAAGTAAGCGCGCTGTACGGCGCCGGTTTCCTCGACGAGACGCCCGGCGTCGTTTGGAAAGCGGACGCGACCGGCGTTAAGCGCGCGACGGCGATTTCTTGGCCGAATCTCGGTTTTGTTGGAAGTCTCGATTTAACGGGACTTAGCGCGTTAAAACGGCTCGACGTTTCCGGGAACGCGTTAACCGGCTTGACGCTCGATTCGCCCGTGTTGACGGAGCTTAACGTCGCCGATAACGCGTTGTCGACGCTTGATTTGGCGAATCTTTCGGCGCTCGAGTCGCTCCGTTGCGCGGCGAACTCCTTGACGGAAATCGATTTGTCGCAAAACGCCGCCTTGATTTATTGCGACGTTTCGTTCAACGACTTGACGTCGCTCGACTTGCGCGTCGCGAAAGAGTTGACGACGTTAAAGTGCGCGGGCGCCGCGTTGAAAACGCTGGATTTAACGGAAAACGCGTCGTTGCGAACGGCGATTCTTTGGAACGCGGCGCTGTCAAAAGTTGTTTTGCCGCAAGGGTTTAGCGGAGTCGTCGACTTGTCGGACGCGCAAACCACGGAGGGTGTTTTGGCGGCGATTCGTTGGGAAGACGCCGACGGCGCGCTCGACGGCGACTTTGTTCGAACGTTCGCCGGCAAGAGCGCGACGGCGACGCTCGAAACGCTCGACGGCGCGACGTCGCAAAAAATCGATTTTAGCGTCGCGACCGTTCCCGTTTTATCGGCTCCAACCGATTGGAGCGTCGGCGTTTACGCGAACGGTCGGCTCGAAACAAATTGGAACGACGCGGCGATTGGGGAAGTCGGTTACAAGGTTTGGTATCGAATTGGCGACGGCGCTTGGCGGTTGGCGGCGACGTTGAACTCGTCGGAAACGGTTTCGGCGACGTCGGGTAATAAAGTCGAGCGCGTCGCGACGAGCGTCCGTTCGGGAAACGTTTATTCCTTTAAAATTTGCGCGTTTGCGTTCGACGCGGCGGGGAACGAAATCCTTTCGGAACCGTTGGTCGCGACGTTCGAGCCCGACGCGGCGCCGCCGGTTATATCGCTAAGCGGAGCGTTGGGCGTCGGCGGAACGGTTTTCGCGTCGGTCGAGTCGGGCGGCGTTGAAGCGACGCAAGTCGCCGAATATCAATGGTTCCGTATTGATTCGCAAGGAAACGAAACGGCGATCGACGGCGCGAACGAAGCGACGTACCGCCCGACGAACGCCGACGTCGGGTTCCGCTTGCGAGTCGAAGCGCGAGTCGCAAACGAAACTGCCGCAACGGTTTCAAGCGCAAGCGTCGTCGACGCGGAGACGCTTCCGGCGCAACCGAGCGATTTCCAATTTGGCGCTTTCGTCGACGGTCGGCTCGAAACGAGTTGGCGCGACGAAGCGGTAAACGAAGACGGTTACAAGGTTTATTATCGCGTCGACGGCGGCGAATGGCGGCTCGCGGCGACGTTAAAATCGACGGAAACGGTTTCAGCGACGTCGGGTAATATCGTCGAGCGCGTCGCGACGAAAGTGCGCCCGGAAAGCGTTTATTCGTTTCGGGTTAGCGCGTTCGTCGTCGACGCGGCGGGGAACGAAATCGAATCGCTTCCGCTCGAAGCGACTTGGCGCGTTGATTCGGAAACGGCGCGACTCGCCGCGCCGTCGGCGTTTGCGCCTGGCGAGTACGACGCGGCGTCTCGAACGCTTCCGCTCTCTTGGGGCGCGGTCGACGGAGCGCTTGGGTACGAAGTCGAGTATCGAGATTCGAGCGACGGCGGCGCGACTTGGCGTCGCGATTGGACGTTGGCGCAAAAAACGACGGCGACCGAGCGGACGGCGACGGCGGTTTACGCGAATTACCGTTACGAGTTCCGCGTTCGAGCGTTCGGAGCGGGGGGCGCGGTTTCCGATTGGACGGCGATTTCTTTCGCCGCGTCGGAGGTAAATATTGAAAATGAAGGAGATCGCGAAACGACGGCGTTGGCGGCGGCTCTTCTCGACGCGTTCTTTGCTTCCGACGAGGAAAGAGGCGGCGTTTGGGGAACCGACCTTTTCTAATCTTCAATAAAAAAACTAACCGATTGTTCAAACAGCGGTTGCGTTAGAAGAACGCCGTTTTCGGAGATTGAAAGCGGCGTTCTTTTTTTGACGCCTCTTATGACGTTTTTCGCTAATTTTGAAAATTTTCAAAAAAAGTCTTAACAGTTCGCAAATCGGGAGTATTATTCTTATGTTTACTTGGATAGTAGAGTATTTGGATTGAGATAAGAGTTTTTAAGTTGTTAAAATAAAACGTTTAAGAAGCCAAAAAAGAGAAGGGAGAGCGTTCAATGACCGAAGAGCGCGCCGCCGAAGAACGCGGCGAACATAACGACGCGCCGCATTTTCATTCCCAGCGAACCCCTGATCGGCTTTGACGAACACGGGATTTCAACCGTTACGCTGCGCGCGGAATACGGGAACGACGGCGACGCTCCGGCGGCGTTCGTCCGCGATTATACGAAGGCGGTCGCGGAGTATCGTAAAACGTTCCCGACGAAGCGCGACGTTCTCGAAAAAACGCCCGATCCGGCCGTTCGCGAAACGCTTTTGCGCGCCGAACAACTTGGATTCGACGTCGCGTTCGATCGGTTCGACCGCCAAAAACCGCAATGCGGCTTCGGCTTGGCCGGCGTCTGTTGTAAAATCTGCAATATGGGGCCTTGCCGCGTGACCGAGAAGGCGCCGCGCGGCGTTTGCGGGGCCGACGCCGACTTGATCGTCGCGCGAAATTTGCTTCGAGCGACCGCGGCCGGAACGGCGCAACACGGGGCGCGCGCTCGCGAAACGATTTTAGCGTTAAAATGGGCGGCGCAAGGAAAACTCGATCTTCCTATCTTGGGTGCGCAAAAGGTTTTAGCGACTGAGAAAGCGTTCGGAATCGAGGCGGAAGGGCGAGCGCTAAACGTCGTCGTCGATCTGGCGGACGCGTTGCTCGACGACCAGTCGCGAGCCGAGCGATTTTAAAACGATCGCGGCCTGCGCTCCTCCGGAACGACGCCAAGTTTGGAAAGCGCTTGATATTATTCCGATTAGCGCGTATCACGAAGTTTTCGAAGCGTTGCGTCAAACCGACCGCGGCGTCGACGGCGATTGGGAAAGCGTTATGCGGCAATACTTGCGTTGCGGATTGGCGTTCGCGTTTTCCGGCGTCGTCGGAGCGAATATTGCGACGGACTGTCTTTTTGGCGTCGGCGACCGCGCGACGTCGAAAGTCAACCTTGGCGCGCTCGAAAAGGGATACGTTAACATCGCCGTTCACGGGCGCTTACCGCTGTTGGTCAGTCAAATCGTCGAGGTCGGGCGGAGCGAGGAAATGGTCGCGTTGGCCCGTTCGAAAGGGGCGAAAGGAATCCGATTTTACGGAATTTGCTGTTCCGGACTGGCGGCGATGTACCGTTACGGCGGCGTGATTCCGCTTTCGAACGCGCTTTCGGCCGAGTTGGTTCTCGGAACCGGCGCGCTCGACCTTTGGGGCGCCGACGTGCAGGACGTTTTTCCAGCGGTTATGGACGTCGCTAAGCGCTTTAAAACAACGGTGATAACGACGAGCGCGTCGGCAAGGTTGCCGGGCGCCGAGCGATTCGAGTACGACCGCAAGCATTCGAACGTCGCCGAAACGAAAGCGTTGGCGGAAAAGATTGTGCGACGCGGCGTCGAAAGTTTTGTAAATCGCCGCGGCTTAACGGTTTACATTCCGCCTTATGAAGTCGAAGCGGAGGTCGGTTTTTCCGTCGAGTACGTCGCCAAGCGATTCGGAAGTTTTCGTCCGTTGGCCGAGGCGATTCGCGACGGAAGGATTCTCGGCGTCGTCAATATGGTCGGTTGCAATAATCCTAAGGTGTTGTACGAAAAGACGATAATCGACGTCGCCGACGTTTTGCTCGAAAACGGCGTCCTGATTTTGACGAACGGTTGCGCGTCTTTCCCGTTGATGAAATTGGGGTATTGCAACGTTTCGGCGCTAAGTCGGACGAACGAAAGTTTGCGCGAGTTTTTGTCGCCGGACTTGCCGCCCGTTTGGCACGTCGGCGAACGCGTCGACAACGCGCGGTCGAGCGGAATTTTTGCGGGCGTCGCAAACTTATTGAAGAAAAGATTTTCCGCGTTGCCGTTTGCGTTCGCTTCGCCGGAATGGGGGAACGAAAAAGGAATCGGCGCGTCGCTCGGTTTTCGACTGTTGGGCGTGAATTCGTACCGCTGCGTCGAGGCGCAAATTCACGGCTCGCGCAAAGTTATCGAATTTTTGAAGGAAGGAACGAAGGCGACTTTGGGCTCCGCGATGTATGTCGACGTCGACCCGGTCGCGCTCGGACGCAAAATCGTCGACGACTTGAAGGCGAAAAGGAAAAAGCTTTAGGTTGGGATTAACGACGAAATTTAAACGCGCAACCGGATAAAAGAGCAGAGGTTGCGATGGAAATTGAAAGGAGGTTCAACGCGATGAAAATAATAAGGAAACGTTGGGCGATCGCGCTACTTGGCGTCGTTGTGTTGGGATTGGCGTCTTGCTCGCGGCGGGGCGAAGAAGCGGACTTGCGACCGAGCGTCAAAATCGCCTATTTGCCGATCACGCGCGCGCTTCCGGTTTTCGAAACGGCGGAAGCGTCGGCGAACGGAGGCGACTTAAACGTCGAATTGGTAAAGTTTGGCTCTTGGCCGGAACTGCTAGACGCGTTAAATTCCAGGCGCGTCGACGGGGCTTCGGTCTTGATCGAGCTGGCGATGAAAGCGAAGGAACGCGGCGTCGGGCTCAAAGCGGTCGCGCTTGGGCGCCGAGACGGAAACGTCGCGATCGTTTCGAAAGCGATCGAGTCGGCCGCCGACCTGAAAGGAAAGACCGTCGCGATTCCGCGTCGTCGGTTGTCGCACTTTATTTTAACGTTGGAAGCGCAGGCGACCGCCGGACTTAGCGTCGACGACGTTAAGTTGGTCGAGCCGGCTCCGCCGGAAATGCCGGCCGCGCTCGCCGGCGGGCAAATCGACGCTTATTGCGTCGCGGAACCCTTTGGCGCGAAAGCGGTTACGCTCGACGTTGGGAGACCGCTTTTCAAATCGGAAGAGCTTTGGGCCGATTCGCTTTGCCGCGGGCTTGTTTTGACGGAACAATTTATCGACGAACGCTCGGAGGACGCGAAAAAGTTCGTCGAAAATTACAAAGCGGCCGGGCGCTGTTTGACGAAGGAACGTTCGCAAGTTGTGGCTAAAAATATCTTAGCGCGGATGAGAAAACGCTGAAACTGCCGCTCGAATGGATTCGTTACGACGATCGGCTTAACCGGACTCGCGCTCGACTCGGCGATAAAGGTTGTGGAAAAACGACTTCTGAAAGCGCGGGGGACAAAATGACGCATATTGAAATTCGAAACGCGAGCAAGACGTTTCAACGAAACGGGCGGAAGTTCGCGGCGTTTAAAAACGTGTCGCTAACCGTTGAGCGCGGGGAGTTTATCTGCCTGCTTGGGCCTTCAGGACGCGGCAAAAGCACGTTGCTCAACGCGTTGGCCGGGGTTGAATCCGCGACCGAAGGCGTCGTAACGATCGACGGCGAGACGCCGAAAGCGCCGTCGGTTCGATACGTAACGATTTTCCAAAATTACGGGCTCTTGCCTTGGCGAATCGTCCGCAAAAATGTCGAACTCGGTTTGGAAGCGTTAAAGACGCCGAAAAAAACGCGGCGCGAAATCGCCGAAAAATATATCGAACTCGTTGGATTATCGGAAGTTAAGAACGAGTATCCGAGCCGTTTGTCCGGCGGTATGCGCCAACGTGTCGCTATCGCTCGCGCCTTGGCGGTCGACCCGGAAGTTTTGTTTATGGACGAGCCGTTCGGCGCGCTCGACCCCGTCGTGAGAATGAAATTGCAAGACGATATTCTAAAAATCGTAAAACAAGAGCGCAAAACGGCGATTTTGGTAACGCACGACGTCGAGGAAGCCGCGTATTTGGCCGACCGCGTCGTCGTGACGACGCCGAATCCGGGGCGAATTAAGAAAATTGTAACGCCGCCGACGCCGGCGGGACGGCGCGACCGAGCGAGCGTCGATTTTCTTTTGACGCGGGACAAAATTTTCGAAATTTTGCGAACGAAGTCAAGCGAGAACGTCGATTACGTTATTTAACGTTGGCTCGACGTCGAGCGGTTGCAAAACAGCGGCGGCAATTTGTCGTTGAACGGAAGCCGCTTTAAATAAACCCGTCGACGAACGCGCCGTTCGACCGAATGTTAGGTCGGCGGCGCGTTTGTTTTGGCGGAGTCGTTGTTTTAAGTCGTTTGTTGGAAAATGGTTAGCGCAGCAAGTCGCCGACTTTTAGCGGATAGCCTCGCAGAAACGCCGCGGCGTCTTGATGTTTTTTGCCCGCCGGTTGGACGCCGAGAACCGCGAGCGCGCCGTCGCCGGTTTTGACCCAAAACGTCGTTTTCGAAACGGCGACGACCGTTCCGGGCGCGGCGTCGGACGGAACGTCGGGAGCGTCGCAAGTCGTTTGCGTTTCAGCGGTTGCGAACGGGCCCAAAACGAGGCGAACGGGGGCGGCGTCCGGCGCGTCGGCTTTCGTCCAATCGGAGTAGACGCGCGGCCAAGGTTGGAAAGCGCGGTATTTGTCGACGAGCGCCGCCGAGGGAAGCGTCCAGTCGATTCGGCCTTCTTCTTTGCGCAATTTCGGCGCTTTCGTTGCTTGCAAGTCGTTTTGCGGCAGCGGTTTAATTTCGCCCGATTCGATTTGATCGATCGCGTTCAAAACGAGCGGAGCGCCGATTTCCGAGAGCCGCGTTTCGATTTCGACCGCCGTTTCGTCGAGCGTCGGGAAGTAGGAGTCGATCGCGACGATCGGTCCGGCGTCGACTTTCGGCTCGATGAAAATGACGCTGACGCCAAGTTCGCGTTCGCCCGCTTCGATCGCGCGGTTGATCGGAGCGGCGCCGCGGTATTTCGGCAGGAGCGAGCCGTGCAGGTTGACGCCGCCAAGTCGCGTTGCGGCAATGACTTCCGGCGATAAAATCTTGCCGTAATCGCAGATGAAAATCAAGTCCGCGTCGAAACTTTTGACGAGCGCGACGCCTTCGGGGGAGTTGACGTCTTCCGGGTCGAAGAGCGGAACGTCCGCCAAAAAATCGGCCGCGGCGGCGCGAATCGGCGGGATTCCGGCTTTTTTATCTTGGCGTTTGACGCGAAGCGGCATCGCGACGAGCGCGACGATTTCGTGTCGGGAAGCGCGGAGCGCCCGGAGCGTTGGAAGCGCGAAGCCGCCGTTGGCCATCGCAACGATTTTCATAACGTCGTCCTTTCGTGAAGCGGAAAAAAACGGGCGAAACGCGGACGAAACCGCGTCGAGTTTTCATTATATCTTAAGGGGCGATTTTGGCAACCGGCGCCGACGCGTCGCAAGGTTAAAAGGGGCGAGAGGAGAAAATTTGGAAAAATTTTGCTTTTCTTAGAGAAAAACTCGTTGATTTTTGGCGTCGGGTCGGGTAAAATAGGGTCGTTTCGACGTTTGAACGTCGTGTTTCCCCATTCGTTCGCTTTTAATAAGGAAAAGAAGATGTCGCTGAAATTTTGGAAAAACGCGTCCCTTTTCGCCGCTTCCCTCGCGTTGACGCTGACGTTCGCCGTCGGCGCGTCGGCGCAAGATAAAATCCGCACGGTTATCATCGACGGGCAAAACAATCACAACTGGAAAGAAACGACGCCGTATCTGGTGAAGATTCTTGAAGACGCGAAAATGTTCGACGTCGACGTCGCGACCGCGCCGGGCAAAGGCGGCGATATGTCGAAATTTAACGTCGATTTCTCGAAATACGACCTCGTCGTGATGAACTACAACGGCGACCGTTGGAATCCGCAAATGGACAAAGCGTTCGTCGAATTCGTCAAAAACGGCGGCGGTTTCCTCAGCTATCACGCCGGGAACAACGCGTTCGCGAACTGGCCGGCGTTCAACGAAATGATCGCTCTCGGCGGTTGGGAAGGGCGCAACGAAAACAGCGGCCCGTACCTCTACCTCGATAACGACGGCAACGTCGTTATCGACGCGGTCGAACCGGGCCCCGGCGGCGATCACGGCCCGCAATGGGCGTTCCCGATCGACAATCGCGCTCCGGAACACCCGATTATGAAAGGACTTCCGAAAACGTTCCGCCACTGCGAAGACGAACTTTATCAACGGATGCGCGGCCCGGCGCACAACGTCGAAGTCCTCATGACCGCCTTCGCGCCCGCCGACAAACGCGGTTTGAATCGCCACGAACCGCTCCTCATCACCGTTCCGTACGGCAAGGGCCGCTGCGTCAACTATATGCTTGGACACGCCGGTAAGCAATGCGAAAGCGTCAGCTTCATCGTCCTCTTCCAACGTTGCGCCGAATGGGCCGCGACCGGCGCCGTTACGCAAGAAGTTCCGGCGGACTTCCCGGGCGCCGACGAACCGACGTTCCGCGACTTGCTGTAATCGGATTGCGCTCGCTTTTTAAGCGCCGCGTTAAAACGGTTTAACGATTGAACGGCTCGGCTCCCTTTCGCGGCGTCGAGCCGTTTTTTTGACGGCTGTTGAAAGCGAACGAAACGAAAAGAACGACGCGGCGTCGCTTGAAGAAATTTAAAGGAAAACGAACGAGGAAAACGATATGGAAACGTCGACGAATCAAGAACTTCGCAAAAAAATGGAGCGGCTGTTCGATTGGTTCGACCGCAACGACTGCGCGGTCGCGTTTTCGGGGGGCGTCGATAGCGCGACGCTTGCCAAAGCGTTGGTTCTCGCGACGGAGCGTCGACCGACGTTGACGACGGAAGACGGCGCGGCGACGGGAGTTAGGAAGGCGTCGCCGACCGGGTTTTTCGCCGTCGGAGCGACTTCGACCGACGAAGAGAAACGCGACGCCGGACGACTCGCCGCCGAAATTGGAATTGCGTTGCAAGTTTTGGAAACGCAAGAACTTAACGACGCGAGGTTTGTCGCCAACTCGCCGGAGCGGTGTTATTGGTGCAAGAAGATTCGGTTTGCGGAATTGGGGCGGCTCGCGGTCGAAACGCTTCGAACGGCGCGAAAAAAAGGAGAAGACGGCGCGGCGCAAGCGGTTGAAAAAGAAGAGGTTCCGCTTGTTTTGGTCGACGGGACGAACGCCGACGACGCGAACGATTTTCGACCGGGAACGAAAGCGGCGCGGGAAGCGGGCGTTCGCAGTCCGTTCGCCGAATTGGGGATAACGAAGGCCGAAATTCGAGCGCTGGCAAGGAGTTGGGGGCTTTCCGTCGCGGAAAAACCGTCGAATCCTTGTTTGGCGACGCGAATCGGATACGGGCTTTCGCTCGACGTCGCGACGTTGCGTCGAATCGAAGCGGCGGAAATCGCGGTAAAGCGTTTTGGATTCTCGACTTGCCGCGTTCGCGTCGACGCGCCGGGCGCCGCTCGAATCGAGGTGCCGGAGAGCGAAATCGACGCGGCGTCAACGCCGGACGTTCGGCGCGCGCTCGTCGCCGAGTTGCGAAAGCTCGGGTTCGCGTTCGTTTCGCTCGACCTTGAAGGGTTCGCTTCCGGGAAGGGGAATCGAATACTCGACGCCGCGCAAACGTCGACTAAATAACGAGTTGAGCGCGACAAAACAAAACGGCGGTCGTTTTGACCCCCAAAAAACGGCGCGATTTGTCGAGAAATCGCGCCGTTTTGCGTTTGAAAAGCCGTTGTAAGCGACGACGTTTAAGGGGTTGCGAAACGAGAGGCGAGGTCGCGACCGGAAAACGGGCGAACGAGAACTCGGTGGGAACCGATCCAATAACGCTCGCCGTCGGTCGCCGCGACGCGAACGACGCATTCGCCGGAAAAGTCGGCGGGAACCTTGATATTGGTTTGAAAACGTTGGTTTTGCGTTTTAACTTGCGACGCGGCGACAATAAATTGATTGGCGGCGCGGTACGTCGCTTCAAACTCGGCGCGCGTTTCTTCCGATTCGACGAAAGTCTTGGAACGGCGCGGCTTGGCGATCGGCGAACGAAAGTCGGCGAGCAAAAGTTCGACGCGAACGTTTATTGGACGATCTGTCGCGTTCGGGATGACGCCCGAAACCGGAAACGTCTGCGTCGAATAGACGATTTCCGGCGTTTCGACCGCGCAACGCTCCGGAAATTTGACGCGTAACAGCGGGTCGCCAAAGAGGTTAAAGAGCGCGACGTGATCGGCGAGCTGGGCGTCGAGTCGGCCGGCGGTCGGGTCGAAAATTTTGGCGGCGCGATCGAGCGTTTGACGGAACGACGAGGCGTCGCGATCTTGAGCCGCTTCGCGGACGCTTTGTTCGAGTCGAGCGTTTAGGCGGTCGAGTCCGGCGTTGATTTCGGCGACGCGACCGCGTTCTTCGGCGACGCGTCGTTCCGCTCGCGCAATCGGATCGTCGAGCGTTTCGTTAAGCGACGGCGTCAAAATGGGTTGCGTCGTTTGCGGCTTGTCTTGCGGCGTTTCGTCGTCGAATTGGATTTCGACGTCTTGCTCTTTCGCGGGCGCGTCGTTTTGGGGCGGAGAAAGGGTTTGACGTTGCGCTCGAAGGAAAATTTCGCCGAGCGTTAACGGCTTGACGGTATTGCGGTTAGCGTCGTTGAACGCCGCGTCGAGGAGGGAAGAGCCCAAAACGCACATCCCGTAAGGCGCCGTGCGACGGCTTGCCGCGATCGCCGCGACCGGGCCGTTCGGCGAAAGGGCGACCGCTTCGGCGAGACAAGGTTCGTTCGCGTCGTAAGCGCCGGCGTAACAAGAGAAAAAGAGCGCGATCGGCGCCGCGTTCGGAGAACGGAGCGCGGGAACGTCGTCGATTTCAAAGACGCCGTAATCGCCGCCGGACGCGGTCGTTAAGCGGTCGAGCCCGAAAACGCGACCGTGTCCGAGGTAAACGAGGAAAAGGGAGCCTTCGTTCGCTCGGGCGAGGAACGTTCGACCGAAATTGGGCGGGTAAGGGCAAAATTCGCTTTTGAGCGAACAACGCGTCAACGAAACGGCGTATTCTTGCGGTAAAAATTCGGAAAAAAGTTGGCGCGACATATTGTCGACAACGGAGTCGACGAAGGACGACAGCCCGGAAAGCGCGGCGGACGGAGCGGCGGGCGCGTCGTCGGGGGAAGAGCCGACGACGCCTAAGTCGAGACCGTTCGGCCCGGCGACGACGTTGATTTTGCGCGTCCAATCGCCGCGGGGCGACGCGGTTTCGTATCGAGCGATTTTTTCGATCAGCGCGGTCAACTCGGCGGGCGTCTCGACCGGAAAACGACCGAGCGGAACGTCCGGGACGCCGTCGTCGTCGAGATCGGAGTAAAACGAGTCGGTCGCGAGATGGTCTTCGGAGCCGAAAATTTGAACGACTTGCGGCGAAAGACGCGGGGCCGGAACGACGTCGCGCCAACCGAACGACGCGGAAAGCGTCGGGGCGCCGTCGCCGACGAGAACGATCGCCGCGACCGATTCGGGGCCGGGCGGGGAAAGGGCGAAACGGCGGATTTCGTCGCGCAACTCGTCCGGCGTCGCGACGGGGGCCGTTTGGATTCCGAAATCGACCGAATCGTTGGAACGCGCCGCGACGCTAAGTCGAGAAATTTGGTAACCTTCCGCTTGCCGGCGTTCGATCCAAGGTTGAAGCGCGGCGTCGAAAATCGGCGGCGAAACGACGAGAACGCGGCGGGGCGAGGAAACGGGCGCCTGCGACGCGTCGTCCGAAAACGCCGCTCGAGTCAACGACGACGGCGTTAAAATCGACGCGATTGTTAAAACCGACGCGATTGTTAAATTGCGCGTCGGAGTGGAAACGAGCGATAAAAGACGGCGAACACGGAACGCGTCGAGCATTGGCATAAACGGCGTTGAGGGGTTAACGGGACGTCGGCAGGAAACGCGGTTCGACGAATTGAGCGGTCGGGCGAAGCGTCGGAACGTCGGTCGACGGCGCGGCGGGCAAAGGCGTCGCGACGGCCGCGGGCGATTGAACGCTTTGGAGCGGTCGCGCGGGGCGGACGCTTTGCGTCGGTTGGGGCGTCGGCGCAACGGGGGCGCTTTCGGGGGCTTCTCGAAGGGGCGCCGCGCTCGGAAGGCGAACAAGATCGGTCGAAAGGAAAACGTTCGGCGAAAGACGCAACGCGTTCGGGCGAGTCGGAAGAAGGAAGGTCGCGAGCCCGTCGTCGGCGAGTTCGAGCGGTTCCGTCGAATTCGCCGGTTCGAGATTGGACGCTTGCCGAATTTTCGAACGATTGGCGCGAGCTGCGTCGAACGGCGCGTCGGCGGATTCGCGAATCGTTTCGACCTGAGCTTGGCGGGCGGCGTCGGGACGGACGGCGGACGAGTCGGCGACGAGAATCGGGAGCGCGGGCTCGTTCGCGACTTCGACGCTTTCCGGGAAGGTTAACGCTTGCGAATCGTCGACTAAGGCGACGTTTTTAAGGGCGAGGCGACGCGAAAATTCTTCCGGACGGCGCGACGCGAGAATCGCGTTAAGCTCTTGAAGACGGCGACGACGCGCGGCGGCGATTTCCGCGTCGGTCGCCGGAGCGACGGTTTGCGCCGTTTGCGCGACTTGAAGCGGGCGCTCCGGTTGGGCGGTTTGCGTCGTTTGGGAAGCGGCGGGCGAGTGAGAACGGGAAACGCGAACCGGCGAAGGCGCGACGTCGCGTTGGGCGAACGCGAATTTCGGCGTCGCGACGGGACGTTTCGGGGTTCCGAAAAGGAAGGCTTCCCAAGTTCGAGTCGCTTGCGATTTGGGCGTTTCGACCGAACGAACGTTCGAGCGCGGCGAACCGATCGCGGCGCGACGCGGCGTTAATGCGGAAGCGTTCGAAACGCGTCGACGCGTCGGCGCGTTTTGAACGTTGTTCGGCGTCGGAAGCGGGCGTTGGGCGTTGGAATCCGGCGCGACGGCGGAACGTCGAGCGACGCGGTCGGCGAACGAAGCGGCCGCGTCGTCGGTTTTTTCGTTGTATTCGGCATATTCCGCAAGGTTAAACGTCGGCGTCTGCGCTTGCGTCGAGGCGGTCGCGGTTAGCAAAACGACGGCGACGCCGGAAACGACGAAACGGAAGGAACGACGGCGCGAAAAACGGGGAAACGACGACATAAAATCCTCGCGGACGGAACGTTTAGGGAAACGAATAAACGTCGCCGACGTTTGAGAACGCCGACGAAGAACGAACGCGACCGTCGATTCGCTCGACGCGTTAAATTAGCCAAAGTTTAACGGTTGGAACGGCTAAATCGGCGTCGAGCGAAGACGGGAAAACGCGCGGGGAACGAAAATCTCAACCGCCGCGATAAAAACTGGAGTCGAGAAGTCGCGGGTCTTGCGCCGGAGCGGCGTTTTGCGGTTGCGCTTGCGGAATCCCGACCGCCGCGGCGCCTTGGAGGCCTTCGTTCAGCCGAGCGAACGTCCAGAAAACGATTTCGCCGCTTTCGACGGCGAGGTCGCGTTCGTTGGCGCCGGGGAGCGCGTACACGAGAACGACGCCGCTGTTGATTTCCGCGACGTAAACAAAGGCGTTCGAAAGAGCGCCGCGCGCGCCGACGTTGCGGACGTCGGTTTCTCCGGTCGTCATTAAGAATTTGGGCGTCGTCGGAACCGGAACGCCGATTTCGTTCGCCGCTTCGACGAGGTCGTTTTTAACGTTGCGAGTGAAGGTTTTTTGAAATTCCGGCGCGCTGCGGGAAAGGAGCGCCGCCGAAAGTCGACCGCTTTGCGAGTCGAGGTAATACATCGCTTCGGCGTTCGAACCGAAGGCGCCGGTCGCGAGGACGACGCCGTCGCTTTCGCTCGACGACGCGGCGAAAACCGGGAGCGCGGTCGGCGTCGATTCGTTTTGAACGACGCGACCCGTCAAGTAACCGCCGACGGCCAAACCCAACGAAAGAAGGGCGGTTCCGAATCCGAATAAGATCGACTGTTTCATCATTGTTAGTTCTCGTTAATAAGTTGAATCTCGTTGACGGAACGCGGAGCGGCGCCGAAGACGCGCGAATTAACCGGCGTTGCAACCGGTAAAATCGTTGGCGTCGGAAAAGCGAAGACGGCGCAAAGGCGTTAAAATCGTTAAAAGCCTTAAAAGCAAACTCGCGACAAGCGGAGGATACCCGTTTTTGCCCGCGGCGTCCAGAGAGGTTTCAAGCCGACGGGGCTTTTGAGCGATTTTTTTCTGAAAATTTTTGAAATTTTTTGAACTTTTTCGACCGCTCCGCAATTTAGACGAAATCTTTGCGCCAAATGAAAACGTTCGAACGCAACGCGACATTTAATCGCGTTGGAAATCTTCTCGCTTGGTTGGCGGCGGCGAACGTTTTAAAATCGCGAGCGTACGCGCGGCGGCGTATTTGTTATAATCGGAATAATCGCAACCTTCCGCTGAAAGAGTATAAGTTTTGCTTATATTGTCGCGGAAAAGAATGCGTTTTTTTTAAAGAAAGGGGGCTTTGAGGGCGGTTTAAGGCTTTTCAAAGGGCGATTTGTCGTTTATAATGTAAAAGCTATTGTCGCTTGTCGCGGTAGAGACGCTTCGTCGGCGACGCTCGACCTTGGAACGCGGGGGCGGGCGTTGAAAACGTCGAACGCGAAGTCGTCGCCATTAATATTATATAGAGACCTAGGACGGCAAGCGAAAAGGACGACGGCGGCGGAAAGGTCGCCGAGAATCGCTCCGCAAGCGCGAAACTTGCGTTTGGGCGGCGAGCGAAGGACAATTAGGAAGAATTATTTGCGAGGAAGGAGAAGTTATGTCGGATTTGCAGGACAAGGCGAAACTTCTGATCGACGGAAAAGAAATCGATTTGAACGTTTACACCGGGGTCGAGGGCGAGCGCGCCGTCGACGTTACGTCGTTGCATAAAGACTACGGATTAACGACTTACGACCCTTCGCTCGGGAACACGGCGATCTGCCGCAGTTCGATCACTTACATCGACGGCGACCGCGGCGTCCTCCGTTACCGCGGGATTCCGATCGAGCAGTTCGACCGTCCGAACCCGAACTTTATCGAGGTCGCTTGGGCGTTGATTTTCGGTCGCTTGCCGGACAAAGACGAGTTGGCGCAGTTTAGCAGTATGCTGACCGAACACGAACTCCTGCACGAGGGGCTCCGAAGTCAGTTTCAGTCGTTGCCGGTCGACGCGCCGCCGATGGCGATTCTGTCGGCGATGATCGGGATGATGTCGTGCTACCACAAAGAATTTTTGTTCTTTGAAGACGAAGCGACGCTGATGGAAGCCGCCGCTCGCGTCATTAGCAAAGTGCGCACCATCGCCGCGTTCACGCACCGCCGCGCGTCCGGTTTGCCGTTCATTTATCCCGACCCGAGCTTGCGTTACTGCGCGAACTTCCTGCACATGATGTTTTCGATTCCGTACCGACAATACGAAGTCGCGCCGGAAATCGAAGACGCGCTGAACTTGGTCTTCATTTTGCACGCCGACCACGAGCAAAACTGCAGCGCGAACGCCGTCCGCGTCGTTTGTTCGGCGCAAGCGAACCTGTTCGCGTCGTGCAGCGCCGGGGTCAACGCGCTTTGGGGCCCGTTGCACGGCGGCGCCAACGTCAAGGTGATGGAGATGCTCGAGCGCATCCATAAGGGCGGAATGCGTCCGGAAGATTGCCTCGAAGCGGCGAAAGACAAGACGAATCCGTTCCGCTTGTTCGGGTTCGGGCACCGCGTTTACCGCAATTACGACCCGCGCGCTAAAATCCTCAAAACCGCTTGCGACCGCGTTTTCGACAAACTCAAGCTCTCCGACCCGTTGCTCGACGTCGCGCGGAAGCTGGAAGAGAAAGCGCTCAAAGACCCGTACTTCGTCGACCGCAAACTTTACCCGAACGTCGACTTCTACAGCGGTATTTTGTTAAGAGCGATGGGGATTCCGACCGATATGTTCACCGTGATGTTCGCGATCGGTCGTTTGCCCGGTTGGATTGCGCAATGGAAGGAACAGCACTTCGCCGACGGCGCGAAGATTATGCGACCGCGCCAGTTGTACGTCGGGAACCCGAAAACCGACTACATCGAGATGGATATGCGCTAAAACGCCGCCGCGTCGTTCGATTGGTTAAGGAAAAGCGTTCGAAACGCGACTCGAACGCCGTCGCGTCGGGAAACGACGAAGGAAAACGGAAATGAACGGCGCGAAAAACGGCGACGATTTTAATGAATTTGGCGACTTTAACGACGCGGAAACCTCGGAAAAGCGGCAAAACGGGGAGAATCGTCAAGATTTTTGCTCGCAAACGTCGGGTTCCGAGGAGCCGCGCCGCGTCGTCGTGCCGCCGATTATCGTCGGCGAGGACGATTTCGACGAAGCGGAACTCGCGCGTCGGGGCGTTTCGAGCGATTCTTTTTCGCCCGAGGCGCGCCGTCGCCGCCGTTTGGGTAAAAAAAATAAGACGCGCAAACTTTTGGGGCTCTTTCCCGTTCCGGCGCGTTGGCGGGAGCTGTCGACGGCGCAAATTCTTTGGCGTTGGGCGACGACGCGGCGGAATTTGGGCGCGTTCGTCAGCGTTTTCTTGCATTTGATTCTTGTTTTGATTTTAGCGTCGATCGCGCTTCAGGTTCGCGTCGGAACGATCGGCTGGACGGAGAGCGGTTTCGCGCCGGAGCCGAGCGAGCTCGATTTCGTCGACGAAGCCGGGGATTCCGCGACCGCCGAAACGACGTTCGAGACGATTTCGGACGTTAGCGAAACGCTGGACGACGCGGTCGAAGAGATGGAGCAAACGCTCGCCGAGGAGACTTTGCGGTCTTTAACGGATTTGACGGCGCAAAACGACGGCGCGACGGAAGCGGCTCCCCTTGCGGAAGTCGGCGAGTCGGCGCCGAGCGAAATCGGGGGCGGGGTTCCGTTTTATTCGGCGACCGGAACGACGAAGGCGCGAACGGCGGCGTCGCGGCGTCGCGGGGCGCCCGGTCGCGAGGGAGACGTTACCGACGAGAGCGAGGACGCCGTCGAGCGCGGGCTCGACTGGTTGGCGCGGCACCAACTTCCGGACGGCGGCTGGTCGTTCGACTTGACGGCGGACGACTCGAACGGGCGCGGCGGCGCTTGCGAAGGTTGCTCAAACTCGGCGGCGACGTCGGCGTCGGTCGGCGGTCATTCGTATTTGCAGAAGTTGCACCCGAGTCGCAACGCGGCGACGGCGATCGCGCTTCTTCCGTTTTTGGGCGCCGGGTACGATCACGTTAAAAAGAACAAATATCAAACGACCGTCGCTTCCGGTTTGCGTTTCTTGTCGTACCGCGCGAAACGGACGGAAAACGGGATCGATTTTCGCGATTTTGCGCCCGGCGCCGATTTGAAGGCCGCCGGTTCGTCTTACGTTCAGGCGCTCGCGGTCATTACGATCTGCGAAGCGTTCGAAATGACCGGCGACGACGCGTTGCGACCGTTGGCCGAGGGCGGGCTCGAGCTGATCGTCGCCGGACAGCTGAACGACGGCGGTTGGCGTTATCTTTACCCGGGCGACGTCGGGTTTCATCCGAACGCGCCGGGGGATACGTCGGTTCTCGGTTGGCAGTTGATGGCGCTGAAGTCGGGCGTTTCCGCCGGGTTCGCGTTGAAACCGTCGATCGCTTACCGCGTCGGGAACTTTCTCGACTCGATAATGGAGAAAAACGGGCGTTCTTATCGTTACATTAAAGATATCGAGGAGCCGATTTCGAAACGCTGGGGGACGACCGCCGTCGGCGTGTTGGCGCGAGAGTACGTCGGCGCGACGCCGGGAACGCCGGTTCTCGACGCCGGCGCGGAACAGATCGCCGATTGGATCGACGACGCGAACTCGATTTGGAAAAAAGCCGCCAAAGGTTCGCGAGGCGAGCGCGGGAAGACCTATTTTCGCGACGATCGGTTTATCCATAACCTCTATTTTTCCTATTACGCCGCGCTTGCGCTCCATCATTACGGCGGCAAACTTTGGAGCGAACGGTTCGCGAAGTTGCGCGATTTTTTGGTCGCGACGCAAGTTCGGGGCGGCGGGCTCTCGGCGGCGGTCGGCGTCGACGATTGCGAACGCGGCAGCTGGCTCTTTTACGACGTTTATATGAACGACGGCGGTCGGCTCCTCAACACCGCGTTGGCCGTTTTGATTCTTGAAACGCCGTACCGATATTTGCCGATGTACCGCTAGTTTCGCGCGTCGTTTGTCGCGGGGCGAGCGGAAAAGGCGAAACTTTACTTTTTTAACGATAATAGCGAAATTTCCACAAAATGCGGAAAATTCGGAAATTGTTGCTTGAAAATACTGAAGAACGCGGTGGAAAACGCCGACGTCAACTAATGAGCGACCGTCGTTGCGGCCGTCGTTTAACGCTTTTTAGATTTGAAAACTGTTATAGACGAGAATATTCGATGCTTAAAGGGTTTGGAGCGGCAAAATGGGGCGCGATCGCGCTGGGCGTTTGGGCGACGTTGGGGGCGACGGTTTTTTCCGAAGTCGCGCGCGCCGCGGACGAAAAGGTCGAAATTAAGAACGCTTGGAACGAAGGACGGTATTCCGCGCTTCAAGAGACTTCCGTTTCTTACGTCGAGCAACACGGTCGCGAGGTGTTGTCGCGCGCGCAGACGCGAGCGATTTTCGACTGGAACGTCGAAGCGGAAGCGTTGCGAGCCGACGGCGTTCGGACGCTGAAGTTGAAGACGGCGCGCGTGATGATCCGCCTGCAAAGCGACGGCGCCGACGTCGCGTATTACGACAGCGACAATACGGCGCGCGGCGGCGAACTGATGAAAGACGTGTTCGCGAAATTGATGAAAAGCGAGTTTGTCGTCGAACTTAAAGACGGCAAAGTCGTTAAAGTCGACGGTTGCGAAGCGTTTGTGAAATCGCTCCCGAACGCCGAAAGCGAGAGCGAGAAATATTTTGTCGAACATATTAAAACGGTCGCCGAGCCGGGAAATATCGCGCAAATTTTCGACCCGCTCGCTTATCCGCTTCCGGCGAAACCGGTTTCGGTCGGCGATCGTTGGACGACCGAAACGTCGTTCGTTCTTCCGGTGATCGGCGAGAAAAAATTGATTTTGGATTGCGAGTTGAAAGCGTTGCGCCGCGTCGAACCGAAAGCGAACGTCGTCGCGGAAGCGGTTTTCGACGCCGATTTGACCGCCGGAGCCAGCGCGACGATCAAAATCGAAACGGACGGAAAATATAATTTGACCGACGGCGTCGCCGAGGATTTTGCGTCTCGGGCGACCGTAAATTTGGAGCTTCCGCGCAAAAATAAGGCGGGCGAAGAGATCGTCGTCAAGGCGATCGGCGTGATTCGAAATAAATTAACGGTGTCGAAGCGCTAGGGGCGGTTGTCAAACGTTAGATTTAAGGTAAAATAAAAAGAACGAACGTCGTTGCGAGGACGACGGTTCTCGTCGCCGGCGCGCGTCCGTCGCGGTCGCGCGCCTTCGCGCTATTAATAAACGAGAGAAAGGGAGTAACAAGGTAGTTATGAACGATCCGATTCCGATGACTCGCGAAGGATACGCTCGTCTTAAAAAAGAGATCGAACGTCTTGAAAACGAGGAAATGCCGCCGATTCTTGAACGTCTCGCCGCCGCGCGCGCCGAGGGCGACTTGAAAGAAAACGCCGAATATCACGGCGCTCGCGAAAGTCAAGGACTCTTGCAAGCGAAGATTAACGACTTGAAAAGCCGCGTCGGTCGCGCTCAAATTATCGATCCGTCGACGATTCCGCAAGACGAAATTCGTTTTGGCGCGACGATCGTCGTCAAACGTTTGAAGGACGGGCGCACGTTGAAGTATACGCTCGTCGGCGCGGGAGAAGAGGATTTTGACACCGGTAAAATCCTTTGCACTTGCCCGTTGGCCCAAGGTTTCCTCGGCAAAAAAGTCGGCGACGTCGCCGAAGTGAAGGTGCCCGTCGGCTTGATTAAATTTGAAATTAAGGAAATTAGCTACAATTTCTAATTTTGCAAAACGGATTTGCGGCAAAAAAGCCCGACGTCGATCGACGTCGGGCTTTTTTGCGTTTTAAGCGTCGGCGTTCGTTCGCGAACGGCGGACTCGAACGGTTCAAGCGTCGTCGGCTCGAGCGAAAGGGAACTAGCGCGTCGAGGAACGACGTTTAAAAGGACGCGACCGTTAAGGCGCGTTTTAAGACGTTCGCGTTCAAACGCGGCGAACGCGAACGCCTAAAATCGTTAAAATTGGTTTAAACGATCAAACTTCCCAACCCGGGCGGCAGTATTGTTTGATGTATTGATCTGCTTTCGGGCAGTTCGTCGCCTTCATATTTTTCGCGTCGTAAATCAGCTTTTGGCCGCAACGGTACGAGAAGCAACCGAGGAGAACCGTTTCGGCGATGCGTCCGGAATAGCCGAAATCGCACGTCGTCGAACCGGCGCCGGCGCCGTCTTGAATCGCCTTAATCCATTCGGCGTGATGGCCGAGCGACTTCGGAATCGACTGCGCCGGACGTTCGAAGCCTTCGAATTTTTCCTTCGGAAGAAGCGCGTGTTCCCAATAAGTCGAGAAGAGAATCCCGTCGGTTCCGAAGAAGAGAACGCCGGCGCCGTGTTTTTCGAGGCCGAGTTCCTTCAAGCATTCCGGCCGCGCTTGACCGTCTTGCCAAGAGAGCGTCAACGGTTCGGAGCCGCCGTCGAGCGCCGCGAACTCGTATTTCGCGGTCAAGTCCCAACCGCAAAGTTCGGCGTCGGCCGGACGCGGGCCCGTCGTTTCGACCGAAAGCGGATAGCCGAGTCCGAGCGCCCAGAACGGCAGGTCGAGATAGTGGCAGCCCATATCGCCCATCGCGCCGTTCCCGAAATCCCAGTAGTGGCGCCAAGTTCCCGGAACGTAGCGCGGATCGTAATCGCGTTCGGCGGCCGGGCCGAGCCAAGCGTCCCAATTCAGCGTTTTCGGACATTCGACCTTTTCGGCGGACTTCGGCTTCCCGATATAACGGTTTTGGCACCAAACTTTAACGTCTTTAACGGTTCCGATGGCGCCCGCTTGGATCAGCTCGACGACGCGGCGGTAGTTGTCTTCCGCGTGAATCTGCGTTCCCATTTGCGTAACGAGATTCTTGTCCTTCGCGATTTTTTGCATCGCGCGGATTTGGTAAATATCGTGCGCGAGCGGTTTTTCCGAATAGCAGTGGAGCCCGAGTTTCATCCCGGCGATCGCGGGCGCGGCGTGCGTGTGGTCGGGCGTGCAGACGACGATCGCGTCGAGTTGATCGCCCATTTCGGCGAGCATATCGCGGAAATCTTGGTACATTTTCGCCTTCGGATAGGTCGCTTTCGCCGCGTCGAGGTGTTTCGAGTCCGCGTCGCAGAGCGCGATTTGGTTTTGGCTCTTGCAACCGTTGACGCTGTACGCGCCTTGGCGGGTAATGCCGACGTGCGCGATATTCAGCTTCGAGTTGACGCCGACTTCGCGAGCGACGGCCGGAGCGGGGAAGTTCGCGAGGCCGAGCGCGCCGACGCCGGCGGCGAGAGTCGACGTTTTGAGAAAATCGCGGCGAGTGGAACGGGCGTTGCGCAGAGTCATAAAGACGCTCCTTTTCGGCTTTCAGGCGCCGATTTTGACGTTATATTAATATAAAGCGAAAAATTTCGGGGCGTTTCGCGTCCGTTGCGACGCGGCGTTCCGCCGAGCGTTGCGGCGATTTTACCAAACGGCGGAAGCGTTTGCAAGTTTTTTTTTGCGACTTTCGGCGTTTTTTTCGATTTTTCTATTTTTCGCTCCGTCGAGAAGAAACGCGCAACCGTCGACGCGCCGAGCGTCGAGGCGTCGACGCGGAAATTTTTATCGAAAAACCTCTCTTGTTTTAACGGGCAAATCTTGCTATCTTTCCCGCGTCGACGCCAAAAAGGGGCGACGGGGCGAATCGTCGGCCTCGTCGCGTCGGTAAAGTTTCCTTATTTTGCGCCTTTTGAGATTCGTATGAAGTCGTTTAACGAGTTTTCCCGATTCGGTTCGCGCCGCGACGATTTTTGGTCGTCGGGGCATTTTTCCTTCGACGCCCGTCGCGGCGGAGACGAAGAAAAGAAACCGAGCGTTTTTTCGTCGTTTTTGAACGCTTTTGAAGACCGCTGGAAGCTCGAAGAGCGACGCGGCTTGCGAAAAAAAGAAGAATACGTCGACGCGGAATTAAACGCCGATTTTAGCGGTTGGAAGGATTGCAGCGATTCGGCGGATCGCGAGGAATCGAACGTTTGCGACGATAACGCCGACGCGGAAGACCGCGCCGAGTTTGAGCGCTTGCGTCGTTTGGCCGGCGATCTTGCGAACCGCGCCGGTCGAGACGAAGCGGAACGACGGAGAAAAACGTCGGACGCGTTTGCGAAACCGACCGAGGAGACCGTTCGTTCGACTCGCGGCGACCTCGAACGCGAAAACGTCGAAAACGCGTTCCGACTCGACGGCCCGCCGGACGCGACGGCGACGATCGACGGCAAAACTTACGTCTATTTCGGCGGCGACGGGTATCTTGGATTGCAGGCCGACCCGGAAATGCTCGCGACCGCTTGCGAAGCGGCGATGAAATACGGGCTCGCGTCGGCGACCTCGCGACGTTGTTTCGTTCCGGCTCCGGCTCGCGAAGTCGAGCGGAACGCGGCGGAATTTTTCGGCGTTTCGCGAGCTTTTTACGCGTTGAGCGAAGCGACGCTCGCCGAAGCGATTCTCCGCTTGCTCGCCGGTTCGTTCGACCGCGTCTTTGTCGACGAAGCGTCGGCGCCGTTTTGGACGCCGCTTCTCGAAAAATGCGCGAACGAACGTCGACGCAACGCCGATTGGGAACGTTTGGAACGGTCGGAACGGTTAAAACGATTAGGCGCCCGCAACGTCGACGGCGGCGACTCGGAAACGCGGCGCGGCGCCGACGCGAACGACGGAACGCCGATTTTGTTCCGGCATTGCGATTCCGTCGATTTGGCGGGAAAATTGCGACGTTATCTGCCGCCGGGCGCGCGTCCGCTCGTCGTTACCGACGGAGTTTTCGCCGATTGCGGCTCGGTCGCTCCGCTCGACGAGTACGCGGCTTCGTTGCGTCGTTTTCCGGGCGCGGCGTTGGTCGTCAACGACTCGCACGGCGTCGGCGTTTTAGGGAAGCGCGGACGAGGAACGCTTGAACATTTTGGGTTCGATTTGAGGCGCGTCAACGAAACAAGTCAAGAAGCGGAGTTCGAGCCGCGGTTCGAACCGGACGAGTTCGGCGACGAAGCGTTTGGCGAGTCGACGCGTTCGGCGAACGTAAGACGAGGCGGCGTCCGAACTTATATGTTCGCGTCGTTGGCGAAGGCGGTCGGCGGATTCGGTTGCGTCGCGCCGGGAAGCGAATTTTTCGTCGAGAAATTAACCGAGCGTTGCGAGGAACTTTGCGGCGCGATACCGTCGAATCCGATCGCCGCGGCGACCGCGCGAGGTTTGCGGATTTTAACGAAAACGACGGATTTGCGAACGCGCTTGCATAAAAATTCGGAGCGTTTGCGCGCCGGGTTGCGAGCGTTAAGGCTCGAGGTCGCGGACTCGCCGTCGCCGATCGTTTCCTTTCAAGTCGGGACGCCGCAGAATATGCGTCGGATTCAACGAACGTTGGCGAACGAGCGGATTTTGATTTCGTATTTGCCGGCTCGCGGAGACGGGGCGCGCGGAGCGTTGCGGGTCGCCGTTTTTGCGACGCATTCGCAGGAAATGATCGACGCGTTGATTGAAAAATTGCGCGAAGCTCTTTGATTGGCGACCTTAAACTTGTTGAGAAAACGTTAAGTTTATAAAAACCGTTAGAACGCGTAAAACCGTTAAACTGTTGGCGCGTTTTCTGGAAAACGTCGTTCGTCGTTCCCGGCGAACGGCGTTTTTGCGTTTTATCGGGAGGGAGAAGCGGCGTTGGGTTTTGCGTTAAATGCAAAGGTTGACGAATAGACGTTTAGAGAAATTGCGGAAAAAAGCGGCGAACGCTTGCCGAATTTGCGTCGAGCGGGCGTCGCGGCGAGAAAAAAGCCTTCCTTTGCGGAATATCGGCGGGCCCCCCCTAGTGAAAAAAGAAAACGCGTCTACTATTAATAATAGCGCGGCGTTCGAACAGACGCGAACGACCGCCGCCGTCGCCGCAAGCGACCGAAGTTTGACGATTTTGACGACTCGAACGTTTCTAACGAGTCGAGCGCGCCGTCTTTGCGAACGAAATTGACGAAACCGATGACGAAATTTGAATTGAACGATAACGAGCGAATTGGCGTTCGCGATATTTTAGGTTATTTGAATTTTTCGACCGGGAGTCGCGACGTTCGCTTCGCCGCGGCTTGGAACGCGCTTTACGAAGCGCTCGCCAAGCGCGGTTCGACCGAGATTTGGCGCGACGCGCTCGACGCGTTGCGAACCGAACTCGCGACGTTGGCGGAAAGCGTCGACGCGTTTCGCGATTCTCGGCAGGCGACGCGGATTCTCGATTCGGTCGAGGAAGCGTTGAGCGAATATCGAATTTTTCACCGCGATTCGCTTTATCATCAGAAGAACGAATTTCTGTTCAATTCGCTTTTTATGGCGCGAATTTGCCGCTTGACGACCGCGCGCGACGTTTTCGGCGACGACGGAAACTTGGTCGCCGACGTCGTTCGGCAGGCGAACGACTTCCTCGGATACCGTCCGATTCCGGTTCTCGAAGGGGAAGAGCGACACGAGCCGAACGAACGCGAGTGGATTTCGCTCGTTCCGCTTTATTACGAGGGCGTCGGCGCGGCGTTCGGGCCTTATCGCGAAGTCGTCGAAAAAACGCTCGAAATTTTGCGTTCGACCGACGACGACCTCCTGCGCGAAGCGTCGTTCGACCCGGATAAGTTGCGCGAACTCGCGCTCGACCCGCGCGCTTACGACTTCGACCATCCGGTCAACCGCCGCCCGAATTACAGCTTCGGCACTTGGGACGACCGTTGCATCGACGAAAACGGGTATTATCGGCGGTTTGTCGTTCACCAAACGACGCTCGACGCGATTATGGCGCGCGTTTGGGACGAAAAGGACGAAACGCTCCGGGCGCAGTACGTTTACGAAGCGGCGGCGGTAACGGCCGGAACGATTTTGATGGCGTCCGGCGTCTCCGGCGGTTGCGTGCAGGCGCACGACTCGAACGTTACGCTCTCGACCTTGATGCCGGCGATCGCCGCGTATCGCGACGCGTTTTACGACCGACTCATTTTGCGCGTTCCGAACCGCGAACATCGCGACCGTTTGACGGCGGAAGCGGCGCGGCTTTTCCAACCGTTCGCCGGCGCGCGGCAGTCGTTGAACCGTTCGTTGGCGAAACGTCGAGCCGATCAACTGCAGCGTTTCAGCTTGGCGCGGACGTTCGCTCGAATGGGGTATTTCGAGGAGTCCCGGCTGCAAGCGCAAATTATCGAAACGCCGTCGGCGCGGATTTTGTCGCGGATCGACTCGCTGATTACGAAGGCGCATCTCGCCGCCGACGCCGGGCGCGTCGCCGAGGGCGCGAAGTGTATGGAGGAGATCGAGGAGCTGTTGCGGCGCGGCCTCGCTTGCGGCGCTTTCCCGGATCCTTGGTCGATTCTCGGTTTCGGCGCGCAGTACAGCCTCTTCACCGGCGTCGACTCCGTCGTTCACGACCATCGCCTCGACGGTTTCATCAACCTTTTGAACGATATTTTCGACCTGTACAGTCGACTTCAAAAGGAAGCCGCGGCGGCGGGCGAAGACGATTTGCGCGCCGATTTGTCCGACAAAATGAGCGATTTGGCCGGTTGGTGGGATCAGTTCGGGAGCGACGAATCGTCGAGCGTCGAGGGGTTCTCCGGCTTGGCCGTTTGGGAGTCGGCGGCGAAGGTGGCGACCGCGTTGGCCGGTTGGCGGCAAGCCGGGGGCGCGGTCGGCGACGTCGCGTTTTGGCGGCGGCACGTCGAGCGTTTTAGTTCGCCGAAAGCGTTCGTGTTGCTCGCTGAAGCGCTCCTCGACAAAGACGATTTGATTTCGTCGTCGTCCTTATTAATATACTGGCTGAACCAATCGGAAACGATTCCGTTGACCGAAGGCGACTACTCCTTCCACACGATCGCGTTTTCTTGGATCGAGCAAGTTTGGAGCGAGCCCGGCGCGGCGGAGAAAGAACGCGGCGCCGCCGGAACGCGTCGTTCCGAGTCGTTCGACGTCGAATTGACGCAAGAGGAGTATCTGCGTCGTTGGAATTTGACGAAAACGTTCCTCGACCGCGTCGAAGCGAACGCCGGCGAGAACTGGACGATTCCGTCGTTGCGGCTCGACCCGGATCGCTTCGATAAGAAAATAACGTTCCAAACGGAGAATCCCGTTCTCGCCGACTTGGCGCGTCGACTGATTTTGGCGACGAAGTTCGCCGGATATTCGTCGCTCGGGATCCCGAAACTGGTCGTGAAGGCGACCTTTAAAGACGCGGCGCGAGCGGTCGACGTCGAGAATTTGCCGTCGCCGGAGGAATTCGAGCGCTTTTATCGCGACAACGCGAACGTTTTCCCGAAATTTTTGACGTATCGCGTCTTTATGCAAATCGTTTTGAACGAATTGCGGTTGTCGCCCGCCGTTCGGCGCCGTTACCAAGAGAACGTTTTCGGTTTCGGCAAGACGATTTCCGTTTCCGATTCCCGTTTGGGCGTCGACGCCGGAAAAACGTCGCGGCAAAACGGCGACGCGTCCGCTCCGACGACTCCCGAAGAAGAAAACGAGCGGCGTAAAAAAGAACTTTGGGCCGAAGTGATTCGGACGTTTGAGCAAAACGGCGACGCGGACGGAGTCGCGGCGGCGAAAGAGTTGCGCGACTCCGACGGTCTCGCTCCGGGCGACGTCGAAAAATTGGCGCGTCGTTTGTTGCGCGACTTCGACGGAAGCGAAAACAACGAAAACGGCGAAGATTTCGCGTCGCAAGAGGGACGCGAAACGGAGAAACGGCGCGACGCGCGGGACGCCTCGGGCACGAGCGTCGACGGCGGCGCTCAACCGTCTTCCGCGGCGGTGGAGTTTGAGGCTTTCGACGATTCCAACGATTACGACGACGCTTGGGACGGCGACGAAGAGGACGACGAAAACGACCGCGGAATCGACCCGTTGTACAGCGCGGCTTACGACAATATGTCGTTCCGCGACAGCGCCGAAGACGGCGTCGACGACGATACCGTCGAGGGAAAAGGGGCGAAGTTTAACGACGAAGGGGACGATTACGAGTTCGCGCAAGAGACCGATCGCGTCAACGAATTGTTGTCGTTCGTTTATTCGACGGCGAAATTGTGGAAGTTCGCGGCCGGCAAGTCGCCGATTTTGCGCGGCGCGGCGATTTCGACGCCGATCGAGCCGTTCGACGACGAAACGTTGAGCGACGCTCGACTTCGCCTCGAAGGTTGGTTGGCGCAAGCGAATATTTTTGAACGCGATTTGTACGAGCTGCTCGACCAAGCGTCGCGCTTCCGCATTCCGAAACCGAACGGAACCGCCGACGGATTGGCCGCTTACGACCAATTGCGCGGCACGAAGGAAATTTTGCTCGACCGCGTGATTTGGACGATCGTCGAGGTCGAGGACGCGATCGTCTTCCTGAAGGCGGCGCTCCGCGACGAAAGGTCGGAAAAATACGCGAAACCGTGGAAGTCGAAGGCGCTCGAAACGTTTGGGGCGATGCTGCGCGTCGACTCGAAACGGACGCGGCGCGTTTGGCCGGAGTTGATCGCTCGTTTGGAAAACGAAACGCTCCTTTACATCCCGACGTCGCGGGGCGGGGACGCGAAGGCGATCGTCGACTGCCGACGTTTGCAACAAGTGGTAACGCGTTTGTTCGAGTACGCGCCGCGGCTCGGGCTCTTCGTCGAAACGTTCGAACTCCTCCGTTGCGTTCAAAAAATGGAGCAAGCGCGCTTGTCGGCGCCAGGTTCGATCACCGAATTCGACCGACTCGTCGAAACGGCGACGCGCGGTTTGGCCGAAACGCTCGCGGAATCGTCGAAATATTGGCGATTGCGCCCGGACGGGCAATTTGCGTCGAACGACGAAGCGCTCGTCTTCTACTTGGAGCAAACGATGGACGCGCTGTTGTCCCGTTGGTTGGCGCACAGTCAACACATTCGCATTTCGTCGGTCGAGGCGATCGCGACGCAGGGGCAGTGGAACGCGTTGAAGACGTTCGTTCAGGAATACGGCGCCGATTTGTTCACGCAGTCGTTCCTGAATTTCCGTAATATTCGAGCGATTTTGCATCAAGGAACGCGCGTCTACTTGACGACTCTTTGCGAATTGAAGCGCGAGAAGAACGACGTCGAGTTTGGCGATAAGTTGGCGACGCAAATCGTCGACGGCGTCGAAACTTTAGAACGCGCGGCGAGTTTGCTGGAAATCGCGCTCGAATGCGTCGCGGAGAATTATACCGAATACGTTGATTACAACAGTACGACGACGCAGTCGGATCGCGGCGAAAAACTGTATATGTTCCTCGATTTCTTGCGCGTTTTGGCGAATTACGAACGCATCGCTTGGAATTTGAAGCCGGTTTATTGGGTTCACGACGCGTTGATTCGGGCCGGACGCCGCGACGCCGCGGAGCTTTGGAAGCGCAACGTCAAGACGAAGAGCGCCGATCTTTCGCTGGAAAGTTTGCGTAATTATAATAAATTAACGGAACGGTACGGAATTTGCTTGCAAAGCGTCCGCGAACGTTTGATGGAACGGTTCGTGCGTCCGCTCGACGTCGCGCAAATGTGCGGACTGGTTTTCGACGCGATTTCCGAAGCGCGTCGCGGCGACGAGGCGAACCCGGTTTTCCAAGAGTTGAAGCGACAAATCGAGGAGTTCGCGAAAGCGCCGAGCGGCGCCGGATTCGAGACGCCGGAGTGGTTGAACGCGCTTCAAGACGAAGTCGTCGCGTCGCGAGTCGATTCGAAAGAAGAGCGTCGCGAACGAGAAACGAAGACCGACGCGTTCAATCCGACGCCTGTCTTTCCGATCGCGCGTTTGCCGCGCGACGAAGTGGCGCGACAATTGCGGCGAGCGTTGAACGACTTGGAACTCGACGATTAGTCGCGGCGACGCTTGCGGACGGCGCGGGCGAAGCGAACGAGCGAAGCGGGGAGGAAACGAACAGAGATGGATCCTTCGACGGTGAAAGACTTTACGCCGAGCGGTTTGAATCGGCGTTTAGAGGAAATGTACGCGGAAATCGCGTTTTTGGCGGGAGCGCTCGCGCACGAGGTGAAAAATCCGCTTTCGACGATTCGGCTGAATATGGAGCTTCTCGCCGAGGACGTCGAGGAGTTGGAGGACTCGCCGCAACGGCGCCGGGCGCTGAAACGCGTCGAAACGGCGCGCCGCGAAACGACTCGGCTCGAAGACCTGCTCAACGAGTTTTTGAATTTTACTCGCGCGCATCATCTCGAATTGTCGCCCGCCGACCCGAATCGGGAATTGAAGGAGATCGTCGAGTTTTTCCGACCGCAAGCGACCGCGATCGGCGTTGAAATTTTGGAATTTTATTCCAGCGACGCGCCGACGATTCGCATCGACAAACGCTCGTTCGACCGCGCGATTTTGAACTTGCTCTTGAACGCGGCGCAGGCGGCGTCGGAGGGAGGCGGGCAGGTTTGGGTGCGAACGCGGCTTTGCGGCGCCGAAACGGCGATCGACCTTATCGATTCCGGGCCCGGGATCGACGACGCGACGATTCAACGGATTTTCGAGCCCTTTTTCTCGACGAAACGCGGCGGAACTGGGCTCGGGCTCCCGACGGTGCGAAAAATTATCGAGGGACACGGCGGACGCATCGCGATTCAAAGCGAACCTGGGCGGGGCACGCAATTTACGCTGACTTTTCCGTCGATTAAGCGTATTTCGACCGAAAGCGGAACGTCGTCGGCGGGGAAAAACTAAGGAGTTCGGCGCGTTGGGCGTTCGCGACAAGGGCGTCGTTGGGTCGTCGGCGGGGAAAATGAGTCGTTTGGCGCGCTGGACGTCGCTCGGTCGCCGGGAAAAAATAAGGCGTTCGGGCGATAAAAGAATCTAACGATAAAAACGGCGACGTTGCGCAAGGAAACGTCGTCGTTTTGTCGTTTCTTGTGGTTTGATTGGAACGGTTGCGGCGATTTTAACGGCGCGGCGCGGCGGAAACACGTTTCGAAGAAGTCGACCGAGCGATTTTCACGGCGTTTCAAAGGCGACGTCGGGCGCTTGAATTCTAAGGAACGAAGCGCGTCGGCGTTTGGAGCGCGAGCTTTAAGCGGCGAAGGTATTCGGCGCGCGGGATTTCGCGACCGCCGAGGCTCGCCGTGTGGTCGTTAATGATTTGAAGGTCGAAAAGTTGAAAATCGAGCGTTTTTAAGCGGCGCAAGAGAGCGACCAACGCGACTTTCGAAGCGTCGCGCTCAACCGAAAACATCGATTCGCCGTCGAAAAACCCGTTGATCGCGACTCCGTAAACGCCGCCGACGAGCCGGTCGCCGAGCCAACATTCGACGCTGTGCGCGAGACCGAGTTCGAAAAGACGGCAGTAACTCGCGTAAAATTCCCGAGTTATCCAACTTTCGCCGCCTGCCCGACCTTTCGCGTTCGCGCAACCGAGCATAACCTCCGGGAACGCTTCGTCGAACGTAACGCGGAACTTGCCGCTCCGAATCGTTCGTTCGAGGCGTCGCGACACGTGAAAGTCGTCCAAATCGAAAATCGCGCGCGGGTCGGGCGACCACCAGCCGAGAATTTCTCGCGTCGCCGTCGGTCGACTCGCTCCGTCGAGCGTTGGATTAGTGTAATTTTGTTGATTTTGCTTGTTCTGTTGGTTTTGTTGGATTTGTTGGTTTTGTTGGTTTTGTTGGTTGGGTTGGTTGGGTTGGTTTTGTTGGTTGGGTTGGTTTTGTTGGTTGGGTTGGTTGGGTTGGTTGGGTTGGGGCGGCGCGACGCGGAGTTCCCCGAGACGCGTTAACGAGGAAGCGTCGAAACCTTCCCAAACGGCGTTCCGACAACGCGGCGAAAGGGCGTTGAAAAGCGCGTCGGCGACGTCCGGCCTTTCGTCGAATACGGCGAAATCGTCGTCTTCGTTTAAATCGTCCGAGTCTTCAAACTCTTCGAAATCTTCGTTTTCCTCGTCAAAATCGGCGTAATCGTCGTCTTCGTCGAAATCCTCCGCGTCGTCGAACTCTTCAAAGTCGCCGTCTTCGTCGGTTTCGTCGTTAAAATCCGTAAAATCGGCGTCGTCGATCGCGGCGGGAACGGTAAAAGGCCAAGGAAAAACGCCGTGAACGAGCGCGTCGACGATTAAATCGGGATGGAGCGCGCCGTCGAAAGCGATTCCAAGAAGGCCGTCCGGTTCGGCGGCGTCGACCGACGGAAAAAATTGCGAAGGCGGAATTTCGAAGGAAAGGGGCGCGTCGTTGGCGGCGTCGGCGGAAGACAAGTCGCGAACTCCAATGGGGAATTAAGGGAAGGAAAGGCAAGAAATAGAAAACGGCGTCCGCCGCCGCGCCGCGAGAACGGAGGGCGGAGGACGCTTTCGAAACGCCGTTAGAAACGAACGTTAACTATTTTTCGAGCGAAATTTTCGCAAACGCGTCCCAAAGGAGCGCGCTCGTTTGAACGCCGTCGAAGAAGGAACGAAGGTTGAACTTTTCGTTCGGCGAGTGAATCCCGTCGTCTTCGAGCCCGAACCCGATCAAAATCGTTTCGGCGTTCAACTCTTGACGCAACTTCGCGACGATCGGAATCGAGCCGCCGTCGCGAACGAAGAGCGGGCGCCGTCCGTGAACGCGTTCGAGCGCGTCGCTCGCCGCGACGATGAACGGGCCGTCGAGCGGAATCACCATCCCGCCGGAACCTTGCGAACAAGTCAGCTCGGTTTTGATTCCCGGCGGCGTTACCTTCGCGAGGTGAGCCCGGAGACCTTCGCGAATCTTTTCCGGGTCTTGGTTCGGGACGGTGCGGAAAGTGATCTTCGCCGACGCCCAGCTCGGAATGATCGTTTTGCCCCCTTCGCCTTGATAACCGCTGGTGAGGCCGTTGACGTCGAAGGCCGGACGCGCGCCGCGACGTTCGAGCGTCGTATATTCCGGCTCGCCGAACTCCGCGTCGATTCCGATATGCGCCTTATTTTCCTTTTCGTCGAACGGGTTGCCGGCGAGCGCCTCGCGTTCCATCGGCGAAATTTCGACGACGTCGTCGTAAAAACCGGGAATTTGAATCTTGCCGTTCTCGTCGATAATCGAGTCGATAATTTTCGCCAACGCGATCGCCGGGTTGTAAACGGAGCCGCCGTAAATGCCGGAGTGGAGGTCGCGATTCGGGCCGATCGTCTTCACTTCGAAACCGACGACGCCGCGCAGGCCGTAAGTGATCGCCGGGATTCCGGGGCCCGCCGCCGACGTGTCGCTGACGACGATCGCGTCGCAAGCCAAGAGTTGACGATTCTTTTCGACGCCGAGGAAGGTCGAAAGACCGTCGCTGCCGACTTCCTCTTCGCCTTCGAGAATAAACTTGATTTGGATCGGGAAGGAGCCGTTGACCGCCAAGTAGGTTTGGAGACCGCAGAGGTGCGCGCTCCATTGGCCTTTGTCGTCGTTCGCGCCGCGGCAGTAAACTTTGCCGTCGCGAATCGTCGGCTCGAACGGCGGCGAAACCCATTCTTCGAACGGTTCGGCCGGTTGCACGTCGTAATGGCCGTAAATAAGGACGGTCGGAGCGCCGGGGATTTTCGGCGATTCGGCGTAAACGAGCGGGGCGCCGCCGGTTTCGATCGTTCGCGAGTTTAAACCGAGATTCGCGCGGAGGAACGAAACGAGCCAACCGGCCATTCGGCGGACGTCGTCCTTGTGTTCGCGTTGGGCGCTGACGCTCGGAATGCGGAGCGCTTCGAACCATTGCGAGAGGAAGGCCTCTTTGTTCGTTTCGATATGATACTTATAGTCGTTGTATTTGTCGGTTTCGTTCATCTTATTTTGGCGTAAAAACTCTATAGCGTCGCGAAAAAAAGGGGGCGACGGCGTTATGCGGCGACTTTGAAAATCGTTTGAAACAACGGCGCGCGAATTACCCCGGCGGCCAAGCGAAACCGCGTCCGCCGATTAGGTGAAAATGAAGGTGCGGAACCGTCTGCATCGCGTTTTGACCGCAGTTCGAGACGACGCGGTACCCCCCTTCGGCGACGCCGAGTTCGCGCGCTAGACGGCGAATAACGGCGAAAATATGCCCGATTAACGGCGCGTCTTCCGGTTCGACGTCGTCGAGCGAACGGAGTTCTTTTTTCGGGATGACGAGGACGTGAACCGGCGCTTGCGGCGCGACGTCGTGAAACGCCAAGCAAAGGTCGTCTTCGTAAACGATCGACGCCGGAATTTCTTTATCGATAATGCGTTTAAAAATGGTTTTTTCGGACATAATGCGCTTTCTCGCGGCGTTAAACCGCTTAGTGTTGAGGTAAAGACGCGGAAAAATCGTCGGACGGCGGGCGTTAAATTTGTTAAAATCGGCAAAACCGGAATCAGGGCCGCGTCGCTCGACGTTATTTCTTTTAATATAGTCGAAATCGGCCCGCGAAACAAGGGAACGCGAATAAAAACCGACTTTTTTCCTAAAAAAACGCCGAGCGATTGCGCGGGTTGCGCCGGAAATAACGCCGCGTCGGTTGCCGGAAAGTGAGAAGCGAGGGCGTCGCGCGGATTAAATCAACGAGCCGTCGACGCGTTTGGAAACGCGTCGACGGCTCGTTGAGGAAAGAAAGGGGGGCCCGGAATTTGCGCAACGTCGCCGTTAGTCGGGGCTCCGTCGGTTAAGTTTTAACGATCGCGTCAAATTTAACGGTTCGCGACGCCGTTAAACGAGGCGAAACTGCCAAAAACGCTTCCAGTTTTCCGGCGTTCCGGGGGAAACGCGACCAAGAAGCGACTCGCGAGCCGCTCCGGTTAAGCGCGGAAGGGAGCCCGGAACTCCCGCCGCGAAGAGCGCGCCCAACATTGCGACGGCGACCGCGTCGAACGAGTCTTCGAGGAAACCGAATTCGTCGAGCGAATGGAACTGACGCGGCGTGAAAAGGGCGGAAAGTCGGTTGAACAGGAGTCCGTTTTGCTTCGCGGCGCCGGTCAACACGACGTCGAACGGCTCGTTGAAACGGGCGGCGTTCGCTTCGACGCTTTCCGCGACCGATTCGGCGATATAATGAACCGACGTGCAAAGGGCGTCGAGGGCGTTGAAACGTCGGGATTCGTCCTTTTGGAGCGCCTCCAAATAGAACGGCGCGTCGAGCGTCGAGGAAAGGGGGGACGAAAAATAACGAGGCGGAAGGGCGTCCTTGCCCCGCGCCCGCCGAACTTCCCGCCAAAAGTCGAGAAGTTCGGCGCTCCGGCTTCCTTGCACGGAAAGGCGTCCGCCGACGTCGAGTTTCGTTTGTCCTTTGGTCGTCGCTTCGGTCAACGCGTTCAAGAGGGAGCCGCAGGGGGCGACTTCTTGAAAAGCGACGCGCGACCAAGATTTTTTGTCGGTCGTCGACGACGGAATATACGTCCAGCGCGCCGTTTCGCCGAGGTCGATTAAGAGGCGGTCGCGTTCGGAACCGCCGAGCAAAATCCAATACGGCAACGCGAAGGCGGGAAAACCGCGTCCTTCGGTCGACCAATCTTTGCCGACGAACGCGTCGACGACGTTAAGTCCGGTTTTTTCCGCGAGCGCCGCGCCGTCGGCGAGGCCGTAACGAGTCGGCGGAGCGTCCCAATCGGCGGCGCGCGTCCAAACGCCGGGATCGTTGATCGCGACGGCGACGAGTTCGTCTTGGCGAACGTCGGTTTCCGCGAGAAGCGCTTCGATCGCCTCCGCTTGAAGCGTCGCCAACATTGTGCGAATTTGGAAAAGTTGGGTTAAATCGGACGGCGCGTCCGCGGATTCCGCTTGTTCGTTCCTCGCTTCGCGTTCGGCGTCGACTTGCGCGCGCAGTTCGTCGAACGCCGTAAAAAGTTCCTCCGGAAGGTCGAACGACATACTTTTCGGGAGGAGAACGCCCGAACCGGGACGCGACCCTTCCAAACCGACGAGCGCCGCTTCCAACTTGCGCGCCTTAGACGAAATATGAACGCCGACAAACCAATGGAGGGACGGCGACGAACCCGGGGTTTTATTTTTGAAAAAAAACATTGAACTCTCCGTTTCTTAAGTCGACGCGTCGACGAACGAGGGAAAATAAGGAACGCGCAAGCGAAGGTCGCGAAACGCTCGACGCAAACGAAGGTTCGCGTCTTAAACGCCGATAAGTTAAATTGAGGAAAAGTTAAGCGTTGACGGTCGTAAGGAAAAGCCGACGATTAGGAGCCGGTCGCAACGAACGGCGTTCTTGCGACGGGAGGCGATTAAAGGGCGGGTTTCGCTCGCTCTCGACGCGGAGAACGAGCGAAACGGCGTCCGACTCAAATCGTGATTTCCGACGTCGGATAAAGGTTGGAGCGCGATTTTTCCGAATTTTGGGAACGTTCCGGTTTTACCGGCGTCCAAAGAAAGGGGTTGCGGCCCGTTTCGTTAAATTTCGCGACGCCTTTGACGAATTCGTTGAAAATGCGGCGGTCGAGAACGGACGCGGCGGTCGATTCCGGGTGGAACTGCACGCCGACGGCGAGCCAATCTTCGTAGGTCGACTCGATCGCTTCGACGACGTTGTCGCCGGGGCAACGCGCGGAGACGAGAAAGTTCGGGGCGACGTCGTCGACGGCCATATGGTGCATACTGGAAACGCGAACGTCGTTGTCGCCGTAAACGCGATCGAGAAGGGAGTTCTTCTCGATGACGAGGCCGTGGCGATGATAAGGGTCCATCGGGTCGCGGTGCGGGAAGGCGTGCGGAATATCGTCCGGAATGTGGAGGAAAAGGGCGCCGCCTTGCTCGACGTTGAGGAGTTGCATTCCGACGCCGATCGCGAGAACCGGGAGGCGACGACGAGCGACTTCGCGCATCAGAGCGCGGTCAAATTTTTCGCGTTCCGCCGGCATCGGTCGAGTGTACGGATGCAACATATAACCGTCGTTGCGCGGATCGAGGTCGCCGCCGCCGACGAACACGACGCCGTCCAAATCGTCGAGCTGTTCGAGGATAACGTCGAAATTATTGCAGACAGGGAGAAGTACGGGAACGGCTCCGGCGTCGACGACGCCCGCGATATAACCTTCAAAAAGGTAGCTAACGCCTTGAACTTCATTGCGTTCCGGCTTGTAAGCCATCGTAACGCCAATACGAAGTCGCCGTTGAGGTTGACGAGACAACATCCTGTAACGCGCTCCTAAAAAAGCGATTTTTAACGGCGAAAACGCAATTTTCAAGCCTAAACGGGTCGTAAATCGCGCGCTTGTTTAAACGCTCGATAAAACGACGACGTAAATTTGCCGCCCGCATAATCGGTAAAATCGCTATAAAACGAACCGACGCGAGGAACAAAAAACGCCGTTGTTACGACGAAAATTTTTTACGTCAAACGCGAACGGAAATCGATTCGACGCCAACCGAACCGAACGACCGACTTCAACGACGAACGCCGATCGTCGTTAAAGAAAGAAGCGTTCAAAAACGTTTCAACAAAAAAAGGCTTGATTTTGCGTCGTCGTTGACCGCGCCTCCGCCAAAAGGTCGACAAGACGAAACGTTAGACCTAGAAAAGGGCCGGTTAAATTCCGGAAAACGCAACGTTCCGCAAGGGAGGACAAACAAACGACAAAAACGCCGACGACAAAAAACGTAAAACGCGAACCGCCAAGAACGCGTCAAACGTTGTCTTGTTCGTTAAAAATCAATATTTCAAATTTAAAAAACGCCACTTATTTAAATTTGAAAAGGAATGCAAGTTACAAAACAAAGTATACACCTTGATCGGGATTCTTCAAGGGCAAATCTCGGCTTTTTCGTCTTTTTAATTAAAGTTAACGTAGATTGACTTATTTAGGTTCGGGACGGCTATATCTAGGTTAAAATAGGCGGTTTACAGGATAAAAAGAGACTAAATTGGTAGAATATTGAGCGTTAAACTTGGCGCGTTCTCCGTATTTTAACTTTGTCGGAGATTTTGCCGTCTCGGCGTCGACGGCGCGTTAGATTTTGGGGGTTGTTAACGAGTCTTAGGCGCGTCTGGGGATCGCGTCGTCGAATCGAAAAACGCTAAGCGAGGACGAGCGCGAGGTTTCTGTCGGCGCCGTCGCAATTTTCCTCCGATTTCGTCCGAATTTGCCCTTTAACGTCGCGGCGAGCGCTTGACGAAAGAGCGAGACTTGGCAAAATAATATTAATAATGTCTTGACGGCGACGCGTCGAATGGAATAAGCGCGTTGAATTGGCGAAAAGACGGCGTTTGTTGGGAAGCGGCGGACTTTTGCGATTAAAAAGCGGAGGTAAAATGGGCGTTATTTTCGATATGGACGGCGTGTTGATCGACAGCGGCGCGGCGCACTGGGAAAGCTGGCGAATCGTCGCGGAAGAAGACGGCGTCGATTTTACCGAAGAGGCGTTTTGGGCGACTTTCGGGATGGTTTCCGACGTTATTGTCGCGCGGCATTGGGGCGCGAATCCGCCGACCGACCCGGCCGAGATCGCGGCGATCGTCGACCGCAAGGAGACGGCGTTTCGGGAGAGCGTCGCGACGCATACGACGCCGATAGCGGGCGCGGTCGACTTTATTCGTTATTTAGCGGAGCGCGGCGTTAAGATCGCCGTCGGTTCGTCGGCGCCGCGAGAAAACGTCGAGCATATTTTGCGTTGGCTCGGCGTTCGCGAGCTGTTCGGCGACCGCGTCGTCGCGGGGGACGAGGTGAAAAACGGGAAGCCGGCGCCGGAGATTTTTTTGACGGCGGCGAAAAAAATCGGCGTTCCGGCGGAAAATTGCGTCGTGATCGACGACGCGAAAAACGGCGTCGACGCGGGCGCCGCCTCCGGAGCGGCGACGGTCGGTTTTTTCAGCGCCGGGCACTCGCTCGACGAATACGCGAACGCCGCCGTCGTCGTTCGCTCGTTCGACGAATTGCGCGGGATTTTGGAAATCGGCGAGAACGGCGCGAGCGTTCGGTTGCGTTTGCCGCGGTAAAAAAGTTAAAAGCGGTGAAATAGGCGAAACGTCGGACGAGACGCCTCGCGTCGCCGAACGAAACGGGCGAAAGAAAGAACGACCTCCTTATAAAAAATAAAAAATTGCGTATAATAGGGGAATCGCGCCGACGTCGGCGGCGGTTCGGGCGTTTTCGCAGTCGAAAAAACGATTGAAAAACGGCCTATTAATAAATAATGACAAAATCGTTGATTTTTGCTTGCGCGGCGAAAGCGGCGCGACGGGTTTCAGGAGGGAACGGCGATGAATCGAGACGGCGATAATTCGGGAAAATGCGCGGAGTTTAGCGGTTTCGCGACGTCGGCGAAATACGTCGTCGGGGTCGACTTGGGAACGTCGAACTGCGAACTGGCGTATTTGCCGGTCGACGGCGCTAACGACGACGAGCCGCGCGTTCTCGAAATTCCGCAATTTGTCGCGACGTCGACAATCGAGCGGCGCGATAAGTTGCCGTCGGCGCTTTACGTCGGGCCGGAGGAAGAGCGCGGGCTGGCCGATTGGCGCCTTCCTTGGAACGAAACGTCCCTCGACGGCGACGCGGAGGCGAACGAAGTCGGCGGCGACAACGATAAAAGCGATAAAGACGGCAAAAACGGTAAAGGCGGGTTTTTCCGCAAAATTTTCGGAATCGGTTCGAGCGGCAAGGCCGACGCGGCGCGACCGAGCGGAACGTCGAATCCGAACGCGCTTTACCTCGTCGGCGAAATCGCGTTGCGTCGGGCCGCGGAAACGCCGGAGCGAACGGTCGTTTCGGCGAAATCTTGGCTGACCCATTCCCGAGTCGACCGCCGCGAGCCGATTTTGCCCTGGGGCGCGCCCGACGGAACGTCGCGAGTTTCGCCGGTCGAAGCGTCGCGGCGGTACTTGGCGCACCTCGTCGCCGCTTGGAACGACGCGTTTCCGGACGCGCCGATGTTCGAACAGCAAGTCGTTTTGACCGTTCCGGCGTCGTTCGACGAAAGCGCTCGGGAGCTGACGCGGGAGGCGGCGGTCGGCGCCGGTTTCAATCCGGAAACGTTGATTTTCCTCGAAGAACCGTCGGCGGCGGCTTACGCTTGGCTGGCGCAAAAGGGGAACGCTTGGCGCAAAGAGTTGGCGGTCGGCGACGTCGCGCTCGTTTGCGACGTCGGGGGCGGAACGACCGACCTTTCGCTGATTCGCGTCGAGGAGGAAGACGGCGATCTCGTTCTGAACCGGTTGGCGGTCGGGAATCGGCTCCTCCTCGGCGGGGACAACGTCGACTTGGCGCTCGCGCACCGGGCCGCCGCGCTTTTCGCCGAGAAGGGAACAAAGTTGAACCCTTGGCAAGCCGGTTCCCTTTGGCGGCAGTGTCGCGACGCGAAAGAAACGCTTCTCGGCGGTTCGGTCGCGCGGATTGGCGAAGTTGGGGGAAATAGCGCGAATGACGAAAGCGGCGAAAACGCGCAAGACGGCGAAGAAACGTATAAAATAACGGCGCTCGGGCGCTCGAGCCAACTGGTCGGCGGTTCCGTTTCGGTTGATTTCCCGAAAGCGGAGGCGACCGCGATCGTTTTGGACGGTTTTTTCCCGATTTGCTCCCTCGACGACCGTCCGAAACGGCGTTCCGCGGCGGGGCTTCGCGAAGCGGGGCTTCCGTTCGAGGCGGACGCGGCGGTTACTCGACACGTCGCGGCGTTTTTGAACTCCCGAACGGACGACGACGGCGCGCCGATTCGCCCGACGCGTTATCTCCTCAACGGCGGCGTTTTCAAGTCGAAAGCGATCGCCGAGCGGTTTGAGGAACAGCTTCGCGCTTGGTTCCCGGACGCGCCGCCGACGAATTTGAATCCGGACGCCGACCTCGACCGAGCGGTCGCTCGCGGCGCCGCCTTTTACGGCTTGGCGAAGCGACGCGGCGGAATCCGGATTCGCGGGGCGTCGGCGCGCTCGTATTACATCGGGATCGAGTCGGCGGGCTTGGCGATTCCGGGCGTTCCGCGACCGATGAAGGCGCTTTGCGTCGCGCCGGTCGGAATGGAGGAGGGAACCGAACTCGCCGTTCCGAGCGACGAGTTCGAACTGGTCGTCGGCGAACCGGCGGTCTTCCGCTTTTTCGGCTCGACGACGCGACCGCAAGACCGACCGGGAACGCTTCTCGACTTGGCCGAAGACGACGGCGAACTCCTCGAAACCGACCCGATCGAAACCGCGCTCGAAGCGCCGGAAAGCGACGGCGAAAACGCGGAAAACGGAGAAGTCGGCGGAACGAACGGCGGTTTTGGCGGCGTCGAGTACGTCGCGACGCGCTTCCGAACGGTCGTTACCGAGTTGGGCGCGCTTGAAATTTGGTGCGAGGAAGTCGACGGCCCGCGCCGTTGGAAACTCGAGTTTAGCGTTCGCGAAGATTGAAGCGAGAATAACGAAATAGCCGGTTTTAGCGATTTTAGCGGCTGAGAAGGTCGCGTTGAGTCAAGGGGCGCGCAACCCGAGCGGCGGCGACGGCAAATCGCGGAGAAAATCCGCTAAAATCGGTTCGAAAATTGAGAATAATTGGAAAATTTTACCCACCGAGTAACAACGCAAGCGAAAAAGAGGAAAAATCGATGAGCTGCGGATATGTGATTAACGTTACGGCTGTCGACCGTCCGGGTATCGTCGCCGGAGTCAGTTCGGCTATTAAAAATTTGGGCGGCAACATCGAGTCGTGCAGCCAAACGGTTCTCGACGGCTATTTTACGCTCATTATGACTTTTTCGTTGCAAGAAGCCGTCGACGCGGACGAGTTGAAGGCGAAAGTTTTGCAAGAAAAGGGGCTCGAAGGTTGCCAAGCGGTTCTTTTTGCGACGACCGAACCGAAAAAAGCGGTCGAAACGCCGGAATCGAACATCTTCGTGATCACCGCGTTTGGTAAAGACTCCGAAGGAATCGTCGCGCAGTTCACCCGTTACCTCGGCGACAAAGAGATTAATATCGTCGACCTTTACGGCAACATCACTCCGGACGGCGACTTTATGCTGATCGGGCAAGTCGAAGTGAATCCGAAACTCGACCTCCAAAACATCAAATACGACCTCGAAGCGCTCGGCGAACAAGTCGGCTTCACCGTTCGCATTCAACATAACAATATTTTTGTCGCGACGAATCACATTCGTCTTAATCGTCGATAAAAGTTGGACGAACGAACGCTCGCCGTTTTGCGTTAACAACGAAAACGGCGCGGAAAACGGCGACGGCGAACGCGACGTAAAGGGCGGCGCGTTCGTTGAAGGACGTTTTGCGTCTTGAAAACTTGGAAAGTCGGTAAAACGGCGAAGATTAGCGGATTAACGGAACTGCGCAAAAAGGGGGAAACGGTGGAAATTCCTTATATTGGCGAAGAAAAACAGCGCGAACGAATGCTCGCCGACAAATTTATCTGCGACTTGCTCGGCGTCGAATTGGTCGAGGTCGGCGTCGGGACGGCGCGCGCCGAGCTGACGGTGAGGCCGGAGCATATGAACGGCGTCGGCGTTTGTCAAGGGGGCGTTCTTTTTTCCATCGCCGACTTTGCGTTCGCCGCCGCCTGCAATTACGCGGAGGAGCCGGTTATCGGGATTGAAGTTTCGATTTCTTACTGCAAAACCGTTAAAACCGGCAAAATTGTCGCCGAGGCGACGGAAATTTCTCGCACTCGGACGACGGCGTTGGCCGAAGTTCGCGTTACGGACGAAGCGGGAACGCTCCTTTGCGTCGCTCGCGGACGCGGTTACGTTCTCCAAGCGCGTTGATTGAAACGCCCCGTTTGCTTATTTTGACGTTGGGGCGGCGGGAAGCGCGAACGTCGCGTCGAAGCGATTTTAACGATCGCGGCGCTTGGCGGGATTATGCGGTCTTTTTGGCGGCGGCGTAAAACGCGACGGAAGGAAACGGGCGGGGAACCGTTCGGGGGGGCTTGACCCGTCGCGTTTTCGGCGCACAATAGTAAAAGGACGTGTTTTTCTCAGAAGGCGCGGCGTTTCCTTGTCGGGGGCCGCGATTACGCCAACGTTTAAGAAAGGTTAAAAATGGATCCTCAAGTTAAGCGCGCGTTGATCAGCGTCAGCGACAAAATGGGCCTCGCCGACTTCGCGAAAGGGCTCGTCGCGGCGGGCGTTCAACTCTTCAGCACCGGCGGCACGAAGCGTTATCTCGAATCGAACGAGATTCCGGTTACGGACGTTACCGATTACACCGGTTTTCCGGAGATGATGGACGGTCGTCTGAAGACGCTGCACCCGAAGGTTCACGGGGGGATCCTTTGCCGTCGCGACGACGAAACCGACATGAAGTCGGCGACCGATCACGGGATCGAGCCGTTCGAACTCGTCGTCGTCAACCTTTATCCGTTCGAAGCGACGGTCGCGAAAGAAGGCGTTACCGACGCCGAAGCGATCGAAAACATCGACATCGGCGGCCCGACGATGGTGCGCGCCGCGGCGAAAAACCACCGTTTCGTCGGGATCGTTACTTCGGCCGAGCAATACTCGCGCGTTTTGGAAGAGATTCAACAAAACGGCGCGCTCTCGATGCAACTTCGCCGCTCGCTGGCCCGCGACGCGTTCGCGCACACCGCTTCTTACGACGCCGCGATCGCTCGTTATTTCGCCGAACACGACGGCGCCGCGGTCTTCCCGAACACGATCTCGTCGGCGATGAAGCTCGTTACGGAACTCCGTTACGGCGAAAACCCGCACCAACGCGCCGCGCTTTACGTCGACGCGAAATATAAGGGCGCGTCCGCCGTTACCGCTCGCCAACTGAACGGGAAAGAACTTTCGTACAACAACCTGCTCGACGCCGACGCCGCCTTGGCGATGGCGCGCTCCTTCGACAAACCGGCGGTCGCGGTCTTGAAGCACAACAACCCGTGCGGCGCCGCCGTCGCCGACACGATCGCCGACGCCGTCCGCAAGGGAATGGAAGGCGACCCGCTCAGCGCGTTCGGCTCGATTTTGGGCGTCAACCGCGAGGTCGACGAAGAATCGGCGAACTACCTCGCGCAACCGGGGCTCTTCGTCGAAGCGATCATCGCGCCGTCCTTCTCGCCGAAAGCGTTGGAAATTTTGACGACCGTTCCGAAGTGGAAGGCGAACGTTCGCTTGCTCGAAACCGGCGAATTCGGCCGCGCTCCGAGCGGTTGGGTCGTTCGTCCGCTGACCGGCGGCGCGCTCCTGCAAGACGGCGACGTCGAAGTCGACCCGGAAGAAGATTGGCGCGTCGTTACCGAAAAAGCGCCGACCGAAGAGCAAATGCGCGATCTCCGTTTCGGTTGGGAAATGGTTCGACACGTCAAGTCGAACGCGATCGTTCTTGCGAAAGACGAAGCGCTCGTCGGCGTCGGCGCGGGCCAAATGAGCCGCGTCGACTCGGTTGAAATCTCCGTCGAAAAAGCGGGCGACCGCGCGCAAGGCGCCGTTCTCGCGTCCGACGCGTTCTTCCCGTTCCCGGACGGTATCGAAGCTGCCAAGGGCGTCGTCGCGGTTATTCAACCGGGCGGCTCGAAGAACGACCAAGCGGTCATCGACGCTTGCAACAAGCTCGGGATCGCGATGATCTTCACCGGTCGTCGACACTTCAAACACTAGTCGACGACGAACGAACCCCGGCGCCGCGTTGCAAACGTTAGGCGCCGGCGCTTGCGACAAGCTCGGGAGCGCGACGGTCTTCGCCGGTCGTCGGCGCTTCAAACGCTAGTCGACGGCGAGCGAACGGGCGCCGGTCGCGTTTGAAATCGACCGGCGTTCGACCGTTTCATTAGGCGACGATTCGGCGTTTTGGCGTCGCGTCGTCGCGTTCGATTTTATTGAAAGTCGCCCCGTTTTCAGACGGCGCGACGTCGGGGGAATTGCGCGAACTTTTTCTTTATGAACAACGTCGGAATATCGAAAAAATTGGAGCAAACGGCGCGTCTTCTCGAGTTTTGCGAAGGCCCGTCGCCGTTGACCGACGAGTTGACGCGAGCGGCGGAACGCGTTTCTCTTCTTGAAATTCCGTTGGAGTTTTTCGCGTCCGCGGCGACGGACGAGCGCGTCGGCGCCGAGCTTGACGGAGCGCTCGGATATTGGTTTCGCGGCTTTTTTCCCGACGTCGTTTGGGCGTTGCGCGAGACGGTCGCGACCGGAACGTCGGCGTTGTTCGAGCGGGTCGCGCGGGCGGTCGAGCCGGCGGTCGTCGAGTTGGCGCGAGTTCGTTCGCTCGACTTGCGGGCGTTCGGATTTTTGCGCGACGCGTTCGGCGTTCGCGACCTCGATTCGTTGAAGCGGGCTTGCGAAGCGGGCGCGCTTTCGCGGTCGCGGGAGTTTTCGCCCGAAACGGAACTCGATATTCTCGACGATATTTATTTTTTGAACGCGCTCGATAAAGACGGCGTTCGCGACGGCGAAACGTTGGAGCGGGCGAACGGCGCGAGCGTCTTCGCGAGCGATTCGTTCGGAAGCGAATTCGCCCGTTTGGCCGCGTTCGACGAACCGGCGCTTCCGCTCGACGACCCGAATTTGATGTTTGGCGCGAACGCCGAAGCGTTGGCCGATTTTATCGTTTCGGAATTGCGCAATCCGACGAAAAAACGGGACGTCGCGGCGACGGCGAAAGCGTTGGTTTCCGAGTTCGTCTCGAAAGAAACGCTCGACGCGGCCCGCGAACAGGCGCTCGGCGTCGTCGGGAAAATTCGGCGATTTTTTGTTCCTCGGGACAATCCGGCGAACGCGCGCTTGCGTTGGGAGGAAGAGGAGCGGCGACGAGCGAGAGAAACGCGGCGTCGGGAGTCGGCGGGCGGCGCGCAAAGCGGTTCGAACGGCGGACGTTCCGAACATTGGGACGGAGCGGTCGCGCCGGACGCTCGAATCGAAGCGGTCGGCCCGCTCGGGCGTTCGGCGGACGCCGTCGCTCGGCTCGACTTTTTGATCGAAACCGACGACCCGAAAAGCGCGTTCGAACGGATTAAAAACGCCGTTTTCGTTAAGGAAACGCTCGCGGAGGACGCCCGATTTTTGGCCGTTTCGCTCCGCCCGGAAGCGTTAGCGCTCCCGTTCAACGCCCGCCCGACGCCGGAAACGCGCCTCTTTTTTTACGCGGCGACCGAGTTCGTTTGGGGCGCCCGCAAACTTTTCCTTTCGTCGACGCCGAAGTCTTGGGACGCGTTGCGCAAGCGGGCGGAGGAGCGCGGTTGGCGGTTGACGTCGCTCGGGCTTTACTCCGGGGCGCGGCGCTTGGGGTCGCGAACGGAGCGGCGAATTTACGAGAAACTCGGTTTGCCGGAGATTCCGGTCGAGTTGCGCGAAGGGCGCGTCGAGAGCGATTGGCTCGACGCCGGGGCGCCGGAGTTGTTGACGCTCGCCGATTTGCGCGGCGATTTGCATTCGCACTCGACGTTCACCGACGGAACCGGCTCGCTCGAAGAGATGGTCGCGGAGGCGCGGCGGCTTGGACGCGATTACCTCGCCGCGACCGATCACACCAAGAACGTCGTTTCGGTCGGCGGAATGAACGACGCCGAAATTTTGCGTTATTGGGATTATATCGACGAGTTGAACGGCGTTTTGCGGCGCGAAGGAATCGATTTTCGCGTTTTGAAGGGCGCGGAAGTCGATATTCTCGACGACGGTTCGCTCGATTTGAAAGACGAAACGTTGGCGCGGGCCGATTGGGTCGTCGCGAGCCTGCACTTCGGGCTCGACCAATCGCCGGAACGGTTGCGGCGGCGATACGAAGGCGCGTTTCGCAATCCGTTCGTCGACGCGATCGGGCACCCGACCGAGCGTCAAATCGGAACGCGCAAGCCGATGGAGGTCGACGTCGAGTTTCTCGTCGAGTCGGCGGCGCGGTTCGGAAAATGTCTCGAACTGAACTCGCAACCTCGGCGGCTCGATTTGGACGTCGACGGTTTGATCGCGGCGAAAAAAGCGGGCGTTCCGGTCGTTATTTCGACCGACTCGCATTCTCCGGCGCACCTTGCTTACTTGCGTTTCGGCGTCGAGCAAGCGCGACGCGCCGGCCTGACGCGCTCCGACGTCGCGAACGCGCGTTCGTTCGCCGAGTTGACCGAGTTGCGCGCCGAGTTAAAGCGGCGGAGCGGACGCGGCGAAAGTTGAAATTTTAAAGCGAATATTTGGTCTTGTTGAAAACGATGAATAGATTGACGACGTTTTTGGGGCGGTTTTGCGTTTTGGCGGCGTTGATCGCGGCGCCTTGGGCCAACGTGGGCGTCGACGCTAGAAATTTCCGAATTTTGCTTTATTTAGCGTTGGCAAGCGGGATTTTCGCCTTCGTTTCGCTTTGGGCGACGCCGCGTCGCGAACGCCGAACGAACTCTTATTGGGGGACGCTCGCGACGGCGATTCCGTTGGCGTTGGGGTTGGCGCTGGGCGTCGCGCAGGTTCTCCCGCTTTCCGAAGAGACCTTGGCCCGCGTTTCGCCCCGCGTTCTCGAGCTGAAAGCCGAGCTTTTGCCCCCCGATTGCGACGAGGCCGCCGAAGTTCCGTCGCTCGACGCGTTCGCCGACGCCGAATTTCGGGCGCCCGCTTTGCTCGACGAAGCGGAGGAAGCGGCGTTGCGCGAGTCGTTGAGCGAACCGTTTCCGTTCGACCCGGACGCTCCGCTCGATTTGCAAAGCGCGACGGCGGTCGACGCGGCGGTCGAACGAGCGTTTTTGCCCGCCGACGCTCCGGCGCGGAACGCTTGGGGGCGAACGATCAGCGTTTATCCGCTCGCGACGCGTCAAATGATTTTGACTTTTGGGACGGCGTTCATCGTCTTTCTGTCGGCGGCGATTTTGTTCAATACGAGCGCGTCGCGCCGTTTCCTTTGGAGCGCGGTCGCGTTGAACGGTTTGGCGGTCGCGCTCTTTTGCCTCGCCGGGCGCGCGAATCCGGCGATTTTCGAGAACGACGCGGTCGCCGATTGGTTGGGCGAAAAACGTTTCACGCCGTTCGAGCGGCTTTTCGTCGACGTCGAGTCGGTTCGACCGTTGGAAGCGAACAAGGAAATCGTCGCGACGAAGGCGCGGTACGGAATGTACGTCTGCAAAAACGCTGCCGCCGGCTACTTGGTTTTGTGCTTGGCGGCGGCGCTCGGGCTCGCCGTTTCGGCGTTTTTGAAAACGGCGCGCGTTCTCGACAAAGAGCGGGCCGAACGCAAGCGCGAGCAAGCCGAGGAAGAGCGGTGGAGCGACGTTTACGAGATTCGGCGCGACGCCTTTTGGAAACGGGCGTTAGGCGACTTTTTCGACCTCTTCGACCGTCGATTCGTCGGTTGGAGCGCCGTCGCCGGTTTGATTTTCGGCGCGATTTTCGCCTCGTTGTCGCGCGGCGCTTCGGTCGCGGCGTTCGTCGGGTTTGTCGGCGCGTTGGGCGTTCTCGCGATTCGAAAAGAAGGGCGGCGTTACTGGCCGGCGGTCGCGGCGACGGGCGCGGTCGGTTTGGCGTTGGTCGTTTGGACGGGATTGGCGCAACGGGTCGACGCGCGGATGGCGACGATCGTCGAGGAAGACGTCGAAACGGGCGAAACGGCGGTTGAAAGCGATTCGCGTTGGGAGAATTGGCGTTGTTCCGCGGAAGTTTCTCGCGAGTATCCTTGGTTCGGCTCCGGTTTGGGGACGTATTCCATCGCGAATTATTACAACGACACGGCCTTAAAATTCGGCGGTTTGTTTTATTACGCCGAAAACTCGTTCGTGCAAACGCGCTTGGAGACGGGAAACGTCGGCGTCGCGCTGTACGTTTTGACTTACGTCGCGCTTTTGGTTTGCGTCGGACGTTTGCTCGTCGGCAAGCGGAGTCGCGAGACGTTGGCGATCGGTTGCGGCGGCGTTTGCCTTCTTCTCGGGCAATTTTTGGCGTCGATGGGCGATTTCGGCATTTATTTTCCGGCGAATCTTTTCCTTTTCGCGGCGCTTTGCGGGTCTTGCGTCGCGCGGAAAAACGTTCGAAAATGGGAAAAACTGGAAGCGGCGCGAGCGAAAGCGGAAACGCGTTCCCAAGCGATTCGCGAAGAGCGTCGAGCGACTCGACGCGAATTGGTCGGCGCGGCGGCGACGTCGGCGCTGTTGGTCGGCGCGTTGCTGGGCGGACGTTGGGCGTTAAGCGAGAACGCCGACGCCGTCGAACGAACGCGGCTTTTAGACGGGCGCGACGAGATAAAGCGTTTGATTAAAAACGTCGATAAGGCGACGACGGGGGACGGCGATGGGTTTTTCGCGCTTCCGTCGTCGGGAACGCTCGACGTGTTGATCGACGAAGCGCGTTCGTTCGTCGAGCGCCGCGACGACTCGTACGAGCTTCGCGCCGCGTTAGCCTATTTGGAGCTGGCGCGTTTCCGAATCGTTCAGTTCGAGGCTTGGCGCGAAGCGAATCCAACGGCGACCGACCAAGAGCTTTGGGCGCAAACGGCGCCGGAATCTTGGGAGGCGGCGTTGCGACATTATCGACGTTTGGGAATGAACGGCGCGGCGGCTTCGATACGCTCGACCGAAGCGATCGTCGAGGCGTTTCCGCAAATTTTGGCCGATTGGACGGCGGCGCGTCGCGTTTGCCCGCTGGAAGTCGCGTCGCACGTCAAAATTGCCGAAACGTTGGCGTCGTCGACGCCGATCGTTTGGGTGCGAGAGCGCGAAGCGGTGGAATTGGCGGCGCGACGAACGGCTAAAGCGGCGCTGTTCGATTCTCGTGCGCTTTTCAACGCCGGGCGCGAGCTTTTCCGCGCCGACGTCGATTTCCTTTGGCCGAAGTTTTGGCGGCGAAGCGCGGAGTTTTCGCTCCCTTGTTGGACGTCGATTTTGACCGCGATCGAGTTGGGGGTTCCGGCTTCCAAGCAAGAGGCGGTCGTCGCCGAGATTATGCCGAACGATCCGAGGAAGGCGCGAGCGGCGTTGGCGAGTTATTATGGAAAAAGGAACAAAACGCCGCTTTTCGCCGCGTTGATGAAAAGCGCGGAAGTCGTCTTTGAAACGACGCCGCAAGAAGAACGAGACGACGTTTACTTTACCGAACGCGCTTTTTTTGAAAAATATCGCGAAAATTACGAGGCCGCGGAAGCCGACTTCCGCAACGCGTTAAAGTTGCGTCCCGACTCGTTCGAAAGAAAATTGGACTTGGCGGTTTTGCTTTGCGAGCAAACGAGGCTCTTGCAAAAGGACGAAGAATGCGTTAAACTGTTGCGAGAGATTGCCGACAACGCGTCGGGGAGTCTTAAACGTCAAGCCGAAACTTGGTTGCAACGCGCCGAACGGAATTTGCTCCGCAGTCAAGCGCGCGCCAAGCGAGCGGAAAAGGCGCGGAGCGAGGAAAACGCCGCTTCGACCGAGCCGTTGGAAGAAACGGAAAACCCGGAATAATCGTCGCAAACGGAACAAGCGCGGAAAGAGGCGAACCTTGGCCCGCGTCTTTAGTTATAATTAATTAACGATAACACGGCGTCGCGCGAGAAAAGTCGGGCGGCGTTTTACTAAAATCGAGCGAACCGACGACGCGCGAACGCAACGAGTTTTCGACGCGTCGCAATAGAAAGTGAAAAACGATGGAAAAATCAAAGGTTTATTTTGCGGACTTTCACGCGACCCCGAACGAAACGCTCCTTCAAAAGTTGCGTCGCCTGATCGACCGCGCCGGGTACGCTTCGCTCGACTTGAAGGACAAGTTCGTCGCGCTGAAAATTCACTTCGGCGAAATGGGGAACTTGGCGTATATGCGTCCGAATTACGCCCGCGTCGTCGCCGACTTCACGAAGGAACTCGGCGGCAAGCCGTTCCTGACCGACGCGAACACGCTCTACGTCGGGAGCCGTAAAAACGCGATCGACCACATCGAAACCGCGTACCGCAACGGCTTCGATCCGTTCGTTACCGGCTGCCACGTCGTGATCGCCGACGGTCTCAAAGGCACCGACGAAGTTCTCGTTCCGATCAAGGGCGAGTACGTTCAAGAGGCGAAAATCGGACGCGCGGTGATGGACGCCGACGTCGTCGTGTCGCTGACGCACTTCAAAATGCACGAGTGCGCGGGCGCCGGCGGGGCGTTGAAGAATATCGGGATGGGGTGCGGTTCGCGCGCCGGGAAGATGGAGATGCACTCGAGCGGGAAGCCGATCGTCGACCATTCGCTTTGCGTCGGTTGCCGCGTTTGCGCTCAAACCTGCGCTCACGACGCGATTTCCTTCGACGCCGCGAACGGGAACAAAGCGACGATTAACGTCGACAAATGCGCCGGTTGCGGTCGTTGCATCGGTCGTTGCCCGAAAGACGCGGTCGGGGCGGCGATGGACGAGTCGTTTGAAATTTTGAACAAGAAGATTTGCGAATATTCGTTGGCCGTTCTGCAAGGGCGCCCGTCGTTCCACATCGCGTTGGTCAACGACGTTTCGCCGTTCTGCGACTGCCACGCCGAAAACGACATTCCGGTCGTTCCGAACGTCGGGATGTTCGCGTCGTTCGACCCGGTCGCCCTCGACTTGGCTTGCGCCGAAGCGGTCAACAAACAGCCGATCGTTCCGAACAGCGCGCTCGCGAAGAAGACGCCGAACGGCGACCACTTCCACACGATGCACCCGACGACGAACTGGCGCTCGGTCGTCGAATACGGCGCGAAACTCGGGCTCGGCTCGCTCGATTACGAGCTGATCGAAATTTGAGCGGACGGGATAAATTGAACGGTTTGAACGGACGGGGCGCTTTGGACGTTTTAGGCGATCGCGGCGAACGAGGGCGAACGCGCCCCTTTTTCGCGGTCGACGTCGGGAACACGCGGACGAAAATCGGGTTTTGGCGCGACGTCGAGAGCGGCCCGTTCCCGGACGCCGAGTTCGCCGACGCGTCGGAAACGTTCGAGGCGGTCGGCGCTTGGCTCCGTTCGCCTGCGTTTGACGGCGTCGGCGCGGCGCGTTGGCTCGTTTCGAGCGTCAACGACCGCAAGGCGTCAGCGCTCGAAGCGGCGGTTCGACGTTTTCGTCCGCTCGACGCGTTTTCGACGCTCCGGCTCGCCGACGTTCCGATTCCGGTCGAGTACGACTATCCGGAAAAACTCGGGATCGACCGCGCCGTCGCGGCGTTCGCGGGCGTCCGGCTTCTTGGGGCGGGACGTCCGTTTTTGGCGGTCGACGTCGGAACCGCCGCGACGATCGATTGGGTCGACGAGCGCGGCGTCTTCCGGGGCGGCGCGATTTTGCCGGGGCCCCGGTTGATCGCGGAGTCGTTGCAAGCGAAAACGGCGAACCTCCCGGCGCTCGACGATCCGGAGCGCGAAGGGGCGCGAACGTTCGATTATCCGGCGACCGAGACGACGAAAGCGATTCGGCTCGGCGTCGTTTACTCGTTGGTCGGCGCGATTTCGGCGTTTTATTGGCAAACGCGGCGGCGGCTCTTGGAAGGCGGTTCCGACCCGACGTGGCTCGCGCTCTTAATCGCCGGGGGCGACGCGCGAGCGACCGAGCGGCGGTTGCGAACTCTTTTCGACGATTGGGAAGCGAGTTTCGGCGCCGATTTTGCGTTTCCGCGACCGGAAATCGTCGTCGAACCGCGGTTGCTGTCGTTCGGTTTGCGAGAAATCGCGCGGTCGACGAGCGGCGAGAAACGCGGTTGAAGTCCGTTAAAGTTGTTGCAACCGTTAAAATTTAATGAAATCGCGTCGAATATTGGCGGCGATACGTCGTCGCCGCGTTTGTGAATTATCGTCGAATGGCGGTTGCTTTCATTCGACTTGCGAAAAATCGCGCGGTCGACGAACGTCGTCAAAGAACGCGGTTGAGATTCGTTAATATCGTTGCGACCGTTAAATTTTAACATCGTCGCTTGTTGTTTGCGCTTGACGCGGCGTTAAAATCGTTTTAATCGTTAAAACGCTTGCCGATAAAGAAGCGGGAAAAACGGAACGGGCGGCGAAAAATTTTCCACCCGGGACGTCAGGCGTCCTACCTGACCCTTGAAACGTCGCCGCGACGGAGTAAAATAAGGATAAACGGCGCCGAGGAGCGGAACGCGACTGAAAAAAATGGGACGTTCCGCTTTTCAACGACCGACAAAAGGAACGAAACAAAAAATGATCGAATTAACCGATTCCGTCGCGAAAACGATGAAAGAGTTTGAAAAACTTCCCGGCGTCGGGAAGAAATCGGCCGAACGCATCGTTTACCACCTCCTGAAGACGACGCCGGACGAAGCGTTCGCGCTTGCCGACGCGATTCGTTCGATGAAGGAAAACGTTCGGTACTGCAAACATTGCTTCAACCTTTCGGAAGAGGAGGTTTGCGACATTTGCCGCGACGAACGCCGCGACCGTTCGATTCTTTGCGTCGTCGAACAGCCCCGCGACTTGATCGCGTTGGAGCAAACCGGTTGTTATCGCGGACTTTATCACGTCCTGTTGGGGCGCGTTTCGCCGCTCGACGGGGTCGGCTCCGATCAGCTGACGATCGACGCGTTGGTAAAACGGGTAAAAACGGGCGACTTTAAGGAGTTGGTGATGGCGACGAACCCGACCGTCGAAGGGGACGGCACCGCGCTCGCGATCACCAACCGCCTGGACGGCGCCGCGATTAAGATCACCCGACTCGCGCGCGGCGTTACGACCGGAAGTTCGCTCGAGTTCGCGAACAAGGAAATGCTTTCGGACGCGATTTCCGGTCGCCAACAATTTTGAGCGGCGACGTTTGCCCGGTCGCGACGTCTTAGACGGCGACGTCTTGCGCGGATTTTAACGGTCGCGCCGGTTTTAACGCCGGCGTTTTGCGGCGATTTTGCGAATCGCGCCGGTTTTGCCGTCGACGAGGCGGACGCTTTTTCGCTAAAACGGCGAGAAGCGGAGAAAATGCGGCGAGAGCGCGGTAAAAATTTAACGATTAACCGATTTTTAACGGCTGTTTGCGGCGTTTAACGTCGCGCTAATCAAATAATAAGGACGAAAATATGGCGAAACGAAGCGCGAAATCGGAAAGCGCGGCCGCGAAGAGCGCGAAAAAAATCTCGAAAATTCAAGCGTTGTACGACCAAAACCCGGAACTGAAATCGGCGGTCGACCAAATTGAAAAGATGTACGGTCAAGGCGCGATTATGCCGCTCGGGCTCGACGCGGCGCCGGGGCTCGACGGCATTTCGACCGGTTCGCTGTCCCTTGACATTGCGCTTGGCGGTCGGGGGATTCCGCGCGGTCGCATCGTCGAAATTTTCGGCCCGGAATCGAGCGGGAAAACGACGCTGACCCTGCACATCGTCGCGCAAGCGCAAAAGACCGGCGGCGTCGCGGCGTTCGTCGACGCGGAACACGCGTTCGACCCGAGTTGGGCGAAGCGTCTCGGCGTCGACTTGGAATCGCTCCTCGTCAGCCAACCGAGCAGCGGGGAAGAGGCGATGCGCATCACCGAAATGTTGGTGAAGACGAACGCGGTCGACGTGATCGTCGTCGACTCGGTCGCGGCGCTCGTTCCGGAAAAGGAATTGCAAGGCGAAATCGGCGACTCGCACGTCGGTTTGCAAGCGCGCCTGATGAGCCAATCGCTCCGCAAGCTGACCGGCGCGATCGCGAAGAGCAAAACGGCGGTCATCTTCATCAACCAAATCCGCGAAAAAATCGGCGTGATGTTCGGTTCGCCGGAGACGACGCCGGGCGGGAAGGCGTTGAAATTTTACTGCTCCTGCCGCATCGACGTGCGCCGCATCGGCCAAATCAAAGAGGGCGAAAACGTCGTCGGGCAACGAGTTAAGGCGAAAATCGTCAAGAACAAGGTCGCGCCGCCGTTCCGCGTCGCCGAGTTCGATATGATGCACGCGGGCGGAATCAGTTACGAGGGCGACGTTCTCGACCTCGCCATCGCGAAGAAGATCGTCGTTAAGTCGGGCGCTTGGTTCCGATACGGCGACCAACAGCTCGGGCAAGGTCGCGAAAAGGTGCGCGCCGCGTTGCAACAAGACCCGGAACTTTTGGAAACGCTCAAAGAGGAGATTATGTCGACGTTGGTTGTCGCGGACGAAGACGGCGTCGCGCCGGGCCCGAACCAAGACGACGAAGAGCCGGACGAACTCGACGACGAACTGGAAGACGGCGGCGAAGACGAAGAAGACGACTTCTAATCGCAACCGCGCGTTCGGGCTGAAAAGAAAACGCGGAAAATAACGGCGGACGGAAACGGCGGCGAGTCGGTTTCCGTCCGCTTTGACGTTGAGTCGCGCGACGGGCCGGTTTGCCGTTGAGTCAAGAACGGGAAGCGTCTCGTTTGAGCGACGTTCTCCGAGACGGCGGCGAGTCGTTTTTCGTCCGTTTGGGGTGATTGCTCGACTGCTCGTCTCGTTGTTAAGTTAAAAGACGAGAAACGTTTCGTTTGGGCGAATCGCTCGTCGAGGCGGCGGCAAGTTGTTTTTCGTTCGCTTTTAAGCAATTTACGAGGGCGCCGTTCCGGCGTTCAAAATTGAAAACAGTCGTATCGCGGCGACGTTAAAAGCGCAAAAAAGAAACCGCGTCGTCGGAGGAAACGCTCCGGCGGCGCGGTTTTTTAACGTCGTTAAACGGGAAGTTTAGCGGTTTTAGCGACTTTGCCGATTAAGGCGCGGCGATTTTAACGCTTTCGCCGATTACAACGCGGCGATTTTGACGCTTTCCGGCGAAACGGCGACGACCGTTCCGTCGATCGACGCGTGAACGTCGGCGCCGAGGGCCGTTTTGCCGTCGGCGACCGGGCGCGTTCCGATCGTTTGGCCGCGTCGAACCGTCTCGCCGACTGAAACGACCGCGACGCAAGGCGCGCCGATATGTTGCTTCAACGGAATTTCGACCGATTTTGGTTGGTAAACGCCGGCGAGAAGCGGGCCCTTGTTGACGAAACCGTCGAGGCCGATTCGCTGCATCAGTCGGGAAGTCGGCGTTTGGCGGAAGGCGAGCAACGCGTCGGCGCGTTCCGGATGGAACGGCGGGTTTTGCCAACGGCGGTTCTCGGCGAGAATGCGGCGTTTGTTTTGCAAGTTGACGCCGCGCGGGTCGAGCCCTTCCGGGCAAGAACAGTAACTGCAAAGGTTGCAGTCGGAACAGAATTGCGTTCCGGCGACGTCCGCTTCCCGCGACATATTGAAGCCGAGGCTCCGCATCGCTCGGTGCGGCTCGATCGGGTGTCCGAGGAGATAACGCGGGCAAAGCTCGGTGCAACGCGAGCATTGGTCGCAAGCGGCGCGACCGACGCGAGCCGTTTTGTTCCAATCCCAACTTTTGCGGTCGACGATGAAATGGTCGCGCGGCAAGACGATGACGCCGCCGGTCGTTTTCGTTACCGGAACGTCGAGGTTCGGAACGAGCCGTCCCATCATCGCGCCGCCGACGACGAACGCCGGGTCGGGAATCGTCGCGCCGCCGGCCAGTTCGAGGCATTCGGCGAGCGTCGTCCCGAGCGGAACGCAAACGGTCGACGGATTTTTGACCGCGCCCGCGACCGAAACGTATTTGTCGACGACCGGCGTTTGACCGACGTTCGAAAGGTTGAGCGCCGTTTCGACGTTCATAACGACCGCGCCGACCGACAGCGGAATCGCTCCCGGCGCGATGACTCGCCCAAGCGTCAAATAAACGAGAACGAACTCGTCGCCGGACGGGTAAACGTCCGGCAGCGGAACGATTCGCATATTCGGGCGAAGCGCGGCTTGCATCGCGGCGATCACCTTGGCGTATTTTTCCTTAATCCCGACGACCGCTTCTTTCGCGCCGACGAACTCGACCGCGCGCGCCAACCCTTCGACGATCGCCGCGGCGTCGCGCAGAATCAGCTCTTTGTCTTTATGCAACAACGGTTCGCACTCGGCCGCGTTCAAAACGACCGTATCCGCTTTGCCGGAAAGTTTGACGTGCGTCGGGAAGCCCGCGCCGCCCGCGCCGACGACGCCGAAACGCGCGACGTCTTCGGTAGTGATGGTGAGCGCCATTTTTCGATTCCTCTTGAAACGCGTCGGAAAACGGACGGGAGCAACGCAAAAACGTTAAATCGTTTAACTATAAACGTTAAAACGCGAAACGCTTCCGATTTCGCTCGGCGATTTTGACGAGCGAAAGGAGCGGAACGAACGCCGACCGACGCGGTTGAACGGTAATTCTTCCCCTATATTATAAAGGACGGGTAAAGTTTCGTCAATCGGACGCGCCGCCGTTTTTCGAAAACGCCGATTTCGCCGCCGTTAAAATCGTTATTTCGCGATCATTCGCCAACATCGGTGAATTCGTTTATTCCGAAAATCTTCCGGAACCGTTCGATTCGATATTTCCCGAAAATCGTACAAATCCGTCAAACTTTCCTCGTCCAACTTAAAGCGCCGATAGTTGTTCGAGAAATAGACGACGCCGCCCGGCTTCATCCGCGTCGCGAGGAGGCGCAACAGCTCGACGTGTCGGCGTTGCACGTCCCAGTCGGCGTCGGTCGACTTGCTGTTCGAGAAAGTCGGCGGGTCGCAAACGCAAAGTTCGAAGTCGGAGCGGTCGAGTCCGAACGGGCGGTCGGGAAGGGAACCGCGTTCCGCGCGACCGTCTTTCGTCTTATTTTTGAAGTACTTAGCGCGGTCGCCGAGTTGAGACGCTCCGCCGTTCGAGCGTCCGAAACGCCCGCCGCCGTCGCGTCGCCCGACCGTCCGAACGTCGCCGACTTCCGCCGCCGTTTCCTCGATCAGCCGAACAATATCGCGGTTGCGGTCGGACGCCGGAGGAATCGCTCGCAAAAAACGGAGAACGTCCGACTTAACGTAAAGCGAATCGACTACTTGTTTTACGTCGAAACCGGCGCGCCGGGCTTCGGCGGCTCGCGACGGAACGTAAAAACCGTTTTCCTCCATATTCGCTTCGCACCAGTCGAGGTAAGTCGGCGAAAGGTCGACCGAAACGAGCGACGAGGCTCCGCCGTCCGCCGCGTAAGAAGTAAAAGCGCCGGAATAGCAAAAAAGATTCAAAAATCGTTTTCCGTTCGCTTCCTTGCGCGCCATTTGCCGGGTTTGGCGATGGTCGAGAAAGAGCCCGACGTCAAGGTAATCCGTTAAATTGCAAAGGAAAGAGAGCCCGCCTTCGCCGACTTTAACGACGCGCCCGGTTTCGTCGAGCTTTTCGTATTGCGCCGAACCGCGTTGACGAGCGCGGCGTTTGAGAAAGACGTTTTCAGGTTCGATATTCAAAATTTCCGCCGCTTTCGCGACCATTTTGTCGATCCAAAGGCGTTTTTGGCCGACCGTTCGCTCGTCGTGCCGGTCGTATTCGGCGATATGAAGCCAACGCCCTTCAAATATGTCGATTGCGAGCGGAACCTCCGGCAAGTCCTTGTCGTATAAGCGATAACAGGTGATTCCGCGCGACGGCCAACGGCGCAAATGGCGAGCGCGATTTGTCAAGCAACGCCCAAATTCCTCCGCGACGCGGTCGGCGTAAGCGTCGAGACCGGCGAAAGCGGGCGCGTTCGCGGAACGTTCGGAATGTTCGGCGCGAGCGGCGACGTCGGACGACTCGGCGTTCTTTTCGATTTCCGTTTCGGCGTCGGCGTTTTCAAACGCGTTGGAAAAATCGGCGTTTCGCGGGCCTCTTTCGACGGAGAAATCGATTTCCAAGCGATTTTCTCCGTTTTCAAACTCGACGGCGGACGCGGCGGCGAAATCGAAATCTCGCGGCGGTTTCGGGCCTAAAAACTGATAATAAACGCATTCGACGCGGCTGTTGTAGAGTTTGCGGCGCCGCGTCGCTTCTTGGCCGACGGTCTTTTCAAAATCGCGCCAAGACGTAATAATGTAATGGCTCCAAGTCGGCAACTTCGAGAGAACCGCCGGAATCGACTCGTAAAGCGGGCGGAGTTGCGCGACGTCGCCGAGCCGTTCGCCGTAAGGCGGGTTGCAAATAACGCAACCGTATTCGCGGTCGTCGGTTAGGTCGCGGAAGTCGCGGCGTTTGAAGACGACGTCCTCGTCGACGCCGGCGTCGACGGCGTGCTGTCGCGCAAACTTTAACGACGTCTCGTCGATATCGGAGCCGTAAATCTTCTCGCTAAGCGTCGGGCGAATCGCGGCGCGGGCCTCGTCGCGGGCCTCGTTCCAAAGTTGGCGCGGAATGAGCGGCCAACCTTCGGCGTCGAAGGAACGCTTCAAACCGGGCGCGATGTTGCGACCGATGAGGGCCGCTTCGATCGGAATCGTTCCGGACGCGCAAAACGGGTCGATTAACGGACGGCCCGGGCGCCAAACGGAGAGCTTAACCAACGCCGCCGCAAGGGTTTCGCGCAGCGGCGCGACGACGTTCATCAAGCGGTATCCCCGACGGTGAAGGCCGCGACCGGTCGAGTCGAGCGTGAGCGTCGCGCGGTCTTTAAGCAACGAAATTTCAACGGTATACGTCGGGCCCGTTTCCAGAAGGGACGTCAAGCCCCAAACGCCGCAAAGTCGGTCGACAATCGCCTTTTTGACCGTTCGTTGCAGCGCCGGAACGCTTGTGATTTTCGAGCGAACCGACCGGCCTTCGACGTGAAAATTCGCGTTGCGAGGCGCCCAGTTTTCCCATTCTATCGCTTTTACCGCGTCGAAAATAACGTCAAAATCGTTCGAAACGTCAAATTCGGCGAGTTGAACGAGGATTTTTCCGGCGCAACGGCACCAAAGATTCGCCTTAATTAAGTCGGAAACGCCGCCCTCAAAGAGAGTGCGACCGATCGCGAAATCGGAGTTGCGCGGCGAAAGGCCGAGGTCTTTAAGTTCTTGCGCGACAACGGCTTCAAGGCCCGTCGTCGACGTCGCGATGAGTTGAAGTTGCATAACGACCAAACGCCCGAGGCGGCGCGGAAAACGGAAAAAGAGCGAGGAATAAAAACGACGCGAACGAACGACTTGGAAACGTTAAATCGTTCGTTCGCAAGGGGTGCGAAGTCGTCGCGTCGCTCCTTAAGATTTAAGGAGGAACGCGACGGCCGACGGACATTTAGAAAAGGCCGACCGTGTCGCCGTTTTCGTCGAGGTCGATCGCCTCCGCCGCCGGAACGCGCGGAAGTCCCGGCGCCGTAACGATTTCTCCCGTCAAAGCAACGACGAAACCGGCGCCCGCGCTCCAGCGGAGTTCGCGGACTTCCAAGTCGAAATCGGTCGGGGCGCCGAGAAGTTTCGGGTCGGCCGAGAACGAATATTGCGTTTTCGCGACGCAAACCGGCAAATTGTCGCAACCGAGCGCGACGAGTTCGTCGAGTTGACGGCGCGCTTGTTTCGAAAGGACGATTCCGCGAGCGCCGTAAATTTCGCGAGCGAGCGTTTCGAGTTTTTGCTCGAGCGGCAAGTCGTCCGCGTATAACGGTTTAAAGGCGGGATTCGGGTTCGCGTCGATCGTTCGCAAAACCGTTTCGGCGAGTTCGACCGCGCCTTGGCCGCCGTTCGCCCAGTGCGTCGCGCAGGCGACGTCGACGCCGATTTCGGCGCAGCGTTCGCGGAGAACGGCGAGTTCTTCGTCGGTATCGCCGTCGAATTTATTAATCGCGACGACGACCGGAACGCCGAATTTGCGGACGTTTTCGACGTGGCGCTTGAGGTTCGCGAAACCTTTCGAAACGGCGTCGGCGTTCGGCGTTCCCAAGTCGGCTTTCGCGACGCCGCCGTGGAATTTCAGCGCGCGAATCGTCGCGACGACGACCGCTAAGTTCGGCGTTAAACCGGCTTTGCGGCATTTGACGTCGAAGAATTTTTCCGCGCCGAGGTCGGCGCCGAAACCGGCTTCGGTAACGACGTAATCGGCGAACTTGAGCGCGGTTTTCGTCGCGACGACGCTGTTGCAGCCGTGCGCGATGTTGGCGAACGGGCCGCCGTGAACGAACGCCGGGTTGCCTTCGAGCGTTTGGACGAGGTTCGGCTTGATCGCTTCCTTCATAAGAACGGTCGCGGCGCCGCGCGCTTTCAAGTCGGCGGCGGTAACGGGTTGGCCCGACGTCGTGTAACCGACGACGATCTTGCCGAGGCGTTCGCGCAGGTCGCGCAGGTCTTCGCTAAGGCAAAGAATCGCCATTATTTCCGACGCGGCGGTGATGAGGAAATAGCTTTCGCGCGGAACCGAGTTGACCGTCCCGCCGAGGCCGACGACAATTTGTCGCAACGCCCGTTCGTTGACGTCGAGAGCGCGACCCCATGTAACGCGGCGCGAGTCGAGGCCGAGCGGGTTTCCTTGGTGCAGCGAGTTGTCGACCATCGCCGCGATCAGGTTGTGCGCCGCCGTGATCGCGTGGAAGTCGCCGGTAAAGTGGAGGTTGATCTCTTCCATCGGGGCGATTTGCGCGTAACCGCCGCCCGCCGCGCCGCCTTTGACGCCGAAACAGGGCCCGAGCGACGGTTCGCGCAAAGCCAAGCAGGCGTTCTTTTTAAGGACGTTCAACGCGTCGCAGAGGCCGACGCTGACGGTCGTTTTGCCTTCGCCGGCGGGCGTCGGGGAAATCGCGGTAACGAGAATCAGTTTCGCGTCTTTTTTTTGCGGGACGTCGCGAATTTCGTCGAGCGAAATTTTGGCTTTTTGTTTGCCGTAAAGTTCGACGGCGTTTTCGGGGATTCCGAGTTTCGCGGCGACTTCGGCGATGGGGCGCAACGGGGCGCGGCGGGCGATTTCAATATCGGACGGGATCGATCTTTGCGACATAATCGGCGCTTTCTGGGGGTAACGGGGAAAAGGACGGACGCTCGAAGTTCGCCTAACGTCGAGGTTTGGAGCGAACCGTTGGAGAAAAAACGAATCGGCGACGCGGCGGCGAAAAATAAACGCCTTCATTTTAACAGAAAACCCCGACGAGGGCAACGGGGGGAGACGGCGCGGCGCGGCTCTCAGTAATTTGAAACGCCGTTTGCAAGCGGAATAATCGCAACGATCGTTAAAAAACGAACCGCGTCGCGGGGATAAAAGGCGACGTTTGATTATTAGAAAATATCTTCTTAAATCAAAACGCCGTCGTTGCGCCGCGCTAAAACGACGAGCGAACGACGGAGACGCGGTTAATTAGGACGCGACGCGGCGTCGTTGGAAGTTGAAGCGACGCGGAAAACTCGCGTCGTTTCGGGCGCGTTTGACGTCGCGTCGCTCTTGCCGGGCGTTTGCGGGAGTTCGAACGGCGCGAGGACGTTCGCGGCGGTTAAAAGCCGGAAGAGGTTCTCGTCGATTTCGGCGTCTCTAAAGCCGTAATTGCCGGGACTTCGAAAGCGCGCCAACTCGGCGAAATCGACGAGAACGAAGGCGATTTTCGCGTCGTCGAAGCGTCGGCGAATCGCGTCGGCGTCTCGAATCGCGACGATTTTGCCGTCGGCGTCGCGCTCGACCGAGTCGCCGAGGAGCGGAATTAACGGCGAACGGTTCCAGCAAGTCGAGTAAACGACCGGAACGCGGTAAAGGAACGCCTTCGCTTCGCCGACTAAAAGGAGCTTGCGCGACGGTTGGACGGGCGCGTCGGAAACGCTTGACGTTAAATCGGTTGCGTCGGACGGTTTCGCGTCGGCGAAAAGTTCCGGGCGGTCGTTGAAGAAGAGCGACGCTTGCGGGAAACGGGCCGGGTCGCGTTCGAGAGCGCGAAGCGGAGCGATGCGAGCCGGGGCGCGAACGTCGATAACGAGACCTTCGTAAAGTAAACCGAATAAAAGGGTTGGGTAAAACGCGGCGAAAAAGAAACCGCGTCCCGGCGACGCGGAGCCGGGGGGAGCGGAATTACTTCCGACGGTCGAGTTCGGCGAAGGATTTGAGGCGGACGAACGGCAACCGGTCGCGGCAAAGGACGCGGCGACGCCGAGTAATAATGCGGATAACGGTTCGACCGGGACGAGGAAACGCGTTAAGCGGTGCGTCGCGAAGAGCCAGCCGAGCCAAAACAGGAGAGCGACGGCGGCGATGAACGCGAGTCGTAAAACGTCGCCGTCGTTGCGGTTGCGTTCGGAGGAGACTTCGACGACGGAGGACGCGGCGGACGCGGCGAAACGACGTCGCCGTCGGTTAATCGCCGTCGCGGAACCGAGAAGAACGGCGAGGCCGATTAGCGGAACGAACGGCGAAAAGGGGGAGGCGAGGTCGGCGCGCCAAGCGGAACGAGCGACCGACTCCGCAAACGCGGCGGGGCCGAACGTCGACGCGGAGTGCGCGCGGCGCCAACGGACGTCGACGTCGGCGTCCCAAGTTTGCGACGCGTCGTCAAAGAGTTCGAACGCCAACGGATAAAAGGGGTTGCCGGTCGCCGAAACGTTGCGAACGAACCAGCCGCCGGAGACGAGCGCGACCGTCGCGACGAAGACGACGAGAGGAGCGCAAGCGTTTTTGAGGCGGCGGAGCGCGGGCGGATTCGACGCGGAAACGTCGGCGTTTTGGGGCGCGTCGCAATCGGTTGGCGTTTCAACGCTTGCGGAAACGTCGGGCGTCGTCGACTCGGCGTCGCGGAAAAGGCGGCGAAGCGGCGTCGCGACCGTCGGAAACGAAAGGGCGAGGAGCGCGACGAAAGCGGGCGCGAAAACGAAAACGACGGCGGTGTATTTGATCGAAACGGCGAGTCCGACGTAAACGCCGACGAACGAAGCGGTTGCGACGCGAAAAATAATTCGGTTGCAACGCGTCGCGTCGGCGGCGAGCGAAAGCGCGAACGCGTAAAAAGCGGCGAACAGCGCGAAACCTAAAACGCCGTCGTTTAAGCCGTTGGCGAAAACGTCGAAGACGCCGGGGAACGCGAGATAAAAGAGCGCGGCGAAAAGTCCGGCGCGTCCGGAGCGGAAAAATCGAACGCAAAACGCGAAAAGACCGAGCGCCGTCGCGAACGCCGCCGCGGTCAAAACGACTTTGCCGACGAGCGAGCCGAGGCGCGGGGGCGCGTCCGGGGCGGCGCAAAGGTCGCGAACGAGGTTAAATCCGCCGACGTAAAGGGTTTCGGCGCCGAGCGGCATATTGGCGTAAACGTTGTTCGGCGAAAAAGCAAGGACGCCGGTTTCGAAAATTTCGCGGGCGGCCTGCGCGTGATACTCGACGACGTCGTATTCGAAAAGCGGCTGCGTCGACGAAAAGAAATAAAACGACGTAAAAATCGTTAATAAAACAACTTGCAGCGTTAAAAGAACGCGGTCGCCGAGACTTTGACGCGGGAAAAGCGGCGTCGACGCAACGTCGTTAACGCCGTTGCGGGCGGCGGCAAAGCGTCGCGACGCGGCAAACGCCGTCGAAAGAACGTAAAAAGCGGCGAAACCGAATGTTGGAATCGCGACCGGCGCGTCGGCGAACCCGAGGAGACCGGCGATTTGGACGCAAAGGTTCCAAAGCGCGAGCCCGGCGCCGAATTGAAAGAATATCGTTTCAGAAACGTTTGTTTTCAAAAGTCGTTTGAAAGGCGCGAACGTTAGCTTTCCGAGTCCGAGAAGCGCGAGCGTCGCGACGACGCCGAGACCAAGCGCGAACCAACGTTCGCCGGTCGGCGGTTCGGCGGGAAGATCGAGTCCGCGCCAAACGAACTCCATAAAGGTCGGGTCGTCGAGCGGAGCGAAAAGGAGAAGCCAACGCGGGGCGGAGGTCGCGGCGCCGGATTCGACGAACGGTCGCGTTAAGAAAAAAAAGAAGACGGCGAAAAGCGCAAACGCGGCGATAATATAGAGGGGGCGGGCGGAGTTTGCTGGACGGCGAGACGGGCTCATTGGGGACTCCGAGGAACGGCGAACGACGAAAGCGGACGATAAAAAAACGGAAAAATGGGCGTCGGGCGCTTGAATTGCGCGCGCCTTTTTTGTATGATAACATAAAACGGCGGAAAAGTAAGGCGGGCCGAGCTTTTGGCGGCGGTTTCGAGGGAAATTTGTTGAAAAATTCGAATCGCTTCTTAAGCGCGCCGCCGACGCCGACGATGGGAATAGGACTTAACCGTCCGCCGACGAATGTGTTGGGAGTTTGCCTAATGAAACGAACGACTGGGAAAAATGAAAAACGAACGTTTTTGGATAAATCAAAGAAGGCGCGCGTCGGTTTGGCCGGGCTGGCGTTGGCGGCGGCTTTCGGGGGCGTCGCTTGGGCGGACGAGCCGCAAACCGCGGAGGACGCGGGCGAAGTTTGCGTCGTCGGGCCGGACGGCGAAGTCGTTTGCGGCGACGAAGCGGTCGCGCTTTTGAACGGCGCAAACGCCGAAAAAACGGAGGTTGCGAAAGGCGAAGCGCGGCGTAATATCGACTTGACGAAGACGCCTTGGCTTGTCGAAAGCGTCAATTTGCCGGACAACCACCCGGCGCTCTTGCGGGATCGCATCGTTTGGGCCGACTCCTATCTTTGGTGCGCGATCGAGGACGTCGTCGGCGCGATTCCGGTCGAGCAGTGGGTCAACAAAGCGCCGAAACCGGAAGATTTGGCGGGGAAATACGTTCTCGTCGAGATGTGGGCGACGTGGTGCCCGCCGTGCCGTAGATCGTTGCCGTACCTGAACTTCATCGCGAAACAATATAAAGACGACTTGGTCGTCGTGTCGATTTGCGAAACGGACGAGAAGGCGATTCGCAATATGCCGAGCGGACGTCTCGACCCGGATAACGTCGACTATTTCGTCGCGGTCGACACCGGACGACGGCTGGCGAACAAGCTGGGCGTCCGCGGGATTCCGCACGCGATTTTGCTCGAACCGAGCGTCGGCGGGGTCGTTTGGGAAGGAACGCCGACGGCGCCGCGTTACGAACTCGACGATAAAACGCTCGAAAAAATCTTTAAAATCGGACGTAAAATGCGCGCCGACGGTCTTTTGCCGAAAGTCTCGCCGGTGAAGTTCGCCGTTTCGGAACCGACCGACGAAGAGCGGGCGTCGCGGCGAAACGTCGACGCGAAAGACGTTAAAGACGTTCCGGGAGAACCGAGCGTCGACGCGAAATAGAGCGGTGTTTGATTGTTTTGAAATTTGTTTGAAATTGTGAAAAACGCGCTTTTCGTCGGCGAGATAACGACGGAAAGCGCGTTTTTTGTCGCGTCTTTGAAAACGCTTTTTTTGAACGGAAATGAAACGTCGCGTCGAGGCGTCGGCGCGGCGGCTAATTGTCGTTTTGGGCCGACTTATTTTTTGACCGGGAGGCGGAGCGTTTTCGCTTCCGATTTTTGAACGACTTCCAATTCGATTCCCGTTTCGGGCGTCGCTTCCGCTTTCGCCGCGTCGAAGTCTTCTAACGACTTGACTTCGCGACCGTTCAACTTGACGATTAACATTCCGTTGCGCAAACCCGCTTTGTAAGCGGCGCCGCCGGGCGTCGCGTTCAAAACGACGATTCCTTCGCGACCGGGAGCGCCGAGACGAGCCGCGGATTCCGGCGTCGACGGGATGAGCATCGCGCCCCATTCGCGGTCGACCCGGTGCGAACCGCGCTCGACCATCTTTTCGGTCAACGGAACGCCGACGTAATTTTCCGGTTTAATCTCAAAGCGAATTTTGACTTCCTTTGGCTCTTTCTCGTTGTTGCGCAGGACTTTAAGCGAATAATCGCGGTCGACGGCGGCGCGTTCGACGAACGCCTCGAACGTTTCCGGCGACTCGATTTTTTGCCCGTCGATTTCGAGAAGAACGTCGTTGGCGCGCAAGCCCGCCTTCGCCGCCGGAGCGTCGCGGAACGGAGCGCCGAGTCGAACGCCGGTTTTCGGCGCAAGCCCGAGACGTTTCGCGGCGTCGTATTCGAGCGCGGAGACCGGGGCGCCGAGGAAGGCGCGCTCGACCCGGCCTTTGTCGCGGAGTTGCCCCAAGACCCAAACCGCGACGTTCGAAGGAATGGCGAAACCGATTCCTTGGTAGCCGCCGGAAAGGGACGCGATCGCGGTGTTGACGCCGACGACTTCGCCGCGCAAATTGACGAGCGGGCCGCCGCTGTTGCCGGGGTTGATCGCCGCGTCCGTTTGAATGAACTGCTTGCCGTCTTTAGAGTTAAGGAAACGGCCCTTCGCGCTGACGACGCCCGCGCTGACCGACGAGCCGAGCATAAACGGATTGCCGATCGCGAGCGCCCAATCGCCGATTTCAACCGCGTCGCTGTCGGCGAACGTCAAGAACGGCAACGGTTCCGGCGATTCGACGAAGACGAGCGCAAGGTCGGATTTTTCGTCTTTGACGATTTTTTTCGCGGGAAAACGACGACCGTCGCTCAACTCGACCGAAACGCTTTTCCCGATTTCGCTTGCGGCGACGACGTGGCAGTTGGTGAGGACGATTCCGCTCGGGTCGACGATTAGGCCGGAACCGGCGCCTTCGATCAGGTGTTTTTCCGGCAAGTCGGGAAGAAGTTCGGCGAACGGAAGTTTCGATTTGGCGGCGTTTGGCGCGTCGACGCCGCGTTTGACGACGATGTTGACGGTCGCCGGAAGCGTCTTTTGCGCCGCTTGCCGAAACGCGACGGAGAGCAGGCGGGCTTGTTCGAGCGCGGCGTCGGCGGCGGAGGGCGTTTCGGACGTCGCGTCGTTCGGAGCGGAAATTGCGAACGTCGGCGAAACGAACGGCGACGGGAAGAGGAGGGCGGCGAGGAGCGCGGTTGAACCGCAAACGTTGTAAAAACGCGACATAACGGTTTTCCTTAAAAGGCGGGCGGCGAAACGTCGCGACGAAAACGGGCGACGTTTGATTGTTTTGAAAAATGTTGTTGATTTGCGGAAATCAAACGGCGGCGAACGGGTCGGCGGCTTCCGGCGGAATCGACGGCGTTCCGCCCTCTTGCGAGCAAACGAACGAAGCGCGGCGCGACGCGGCGTCGACAATTTCGGCGATCGGACGGCCCGACAAAAGCCCGACGACGCAAACCGCCGCGAAGGAGTCGCCGGCCCCGACGGCGTCGGCGATTCGCTCGACCGGAGCGGCGGGAGCGAACGCGGAACCGGTTTCGTCGAATATCCAAGCGCCCGCGCCGCCGCAAGTTAAGATAAGCGTTCGCAAGTTGAAACGGCGTCGCCAACGAGCGGCCCAATCGGCGAGCGCGGCGGCGACTTCCGGCGAATCGGGCGCGGTTAACGATCCGGCGTCGTCGGCGAAACGGCTCAACGTCGGCGGTTCGAGGTCGGCGAAAAGCGCGTCCAACTCGACCGCTTCCGCGTCGTTGAGTTTGAAAACGTCGGCGGCGTTCAGCGTCGACTCGACGACCTCCCGGGAGTAAAAGGGCGCGCGCAAGTTTAGGTCGCAAACGCGGAGAACGGAACGCGGAAGTCGCTCCAATATTTGAGTTAGCGAACGTCGGTTCGTTTCCGAACGGAGCGCGAGACTGCCGAAATAAAAGGCGGACGCGGCGTTTTCCTCCGTCAAAAAGCGAACGAGCGCGTCGGCGGTTTCCGCGTCGACGGCGATTTCGTCCCAAGCGACGTTTTCGACGATGCGGTAAGTCGGCGTTCCGGCGGCGTCGAGCGAAACGGCGACGGTTCCGGTCGGCGCGTCGGGCGAAATTTGGAGAAACTGCGTCGAAAGAGCAAGCGCGTCGAGCCGTTCGCGGATTTCCGCGCCGAGCGGGTCGTCGCCGATTCGCGTTAACGCCCGGACGTCGGCGCCGAGCGTTTGCGAATGATAAAGGAAATTGACCGGAGCGCCGCCGAGTTTCTTCCCGGTCGGAAGCAGATCCCAAAGGATTTCGCCGAACGCGACGATTCGGGGCGGAGCGGAAACGGGGGGAGCGGAAGGACGAGACGGCGACATAAAACGTTGCTCCGGCGCGGGTTGCGTAAAATAAAGGGAAACGAGTAAAGGGAAAGGAGCGCGACGCGGGTTGCGTCGGCTCGGCCCGGCGGTCGCGAAACGGCGGCGCCGGCGACGGTTTTGTCATTAATATATATTATATACGAGACGTCGGCGATTTTCCAGCGCCGATTGATTTTTATTTGCTAAAAAACGCGCCGCTTCTTGCGGTTAAAAGAGAAACGTTTCGAGAATTATTTCGGGCGAAGCGAAGAATTAACGTTGAGAAACCGAAACGCTTCCCGGCGACGCGGTCGCGGTTTGAGCGGCGCCGCCGTCGGAGCGTCGCTCGAAAACGACGTTTTGCCGCTAAACGTCTTATCTCGTTTTTGCGTTGGCGTTTAAGATTGGTTAAGCGCGAGAAGCGACGGGAAACGAATTTAACGGCGGCGCCGGTTTTGCGGGACGCGGCGAGTAATTTTCAAGTTTTTTAATTTTTTCGCGTTAATTTCTTGACGTCGGGCAAACGCGGCGTTACAATAAAGAAAGTCGAGTTGCGAAGTTGTTTTTCGCGTCGACGTTGCGTTAGGTTCGTTCGGGCGTCGGCAAACGCTAACGAATAAGCCGAAAAAATCGAATAGGCCGAATATGCGGGCGACGTTTGAGCGTCGACGTTTTCGGGAACTTTTTTTGCGTCTCGGCGTCTTACAGTTTGCTTGGTTTAGAGGAAACTGTTTGCGGTTTGCGGCGGTCGAGGGCGCGTTCATTGGTTGAAGGAGGCGACGATGAGAAAATTGTCTTGCTTTTTTGCGTTGGCGACGGCGGCGTTCTGCGTCGTCGCGGTCGGTTGCGGGCCGAAAGCTCCCGCCGACATGCCGGAAACGCACCCGTTTAAGGTGAAGGTTGTCAACGGTTCGGAAGCGATCGCCGACGTCGACGTTTTCTTTATCGCGACGAGCGGAAGCGTTTCGATCAGCGGCAAAACCGACAAAAACGGCGTCGCGGAGATTACGTCGACCTTGCAAGGCTATACCGCCGACGGCGCCCCGGCGGGCGATTATAAGATCACTTGCACGAAGGACCCGCAACCGGAACACTGGAAGACCCCGGCGGAACTCGCGGCGATGTCGGTCGGCGAACAAAGCGAATATCACGCCGAATACGAAGCGAAACGCGCCGAAATGCCTCGCGAAATTCCGGAAGTTTGGAAAGATTTCGACCGCACTCCGCTCTCCGCGACCGTTTCGGCGGGCGGCGGCGAAGTTACGTTCGACGTCGCGGAACTCGGCGGTCTCGAGTAAAACGCTTAACGCGTTTTGAGTAAATAGAATTGGAACGCGCGGGTTTTAACGATCGCGTTGATTTTGACGCTGGAAGTCGGCGGAGAAATCGGACGTTTGAAAAGTTTGAAATTCGAACGCGTTGAAGATAACGTTTTTTCTTTTACCTTGTTTTTAAGTTTTTTTTGAGGAGTGTTTTTATGCAACGTTTTACGAATAAACGACGCGGTTTTACGTTGGTCGAACTTCTCGTCGTTATCGCCATCATTGGGATTTTGATCGGTTTGCTCCTTCCGGCCGTCCAAGCGGCTCGCGAAGCGGCGCGCCGGATGCAATGCACGAACAACCTGAAGCAAATCGGGCTCGGCTTGCAAAACTATCACGACGTCAACAACGCGTTCCCGCCGATGCGCACCTCGCCGAGCGACGACCAACGCAACTTGGCGGCGGCTTGGGGTTGCGTCAGTTTTTACGTCGCGATGTATCCTTACATCGAACAGGGGAACCGTTGGCAAGAAGTCATTTCGCGCGGCGACGAATCGCATAGCTTTAGCGGTTGGACCGACGCCTGGAACTGCTCGACGACTTCGCTGAAGGCGTTGATTCCGATGCTCGGCTGCCCGTCCGACGCCGCGGCCAACACGCCGTCGCATAGCAACAGTTGCCAACGCGGCAGTTACTGCGGTTCGCTCGGCGACGCGACGGTTAACACCGGCGAAGCGACGACGAGCAAGCGCGGGTTCTTCCCCGGCGGCATCGGCGCGCGTCCGAGCGTCTACGGCGGCGTTAAGTGCAACACGTTTGCGACGCTTACCGACGGTTCCTCGAACACGATCGCCATCGTCGAATCGGTTTGCGGCGCGCAAGCCGGTTCCGACCGCGTCAAGGGCGGCATTGTGAAGATGAGCGGCGGCTCTCCGGCGTCCTGCTTGGCGTTGGTGAAGAACGACGATAGAACGTCGCTTAACGGCGAAATCGCTTCGGAACCGCGCGGCCAACGCCACACCGACGGTCGCCCGCGCATCTTGGCCGTTACGACGGTTCTTCCGCCGAACTCGCCGACCTGCGCGAACGACATTTCGAACCCGGGTTGGGGTTGGGGTTATATGAGCGCGTCGAGCAACCACTCGGGCGGCGTCAACGCGTTGCGCGCCGACGGTTCGGTCGCGTTCATTAGCGAAACGATCGACTGCGGTTCGAACCTGAACAGCACGGAGTGGACGGGCAAAGACCCGACCGGCAAGAGCCCGTTCGGCGTTTGGGGCGCGATGGGGACGATCGCCGGCGGCGAAACCGACGTTCAATAATCGCGTTTAACGTTAACGTTCGAGTCGTTTTAGCGGTTGAAACGGCGTAAGGCAACGGAGTCGACGGCGTTCGTAGGAGCGCGGTCGACTCCGTTTTTTTTCTTGCCGCGGCGTTGGGGGTTGCGATTAACCGTCGAGCGTTCCGTTCCGACCGCGTTCTCCGACATTGGACGCGTCGGGGCGTTGCGAGCGATTGCGATGGGCGTCGAGCGATTGCGTCGCGCTTGTTTTTCCTCCGCCGAACGTTTTGCGCCGCGCTTGTTTTTGGCGCCGCCGAACAGTTGCGCCGCGCTTGTTTTTTTTCGCCGTCGAGCGTTTGCGTCGCGTTTGTTTTTTTCGCCGTCGAGCGTTTGCGCCGCGTTTGTTTTTTCCTCCGCCGAACAGTTGCGCCGCGCTTGTTTTTTCCTCCGCCGAGCGTTTGCGCCGCGTTTGTTTTTGGCGCGGAGCGTTTGCGCCGCGTTTGTTTTTGGCGCCGCCGAATGTTTTGCGTCGCGTTTGTTTTTGGCGCCGCCGAACGTTTTGGGCCGCGTTTGTTTTTGGCTTCGTCGAACGTTTGGCGTCGCGCTTGTTTTCGCGTACAATAAAGAGGGGAACGAGCGCCGATTCGGGCGGCGTTTCTCTTGGACTTGGTTGGACTTAACGTGAAACGGCAGGCGCGAACAATGAACGGAGCGAACGGCGCGAAAGGAAACGAAACGCAAGCGAGCGAATTGGAGTATCGGGTCGCTTACCAACGGCGCGACGGCGGACTCGTCGTCGGAACGCTCGACGACTTGGCGGCGGATTGGCGCGTCGGAGCGGTCGACGCGTCGGCGCCGGTTAGCGTCGACGGCGAACGTCGAACGGCGGCGGACGTCCTCGACGAATACGCCGAACGCGCGGCGGTCGCGGAAGTCGGACAAACGCGAGCCGACGCGGAAAAACAGTCGCGGCAAGCGTTTGGAAACGGCGTCGGAATCGGCGGTCTCGGCTGTTTTACGATCCTCGCTTGTTTGGGCGCCCCGACGAAAATAGGGGTTCCGCTCTTAATCGCGGCGCCGTTGTTTGTCGTCGCCGCCGTTTGCTTTTACGTCGCGTCGTTCCTTGTCGAAGAATGGGAGCGTCGCGTCGCCGAAACGAAAGCGCGAATCCTTGAAAACGGAACGAAAAAAGACGGGGAGCAAGGCGAATGGCCGGATATATCGACGTCGGCGTTAAGTTCAAAGCCGACGCGTCCGATCTCGACGTCAAATTTACTCGAAGCGTCGAACAACTCAACGCGTCGCTAACGACGACGCAACGCCGACTCGGTTTGACTTACGACGCGAACAAGTTGTTGACGAACTCGCTCGGGCAATGCGTCGAAGGGCTTTCGACGGCGCAAATCAAGCTCGGGCTGTACGTCGACGAACTCTGGCGCGATCGGTTTTGCGTTTGATTACGAACGTCGTTGGCGCAGTAATCGAACGCCGGCGCCGGCGAGACGGTCGGACGTTTCTCGGTCGTTTGGGCGTCGGCGTCGAGAATTTGCCTCTTGACGAAAAAATGTTTGCCGCGAAGTCGAGCGTTGCGAACGGTCGAAACATCGCGCGTCGAGTCGAGAGGGCAACGCGGAGGATTCGTTTTAGGCGCGGGCTCGACGAGCGTTGAGTCCGCCGTCGCGCGATTCCCAAACTTGCCGTCGGCGGGCGCGACGCTTGACTTTTTAACGTTAACGCGGAACGTCGCGGCGTTAGAACGCGTTTTGAGGCGACGTAAACGCTAGCCGCGTTAGAGATTGCGACCGCGACGTGTTTCGACTTCGTTTTGTCGCTTAACCTTCTAACGCGTTTGCAACGGCGTTTGGACGTAAATATCGTGCCTTTTTGCCGACGCGCGTTTGGCGACTTGCGTCGCTTTGGATTCAGGCTTGCGCCCGAATTTCCGCCGCGGTCATAAGTTGTCGTTCTTGCCGTCCCGATGCGCAATGCGGGAACGGAGGGAAGCGCGATCAAGAAATTGGCGTAATGAGTTCGCGACTACGGGGAATCCAATTTGCCGAGAAAACTAGATTTTTGAACCGACGTAACGGGTTTAACTCGCGGGACTAAGAACAATGAACCGCCGCGCGCTTCATAACATCGCTTTTTAGAACCGACGCGCGACTAAGTCAAAAGAAACGAAAGATTGCGTAAAATCTAAACTTTTAGAATAAAAGACTTAAAAAGTGGGCGACGCAGGATTCGAACCAGCGACCTCCGCCGTGTGAAAGCGTTTGCCGGTTTTTTCGGCTCGACCGCGCGAATTTCCTTAACTTGTTTGAAAGTAAAGGTTTGCGCGTTTAAAGCGTTGTAGCCGACCGCGAAAAACGCGCGAAAACTTACGTTATTTTAACAGATTTTCGCGAAAAATCAACCGTTTTCCGCGAAATGTAGATACAATGTAGATACAAAGAGCTTCGTCGACGCGGCGACGCCGAAGCGGTCGGCTGGATGAAAACGGGCGCGGCCCCGATGTCGGACAAGCCCGAACGTAAGTAGAACAACAACGCGAAGACGGCGAGAGCGGGGAACGTTCTCGCCGTCTTTTTTTGCGGAGCGTCGACCGAACCGACGCGGCGCCGTCAAGCGCTCGGTTCGGCGTGCGGCGTCGGGACGGTCTCTTGAGGTATCGCGGGGCCGAGCGGGACGGGAACTGTTTCGACTTCTTGCTCTTTGGGCGGGGCTTGCGAGTCTGGCGAAATTTGTATCGCGGCAGGTAGAGCATTCGGTGGAATGGCCGGAGAATTTTCATCGGTAACTAAGGTCGGAGACGGCGAAACCGGCGCGACTACTTGAATCGCGCCGCTCGGGATTCCCATCGCGTCGACCGGCGAAGGCTTAGGGGCGACTTCCAAGGTTTTAATTTCTTTCGCGACCAATTCGGCGTATGCGTGGCGCCTCGCTTCTTCAAGGCCGAGGGAGGTGAGCGCGTACCAAGTCGCGTCGCCGTCGCTTTTGTATTTTGGCGATTCGCACTGATAAACCCACTCGCGGTCATGTAGACGCTCAAGGACTAACTTAAAATCAATATGCGTTCCCGCGCCGGTTCGGTGAACGTACCCGACGTATTTTTGACGTTGGTGGTCGTAGACGTAAAGTTGCAGACGACCGTCCAAACCGGTGGTTGCGAAACGATATTCGCCGTTAACGTCGACGCCGCCCTCGCACACGATTTTTAACAGATCGTTTTCGATCAACGTTAGCTCGATTTCTTCGGCGCTCGTTTTCGCCGACGTTTCGCAAGCTAGCGAGGTTCGATAACTTTGAAGAATTTCAACGGCTTTACGGATTCCCTCGTTAGTCAACTGATACCACGCCGGCGAAGCGTCGGGCTTTTCCGTTTGAGGTTGAGGGGCCGCGTCTTGCGGCGTGTTGACGGGAACGATAAGCCCGCCGTGTTCCAGTTCGCTTATTACCTTTTGAATTAAGCCTTGATGTTTTTCGTACTCGTTGACGAATACCGCTCTGGGGCCGCTACACGTAGGAATCCATACGTTAAAACCGTCGCCGTCTTGATGGGTATAAAAACGAAAACTTGCCTCGACGTATTCAGGCTCGCCTCTTTTGGCGCGTATTAAAATCTCGCGGCGACAGTTTTGGATTAAACGCTCGTTTGTTACTGTTTCGAGTTCTGTTTGGGTTGTTAACGCGTTTTTTAGTTTTGTTTCAGATTCCTTGGCCTTTTTTTCTTCCGCTTCCGCTTGCGCTTTAGCTTCTTGCTCGGAGTGTTTGTTATGCGCAATGTTCAGAAAAAGTATTGTCGCGATGGAAAAGAATGAAAACGCAAGAAATCGTTTTATGAATACCGAAGAAACAGTTGCGTTAATCTTTGGGCTTTTAATATGGCTCCCCATAAATAAAAAACAAAATGAGGCGATAAGGATACAGCAAGCCACCTTACCCCAAAACAATACGCTCAAAGAGATATTAAAGGAGGGAATTAAATGAGTAGCAATATTATCGCCAAATAAAACCACAATAGCGGTGGACAAGCCGCCCAAAATTTCTGTTGGGGTATACGAGAGGAGATTTTTATCGTTGTTTTGAGGCGGATTATCTCCGCGATTCTCTTCCGTCATTTTCTGTTCTTTCTAACCCGTCTCGCCGCATATTTGGTCCGGCGGCGAGGCGGATTTTAAGGTTAGCTATTGTATTACTCAAGGCGTTCAAGCTCCTTGATCGCCTCTGTTCCGTGCGAGTCCCCTTGGTTACTGCTAGGGAGTAGAGCGATATAAAACGTAATCTTTTTCGCCGCGTTCTTCTTGGCGTTTTAATTCTTCAACGGCCTCATAACCTTTAAGGGTTAGTCTAAAAAGATCAAAAGTTTTGTAAAGATGGATTTGCTCCATAATATCTACTTTTTCTGCAAGATAGGAATAAACATAAGACGTAGTGGGATCATCCTTGACGAACAGTTCTTCTCTTAAAGCAAGCTCGACAATACTTTTCCAGTGAGCCGTTTGTTTGTGATTAGCTTCCTTCGGCTGCTTATTGTAAAATTTGCCGGCGGCAGAGATGACATAATTGCCGAAATCCTTTTCGCCGAAAGGAAGAGTGTAAAAAACACGAAATCCATCGTCTTTATCGCAATCTGCTGATGCAAGGAGCAAAAGAATTTCGTGTGGCAACGGTGTTTTGACGGGTTCAAGGGATTTGAAATCTTGAATTGCCTGTTCCTTGATTTCTTTAATCAGCAAATCGAATTGCACGTCAAATCTAACTTCAAATTTTTCTCGCGGGTAAGGATGGTAAGCGGCGACCCAAGGGTATTCTTGGCGTTCAATCGTTTGACGATATTCGTCTAAACGTTGACGTTCTTGCTTTTTCTCTGGGTCGTTGCCTTCATAAGGAGAAGTACAGAAAAAAATCTTAGCAGGCTTGCCGGAGGAGGCGTGAATGTCGATTTCACGAGCTGTACCGCTAGGATATTTGTCTTCCGATTGAAAGCCAAGTTTATCTGCAAAAACGGCCAAGAGGTAATCGCAACGTTTAACAACCTTCTCGTCGATTATCCATTGCGAGCTATTCTTTTCTGGACGCTCGTGGTCTTTAGGCCAAGTGCCGCCTGGCGAATCAAGTTCCCACATACGCGGACGAAGGTGAATTCCGGTGGTTTCCGCATTATCGCGCGTCCAAAGAAGAATTTTATCTCGAATATACAAACGTTCTTCATATACATCGCCGGGACCGGCAATAAAAATATCGTAAAAAACGACAGGTTTTTGAGACGTAACGACAGTGCGTTTTTCTTCTGACATTTTCTGTTCTTTCTAACCTGTCTCGCCGCATATTTGGTCCGGCAGCGAGGCAGGTTGTTAAGGTTAGTTGTTGCGCGATTACTCGCGGCGTTCAAGCTCCTCAAGCGCCGTCTTGGCAATCAGTAGCAGTGTGCGCGTCGAGACGTTTTTTAAAATTTCGCTTCCTTTCATCGACAAAGAGACTGCAGAAGTTCACGACGTCTTCTTGAAGCTCCGGCGGTAAGGCGCGGAACTTCTCGAGCAGATATTGCTCGGCCAATTCACGCGGAGACTTTTGCGGCTCCCCGTTCTTCTGAACGTACATATCGCCTTCGCCGGTCAACAGCCATTCTGTACGAACGCCAAAATTGCCGCTTACGGAAGCGATAAACAAGCCGGTAACGGTATGGCCGTCGCCTTCGGCAAAAGCGACTTGATTTCGCGTCGCGCCAATACGCTCGCCAAATTCACGTTGCGACATCTTGCCGCGAACTAATTTGATTCTGTCGTTAATAGTCATTTTTTAACCTCTCGATTAGATTTTAACAACTTTTGTTGAACCGTCAACAGAAAACACTAAAAATTTTCCGCATTGTGTGTTGACAAACAAAAAATAGTCGTTAGAATGATTGTAGGTCAACAAAAGAGCCGCAGTCGACAAAAAACTCGGTTTTGTCTGCTGTTCTTCAAAATCGCGTTTGCTCGCCGCCTGATTGGTCCCGGGCGTCGAGCTTGGACTGCGCTCGTTAATTAAGGATAAACGACAATGGAACTCAATCAAGAACTCGAGCGTTCGTTTGTTGAAAAAATTCGAGTGCTCGACGCCGACCTTTTTCGGCTTGTCGAAACCTATGTCGACGGTATGCTCGCCGCGTTGAAAGCTCGTTAATCAATATCGAACAAGTCAACAAGAGAACGCGTTTTTGATTCCTTGAGCGCTAATTCTTTTGGGCGGGCCAACCGACTGCAATCGGCGCTCGCCGGACTTTATTTTAACGGAGAAAAAACAATGGACAATCAGATTCGCGAAATTTACGAAGCCGTCGGCGTCGACGGTCGCCGCTTCTTGATGTTGGTCGCTCGAATTTGCGAACTTGCCTTGAACGCAAGCGAAGGCGCAATGGCGAAATAAGACTAAACAGTAAGAGAAAGAAAACAAAACGCCTATGACGTTCGAAAAAGACTCTCAGTACTGGGATACAATCGAAAAAATTTATCGCTTAGAAAAAAGTCTTGACAACGGCGATCCATTTTTCTCTAACTTGATTCAACGGAGAATTTACGAGGAAACCGAGGCTCTTGTTGAGCGCGGCGCGAAATACGAGGAAATCAAGGCCGACGTCGGCAAAAAATTTGAGGCAAGTTGGAAATGACGGCGGTTTTTGAAGACGTTTCGCAAGAGGCGGCGGATTGACAAACTTTCGCCGAAGCGCGCCGTTTGTCCCGCGCAACGACGAAACGCCGGAAGAGATTAGGGCCGCGACCGGCTCGAATCCGCCGCCAACCTTTCAGGAGAAATAACAATGAAAAAGCGACTTTTAGGTATTATTGTAGCGGTGATTATCGGCGTGACCGCCAATAGCGTAAGCGGAGCCGAAATTAACGTTCCGGCTCTCAGTCTTGAAAAGCCTGACAACTATGGGGATTTTTGTATAGTTTGCCCGTCGAATAGGTATTTTGTTTGCGACGTTACGACTTACGCTTTTCGCGAACCGACCGGAAGGTTGCATCGCGGAGCGGCGACACACCTTGTTCATCACGCCGACGGTAAGGCTGTGGTTTTTAATCAAGGCGAGTATCACGTTGTCAACTGCGATTTAGCGTTGACGACAACTCGTTATTTCAGGGACGGTCGGCAACCGGTTAAAGCGTTAGGCGGCGACGAAAACAAGGTCGCGAAGATCTACTCGTTAGAGGCGCGACCGCGTTTGGTCGCGGTTTTCCCGGGCTCGACGATCGACGTTGTTTTTCGAACCGCCGACAAAGTCGCGTTTGTTGTCGACGGAATGTTCGTTCACGTTTCCGGAGGCGCCGCGGTCGTCGAGGATTATTTTGAATCCTCTCAAAACGATACGGTAAGCGAGAAGGACGCAAAAGAGACGACCGCCGCTCAACGCGAGTAACGGGCTCGGCGAATCGACGCGATTTCCTCCGGCGCTTCCCTTGGTTCGGCGTCGAAGGAAAACGCCCCGAGCGATTAGGCCCGCGAGGGGCTTCGGATTCGCCGCAAAGACGGGCGCGGTTGTTGGACGCTTCCGAGAGAGCCTGTCGCCTCCGGCGGTTCGCGCCGCCGGGTCGCGGAGTTGGTCGGCGGTAATGGCGCGGTTGGGCGAATGTAGACACGCGCCCGCCGCAACCTCCGAAATTTGCGCCGCTTGGCAACAAACGCCGAGCGAAACGGTCGTCGACTGGTTCAACTCCAACGGA
>JAGBDN010000051.1 GCA_017937485.1 Thermoguttaceae bacterium
CGCGAAACGAACGACGCTTCAACGTGTAGTCCCGGCGCGTATGAAACGCTTCAAGCCGATCTTTTTTGGATCGGCGAACCGTTCCCGCAAGAAATGGTCGACGCCGCGCCGCAGAATATACGCGTCGCAAACTACCGTCAACAAACGGGTTCGACTCTTTATGAAGCCGATATGACTTGGGAGATTCCCGACGGAGTAAGCTACGCGAGCATACTCGGCCAATACAGTAGCGACGAAGGGGCTTCGTGGAAAAATCTTGGGTACGTTGCGAAAGACGCAACGTCGCGTAAGGCCACGCAGATTACGCCGGGCAAGGAGTATCAGGTTCGGTTACGCGGCGTCTTTGCCGACGGAAGCTACACGGCGTGGTCTGTTATTACTTACGCCTCGCCGCTAGAACTCGACGGCTCCGACGGCGAGCAATGTTGGGAGCTTCGACTTCCGACGTCGTTAAGCGTTGTCAATCCGTCGTTTCAGACTTCCGCCGGTTGGGCGACGTCGCGCTTTGCGATCGTTTCGGGCGACGTCGCGCCGCAAGTCGGTCAAACGCTTTTTATTGGACGCGACGTCGCTTTCAACGCGCCGCCGTCGGGACGGATTGGCGCCCTAACGGTAGGCGGCAGAACGGTTTTGAAATTTGGCGGCGGAACGACGACCGTTTCCGATTTGGTCGCCGGAATCGGCGTCGTTTTGCAAGGTACGCCGATAACCGGCGATCGCGCTCGACTCGGCGACTATTTCCGCGCGGAAACAAGCGTTTTTTATACGTTTACCTTAACCGAAGTCGGCGCAAGCGTTTATATCGGGCATCACGCCGCTTATTCCACCGTCGTGTCGACGGCGCCGACCTACGGAATATTGCAACTTTTGCCGTCGTCGGGCAAACGTCCAACCCTAAGCGGGAACTACGTTTGCGCGGATTTTAGGGTTCGCGTAAACTCGAACGTAAACGTTTTGCCCGTCGCGGTTAGCGGTTCCGCGACCGTTCGTTCGACGTTGTTTTCGCTTGGAACCGACACGACATCGCAATACTTCGAACGCTTTTTCGACGGCCCGGTTACGTTGAAGTTACAAGGAGACGCAACCGTCGGCGTCCCGTCGCCAACGCGCGAAACTTGGGCCGATAATTTTACCGTCGACGTTTCGGAGGCGACAAGAGCGACGTTAACGTTAAGCGGCCAAACCGTTTACGGCGACGCTCCGACCGCCGAAATAACGCTAAACGGCGCCGCGAAAATCGTCGAACGCGGACTAGACGTTGAGTCGCTAACGCTGAACGCCGACGCGGCCTTAACCGTCGACGGCGCAAGGGGCGTCGTCGCGGAACTAAGCGTCGCCGACGGCGCGACCGTCGCGTTTTCGCCCGCCGAATCGCAAGCCGCGACCGGCGGAGCAAACGGAACCGCTGGAACCGCCGCGACCAACGGAGTGAGCGCAACTAACGGAACCGACTTGACTTACGTCGACGCGGTTTTGGCAGCGACCGAAACCGCGACCGTCGGCGTCGCGACGTTTGCGGGAACCGGTTATTTCGCGACGCCGCAAGGAACCGACTTAACCGCCGCGACGTTCGCCGAAGCGGTTCGCGTTTCCGATTTTGGCGCCGGAGTCGCCGACTTTACCGCGACCGCGACCGGCCCGACGACGGCGACGCTCGCTTGGAGCGCAACCGACGCGACGGCGCGAGTTTGCGTCGAACGAGAAAGCGCGGCCGCGCCGAACGGCTGGGAAGTCGTCGCCGTCGCGACCGCCGCCGAGTCGCCGTTAAGCGTCGCGTTGTCGGGCCGCGAACGCTTCCGCGTTTTCGACGGCGCTACGTTTACCGTCGATTCGGCGGACGGTTCGCCGCTCGCGCCGTTTTGGCAAGTCGCTTCTTGGGCCGTCCTCGGCGCTGAAACTCCCGGCGCTCCGGAGGACGGCGACGCGGCGACGCGTTTTTCGGTCGCGGCCGCTTGGGCCGTCCCGGTCGATCGCGCTGTTTAATCGTTGGAAAAGGAGGAACGCCAAGCGATGAAAACAGTTCAACTTACGCAACGGCAAACGCCGAGTTTTCGGGCTCTGATTCGCTCGGAAAACGGCGCGCTGTTCGACGCGGCCGCAAACCTCGCGACGCCCGAAGAACTCGCCGCCGAAGGAATCGACCGCGCCCCGATTTCTTGCTCGATTTATTACGCGACCGGTTCCCTCGCGCCTTATTCGGCGTCGACGTTGAACGCGGCGCCGGTTCCGGGGTTCGAAAATCTCGAAATCGATCCGTCGGCGTTCGTCGAGCCCGACGCGGTCGACACGAACGGGCTCGATTACAACTTCCGTTACTCGCCGCCGAGTCGCGCGTCCTTTCCGTTCGAAAAACCGGGCGTTTACTTCGTCGACTTTTTGATTTACCCGAAAACGGGCGCGGCGCTCTCGTTCCGAATCGGCGCGGAGGTGAAATGACGACGCTTCTTCCCCTTTGCGAATTGTTCGCGGACGTCGCGGCGGCGCGGTTTCCCGACTTTTTGGTCTTCTCGAACGCCGACGCGAACCGCGAATGGACGGGAACGCCGACGGTCGAGTTCGTCGAAACGGACGCGACGACGGAAACCTTCCTCGACGGGCGTTTCCAACAGACGCGAAAACTGACTTGCGCTTGCCGCGCCCAAACGCAGGCGGACGCGGTCGCGTTAGCGGCGTCGCTTCGTTCGAAAATCGCCGATTTTTGCGTCGAGTTGGAGCGAGACGCAAGAATCGCGTCTTGGACGCTCGACGACCTCGGAACACTCCCCGACGAGCGCGGTTTCGTCGTCGGCGAAACGTTTTACGGCTTCGTCGACTTTACCGTTTTAACCCCGATTAGCGATTACGTTTAACGCAACGAAAGGAACTTTTTCGCTATGTTCGCTTATCAAATGTTTGTCGCCTTCCTCGCGCAAGACCCGAACGGGACGAATCACAACCCGGTAACCGATCCGGCGGTCGTCGGCTTGAAGTTCGGGACGAAAAACGCGATTCCGGAAGGCTACGTCTTCACGAATATCAGCCGCTCCGGCACGACGTCTGAAACGCTCGAACTAAACTCGATTAGCGATATGGACAAGTACGCGCGGTACGAATCGGGAAAAACGACGCCGGGAACGATTACCTTCGCGTCGCGCCGCCCGTTCGACAAGGCGTCGATTTATAAGACGCTCGACGCGATTCAAAACGTCGCCGACAACCGCCTCGGGCTTTTGCTCGTCGGACAATACAAGGAAACGCTTCAAGACGGGAAACGCGTTTACGTCGTCGGGTTCGCAACCGCCGCGCTCGTTACCGAAGACGGCTCCATTAGCGGCGAAGCGAAGGCGCAAATCACGTCGAACCTCGCGTTTCAAGCGTCGGGGCGTCCGCTGGAAGGCTCGGACGTTTGCGCCGCGACGATGACGGTCGACCCGAAAGACGGAACGGTCGTCGTCGAGAAAACGACCGCGCCCGCCGCCGCTTGATTAAGAAAGGAGAATCGCGATGCAGATTAAACCGCTCCCGCAAACGCCGCGCCGCGTCGATATTTCCGAATGGAACGACGAAACGGAGGCGTTTCTTCGCCCGATGAACGGGTTCGAAGCGCTCGTTTTCAACGATTATTTCGTCAAATTTTACCGCAAGGACGACGCGCCGGAGGAACGTTTCGACGCGGGTTTTAAGGCGGCGCTTCTCGCGCTCGTCGACTCCGACGGCAAGCCGCTTTTGACCGAAGCGGACAAGTCGGCCGTCCGCGCCGCGTCGTTCTTGCCGTTCTTCCGGATGTTTTCGGTCGGCTTGACCGAAACGGCCCCGGACGGCGAAGAGTTCGAAACGGCAAAAAAAATTAATCGACGACGCCGACTTCGCGTTCCTCTTTCGCTTGGCCTTCGCGCTGAAAAAGAGCGTTCAAGAAGTGTTGGCGCTCCCGACTTGGGAACGCGAAATTTGGCGGTCGGTTTTCGACCTGTTCGGCCCGCTCGACTGGAAACGCGACGACTACCTCGCCGCCCGGGCTTGCCAATTTCAGTCGATCGGCTCCCTTCCGCTGAAAGATTTTATCCTTTTCCCCGACCCGACGCTCGAACGCGAGCCGACGGCGGCGGAGCTTTGGCGCGGTTTGGGGCTTGAACTCGACGAAACGACTTTGGAGATTCGCAAAGAATGAAGAACGGAAACGACGACGGCGTTCTCGTTTCGCTCGACTGGTTGCGACGAGTCGACGCGGCGGTCTTTCGCGGCGCTTCGACGAACGGCGCGGCGACGGGAAATCGGTCGCTTTTTTACAACGTTCGCCTTGCGACGATACACGGCGCCGGATGGAGTTGGGACGTCGACGCGGAACGTTGGCGCTGTTATATCCGCTTCGACGATATTCCTTGGGCGGCGCAACCGTCGCAAAAGGCTTACCTTCCTTGGAGGAAGCAGGAGGACGGCAAACCGTTTATTTCCGGGCGAATTTGGGTCGTTTGGCGCGGACGTTGGGACGTCTTGACGACCGACGTCGCTCGCGAAATCGGAATCGGCGACTGCGTCGGCGTTTCGCTTCGTTACGACGCGACGACGAACGAATTAAGCGCGACCAACCTCGGCGTTTTAAAAGCGATCGTCGCGAACCGCGAAAACGTTTCGTCCGACGCTTACGGCGAACGTCGCGCCAACGTTTGCTTTTCGTCGGACGATTTTGTCGGCGTTTCGTTTCGCCCGGGCGCAAGCGGCGACTCCGTTTCGACCGGCGGCGCTAGTTGGCTCGAAATTTCGCTCGCCAAAGACTACAACTTTTACGCGAAATACTTCCCTCGCTCCGATTCGCCGCAAACCGAAACGGTTAAGATTACGCAAATTCAAGTCGCGAAAGGCTCGACGCTCGCGTCGGTCGGGCCCGACCCGACGACCGGCGCGTCGACGCTTTTTATCAAAGCGTTGACGACCGTCGACGTCGAAGTCGTTACCGACGTTCGATTAAACGACGACGGAACGCTAAGCGTTTCCAAAACGACGATTAAAGCGCTCGCGTAAAGACGTTTACTCGGCGAGGCGCGCCCGGGCCGCTTCCAAAGCGAGAGCGCGAACGGCGGCGGCAAGTTCCAAGTCGTCGCCCGACGTCGCCTTTTCGACCAACGCGAACTCGTCGGCGTTGAAGCGAACCATCGTTTGAATCGAACGCCGTTTGTTCGCCGGTTTCGGTTTGCGGCCCGCCCGCTTGAGCGATTCGATCGAGCGTTCGAGGTATTCGAGCGCGGCGTCGTTTCCCGCGAGCGAGCGTTTTCCTTCGAGTTCGGCGAGCGCTTCGGCCCGCGTTAATTTACGTTCGATCACCGTCGGCCTCCCCTTTCGCGGATTTTAGGTCGTACCGTCGAGCGATTTCGGCGAACATCGTTTCCCGCGCTCGAATAAGCGCGTTGTGAAGGCGGCGCCAATCGTCCGACTCGTTTCGGTTCTTCGCCGCGACTTCGAGCGCGACGAAAAGGTCGGTCGCGCCGGGAAGTTCGGCGCGCGCCGCTTTGCGCAACGCTTCGCGAGGTTTTCCTTTGTACCTTTCGACTAATTCTTTAATCGGCATCGTTTCCTCCTTTAAAACGGGCCCCCTCCCTTGCGAAAGGGGGCCGCCCCAAACTATTGGCGAATCAAAATTCGACGATTACTCGCGACTTGCTCGCCCGCTTCGAAGAAATATTCGACGCGCTCGACGGACGCTTTTTTATCGGCCTCGCGGTCGTAAAAGAGAATCGCGTCGAGAAGTTTTGGAAAGAACGCGAGGACTTCGCCGTCGCGAACCACTTCGAAAAGAATTGCTCTTTTCATCAATAATCCTCCTAATTCAAGGGGAAAATAAGACCGAGAACGTCCCGGCCTTCGTTTGTTAGTATACCTTATTTTGAGTTACTGTCAAGTTACCAAAAACTATTTCAACGAATTTGTTTTGCCAAGGAACCCCGCCCGATGAATCCGCGCAAACTTCTTTCTCGTCTCGCCGACGCGGTCGCGCTCCCGGCGACGCTGACACGCCGCGACGGCTCGACGCTTTCGCTCCGCGTTCGCCCCGAAACGGCGGCGGGCGCCGAATCGCTCGACCCGGCTCGCGGCGCTCGCGCCGTTCCACTTCCCGTTCGTTCTTGGTCGGCGTCGATCGACGCGTTCTCCGACGGCGACTTGCGCGAGTTCGAGCGGTTCGCGACGTTAACCGTCGTCGGCGACGACGGCGTCGAACGTTCGTTTCCCGTCGCCCGCGACTCCGCGTCCGGACGGCTTTGGCGTTGGCGGTACGCGACGCCGGGAAGCCGAATCGTTTTCTTTACGTCGACGAACGGCGACCGGTCGCGACCGCGCGACTCCGGGCCCGCGCTGCCGCGCGAGTCCGGTTTCGTCGCTCCCGTCGGTCGCTAATTTGCTCGCGCAACTAAGTTTAACGAAAGGAGCTTCCGTTAGCCGGATATTTTATCGAAGGGCGCCGCCGGGCGCTCCGGGCCCGCTCTACCGCGCGAACTCGGCTTCCGCTCCCGTTGGTCGCTAATTTACTCGCTCAACTAAATTTAACGAAAGGAGCTTCCGTTGGCCGGATATTTTATCGAAGGGCGCCGCCGAGCGCTCCGGCCCCAAGCTGCCGCGAGAACTCGGCTTCCGCTCCCGTTGGTCGCTAATTTACTCGCTCAACTAAATTTAACGAAAGGGGCTTCCGTTGGCCGGATATTTTATCGAAGGGTTTATCGAAGCGTTCGAGGGGCTGATCGAGTCGCTTGAAGAGATGAACGACGAACTCGCGCCGCGTTATCGGGAAGCGCTCGACGAATGGGCGGAGGAAACCGGCAAGCTCGCCGTTCAACATTTGAGTCGGCCGCGTTGGCTTCTTTCGCGATCGATCGGCGACAAAGTGAAGGACTACCGCAAAGACCGCAAACTTTGGGCGATGGCCGGGTTTCAGTTCCAGCACAACTTGGGACGTTCGAAAAACCCGCGCGACCCCGGAAATTACGGCCAATATCACGAAGGCGGTTGGCGCCCCGGGAAGTATCGAGTTTCGGCTCCGGATCATTTTCTCCGCCGCGCGAAAGCGGAAACGATTTGGCCGCTTCTGCAGAAAATCGAGCGAATTAACGGCGATATGGTCGCGCAAATTATGGCCGAGAAGCGACGCCGAGCCGCCGCCGCGAAAGAACTCCGCGAAATAGAGAAAAGAGCGCGTCGAAGGGGTTGAAATCGGCGCGAATTTCGGTATCCTTAAAGAAGAGGCGACGCGCCGAAGCGGTCGGAACGCTCGCGTCGCCTCGCTCCCCAAACGAGAGGAACCGGCACGATGCGAATCGCTTACTACCTGAACGATGGAACGCGCAAAATCGGGACGATCACGGAATTTCGCCAAGATTACGAAAGCGAACGCGTCGACAAGAAACGTCAAGCGGCGTTGGAGGTCAAGTCGGACTTTCATTCCGTCGTCGCCGCGCGAGCGTCGGCGCACGAAGAGCTTCGCGACGGGGAACGAGAAGAACGCAAACGGGACGACCGGCGCCAGCTCGCCTACCGTTTCCTCCGCGTCGTCGCCGTCGGACTTTTGGTCGCCGCGCCTGCGATGATGTTGAACGACCCGCGCCACCGACCGCTTCGCGAAACGCCGGAAGTCGTTTACCTTTTTTTGCTCGGAGTCGCCCTTTGGCTCTTTACGACGCTCGTCAAGACCTCCGTCAATCTTTCGCGACTTTGCCGTATCGGCCGTTTTTCGGCGCTTGCGCGTCAAAAGCTGTTCGAGATGCAAAAAGGTCGAGCGTTAGCGCTGTCGAGCGAAGAAAAACGAGAGTTTGTCGACAGGTTAATGTATCCGTGGAAATATAAGGAACGAACGCGCAAGCGGAAATAAACGCCGCGCGTCGCGCTCGGTAAAGGAAAGTTTTAAATGTCGAACGTTATTTCCAGCGGCGTGAAAATCACGGTCGACACGACCGATCTCGACGTTAAATTCTTGAAGAGCGTCGAGCAACTGAACGCCTCGCTGACGAAGAGTCAAAAGGCGTTAAAACTCGTCTACAACGAGCAAGGGCTTTTAACGAACGCTCTTGGACAATGCGTCGAAGGGCTCTCGGCGTCGCAAATCAAACTCGGGCAATACGTCGACGAACTCGGACGCGTCCGGACGTTTCAAGGCGGGTTCGTCGACGGCCTCTCGAAAACGCAACTCGCGTTGGGGTTTTACCGCGACGAGATGGGAAACGTTCGCAACGCCGCCGACGAACTCGTCGACGGTTTGAGCGACGCGGCGGAAGCGGTCGAAGAGTTGACGGAACAGCTCGACGACGCGGAGCGCAAGAGTCGCGAGGTCGAGCAAATTTTCTCCGAATTGCCGGGACCGCTCGCGGACGCGCTCGACGTCTTTGAAAAGTTCGACGAATTTGCCGACGCTTGCGAAAAAGCCGGCCTTACCGCCGCTAAGCTCGGCGAAATCTTCAACGACAAACTCAATCGCGGGGCTTATGTCGCCGGAAAAGCGGTCGGAGCCTTGGCGAACGCGCTCGGTCGAACAAACGTCTTGCTCGCCGCCGGAGCGACCGCCGCTTTCGCGCTTTTTAAAGCGATGCAAAAACCGGCGGTTTCGGAGTACGCGGAAGGTTTTCAAGAAATCGAACGATCGGCGCGAGCGGCCGGGAAGTCGGTCGAATCGCTCGGCGACGCGCTGGAAATCGCGGGCGGCTTGGGCGGCTCCGAAATCTCAAAAACGCTCGGCAAAATCGTGCAAATTGAAGCGACCGGCCTAACGCAAGAACAAAACGACGTCGTCGAAAACGAAATTCCCCTGCTCCGCGCGTTGGGAGCCGACCATATCAACAAAGGCGCGTATTGGCTTCTGAACCAAATTACCGACGCCGACGAAATCGAGAAATCGGAACATATCGCGAAAATTACCGAGTTCGTCGCCGCGCTCGCCGAGTCGCAAAAGAGCGAAGAAGAACGGGTCGCCGATCAAATCGCCGACCTGAAAGCGCTTCTCGATCAAACGAAGCCGGAGGACGCCGCGACGCGCCAAACGCTTCAAAAGGAGATCGAGCGCGTCGAAACGGAAATCGCCGACGCGAAGAAGCTCGAAGCGCAAGAAGCGGCCGGAATGGTCGAGTTTGCGCAAGACCGGAAACCGGCGTTCGAAGCGACGCTCGACAATTACGAAGCGACCGTCGCCGCTTGGCGCAAGCTCGTCGACGAAGGGAACGCGTCGAGCGAAGAACTCGCGACCGCGCAAGAGAACCTCAAAGAAAAGCTCCGCGACGCGCTCGCCAAGGAACTCGGCGTCGACTTCGACGCGAAACCGGAACCGACCGCCGACGAATCGTTCGAAGCGTCGAAAAAGCGCCTCGACGACGCGCTCGCTAAGGGCGTCGTTTCGAGCGAACAGTTCGCGACCGCGCAAGACCAGCTTTGCGACAAGTACGCCGACGCGCTCGCGACGCGTCAAGCGACCGACGACGCGGAAAAGAGCGTCGCCGCCAAAATCGCCGAATGGAACGCCGCGCTCGCCGACGGCAAGGTCGCGCAAGAGCGTTGCAACGACGCGATCGCGGAACTGGAAAAGGCGGCCCGCGACCAACTCTTCGCCGAAACCGGCGTCGACGGCGAAAAGACGCTCTCGCCGCTCGAAGCGTATAACGCGAACGTCGCGAAGTGGAGCGCCGCGCTCGAATCGGGAACCGTCGACCAAGCGGAATTTTCGGCGGCGATTGAAAAACTCCGCGACGCGGCGCGGGCGCAAATCGCCGGACTCGAAACCGCTAAGACCGCGAACGAGGAATACGCGGAGACGCTCCGCAAGTTGAACGAAGCGCGCAAGGCGGAGCTGATTACCGAGGCGGAACGCGCCCGGCTCGAAGCGGAAGCGGCGAAGAAACGCGACGAAGCGCGCAAAGGCGAACTCGCCGACCTCGGATACGGCGCCCGGCTCGACCGCGCGGCGGCGCTGGAAAAGTCGACCGACGACGAAGAGAAGACGGCCCGGGAGCGGTATCGCGAAGAGCTAAACAAGTACCGCGACGCGCTCGAAAACGGTCGAATCGTTCAAGAAGAGTTCGACAAGGCGCAAGACGCGCTCCGCAAGATTCGCAACGCGGAAATTAAGGCGGAGGAAAAGAAAGCGGCGGAAGACAAGGCGAAAAAGCGCGACGCAACCCGGTCGAAGCTCGGCGTCGACGCGCTGATGGAGTCGCTAAAAACGCCCGCGCAAAAATACGACGAAACGATGGACGATATCGCGGCCGCCGCCAAAGCTCGCGAAATCACCGCCGAAGAACGTCAAGCGCTCGAAGACAAAGCGGCCGACGACTATTGGGCGGCGCTCGAAGAGAACAACCGGAAATTCGGCGAAGCGACGAAATCGCTCGCAAAGGCGGGCGGCGGCAAGGTCGAGTTGGCGAAATCGATGAGTTCCGGAAGCGAAGCGCTTTACTTGACGCAGGTTCGCGGAATTACGGCGAACTATCAAAACCGGATTCAGTCGACGACGGCGGAAATCCGCGACGTCGCGCGGGAGTCGCTTTGGCAAGCGTCGCAAACGAACGGTTATCTTCAAACGATGGCCGAAGGCGGCGGAGGCGGAGCGCGTCGCTTCGTCTTTACGGGCAATTAAGCAAACGGTCGAAACGGAAAGGAGAAGCCGCGATGAGCGTCGTCGACGCAAAATTGAAGGCGGACGGCCGCCAAGTGAAGGAAACGTTTACCGGCGTTTGGTTTCGGGGCAAGCCGGTCAAAAAAGTTTCGGGCTCGATTATTTACAACGTTTGGTCGGATCGCGAAGACGAACTTCCCTTGACGATATTGAACGACCCGCGCCTCCCGACGCTCGGCGACCGTTACGTCGAGAACGGCGTCGTTTTCCGCAACGTCTTCTTTACGGACGCGACGCCGCGCTTTATGGAGCCGTCCGGAACGCGTTGGCGTTGGGAAGCGACGTATTCGGTCGGCGGCGAGTTCTCGAACGCGTCGACTTCCGACGAGCCGGAAGAAGACGAAGAAACGGAAACGACGCTTCTCAATTTTTCCGCGTCGATCGAGACGGAGGACTTCGCGTCGGCGGTCGACCTCGACGGCGAATTGAACGCGAACAGTTTGGGCGAGTTTTTCGCCGACCCGTTGATTTTCAAGAGCGGAATTTTGAACCTGAACTTTTCGCGTCAAGAGCGTCGGAACCCGCTGTCGAAATCGATCGCGTTCTTCCAAGCGCACAACGCGGCGCCGCTTTGGGACGTTTTCGCGCCCGGGACGGTCAAGGTCGCGGACGTGAGTTTTTCGTCGACGACGACCAACTTCGACGTTACCTACGACGTTTCTTACAAGCTCCAATACCGCCCGCGCGGTTGGTTCGTCGAGAAGGCGAACGCCGGTTTTTACTGCGTCGACGCGGCGAGCGGCGCGACGGTTCGCGCGCTGAACGCCGACGGAAGTCCGACGAACGACCCGGTTTTGCTCGACCTTTCGGGCGCGCGCCTTGTTCCCGGCTCCGCGCCGATTTTCAAAAATTTCCGCGTAACGAACCCGATGGACTTGAACGCGCTGAACCTCCCGAACCCGTTCGAAATCTAAACGGCGCCGCCCTTCCCGCTCGCGTTCGGTTTCCAACGCCCAAAGCCGAAGCGGTCGACGCAAAATTTCAGTTGTAAAGAAATCCTTAACAACTGAATTTCCTCCTAACCGCCTATTTTTAAAGCGGTTGCAACCGCAAGCGCAAGAGGTCGAAGCCGAGGCGGGAAAAATCGACGCGCGCCTTTTCCGCGCCGTCGCGGCGAGTGAAGTTAAATCCTTTTTTAACGCTTTGCGCGTTCAAGATATCATTCCGCGGTTTCGAAGGCGTTTAAAAGTTCGCCCTCGCCCAAAATTTCAATCGCAAGGCCTTCTTCTTTGAGTTGGCGCGCCTCGTCGACTTTGCAACCGTAATTGTCGTATTTCCAAAGAACGCTTTTTTCGCCGCCGACAATTAAATAGTCGACTTTCGGCGTAACTTTCGACGCGACCTCGCCGCCGCGCTTGGCGATTTCATCGGCGACGTCGCGTTTTTTACCGAACGCGAAACGCCCGGATAAAACGAACCGTTTCGCTTCGAATTGAACTTCGGCGTCGGTCGGCAAATTCCGGCAAGGGGCGACGTAGTCTTCCAGCTCTCGAATAAGTTCGCTTTCCGCTTCCGGCGTAAAGTCGGCGGCGGCCCGACGAACGGCGCGCTCGACGCCCGCGAACGTCGTGTCGGAACGATATTCGCCGAGCGCGTCGAACCAATCGCAAAACGTTTGAAGCTCGCCGCGCGTAATCGAGCGGTCGGCAAGCGCGCCTTGCGTCAACCCCAACAACATTTGAACGGCGGTCGTTTCGGGACGATAACGCGTCCAAGAGCCGAGACGTTCGCCGATCGCGTCAAGAAGTTCCAGCGCTTCCGCAAAGGTCAAAACGCCGTCGGCCAAAACGTCGTCGAACTTTTGAAAGACGGGACGCAATCCCGGCGTTAAGGCTTCGTTCGAGTGTTCGCGGCGCCACGCGAATAGAGCCGCGAACTCGTCCGCGTTGATTTCGCCGTCGGCGACGATTCCGGAAACGATTCCAAAAAGGAGACGCAAGATTTTTTCTTCGGTCGCGCGGGCCGCCCAACCGACGTCGAGAACGTCGACCGGCGTGATATTTTCGTCGTCGAAACGTTCCGGACAATAGTCTTCAAAAGTCGGCGCGGCAAAACGGAACTCCGTCGCCAAGGCGTTTTCGCGTTTTTTTTCTTCTGTCATTTTGCGACTCCTAGTGTTTCTCATTGCGATGTGGTGTTACAATGAAAAACGCAAGTAAAGGTTAATTAAATCAGGACGATATTTGAGATTTTTTTAATGTTTTAAAGGGGGCGTCGATGAAACTTCGTTGGAAGATTGCCTTCGCTCTCAACGATCTCATATCCTTCGTCGAGCATTTCCCAGCGTTCGTCGGTTGAACTTGTCTGGATATGTTCAATATAACCAAGATTCGTCAAGCGGGTTAGAGCCTTTTTGATTGCCGCCTTTTGGCGAAGCGTTTCTTGGGGAAGTAAAAAACGACCGCAATAATACGCATCGCCGTCAAATGTGGAGACCTTGTGAATTAATCCGCCGGTTTCGGGAGTCGCAAGAGCGCGTAAAAGGTCGCGCTCCAAATCAGACAATTCTTGCCGGTCGGTCGTCGACGTGGTTATAGACAAAGGCGTTATCGAGTTCATATACAACGTTAACGATTTATCAAATTCTGTCTCAAATTCGTTTTCACTCTTAAAGTAGCCTATGTTCGCTTTGCTTCGCCATGCGTCGCGATAAGCGTTAAGTTTTTCAAGCTGTTCCTTTTCTTCTGCAGTGAGGTGGCGCGATACCGGTTTCTCCGAAAAGAAAATTATCGCTTCTTTACCGGCGGCGACGTGTCTGTCTATTTCTTCGGCAGTCCCGCTTTCCGCTTTCGAGGTAGGAGTCCCAAGGCGATTGCCGAAAATCCCAACGACCAAATCGCTAAAGTCGAGACATTGACGGTTAACCGCTTCCTGTCCTTCGTATTTAGTCGTCGGCCGCGAGTTTTTTTCGTAACGAACCGGCCTCAACATAATAGCGCGAGCAAGCGAGTGCAAGTCGTTCCATTTATGAATGACATTAACGGCGATTTCGCGTTCTGCCGTAACGTCGCTGGGAGAGGCGATAAAAATATCGTACACGGTAGCCATACGAGGCATTTTATGATTCCTTGATTAATGTAAGGTCGTCAACGTCTGCAAACATTAACGACCTTTGTTTCGTTTACGGGTTACTTAATCCTGTTGCGAATTTCCTCGATCAACGCTTCCGTCGGTACGGTGGCCAAGGGGGGGAAAACCGTTCTTGGCGCTAAGGCCGGCGCCAATCTTGATAAGAAGTTCTTGAAGTTCGCGAGGTAGTTTCGAGGCGGCTTCGACAAATTCTTCTACCGAAGCCTCGTATTCCAATATGCTCGGCTCGGCAACGGGTTGCTTCGTTTGGCTAAACATCTCGCCTTCGCCGGTTCGAAGCCAATTTTCATCGACGCCGTAACGTAACACAATCCTAGCGATCATTGAATCGCTAAGTCGTTGTTTGCCGTTCAGAACGCGCGAGATGTACGCGGAATCTAGGCCAAGGCCAGCTCCAAACTTTGTTCGAGACACCCCAAGCGCCGCCACTACCTCTTTGAGTCTTGCAAGCATTAAAGCTCCTCCTTTCTTTTAATTATACCAACTTCTGTTATTTGTCAATATTTCAAGAATTTTATTTAAAAACCCTTGACAAAACACAGGACACGTGTTATAAAGACACTGTGATTTGTCAATCACGGTCAGCAAGAGGACGCGTTTTTGATTCCTTGAACGCTAATCCTCTTGGGCGGGCCAACCGACTGCAATCGGCGCCCGCCGGACTTTATTTTAACGGAGACAAAAAGATGGACAATCAACTTCGAGAAATTTACGAAGCCGCCGGAGTCGACGGTCGCCGCTTTTTGATGCTGGTCGTCGAAATTTGCAAACTCGCGCTCGCGGTTAAGTAAATCCCCCAAAACGTTGCGGGCGACAACCGCTTTCCGAGGTAACCGCGATTCCGCCTCGAAAGCCGTTCGGCGCGCGAGTGGCGTCAACCGCCGAACTAGGCCCGCAACGCCTTTTATCGGAGAGATATTATGAGATTTTCGGTCTTGATTGAAAATGACCTAGAAAGACTTGAACAAGGTTTTTCTAGGTACGGGTGTTTTATGCCGGACGTTTTCAGACGCGCTTGGCTTATAACGTTTCGGTGGCTTTTGTTATCCGGAAAAGCCGACCGTTGTGTTATTGACATTCTTCTTTGCGACTTGGAGACGGCTCACAGCGCCGAAGACGCGCTTTGTCGCGTCAAAAGCAATATTAGTCGCGCTTCCGTATCTGATGAGAGGCTTGAAGAACTGCGTGCAACTGAATCGAAAGCCATTGACAATTACCATAAAGCGATAGCCGCCGTTTCTGTCACGCTTTCCCGCGCAATCATTAGCGTCGACCTCGACGACAAACCTTCCATTGAAAACGAGGAGTCCGAACAATGAAACGCCTTTGGCGCAAGCGTCGGCGACGCGTCGCGCGTTGCGGAGCGATTCAACGGCGAACGATGAAAGCGTTCGGGTTGCGCAAGCTCCCCGTTTACGGCGCGATTGTTTGGAAGCCGGAGTTTATCGCAACTATCAAGGAGCGCGTTCGCCAAGTCTTGGCCGAGGGGGCCGACGTCGTTATTTACTTCAAGCGTTACGAAGGCAACGACTTCGAGGATTGGGACGAGGAGGTCGAACAAATCCTTGGCGCCTTGCAAGATATGAACCCGCGCGACCGTCGCCTCGACGACCGCCTCCACCTTATTTACCTCGCCCCTAAGGAGTCCGAACAATGAAAAAAGGTTTTACGCTATTACACGTCCTTATGGTCGTCGCTTTGCTTATTGCGTTGGCGACGTTCTTTTTCGGTTGCGCTCGCGTCGAGCAAGGGTTTAAAAAAATCCGGAGCGAAACGACCGGCATTCCGCGAAGCGTCGAGTTGTATTCGCTCGACGGCAAAAAGTTGAAGGAGTACGACGGCGCCGCGACGTTGCTCGACTTCAAACAAAATCACGTCGTGATTCTTGTCGACGGCAAGCGCGTTACCGCTTCGAACGTTGTCGTCGTCTCCGAAGAACGGTAAGAACGGTAAAAAGGAGCCCAACCAATGAAACTTACTAAAACCCGACTCCGCGTTCCGCTTCCGGAACCGCTTTTCAGTATTGTCAAGGAGATTCTTTCGCCGCGCGATAAGACGCTTCTTATCGCCGGCTGGGTCGACGGATTGACCGACGCGGAAATCGCCGAAGTCTTTGGGCCCGACGCGGCCGACCGGATACTCGAACTCGAACGCGGTATTAACAAGCTGATCGGCTTCGAAATCGAAATCGCCTTTTGGAAGGCCGCCGAGAAGGCGCGAGTCTCCGGAAGCGAAACGAGCGCCGACGTCGCCGAGAACGCGGAGGCCGCGCGATGTTGATACTCTCCGTCAAGCCGAAACAAGAGCGGATCGTCGTCGACGACCGCGTCGAAATTAGCGTCTTGAAGGTCGTCGGGAACCGCGTTTATTTGGCGATTCACGGCGTCGAAGGCTCGACGATCGATCGGCTCTCGGTCGCCAAAAATAAACGCGGTTACGAAAGCCCGTTCGAGGAACTGTTTCAACGACTTAAAACGTCTGAACAGCAACCGACAAGCGACGAAATCGCGGCGGCTGAAACCGTTCTCCGTGAAGCGGAAAAACGGCTTCAACGCGTCGTCAAAAAGGAGATTCGCAAAATCGGCAAAATGGTTGCCCAGACTCCGGAGGAAAGGAAAACGGACGGCGGCAAGTCCGCCGCGTCGACCCTTCGCGAACACAAGGAGCGGCGCCGACTCGACGTCGAACGCGAACTCGGCGCAATTTCCGAGAAGCTCGAACGCGTCGCGGCGGGAGTCGCGTTCGAACCGTCGGACGAGTCGACGGACGCGTCGCCCGCGCAAGATTTTCACGACTTCGTCGATTAACAAGGAGAAAACACGATGAAACGATATTGGCAAATTACGCTCGCGGCGCTTTTGGTCGCGATTTCGACGACGGACGTCGCGTCCGCTTGCGGTTGGGGGCGCGGGCTCTTTGGGCGGCGTTGCGGCTACCGTTGCGCCGCGACTTGCGACGCTTACGCTTACGGCGGTTGGTCGGTCGGCTCGACGGCGGGGAGCGTTTCGCGCGACTTGCCGACTTGCGCGGGCGGCGCTTGCGTCGTCGAGAAAAAAGACGACGCGGCGGAAACGTCGGCGGCTCCCGCTTGCTCCGGCGGCGCTTGCGAGGTCGAGCGAAAGACGGACGCGGCGGAAACGTCGACGCCCGCGACGCCGCCCGCTTGTCCCGGCGGCTCTTGCCCGGTCGGCGGCGAAACGTCGGCGGTTCCGACTTGCTCCGCCGAAACGAGCGAAACGGTCGGCGCTCCGACTTGCGCGGCGCAAACGACGCTCGAACGCGAAATCGCGCTCGGCTTGCGACTCGTCGAAGCGGCGAACCGCTCCCGCGCCGCCGAAGGTTTGCGTCCGCTCCAACTCGACGAGCGGTTCGCCGACGGGGCCCGCGCGCACTCGCGACTGATGGCGCGTTGGCGTTCCTGCTTCCATCAATACCCGCCGACGCCGGAGATTTGCGCCGCTTGGCAAACGTCGCCGGAAGCCGCCGTTCGCGCTTGGGAGTTCTCCGACGATCACAAGACGATTATGCACGGCGCCCGTTATACGAAGGTCGCGCCCGGCGTCGCTTACGACGCGGAGGGGCGGCTTTACTGGACGCTTCGGATTTGGTAAGGAGCCGGGCCGATGGCTTATATCGACTACGACTTTTACGCCCGCGTCTATCGGTTCGAAGGTCGGGCCTTGACGGAAAGCGAGATCGCGCCGATTCTCGCCGACGTCGCGACTTTTAGTTGGTCGGAGCTTTGGGCGACGTTCGAGAAGTTCGGAATTCCGTTCGCGAAATGGGCGCCGAAGTCGCGACTTTGCGAAGCGCTCGGCGAATGCCTGCGAGTCGCGCCGGTCTTCGCGCCGGACGGCAAGATTCTCGCGCCGCGTCTCGCTTACGACTGCAAGACGAAGGCGTTCCGAGTTTCGCGGGTTCCGCTCGTTCGCCTCGACTTGAAGGAGTTGAACGCGAAGCGCAAGCGAAAGCGCGAAACGTCCGAGCGTCCGGACGCGTCGCCGAACGACCGCCGGGCGACGAAACCGCGTCGGGAGTCGCCGCGCGATTGGGAAGAATACCGGCGGCGCAACAATCGACGAAAGAAGGCGGCGAACGACGGCGACCGCGCCGTTCCGGACCCGCGCTTCCGCGCGAACTCGGTTTCGGCTCCCGTTGGTCGCGACGGTTCCGCCCAACATAGGAAGAAGGCGACGAACGATGAAAACGACGCGTAAAAAGCCCGGCCCGCGTCCGCGACGATTGCGCCGACTCCGCCGTCTTAACCTCGGCCCAAGTTTGGAACAACGCGTCGCCCTTACCTATTTGGGCGGCTTCGTTCGCGCCTACCGAACCGAAGGGCGGGCGTTGACCGGGGTCGAAGCGGCGGAAATCCGCTCGGCGGCGGGCTTGTATGGGAAAGACGAAATTATCGCGCTCGCTTGGAGCTTCGGCTTGCGCTTGTCGGCGCACGCTCCGAAAGAGGAAATCTTGCGAACGTTTTACGACGCGCTCTTAATCGCGCCGGAGTTCGACGCGACCGGTCGGCTCGTCGCGCCGCGCTTCGTTTACCGCCCCGCCGAACGAAGATTTTATCGGAAAGACAAGGAGGACGGCGACCGCGCCGTTCCGGGCCCGCGCTTCCGCGCGAACTCGGTTTCGGCTCCCGTCGGTCGCGGCGATTCCGCCCAATATACGAAGGAGAAAAAAGAAGAATGAACGCCAATACAAAACCGCAAACCGTCGCGCCGATCGAAACGACGACGTTCGACGTCGCGCTCCGACATATGAAGAACGGCGGGTTCGCGCTCGCTCGGCTGTATCAAAACGACGCGCTTAGCCTTTGCTATTTCGACCGCGAACGAAAGGCGGTTCAACGGCTCGCGTTTTGGAAGTCGACGAAGTTCGCGGAGGAAATTTTCGCGCCTTACGCGAACGTCGTCGCCGCGACTTGGGTTCTTCTTCGCCCCGACGCGTTCGTCCGGAACCCGGAGGAAACCGCGACGGACGAAGCGATTCGCGCGACGTTCGACAAATACGTCGCTCCGGCTCTTTCGGCCGCGAAACCGGACGCCGCCGACGTTCTCTTGCCGCCGGGAACGACCCGCGTTTCCTTTTTCGCCGACGGCTCGACCCGGGTCGCGACGGCGGACGGAGCGGTTCGCGCCTTCGTGGCGGAGTCGGCGGAAGCGATCGAAACCGCGCTCGCCGAGGAACTCGACGCGATCTTAGGAACGAAACCGCCGACCGAACCGGAACCGACGAACGGCGACGACGTCGCGGGGAGCGCCGGTTATGTCTGTTGAATCGCGAAAACGAATCTTGAAGTTCGGCGTCGTTCTTTTTACCGTCGCGGCGGTCGCGTTCGCGCTTCGCGTCGCTTGGCGCGACCGTTTGAACGCCGTTCGCCTCGCCGAGGTCGAGGCGCGCCTTGCCACCGAAGTCGACGCCGGTCGGGTCGCCGAATCGGAAGCGGAACTTATCCGGCAAGCGAACGCCGCTCGCGTCGCCGCCAAGAAGCCGCCTTTGCAATACGACGACGCGGAAGCGCTCGACGCTCGCGAAACGGCCCGACGGAACGCGATTTACGGGCGCGCGTTTCATCCCCGACGCGGCAAAGGCGCCGAATTATGCGCCGCTTGGACGGAAACGCCGCGCGACGCCGTTCGCCTTTGGCTCGCGTCGGAAAATTGCAAGGACATTTTGCTCGGCGATTACGACCGCGTCGCGGCGGGCGTCGCGACCGACGAAGACGGTCGAACTTATCGCGTTTTGCGACTTTGGCAAGGAGACGACGACAATGAATGAATCGACAAAGCAAGAAGAGGCGACCTTTTGCGCCGAACTCGAAAGCTCCGGCTTTTTCGACGCCGACGAACTCCGGGACGAAACCGCCGACCGTTTGCGCGAAGCGGCGGACGAACTCGAAGCGACGAAAGCGGTCGGTCGCCGCGCGGCGGAACGTCGGGACGCGCTCGCGCTCGAACTGACCGCCGAACGCAAACGCGTCGCGGAGCTGGAAACCGAGTTGAACGCGGCGAACGAAAAGAACGCCGGGCTTGTCAACCTCGCCGACGCGCTCCGGCAAGACCGCGACTTGGCGCTCCGAACGAGCGACGAACGGCGGCGAGCGATCGAACGCCGCGACGCCGAGCTTCTCGAAACGCGTCGCCAACGCGACGACTTCGAGCGGATCGCGAGAGAAGCGCGGTTCGCGAACTGGATTTGGCGCGTCGTCGGCTTTATCGCCGGGACGACCGCGGTCGGAATCGCTTGGGTTAGTTGACGCAAGACACGCAAGCCGAGACGGTCTAACCGCCGTCGCGGCTTCTTAGGCCCGCCCAACGCGGCGCGGTCGAATAAACGAAAAAAGGAGAAACAACAATGAACCGACCGACTTACGAAGAACTGAAAGCGCTCGTCGAATACGGCGACGCGTATTTCCTTGACGATAAAGGCGAAACGCGAAACGTCCGCGCGATTTACGTCGACGCCGACGGCCGACTTTGGTTGGCCGAAGACCCCGCGGACTTGGAGGCGCGACGACAATGAGAAAACGCCGACGCCGCGACGGCTACTTCGCCGACCTCGGCGACTTGCGGCGCGCGCTCGCCGTTTACGCCGTCGACCGCCCCGTCGCGATTCGGCTTCCGGACGGGCGCCGTTTCGCCGTCGCCGACGTTCGGCTCGACCGCGAGTCCGGCGAACCGGTCGAAGAGGCGGCGGTTCTGCTGATCGCCGCGAACGTCGACGAACGAAAGGAGAAAAACGATGAAACTTGAAGAAATTATCCCCGGTTTGCGCGCCGGGAAAACCGCTTGGAAGCGCGGCGGTTATTGCCCGCCCGACGCCGACCGCGATTATTATCGACTCGGCAAGGGTGCGCATTCCGGAGTCGAACGCGTTTCGGAATACCTCAATCCCGCGACGGGCCGCCGCTCGGAGTACGTCCGCTATCACCGGCTGACGCGCCGCGACTTCGAGCGCGACGACTGGGAGTTCGGACGCTTCGAGCGTTCGGCGGAGGCGCGACGATGACGCTAAATGAAAAAGACGTTAAATTTGAACGTTTTACCGACGTTTTGAGCGCGTTGGATTACGTCAAAGCGACGGCGCCGGAGCGGGCGTTCGTCGAAATCGATGGGGAACTCGAAGTCGGCGGCGTTTGCGGGCCGTTTAAAGGCCGGTTCGTCGGCGTTTACCAAGACGGAAATTACAACTTGAAGCGCTTCGACGTCGAAGAAGACGCGGCCCGCGAAGTTCTGCGTTGCGAGTTTTCGCGGACGCGGCGGAGTTAAAGGAAGAGGAAAACGAGAATGAAAGCGTTGTATTCGCTGATTTTAGCGTCGGGAACGAAGGAAGCGTTGTTCGCGGCGCTTTGGCTTGCGCTCGACGAAGCGCCGGGGACGTTCGCCGACGTCGATTTTGCGTCGCTCCGGACGACGGCGGCGCGATTTGGCGTCGCGTTGAGCGAGTCGCAAATTCGGAAGCGCGTCAAGGAGCTGGAGAAGCTCGACGTGTTGGCGGTCGTTCCGCGTCGCGAACGGGGACGCTTCGACCTGCTCGTTTTCCAACCGGCGCCGTCGAAGGTTGCGACCGCGCCGAAACCGGAACCGGCGACGCCCCTTTTCGACGCGGCGTTCGGAAAAGGCGTCGAGTCGTTCGTCGGCGACGGCGCCGCGCCCGATCCGCGCTACCGCGCGAACTCGGCTTCCGCTCCCGTTGGTCGCGACGCGCTCGCCCAACTTCGCGCGACTTCCGATTCCGCCGCCGTTTCGGAAACGGAAACCGTCGCGCAATCGATTGCGGAATCGGGCGAATCGATTCGCGATCGAGCGCGTTTGGAGCCGCTTTATCGCGTCGAGTCGGAAAACGTTCAAACGCCGGAGTTTGCGACTTGCGCCGCGTCGTCGAGCGCCGTCGAAGCGGCCCGGAATCGCGCCGAAACGCCGAATCGATTCGCGATCGAGCGCGGGCCGTCCGGAACGTTCGACGCGCAAGAAAGAATTATTATTAATCAAGAAAGAAATCAAGAAAGGAAGCGGCCCGGGAGATTTGGGGAGGCGGCGAAAGGCGCGGTCGCCGAGTCCGACGAAGCGTCGGCGTTCGGTTGGTCGGCGGCGAACGTTCGCGATTACGTCGACTTCGCGGCGCCGGAGACGGTCGCGCTTCGGGCGGAGGTTGCGAAAATCGTTTGGGAGCGCGGCGTTCGGCCCGATTTGGTCGACCGCTTGACGGCGGCGATTCGTTTGCGGTTGCCCGGCTTGACGCGACTCGACGATTTGCGCGCGATTGATCGCGAGGCCCGCGACGCGGTCGCGCTTTACGACCGTTCGAAGGGGTTCGCCGGTCGCGCCAAACGTTGGCAAACGACGAACTTGGCTCTCCGCGCGATTTACGAGGCGGCCGGGTGCGAGTATCCGTCGACGCGGCGCGGGTACGAGCCGACGCCGTTCGCCGGAGCGTCGATTCCGCGACGTTCGAAGCGCGTCGCGGAATCGAAAAACACTGAAACGCGCTCCGTCGACGAACTTTTGAGCGTCGCCGCCGGGTTCGAACCGTCGGAACTCGACTTGCCGTTCGCCGACTTTTCGCGCTTGGTAGCTCGACGACGCGGAATCGCCGACGCTTGCGAGTCGCGCGGCGTCGCGTTGGAAATCCGGAACGCCTTGCGGGAACTCGCCAAACGCGAACTCGCGACCGCGTAAACGCTTAAACGAAAGAAGTAAAAGCGATGGAACAAGAGAAAACGACGGAGAAATTGGGACTCGACGTTTGCAAAAAACTTGACGGTCTTCGTTCCGAACTTAACGAACTCAACGACAGCGTTAACTATGCGAAAGAAGAAATCGTCGAAGCGCGCGAAAAATTTGACGCCGTCAAAACTTGCGTCGACCAACTTTTGGGACGAAACGTCAAGTTGGAGCGCTCGCTCGACGAAGCGAAAACGACGGTCGACTTGTTGTCGCAACCGAACGACGAACTTCGGCGGGAAGTCGCCGACGCGCAACTTATCGCCGAACGTCTTAAAACGGCGCTCGACGCGGCGCTTAACGACGTCGCGATTTATCGTCGCGCGGCGTTTTGGTTCGCGGTTTCGTCGCTTTTGGCGGTCGGCGTCGCGGTCGCGGCGTTTGGAAAGTGAAACGACGAGTCAAACTTGAAACAAAAGGAGAAACGAAGATGAGTTGGGAAAACGAACCGACGACGCGTCGTCAAACTTACAAACTTGGGGACTGGACGCCGAACGAAGGCGGGCCGCGACGCGTCGTCCTCTATTCGTTGCGCACGAAACGGATTTACGCGCCGCGTTTGGGCAATCTTCCGGCGCTCGACCTTGCGAAATCGGTCGGGACGCTCGCTTCGGCGATGAAACTCGTTAAAGCGCTCGTTTTGGACGGTAAATTCGAGCCGGTTCCGGGCGGTTGGGTTTAAACGCGGTTCATCGGGCGTTTGAGAGCGTTTTGGCGCGGTCGATTCTTTGGTCGAAAACGTCGCGAAAATCGCTGAAACGGCGTTCTCGCGCGAGTACGATAGAACGTTAACGCTCCAAAAATCATAAACAACGAAAAATGAAAACGAGAGGGCGGAAGATGGGAATTTCGGTAAAAAAAGGCGGCGCGAAGCCGGAGCGTCGCAAGTCGGCGGAAGTGATGAACCTCGAAGAGGTCGCGGCGTTCCTCGGCGTCGCGACGGCGACGATTAAACGGCTGATCGAAGAAGAGGGTTTCCCTTGTCGGAAAGTCGGCGAGCGGTATTTGTTCGGCTTGCGAGCGGTCGTCGGCTGGGTCAACTTCGACGCGCCGCCGCGTTAAATCCGGAATAATCGGAAGAGGGCTTGACGTCGGCGCGGCGAAACGTTATCGTCGAGACGACCTTATCGCGACCTCGCCGAAAGAAAACGAGAAAGGATAAAAAATGGCGAGCGTATACGAAAGAAACCGCAAGAGCGGAATCGCGCGAGTCGTCCAATTCACCTTGAACGGAGCGCGTCGGACGCTCTATTTGCCGTCGAGCTATTCGCGAGCGACGGCGGAAGAAATCGCGGGCGTCGTCGACCGTTGCGTCGACGCGCTCGAAACGGGAACGAACGTCGACCGACGAACGTTCGCTTGGTTGGCGGCGCTCGACGGCGACCTTCGGGAGCGGTTCGAGCGTTGCGGCTTAGTCGAGCCGGAAATTCGGCTTTCGCTCGACGAACTCTTCGACGAGTATTTTCGCGCCGAAGAAAAAGGAATGCGACCGATCACTTTCCGGAACAAAATGCGTTCGACGAAAATTTTCTTCGAGCGAGTCGAAAAAGCGACGGACGTTTCCGAGTTCGGCAAATCGGACGCGGCGGCGTTCATCGCCGAACTCGACGCGATTTACTCGGAGGCAACCCGGGCGGGCGTCGTTCGGGACGTTTCGCGAGTCTTCGCTTGGGGCGTCGCGAACGAGCTGGTCGAGCGGAACCCGTTTTCGGGGCTGAAGCGCGGTTCGTTCAAGAACAAGCGTCGAGAGACGTTCGTTTCGCGAGCGGATTACGCGAAGCTGTTGGACGCGTGTCCGAACCAAGAGACGCGAACGCTGATCGCGCTTTACCGAATCGGCGGTCTCCGGAAAGAGGAAGCGCTTCGGGTCGAGTGGCGCGACGTCGATTGGGAGGGCGGACGAATGCTCGTTCGCTCGCCGAAGACGGCGCATATTGGGAAACCGACGCGAATTATTCCGCTTTTCCCGGAGTTGCGGGCGGAGTTGGAAGCGCTTTGGGACTTGGTTCCGGAAGGCGGGAGTCCTTACGCGATCGCGGAGGGGCGCAACCCGAACACCGTTTGGAAGCGGGTCGAGCGCGTC
>JAGBDN010000052.1 GCA_017937485.1 Thermoguttaceae bacterium
CCGTAACGACGAGGCAGAGCGCGCCATTTGCAACCGTTTTCGGCAACGTAAAGTATTGCGTTCAACACCTTTAAATGTTCAACGACAAAGTTGCCGCGCGGTTTCGGCAAAAGCGGCTCGATTTTTTTGTATTGTTTTTTATTGATCTTCATACGCGCATTATACCATATTCGCAACGGTTGCGCAAGGGGAATGCCAAATTATGACAACACGCCCTAATAACGTCGTTTCGAAAAGTTTCGTCATTAAAGCCGCCTTAACGCGCTTAAAGCGATAAGATAATTCTCAAATTCGCGAACCGTTGTCGCCGTTGAAGCGATCGACGCTTCAAAAAAGCAAACCCAATAATCGGTTTCGACAGTTAAAACAATCGTCGCCAGTTCGCGATAATCGTCGATCGCGCGCTCGACGACGTCGCGTCGATAAATTTCTTTATGAAGTTTAAGCGTCATTATGTCGTTCAAACCAATCTTTTAGCAGAAGTCGTTCTTTCTCTAAATCGCCATCCGCTTCCCCTTTTCTTTCCTCCGACTCCGGCGTCGGTTCGGCGATTTGCGCAAGGCTGGATCCAACGGCCCGCGCGACAAGAAGTTCGCGCACGTTTTTCGTTCGTCGATAAACGATCGAACGCGCCGATTCTTCCAGAAGCTCGTCGAGAAACTCGCGTTCGTCGAACGGTTCCGCGTTTGGTTTCGGCGTCAGTTCGACGACGTAATGCGTCGACGTCGCGTCGAGGCGAACATAAGCGCGATCGATAAATCGATAACTCGCTTTCATAAGGTCGGTTAAGGCATAAATTTCTTTCGATAAAAACAACGCGGTTCCCTTTCCTTTTCTATTCGACGTCGTTTGTTGCGTCGCGGGGGACGCTTTGTATGACAGACTGTCAAAAGACGAGCGTCGCCACCCAAACGGCAAGCGTCGACAACGGCGCGACGACGGCGAGCGCTAAAAAAACCAAAATCCCTTGCCGACTCATCCGTCCTTCGACGCCCGCTTCTTTCAGCAACCACTTCATCGGCAAGTCGATACGTTCCGGTCGAAACGCGCCGACGTCGTCCGCAGTTCGCGCGCCGAAAGCGCTGACCGAAAAACAGCGGCATTTCCCAAACTCGTGATCGAGGCGGTTCAAAATATTCGCGCCGCCCCAACGTTGCAGCCAGTAACGGCAAACCTGATCCAACGCGTCTTCGTAATTGTAGTACGGATACTTCTCGCGAAAACGCCGAACGCCCTCCTCGCCGATTAGATTGTCGAGCCCGAGCGCGTCCGCTTTCGTTACGACGACGGCGCACGGTAACTCTTTTTTCGAGTAAAGCGCGAACGTCTCCTCGCCGTCCTCCGCTTTTTGCGCCGAATCGGAAGCGATGCGCGCAAAAAACCGTTCCGCGCAAAGGTCTTGGTCGACCGGACAGACGTTCAAATCGTCGCCGAGCGCAGCGATTTTTTCACCGATTTGCTCCTTTAATATCGGGAGCGCAAACGGGTCGACGACGATAATCGCGCCGGCCATAAAGTTATAATACTTCTGCTTTTGCAACTGTTCCCAGTCTTGCGCGAACGTTTCGCCGGACGGGTCGTAGAGGCACAGCCGTTTACTTTCGCCCAGCCCTCGCCCGGCGTAATCGACGCAAAAGGCGGTCGGCACGCGGTCGTTCGTTTTGTCCGGGCGGATTCCGGCGTTGAAGAGGCGTCGCAACTTATCGGCGTACAGCGCGTCCTTTTGATACGGAAAAGAAGGCGTCCAACGCTTTGCGTCGGCGATCGTCGTCGTTAGAATCCGAATCGTCGACATCAGAAACGCCGTTTTTCCGGACGACGGCCCGCCGACGATAGGAAACGCAACAATCTGCGACTCGCCGCCGTGCTTGCCGATCGCTTGTCGGCAATGCGGGCAGTACGCGACGTAATCGGAGCGCCCGAAAATCCGCGTCGTCGCCAACTTCTCGCCGCACGGACACGAAAGATGAAAAACGTGCAGCAAATTTGGGCGCAGTTCCATATAAACACGATGGCAGCCGGGACACTTGAAGTACAATTCCTTCAACGTCTTATGACAGTGCGGACAAACGATGAAAATCGACTGAATCCAAAAGACCAACGCGTCGATCCAATACAACGCAAACGCAAAAAACGGCCACGCCGCCAAAGCGACGACGCAAACAGCGACAATATATAACAGAAACATAATACGACTCTTGCGCGATTTCGACGAAGCGCTCCAACGCCGTCGAAGTCGCGAAAAACTTTAACGGGAATTGTGAAAGGAAAAAACGAACTTGGCCGCGATAAACTCTCAACCTATTGTCGCAACGCGTTTTCCGACGGTCGAACGTCGGTCTTCGCTTCGTCGGACGCGGAAACGTCGGTCTTCGCCTCGTTGGACGCGGAAACGTCGGCGCTTTGCGTCGATTGGGGCGCCGTCGCATCGGGCGAGTTAAAATTCTCGCTTCCTTGAATGTTTTGGGCCGGAGTCGGCGACGCGACGACAGCCGGAGCGGCTTGGTTCGCATCGGTAGTTTGCGCCTCCGCGCCTTCTCCAAACCATTGCAATTTCCAAGCGCAAAAACCGAACGCGCCGACAACGCAAAGAACGGCGACGACGCCAAAGGCCCAATACATCCAAGTCGCCTGAGCGTTAAACTCGCGTTCATAGGTTCTTAGATTGATTCCGTACGAACCCAAAAGACGTTTCGCGTTTTTAAATTGTCCGGCTCCGAAATTGCCAAAAACAATCGCTAAAATCTCGTTTTTGTTATTACGCGCCAACCAATCCACAAAAGCAATGGAGCCGGGCGCCGCGTCTTGTAAACGCGATTTATTGGAGCCTACTTTTGGCTTCTTACCTAACTTCTCCGCAATGAGCGCTTTGTCGTCCCAAAATTCGACGTCTTCCGCGCCGTTACGCGTGTTAACAGCGTCGAAGTTTACGTCGATATTTATTGCGTCGTCGAGCTTTAGCGATTCCCCGCGTTCCCAAGCCGCAAGGCAAGCGTCGCTAATCAAGCGTCCGTTCGCATACTCTTTTAGTTTATTCTCGTCGTTTGCAATACCGAGAATCTCAAAAATTAACGAATAGGAGGTCGCGTCCTTAATTCTCTCGACAAAAAGTTTGAGATAAACGCGTTCGAATTCGGCGATCGCGTTTCCTAACGCAAAATATTTTGAAAAAAGCTGTTGTAAACTCGTTTTAACTTGCGATCCCAACGCTTGCGGCGTTTCGAGCGCAATCTGAATCCCCAACGCGATTGCAAGCCAAGAGTGCCAAATATTCGGGTTGGGAACTTCTAAAAATGAATGCAACGCCAACTCGGCCAACGCGTCAAAACGTTGCGAAGAACCGAAAAGACTTTCCGTAGTAATCGTCGCAATGAACGCCGGACTCTTCATTCCGAAAATTTCCGGAATTTCGTTCGGCAACTCGCCGCGCCAAACCTTGTTTTCTTTCTCGTTCGTTGGAATCGTACGAACCCAAAACGCGACAAACTGCCGCATCGTTTCGTTGGCCGCTTCTAAATTTTCGAGACGATTCTTCGCGCAAAAGACGACGGCGTAAGACAATATGTTCCGCGTCAGCAACACGTCGAACCGATTTTTCAAATACCCGGTTCGCTCCGTAAACGCTTCGATTCCCCCAACGTTTTTTTGGAGCTTCAGCTCAGGTTGCGCGAAACGGCTTAAATCCAAGCGCAGCAAAATTTGCGCGACGGCCAATCCGATTTCGAACGGTTGTTCGTTCAAAAAACGCCAAGTTTCGATCCAACGTTCGCGCAAAAACGTTTGTTTATCGGCGCTTAGAAACGCCCAAGCGTCCTCCCAACCGCGCTCGATTTGCGGAAAAACGCCTTGCGTCATCGCGTAAATTACCGTAAGACCGTTCAAATAGCGCAGGTCGAGCGTTCGTTCGTCCGTTTTCTCGGTTTCAATCCGAATTTGCGGAATCGACGGATCGGACGGCGGCGCCGCGATTTTTCCGGCGTAAGCGAAATTTTGGGCGAACGCTAAGAACTTTGGCGACAACGCGTTAGCCCAAGACGCGGCGACGTTCGGTTTGCCTCGAAGCGCGGCGTCAAGGTCGACGACGACGGCTTTTTCCTCCGGAACGTTGCGAGCGGTTTCAAGGGGCGCGAACGCGAGAAAAACGTATTTCGCCCGCGCGAAAAGCGCTTCGTTCGTCGGGTTGTACGAATACGTCGTAAACTCAATTTTCGACGCGATTTCCGGAGGAAGAACGGCGAAAAAATCCCCGAGATATCGCGCCGCGTTCGCCAAATTTTCCGGCGACGCGCCGACGATCAAGTTTTTGCGACGACGCAACGCTTCGGCAAACCCGGCGGCAAGCGCTCGCAACGCGTTCAAATCGCTCGAAAACGCGCCGCTTTTCACTCCCGATTTAACGTCGCCTAAACCAAGCGTCGGCAACGGTTCCGGCGTTCTTCCAAGGTTCGCCTCCGCCTCCGTCAAACCGTCGTCGAAAGTCGACGACGTGAAGTAGCGAATCGGGTCGCGCCATACGCCGTCGCTCAACACGAAGGCGTGCGCGAAAAAGTTCCCGTAACGGGTTCCGCCGTAGTCTTGCCCGACGGCGCGAGCGCGGCAAATAACCGATTTTCCGTTGCTTAGCTTAAAATGCGTGAACGCGACGGGAAACTTCGTCGGGTCGTTCAAGTCCTCCGACGTCGGACGCAACGGCGCGGAATCGAGTTGATTGTAGTGCGCGACCGTTTCGATCAACTCCTCCTTCTCTTCCCGCGCCATTTCCAGCGATTTCGAAAAGGTGTAAAAGCCGTTCGAATTTTCAATATTATAGCGGCAAGCCGTGTATTTCCATTGACATACGCGTTGCGGCGCTCGCGGTTTACGTTCCGTTTCGAACGGATTATCGAGCGTTTCGTCAAAAAAATCGTTGGCGTTCATTGCTGTTTCTCCCGAATTTTCAATCACTTCCCGTCGATTAAACCGTTCTGCCAAAGTAGCCAAAGCATTGGGTCGAGCGGGCGAATCGGTCGCGGTTTAAATTGCAAACGTCCCGTTTTCTGCGGGTTCTGCCCAAGCGCGCTGACGCCGAAGTAACCGACGCGTTCAAAACGTCTTGCGTTCGCAACGATTTCGCGGTCGCCGTCGATTACGGAGAGCAAATTGCCAAAATAATCGCTGTTGCGTCGAAAATCGGCAAGCGACAAACCGCCGCGATGAAACGGCGGCAAAAAAACCGGAGCTTCGTCCGTTAGCAAAAAGCGCAACGCGTCGATTTTCGACAGCGTGATCGCGATCGGAACCGGAATTTTTCCCTGCAGTTGCCGACCTTGAAGCGCGTTGATAAGGCGCGTAAAAATGTTGCCGACTTTCGCGTTGTCGACCGGTCGCTCCGGCAACGCTTTTTCTTCGCCCGGAAACCGTTTTAAAAACAAGTTGCGCGCCTCCGACATTTGCAACGGGTCGACCAAAAAAATAACGCCCGCCGAATTGTAAAGGTAACGCGTCGCTCGGTTTATCTCGTCTTGACTATTGAAGCGTTCGCCCGCCGCGTCGTAAAAAACAAGCGTCGCGCGTTGCTCCTGCGAACCGTTAAAAAAACAAAGGGTGTAAATCAACGGTCGCCTTGCTTCGCGGTCGCCGGTTTGGGTTTTATCGATCGTCGCTAAACTCTCGTACAACGGACGTTTAAAACGACGCTCGTAAAGATTGATCGTCTCGTCGTTCGCGGCGTGAAACGACCAACCGAACCGCGCCGCCTGTCGCTTCATTTGTTCGATAAGTATCGCGATATAATGACTTTTCCCCGATTCGGTCGAACCGACGATCGAAAACATCAGGTTGGACAACTTTAATTGCGACGGCAGCGTTTCGCCGCATTGCGAACAGCGAGCGCTAGGCGCCACCGACTCAAAACAGTAAGGACAAATAATCGCCATTTTACGTTATCTTAACAATTAACTCTATTGATAAAGCGACGTTGCATTCCCAATTTCCGCTAACGTTTCGCGGCGTCGTATAATCTTAAATCTTCGTCCGGCGGATCCAATAAAGCGAAATTCGCGCCGTCCTCTCGATTTTTCAGGTAACAGCGATAAAACGCGTTCGGCTCGAAATAATCGTTCAAGCGCAGTTCGAGCGTTCCCGTATCGGACGGCCCGAGCGAATCGACGATTACGTCGCCGTCGTCGCGTCGCAGCGGCGGACGATTCCACTGGCGAACGACGCAAATCTCGGGAATATAGTTGTTTCCGTCGGTCGCGTTAAATTGTAAAATCGTATCGGACGGCGTCTTTTGTTTTGAAAAAAGACGCAACAAAACGCCTTTCGATTTGCGCGGCTCGACTTTTCGGTATTCGACGTATTCCCTGCGATTACGGAAGTTAACGCCTTGCGAATACCGTTCCTTACCGTCGATTCGATAAACCATAAAAATCTTAAAGTAATACGACGACGCGCCGGAAATCGAGCGTTTCCAAGCGCTTTCGCGATCGTACTCGAACTTTGACGTCAGATAACGTTTACATTTCGAATAATTGTCTTCGCGCGGCGGTTCGACGGCGTTTTCTAAAATCATCGCTTGAAGGGCGTTCGTCGACCAATTCCAACTGAAATAAACGCCGTCGTCGGCAATTTGCGAAACAATATTCGTCGCCGGTTCCAACGCGTAAATTTCCTTTTCTTCGCCGAACGTAAACGTTGTTCCGTCGGTTGTTACCGGCAACGCGACACAAAAGGCGGAATCGTCGTTTTGCCGAGCTATCGTTCCCGACGCTCGCCCCCGCGCGTTCGTTTCGCCGATTTTACATGGCGTCGGATTCGCCTTTAATCTTTCGCAAAGTTCTTGTATCGAACCGCGATACGTTTCGCCGCGCGCTAATCCGCTTGATTGCGGTAAAATCCAAAAAAGAACGTCGCCCTTTTTCGGAGCCGTCCAAGATAAGTGAAAACAATTATTCGCGCAACTTACCGTCAAATCGTCGACCGACGGCAATTTCTCGCAAGGCGTCCCCTTAAATCGTTGCGGACAAGTCGTTTGCAATCTGCCGTCGGCGTCGCGATAACGCAACGACGCTTCGTACTCGTATTCGCGATCGTTTTCAAGCCCGTCGTCGACAAACCCGGCGAGAGCGACCGACTTTACAAGAACTCGCGCTTCGTTGGGGCGCGTTAAATCCTTGCGATAAACGTCAACGCCTTCAATTTTAGGCGAAATTTTCCAAGTGATTCGAAGTTTATTCGACTCGGAAGCAAGCTCGACGTTTCGTATCTCGCCAATCCGAATCGCAATCTCGCTTTGAACGCTAGCGGAACTCGCGCCGCCGTCGCGACGCGCCGAAACACAATAAACATAACGTTCAAAGTCTTCGGCGTTTGCGTCGACATACAAGCATTCTTGCGTCGCGTCGCAAACGACGACGGAACGACGCGCTCTTTCGCTTTCAGAACAATTGCAGGGAAAACGTTCGACTCGGTAAATATGCGCGCCAAGCGACGGCGACGGACTCCACGCGAGTTCAATTCCGTTCGCCTTGGAACGCGTCCGCAGGCCGCTCGGCGGAGCGCTCGGCGTCGAGGCCAACGCTTTCTTCGCTTCGTCAAAATCAGGATAACGGCGCGTTAATTCGTATATTTTCCGTTCTTTAACGTCTAACGACGACTCGCGCGCCGCGTCGGTCAATTCTTCTCTAATCTTCCGAATCGACCGCGCCAATTCCTCTTTTTTCTCAACTATTTTAGACCGCAAAGCAACGTCCGTCTGAGCTTTAGCAATAAGAGCTTCCGCGGAGAAAAATTGATTCGTCCGTTGTAGTTCTCCAAGCTTTTGAAGAAAATCGAAGTAATCTTTTTCGCCTTGAAGTCTCTCCTCCGCGCGACGGTTATGCTCTTCGACGAGCGGCGACGTTCCGCCGTCGAAGGAGAAATTTTGACGTAATTTTAGCGCTTCGTCGACGCGACCGGCGGCGAGTTCGGCTTCAAATTTTTCGTATTGGCGTCGAGCAAAAACGTCGCGAAGTTGCGTCGCGACACCTTGTAAATCGGGGTTTTCCGCCCAATAAACTTTCGCTTTGCCCCATTCTAGCGACGCCGCGTCAAAATCGCCGCGCCCCAAGGCCTCTTTCGCGCTTTGAATAGCAAGCTCGGAATTGGCCATATCGCCGAACGAGAAGCCGCACGTCGGGCAAAATTCGCTCAAAACGCTTGCAACGCCGCACTTAGGGCATTTCGTTTGGAGCGCGTAACCGCATGCCACGCAACGCGACGCGCTCTTGTCGTTTTGCCGAAAGCAGTTCGGACAGTTGACTTTTTCCGAAAACGCTTGACCGACGTCGGAAGTTCGAGGATCGGGGCACTTGCGTTTGTTGACGTAAAAATCGTAAACAAACCATTCGGCGACGTCCGGGGCCATACCCTCTTCGGTCGCTTCTCGCAACGAACGTTCGTAATTCTCTTCCGTTACGAACTTTACGACTTTACCGTTTTCATTTTTAGAAACGATTCGACCGTTAAAAACCGATTTGAGTTTCTCTTCGAATTGATAATTCGCCCAAGACGCTTCAAACCCTTTTTTCGAATTCGCGTCCTTAAAAAATTCCTTCGCGAGTCCGCCCAAAACTCCTAACGCGCTAATTTCGGCCGTTTTATTCACCGTGTTTTTCGCTTTTTTAACGGCTTCGTTCGCCGCCTCCTGCAAACGGCTCGGGCTCGACGTTCCAGCGACTCCTAACGCTTCGTAAATCGTTTTTTTACCGAGCGTTGTCAAACAGTTCTTAACTTCGCGCAACTTCGACGGATCGAAGCGCGGAATCGTCGGATCGTCTTGCGGTTTCGTCGGCGGATCGGGAACGCGACGCGTCGGCGCCGCGTCGCAAATCGGAACCTTAACTCGGCTTCGTATCGTCTTTTCGGTAAAAAAATTCTTGAATTCCTTCACGAGCGCGTCGACCTGTTCCGGCGCGATCGACTCTCCGGCTCGAAGCGCGATTTGTTCGTCGAGCAAGCGCAACGCTGCCGTTCGCGCCGCTTTGCCTTCGCTTTTACGTCGATTGGCGTCGCTCAAAGCGGTTCGCATTTCTTCGACGCGTTCGCTAAGTCGTTGATAAATAAGGCCGTCCGGATTGTTGCGTTTTTTATTCCATTCGTTCTTTTTCTCGTTGATCCGCGCCTCGACCTTCGCCCAGTTTTCTTCCGGCGGGTCCAAAAACAGTTCGAGAAGGAGATAAAAATTATCGCTCGAAGTCGTGTTCATTTTGCTTTTTTACTTCCCTTAAAGAACGATTACAACGTAAGTTCCGACGATTTTCGAATCGTTTGCGCGATCGTCGAAAAGTCCTCGACCAACCGCGACAAATTCGAAAAGAGCGCGTTTTCGTCCGACGACGCGATCTTTTGCAAAAACGCCTTGTCCGCGTCGCCAAAACCAATCGCGACGATTTCGATTTCAGCGTTTTGACACTTCTGTGCGTAGCTGATCGCCGCCTCCTCCTCATTCCATTTCCCGTCGGTAAGCGCGACAATAAAGCGCATTCCCTTTTCTTCCTTCAAAACCTCAAACGCCTTTTCAAGAGCCGAAAGTCCGTATGTGGCATAACCGAATTGAGTTCCCTCCTTTTGAATTCTTGCAATCGCGTTCATGATGCTCGACCGCGAATCCGTTAACTGTTGACTAACTTGGGCGCGCGTGGCAAAAGGAACAATTGCAATACGAGTCCTCTGCATATCCAATAGTTCTCGCGCCAAACTTTGAAAAGCCTTGCAAGCCATTTCAATAGGATCGCCGCACATACTCCCGGAAACGTCGACGGCGAAGACGATCGAAAGCGGTTCGGCGACGCGACGCGGCGTCAAGTCTTTCGGAGCCTTCGCCGCCCACGACATATCGTCGGGAATCGGTTGAACGCTTTTCTTTAACGCTTTTCCCGTCGAGACTTGCGTCGCGGTTACGTCGACGACGCCGTTGCGGTCGTAACGGTACGCGACGTCGATTAACGCTTCGCCGGACGCTTCCGCGTCGAATCCGGTAAAGTCGTATTTCCCAAGGATTAAGCAGTCGAGCGGCGCGGGTTCGTCCCCTTGAAGGAGGTAGACCTCCAATTTCGCCGACTTTGGGTCGCCGATTCTAAGTTTGTGCCGTTTAACGTTTTCCGCCGGAATCGTGCTGTTTTTCGGAATCACGACGCTGTTGACGTAACGCGAACGGTCGTCGTTTTCCGCGATCAGCCCTAACGAGCGACTCGCGACGTCTTCCAACTTGCGTCGCGTCAAGGCGTTAGCGTTCGAACGGCGCCGCGTCGTTTCGAGTTCGTAACCGCCGCTTTCCAGCTCCTCCTCCAAATCGGCGACAGCCTGCAACGCCGCGCCGAGCGCGACCGCCTCGTCGACGTTGACGCCGGTTAGCGCCGGTTTGCCGGTCAAACGTTCGATAAATCCTTGAACGGCAAGGAGTCGCGTCGAACCGCCGACCAGAAGCGCGCCGGTCAAATCGCTCCATTTAAGCGACGGCGAACACGCGGTCAAGACGTCGTTGCAAAGCGTCGCCGTTCGTTCGAACAAGTCGACCGTCAATTCTTCCAACTTTTCTCGCGTCAAGAGATACGAACGTTTTTCGCCGTCCTTTGCGACGCTAATCGTCGTTTGCGCGCGCCGCGAAAGCTCCAATTTGGCGCGCTCGGCCGCGACCAACGCTTCGTTGCACGACTCGACGTCGTCGTATAAATCGAACCCGGTTTCGTCGGCGAATTGCGTCGCGATGTAACGTAAAACGCGGTCGTCCCAATCTTTGCCGCCGAGACGATGGTCGCCGTCGGTCGCCAAAACGCGAACTTCTCGCTCGTTCGTCTCGATAACGGAAACGTCGAACGTGCCTCCGCCGAGATCGTAAATCAAGTAGCGTTCGTCGGTTCCGTTCGACTTCACGCCGTAGGCGAGCGCGGCGGCAGTTGGTTCGTTTAAAATGCGCGACACGTTGAGACCGGCGGCCTTCGCGGCGTTTAACGTCGCCAAACGCTGAAAGTTGTCGAAGTACGCGGGAACGGTAACGACGGCGTCCGTTATCTCTTGCCCCAGCTCGACTTCCGCGTCCTCTTTTAGTTTGCGCAAGACGAACGTCGAGAGTTCCTCGGCGGAATACGTTCGCCCGTTCGAGGTCGAAAACTCAAAGGTCGGGTCGCCCATATGCCGCTTGAAAAAACTCGCGACGTCGAGCGCGCCCGTCGCTTGCTCTTCTTTCGCTTCGTCGCCGACGAGAACTTCGCCGTCTTTAAAGCAAACGACCGACGGCGTCGTCGCCTTTCCGTCGGCGTTGCGCAAGACGCGCGGCGTTCCGTTTTCGTCGACGTATGCGACGACGCTAAACGTTGTCCCTAAATCGATTCCAACCGCGACGCGTTTCTTATTTTTCGCGTTCATTCGACCGTCAACTCCGAGCAACGTTTCTCTTGACGGCGCTTTTCCTCCGGCGAAAACGCGGAAGAACCGGTTTCAATCGTGATCGTAACGCCGCGTCGACTCGAACGTTCGGTCGCGGTCGCCGTCAACAAACCTTCGGGCGACATTTCGAAAATAACTTTAATCGGCGCGCCCGCCGGAAGACCGGGCGGAAGCGGCAAATCCTTCGTCGCCAACAACGTCGACTCGGCGGTTGACACGCCGTCGCACGACTCCGCTTCGTCGGCAAGATTTTCGCAAATCTGAATCGCCGCCGTTTGTTGATTAGGAATCATCGTTGAAAACTCGTCGCTAACGATAACCGGAAGCGGCGTATTTTTATAAAGCAAGTTGCTAACGCGTCTTCCGTTGTCGGGCGCGTTCCAAACCGATTCCAAATCTTCGCGAATGATTTTGTCGATATACGCCTCGTGCGCCGCCTCGTCCCAAACGGTTAAGACGCCGAAACTTTTGCTCGCGACGTTGCGGACTTGACGCGTCGCTTTTTTGACCGTTTCGAGCGTATAACCCGTTTCGGACGCGACGGCCTCCATATCGTCGAGCGTCAACTCGGTCGAGCGTCCCCGAGAACGCGAACGCGCCTTTTCCTCCAACTTCTTTTGCAGAGCCAAGTTAGATCCGATAATCGCCGCGCCTTTGGCGACCGCCTCGTCCGGCTCGAAGAGTTTCGGCGCAATCCCAAATTCGCGCTCGACGCTCGACGCGATCGCCGGCATTTTCGACGAGCCGCCGACCAAAACAATTTCGTCGATAAACGCTCCCTTTTCGCGAGTTAGCGCGATCGCGTTACGTGTAAATTCGAGCGTTCGGTTCAACAAGTCGGACGTCGCCGATTCAAATTCGGCGCGGGTAATCTCGATTCGCGCCGAATCGCCTTCAAGGGTAACGCGCTCCGACGCCTTGTCGCGAACGCTTAACTGTTTCTTCATCTTTTCCGCGACGAAAAAGAGTTCGGAAAGCGCTTCTTGCGAACCGTAAACGTCGAAATCGCAACCGGTTTCGTCTTGAAAACGCTCGACGAGCAAACGAACGAGGCGGTCGTCCCAATCCTTGCCGCCGAGACGATGGTCGCCGTCCGTGCAAAGAACGTCGACCGAATCGCGCGAAAAGCGAATCGACGTAACGTCGAACGTGCCGCCGCCTAAGTCGTACACTAGAACGGTTTTATCGCGTTCGTCGTCGCCGTTGATTCCGTACGCGATCGCGGCGGCGGTCGGTTCGTTGACAATTTGTAAAACGTTCAAACCGGCCAGCTCGCCCGCCCGCTTCGTCGCGTTCCGCTCCTTAACGAAAAAGTAAGCGGGACAAGTGATTACGACGTCGCGAATCTCTTCGCCGAGCGTTTGCGACGCGTCTTGAACGAGCTTGCGAAGGATGAAACTCGAAATTTCCTCCGGCGAGTAACGCGTCCCGTCGTATTCGGCGTAAAACGCTTCGTCGCCCATACTTCGCTTGATAAAACTACAAACGTTCGCAGGATCCGTTTTCGTCGCTTCTTTCGCGTCCGCTCCGACGACGACGCGCGAACCGTCGAACCAAACGACCGACGGCGTCGTCCGCTCGAAATTATCGTTGGGAACGATTTCCGGTTTGCCCGTTTCCCCGACGTAAGAGACGCAACTATAAGTAGTTCCGAGGTCGATTCCGAACACTTTATTCGACGTTTTCATTTTGCGCGCTCGCTTTCGATTCGTTCGCCTTACTCGATAACCAATTCGCGGCTGCGCTCTTTCGCGGCGGCGATTTCTTCTTCGTTCATTCCGACGTCGGCTTGGAACGTCGCGACGATTTGAGCGTTCGTCGTTTCTTCAACGGCGGTCATTTCGAGTCGGCCTTCCGGCGACAACTCGAAGTTAACGCGCACTTTAGAACGAGCCGGCAAGCCCGGCGGCAACTCGAGCGTCGCGGTTCCGATTTCAACGGATTCCTCGAGCGGAGCGTCGGCGTCGCTCGAATTATTGGAGAAAACGCGCAGTTCGATACATTCGGCGTCGGCGTCTTCGGTGAAGAAAATCTGCGACGCGACCGTCGGCGTCGGCGTTTGACGCGCGATCAGGTTGCGAACAACCGGAACGCCGTCTTTTTTCGCTCGAATCCCGTAACTCTTGGTCGCGACGGTCGTTATCGACGTTTTCGACGTTTCCAAGACGTATTCGCTCGACACGCCTTGTTCGGCGCTCGTTTGGTCGACGACCGTTTCGCGTTCGCGCTCGGTCAACTCCTCAAACGATTTGCCGACAAGCTCTTGCGCTTTTTCTTCGAGCGCGATTTTGATATGGCGGCATTGCCCGAAGAGCGCGGCGCCCTTGGCGACGGCTTCGTCGACTTCGAACTGTTGCGGCTCGCACCCGAGCGACTCGGCGAACGCTTCGCGGACGCGGGCTTCGATCATCGGCATGCGCGTCGAACCGCCGACCAACAGGAACGCGTCGATTTTCTCAACTCCTTTTGTTTTCGCGGTTTCCAAGACGGAACGCGTAAAATCGACCGTTCGGTCGACCAAATCTCGCGTCAACTCTTCGAAGCGTTCTCGGGTAATCTCGACGTTCAGCCGCTCCCCGCCGCTCGAAACGCGCGCTTTCGTCGAATCGCGCTTCGTCAGCGTTTGCTTCGCTTTTTCGGCGTCGTATCGCAAGTCGTAACTCGTTTCCGGATCGTCCAATATGTTCTCGATTCCGGTCGAATTTTCGAACTCGGAAACGAGAAAACGGACGAGCGCGTCGTCCCAATCTTTGCCGCCGAGACGATGGTCGCCGTCCGTGCAGACGATTTTAATCTCCGCGTCGTCGACCGAAACGACCGAAACGTCGAACGTGCCGCCGCCAAGGTCGTAGACGATCGCGTTTTTCCGTTCGCCGCGACAATTCAGGCCGTAAAAGAGCGCCGCCGCGGCCGGTTCGTCAAGGATTTGCAACACGTTAAGCCCGGCCAGTTCGCCCGCTAAGCGCGTCGCGTTCCGCTCCGCTTCGCCGAAGTAGGCCGGACAGGTGATCACGACGTCTTTCACGTCGTGTTCGCCCGTTTTTTTCGCGTCCTCGGCAAGGCGACGAAGGATATAGCTCGAAATTTCCTCCGGCTTGTAGTCGACGCCTTCGTAATGAAACGCGTAATCCGTTCCCATTTGGCGTTTTACAAAATCGACGACCGCCTCCGAATCGTGTTTCGCGGCCTCTTTGGCGACGCTGCCGACGATGATATTCGTCGGCGATTCGAAAAAAACGACCGACGGCGTAACCCGTTCGTTGTCGGAGTTTGGAATAATCTCCGCTTGATTGAACTCGTCGACGTAAGCGATCGCGGAGTAAGTGGTTCCCAAGTCGATTCCGTAAATTCTTTTTTCGGCGCTCATTGCAACTCTAACCCAATTATTCTTAATGCGTTAGTTTTCGGAGATTTTGTTTAACGGTCGTTCGTTTCGCTTTCGTTCGACGCGGTCGTTTCGACAGGCGCGGCGGACGTTTCGCCTCCCGTTTCCTCGACCGCGGCGGGCTCGATCGCTTCCGTCGCGTCGTCGGTCGACGCCTTGTAGTCTTCCTTGGACGGTTCGTATTTATAGACGTAAACGATTTCCCGACGGACGTTTCGCTTTTTCCCGTCCGGCGCTTCGTAATCGAACCCGCTTCGGAGCGTTTCGATCGTTTTGTCGAGCGTTTCGTCGGTCGTCGGTTTCGTTTCCAACGCTCGTTGGCGCGACGGATCGAAGCGCGACCCCGCCGGAGCGCGGTAAGCGTAAACGTCGTGTTGTTCGAGCGCGAAACGGAGATTCTCGGCGGTGTCGCGAACAAATTTCAGCAGTTTTTCGCACAGTTCCGGCGTTCGCTCTTCCTTTTCAAAGAAGGCCGCGCGCTTCTCAATTTCGTCGATTTCCCGAACGAGGTCGAGAATCAAATCCTTCTTGAGCGACCAAAAAATATCGTCGCGATACGCCTTGCACTCCTCGTAAAGTCGGTCGACTTGCTCTTCTTTCTTCTTGTCGAACTTGAACTTAACGTCGAAATCTTGCCGCAGCGCCGTCGCGATTTCGAGCAACTCGTTTAGCGCCGCGACGGTTTCGTCCGTTTTCGGCGCGCTCGTTTCCGATGCGTTTTCGTTCTCGTTCGCTTCGAGGTCGGACGTTTCTTCGACGCTTTCGGACGCGGCGTTTGTTTCCGCCGATTCGACGACGACCGCCGCTTCCGCCGTCGCTATTGATGCGACGTCGCCGACGTTTATTTCCTCGCCGACGGGATTGGCGTTTTCGGACGCCGCGTCGCAAACGTCTTCCGTCGCGTTGTTTTCTTGCGTTTCAACCGCGTCGACGCTAACAATTTCGAGCGCTGCGTCGTCGCGGACGTCCGGCGTCGGACTCGCGCCGTCGACGGTTTTATTACGATTTCCCGTTTTTCCAAAATTGAACAACATAAAAGCCCCTTATCATCCGCGCGTAATGAACCAATAACGACACAAAAACCAGTTTTATTTCCAATAATA
>JAGBDN010000053.1 GCA_017937485.1 Thermoguttaceae bacterium
GAAATGAGCGGCGAGCGCGCAGCAAAGAGCGAGCGACAAAAAATGTTTCGAACGGAAATTCATTTTCGAGACTTTCGTGAAAACGGGTGATTAAAACGATCGTTTGAAGCGACGACGTCATTTTACGGCGCTTAACGATCCGCGCCGCGCCGTCGATTATACCGCGCCGTCGACCGTCGCGCAACGCCGTTCAAAAAATTTGCGAGAATTTTTACCGAATCGCCGCCTTGCGGGCTCCGACAATGCGACTTATGGCGGGGCGTTCGCTTGAAAAGTCGACGTAGTTTGCGCAAAACTTTTATTTTAAAGCGTCCGTCGACCGCGTTTAAAATCAAAACGTCGAACTTGAAACGGCGAACGCGGTGAAATTTTGCGGCGACGTTGAAACGACGGTCGACGGCGGACGCGTCGATCGAGCGGCGGAAACGCGAAAAGAGGCGAATCGGATGAAAGCCGTCGTTCGTTTAGAGAGGGGGAAGACGAGACGTCGGGTTGGGGAGCGGTCGGATTTTGCGTTTCGATCGATTATAATTAATAAACTAACGCGAACGCAACGCGGCGTATTCTAAGCGGAAAGTTTTCGTTTTAAAATTTGCGGGATTGTCGGGGGGAAGGTTTCGAAAAAACGGAAAAACGGTCGGCAAAAAAGGAATTTTTGACAGGCCCAACGAGGCGCGTAAAACGTCAAGCCGACGCGGAACTTTTTGCGGTTAGGTCTTAAAACCCGACGAAGTCGAGAGCGTTCGCGAGAGGAACGACGTTTATTTTTATTGCGATAGACGTCGCAAATTACCCAAATTTCGAACGATTTGCCGACGTTTCCGCGTTTTGAACCGGAAACGCTAACAACGGTAAAAGGAATTTACGCAAGAAATAAAAAAAACCGTCGATTTCTCGACGGCTTTTCAGTTGCGGGAGTAGGACTTGAACCTACGACCTCAAGGTTATGAGCCTCGCGAGCTACCAGCTGCTCCATCCCGCGATCAAAAACGACGAACTAAATTCGTCAAAAACATCAAACGGCCAATCGCGTTTGGCGCGCTTAATTAGTTGCGGGAGTAGGACTTGAACCTACGACCTCAAGGTTATGAGCCTCGCGAGCTACCAGCTGCTCCATCCCGCGATCAAAAAACGTCGTTTCTTTAATCGACACCGATATTATAACTCAACGGCGCGGCGCGTAAAGGGGAAAAATAAAATTTTTCTCGAATTTTTTAAATTTCGCAAAAACGACGCGCGGCGGCGAAAAAACGTTGGCGTCGCGGCGGGCGTTCGGGTATAATAGCGGCGCGGGCGGGCGACGCAAGGGCGTTTCGCGTCCGACGACGAAGACCGTTTAAGCGGCGGTTGATTTTGCAAACGTTGAAAGCGGAGAATTTACGATGAAAAACGGACGTTGGAAGAAACGAGCGTCGACGGCGCTCGCGTTCGCGCTCGGAACTGGCATCGCCGGTTTCGCTTGGGCGCAAGACGGTCAAAACGGCGAAAATGCGAAAGATGAGAAAACGGCGCAAGTCGCGCAAAACGAAGCGCCGACGTTCGACCCGAACGCGACCGCCGAGTCGCTTGGGCTCGAACCGCTCGTCTTGCCGGACGACTTTTTTCCCCTCTTTCCTTGGGATCATCTAGCGCATTGGGGCGCGGAATATCAACCGATTCCGGAGGGGATCGCGAGTATGGCCGAGTGCGGTTTCACGATGTCGGCGTTTATCGGAAACGTCGACGACGTCGAGATTTGCCGCAAACTCGGTTTGAAGTGCATCCTCGAAGCGAACGTCGAGCGGTTCGACGAACGTCCGCTTTCGGAGGAGGAAATTAGCGCCAAATTAGCGGAAATCGACGCGAAAATCAAAGCTCGCGTCGAGACGACAAAGAACGACCCGACGGTGTTGGGGTACTCGATCACCGACGAGCCGGGCGCGTATCATTTTCGTTCGTTGGCGGCGGTCGCGGCGATCAAGAAATACGCGCCGGGGAAGCTCGCTTATATTAATCTGTATCCGGGGTACGCGTCGACGATCGGCGCCGACGTCGACTCGCAGATGGGAACTCGGTCGTACCGCGAGTATTTGGAGCGCTTCGTGCAAGAGGTGAAGCCGCAGTTCTTGAGTTACGACAATTATATGATCGAGTATTCGGAAGATTTGCGCGATTGGAAACGAGGGCGCAGTCATTTCGACGACTTGTTCGAAGTGCGGGAAGTCGCGCAAAAGTACGGGCTGCCGTTTTGGTATATTGGGTCGAGTTTGTGTATTATGAAGGATTCGTCGCCGCCGACGCCCGCTCGTTACGCGTGTCAAGCGTACACGGCGTTGGCCGCCGGAGCGGAGGGGCTGACGTGGTTCCTCTATTACCCGCTCGGCTGGCATAGTTCGCCGATCGATAAAAACGGGAACAAAACGCTTTCTTGGACGTACATGCGCGAAATCAACGCTCAAGCGAAGGCGCTCGGGCTTTACCTTAAGAAGTGGCGCTCGACGGCGGTCGGGATAACCGAAACCGACGGTTTGCCGTCCCTGCCGACGAACGTTTTGCCCGGTTTGACGGCGGCGTTCTCGTCGCAAGGCGTTTACGCGGAAGGGGAAACGCCGAAATTGATGGTCGGCGAATTTGCCCAAAAAGGCGGCGACTCGATCGCGGCGATGGTCGTCAACCTGAACTTCGGAACGTCGACGAAAGTAAAGTTCGCGAAACCGGACGGCTTTTCGACGTTGAAGATTGTCTCTCCGGTCGACGGCGTCGCGCGTCCGGTCGACGAAGCGGAGCGTGAGGCCGGGTTCTGGATTTTGCCGGGACACGGAACGCTTTTCGTTTGGGAAAAATGAGGAAATCGCGTCAAGAAATGAACGCAGTTGAAGAACACGTGTTATCGAGGCGAAAATACTCGCGATAATATAGGGGATTTAGAGGGATAAAAAGGGTCGACGGAGGTCGAAAATAGAGATCGCCGTCGACTTTTTAAACGAAAACGGTGAGAAAAACTCAAAAAGAAAAGTTTTCTCGAAAATTTTTCGAAAAAGCCTCTTGCGGTTTTTCTTTCTTGGGGTATATTCTTACCTGTCGCCGGTAATGACCGCGACGACAACCATCGCCGACCGCTTTCGAGCGGAAAGTCAAAAGCGAAAACGAAAATAAAAATTTTTCAAAAAAGCTCTTGACGAAAACGAAAACAGCGCTAAGATATGTGAGTCGCTTCGATGAGAGCGGCGAGCAAAAAAACGCGACCTTGACGGTCGGTGAAAATGACGAAAGTTTAACGGTTGAGAAATCGTTGAAGTTGCTTAAAACAGGGCGCGGCGTTAAGCGTTGCGTTGAGTTTTAAACGATATTTTAC